>DATGEY010000124.1:0-10418 GCA_035309625.1 Candidatus Acidiferrum sp.
CTGGTGAGCTTTATGGACTACGATCTCGGCTACATCGATCTCGAGGAAAGGACTCTGCAGCCTTTAGCAAACCCCTTCGGCCCAAGGGTGTAAACTATGTCTTCGGAACGTTCTGTAAAGGATCTCTCCGGACTGTACATGTCCGGGATGGCGCGCCTGGAGGGGTTCGAACCCCCGACCCTTAGCTCCGGAGGCTAATGCTCTATCCATCTGAGCTACAGGCGCGCGGTCCACTTCCAAGGAAGCAAGGAAGCAGGTGCACTTCCTTGATTCGATTCTATCGCGGAAGGGGAACGCGCGCTAGAGCAGGGGGCAAGATACGCGGGGCCAGTGCTAGCCCTTGGCGCGATCCTTAATTTGCTTGGCCAATTTTTCGATTTCTTCGGCTTTTTTCAACATGGCCAAGGAAAGAACGGTGGTGGCGTCGGTCTGTTCCACCTCCGTCTTCAGTTGGGCAGCCAGGTTGTAAAGCTTCTCCACGTCCTTCTTGATGCTTTTTTGGCGCTCCTCAAGCATGGCTTTCGTGCTTGCGGCCGGAAAATTTGCAGAGTTCGTATTGTTAGTGGCGTCGTCCGAACCATCCGGGCGGCGCCTGCCGCGGGCGGGATCTTGCGCGGCAGGGTCCTGGAGGCGCAGCATCAACCCGGGGACCGCAGCGAGGGACATAAGAAGCAGACGACGTTTACAAGACTGCATGGTTCCCTCCCCAGCCAGCGACCAGCGGTGACGCCCTTGCCGGGCAACCCCGATTGATATACTTTCCCTCCCATACAAGATTATGTCCATCCCTCTCACCCATATCTTCGATTTCACGATAGCAAACGCGCTTCATCTGGCGGGCATCCTGGTACTCGCTTTACTTTGCAAGCGTGTTCTGCACACCGCGACGAACGGTCTGGTCAAACCGGCGACGATGCAATCGAAGGGGGCGCAACAGAGGGAACAGCAGACGCGCGCATTGGCGGAGAAGATTTGCGCAGCGGGAAGCTGCTTGATATGGATTATAGCCGCGCTGACGGCGCTGCCCGAATTCGGAATCAGTGCTCTGCCCGCGGTGATTATTGCCGGCGCAACACTATTGGGATTCAGCATCGGATCGCGGGACACCATCCGCGACGCGGTGGCCGGCCTTCAAATCGGATTGGAAGACCAATTTGCGGTGGGAGACAGCATTCAGGTGGGCGATACCACGGGGCGCGTGGAGCAAATGTCGCTGCGCCGCACGGTGGTGCGAGACGGTCACGGGGCGCTGGTGTCCCTCTCCAATGGCGAGCTTCGGACCGTCGGCAATCTGAGCCGAGACTGGTCGCAGGCTTACGTGGACATTGGAATCGAAAGTGGGGTGCGCTTGGAAAAAGCCTTGCAGGCGCTGGAAAGCGCGGCGAACGAGCTACGGGGCGATGCCGCATGGTCCCAGGCCTTGGTCGACGGGCCGCGGGTGCTGGGGGTGCAGGGATATGATCACACGGGGACAACGCTGCGTTTGCAGCTGCGCACGGCTCCGACCCGGCAAGACGAAGTTTGTCGCGAGTTGCGGCGGCGGATTCAGATGACCTTTGAGCGGCAAAGCATTGCGGTTGCGAGGCGGGAAGCAACCGGTGCGCCAGAAACCCCGCTTTCGTAGGCCGGGGAGCGAACAGGAGGGAGCATTATGGCACAAGTGAGCTACGAGGAAGTGAACCTGATGCTGCGGCTCTACGACATGAGGAGGGAGCCCAGATTGCGGCAAGCGCGCGCGTGGTTCGTGGAAAATTTCCATCCCTCGTCCGCAGAAGACATGATGCAAAAATACCCGCAGGGCAGCGAAGAAAATACGTATATACGCATGGTGATTAGTTATTGGGACATGGTGGCCAGCATTGTGAACCGCGGGCTGATCAACGACGAGCTGTTTTTCGAGAGCAATGGCGAGATCTGGGTAGTATGGGACCGCATGCGCACGATCGTACCGATCTGGCGAGCGGCATTCAAAAATCCACGGCTGTTTGCGAATATCGAAGAGACGTACAAGCGGTTGGAAAGCTGGCGGGAGAAGCATGCGCCAGGATCAAGCGCGGCGATGCGCAACATGATGGCTCAGATGAAGCCAAAGGAAAGCTAGCTGCGCGCAACCGGCTAAAAGGAGCTGAAGTGGCAGCACGGAACTGGCCTCCTGCAGAACCTCGGGGGTCGCTGCCCCCATTCGCTGCTTATTGGCAGACTCAAACTCATAAAGACATTCACCAGAAATAGGAACATTGGTGCGCCTATCAGAGCCGAGGCAAAGAAGGGCCAAGCATCGCCAAGTCCACCGTCTAAACCGTTGAAAACAATGTGATTCCGAGATAATTGAGATCGTCATCAGAAATGAGGAATACCATTGTCGAACGATCAGCCAGGCTTAGTTTCATTGCAAAATGAGTGCATCCTCGCACAGATGGCGGGCAAAGATACCCGGTAAAACTCTCGGTACACTCTCATCGCCTTCTACGTTACAGCCTCCGCTGTATTGTTCAAAAACGGAACCAGATTTATACCTCAATAGCGGTTTAATCTCTCGGCCAGAAGTCCTCGAAGCCGTGCTCGCAAGTCCGGCGCGCATTTAGCAAGACGTCCCCGGGCACGTAATCGCAACGATTTTGAATGTAAAGGAGTGTTTCCGTATGGAAACTCAGAGCCTTCCCGAACGCACATTGGTTGCCAAAGCACAAGCTGGCAATGAAGAAGCCTTTACCGAACTGGTGCGGAGACATTCCGGACAAATCTACGGACTCTCTCTAAATATGCTGCGCAACCGCGAGGATGCCGAAGACAATCTGCAGAACGTGTTGGTGAAGGCGTTCCATAATATCGGCCGCTTCGAGGGGAATTCGCAGTTTTCGACCTGGTTGGTGCGCATTACCATCAACGAAGCGCTGATGAAGTTGCGCAAACGGAATTCGGAGCGCATCTCCGATTACCATGATGCCACCGCCTCGGAAGACGAACCGCGTTCCTTCCCCGAAATTGAAGACAGCCGGCAAGATCCCGAGCGCGAATACATCAGCAAGGAGTTAACCCGCAAGGTGTTCCGCGGATTGAATCCTTCGCTGCAAGACACGTTCATTTTGCAAAAGGCGGAAGGCTGGACAAATCGCGAACTCGCCGAAGCGTTGGGAATCACCGTATCGACGGTGAAATCGCGGGTATTCCGGGCGCGCGTAAGGCTGCGCCAGCAACTCATGGCTCTGACCCAACCGGAACAGATCGCCCTGCAGGGATGACCGACCCACCGAACCCTTCACAGGGTTCCTTGATTTGCAGTGTGCCATAACTAGAAATCTTCATCCTCACTTTGGTTTTTCTCCTTGTTTAATAGAAAGTGGACAACTGCGTTTTCACAATCCCACGGCGCCATCCGACGCGAGCCGAACGCTTCAAATAAAAAAAGCCAGTTTGGAGCTGATTCCAAACTGGCTTTCATACCTGTTTGTCGTCGGCTCAGCTAGTCGATGTAGCCTTCTGGCCCTTCACCTCGAGCTCGTTCACTACCTGCTTGACATTGGGAACCGAGGCCGCCAGTTTTTCGATTTGCTCACGGCGCGACTGTGAGGGAACGTCACCTGTGAGCGTCACGACGCCGTTTTTCACGTCGTACTTTACGCTCCTCTTGAGGCGATGCTTAACGAGAGTCGCGTCCAGGTTTTTTTCGATGGCCTTGTCTAAATCGGAATCAACCGTTTTTGCTTCACTCTCATTGCCCGGGGGGCGAACTGAGATTTGATCCGCCACGACAAGACTCGGGGCATTGGACTTAGCAATAGACTCCGCCTGGCCCTTGTCCGTTTCGGTCGGAACGGTGCCGCTTAGCGTCACCACGCCTTTGTCATGGTCTTGACTGACGCTCACGTCTTTAAATCCCGCCTGATCGAGGGATTTGCGAACGTTGTCCGTGACATCGGGCGACTTGTCGGCGGAACATGCTGATAGCATTCCCGCCACGAGCAACGGAAACACCGACAGAACCAGCTTTTTCGCTTTCATGTCTCTCCTTTTTTCCCCGACGCGCAAAATCGGGCGGCCGGGCCGAAGGGCCCAGCTATCACGACTGTGCCGTCATCCGACGACCCACTCAATCCCGCGTTGTCCTGAGAATCGACCGGGAAGTCACGTAAAAGGTGTGCGTCAAGAAGCCAGCGATCCACGAGAATATTCGCTTACCGGTTTGCTCCGATCTATTCGCGATTACCGGTAGCGAAAACTGAGGATGATAGGCCACTCTTGGGGTCAGAGATCGTCCATTTTCCCGCTGAGAGCAAACCCAAATTCGACGCCCAAGCCCGAGCAGCCTGTTTCCAGCCGCCAAACCAGAAATACCGCCGCGAGACACATTTGCCGAACGTCGCGCGCCCGAATCCCGATATAGCCCGTGTACCAAGAGACCCTCCGCGCGTCGGAGCCTGGAAATCAGCAGCTTTGCGGTGCTTCGAGCTGGACCCTATAGGGGCGTGCAAAGAGGGTATACGATGGGCGAGTCAGCTCGGTATACGTGATTCTTCGACAATGGCCTTCTGGGCCAGTTTTTGGTCGATCGCCGGGCTGACGTAAGTGCCGTCTCCGGCCAGAACATTCAGCGCCCGAATCAAATCGTGCTCCGCATCCGACTTAAGGACATACCCTCGCGCGCCCGCACGGAAGGCGCTCCGTACAAGTTCCGTGGAGGAGTGTAAGGTCAACAGTAAGATTTTGGTGTCGGGCAATCGACCGTGAATAATGCGCGTCGCTTCCAAACCATTCAGACCGGGCATGGAAACATCCATGATAATAATTTCGGGCTTCACATTCTCGGCGAGCTTTACGGCTTCATTCCCGTTTTGGGCCTCGCCACAGAGCACCCATTCCGGAAAGTCATGAAGGATTCCCCGAACTCCGCGACGGATCACGGCATGATCATCGACTACGATTACTGTTGGCATGGCCCCTCCGCTGGGAACACGATGGGAGGGGGTGTCCAAGTGAGAATGTTTGCATAACCCAAGGCGACGCTAACGGACTTCGCAGGCGTCATCAAGCCTCAATGATCTGGTTTCTCACCGCGTAGCGAACCAGTTCGCTGACCGAATGCAGTTCGAGCTTGCGCATGATGTTGGCGCGGTGAGTTTCGGCCGTTTTGACGCTGATACCCAAGGCCACAGCCACTTCCTTGCTGCTCTTTCCCTCCGCAAGCAACTGGACGATTTCGCGCTCCCGAGAGGTGAGCCTGCTGCGCAGGATAGCCATGTGGTCCGGAACCGTATTTTGCTTGCAAAAACCGTCAAGTAACATGTCAGCAGCTCGCGACGTAAAGAAAGACCTGTGGTTGCCCAACGCCTCGACGGCGGCAACCAAGTCGCGGTCCGCGTCCGATTTCATTATGTAGGCTCGAACACCGGCCTCAACAATGTCTCGCACAAGTTGGTCGGAGAAGTGCAACGTTAGGATAACAATTTCGGTCTTGGGAAGGCTTTTGCGGATACGGCGAGCGGCTTCTAAGCCGTTCAGCTCGGGCATGCTGATGTCCATTACTACGACATCGGGTTTCAGCTGTTCAGCCAGGGTAACCGCTTCGCGCCCGGTTTTCGCCTCGGCGACAACATCCCAGCCGTGGTGCGCGGTCAGCAACTGCTTGAGCCCGCGTCGAATGATATCGTGATCGTCGGCAACAAGGATACGCAGGGTAGTTACCTCATATATTGTGCGATTTTAGATTCAGGGGCCCGTAACATCTTGCAATTAATAGATATTAGGTCGTCCCTTAGATTGACATACCATTTTCCCTGTATTTTGAACAAAGCAAAACCTAATGCTACTCAAGGGTTCGAATTTCCTGGCCCGAGGCCGGAAAGGCCAAGGGCTCATTTTAACGGTTCTACGGTCCGGCAATACACGATTGAGCGGATTGTTGACGAGGCCCTTTCGGGTTCCAATCGGGCCGGAGGTTGAAGCCCGGGCCGCAGCGTTCGCTCGAGCGATATCTACATGCTTACCATTCTGGTGGTAATACTCCTCTTGATTGCACTTGGTGCGCTACCCACTTGGCCTTACAGTCGGGGCTGGGGCTACTACCCAAGTAGTGGGTTGGGGTTGGTTGTCATAATTCTGGTGATTATGTTGCTGATGGGCCGCATTTAGTCCGTGGGGACTGCGATGTTGATGTTAAGGTGCCCCCGCAGGCCTAATGAACAATAATAGCGCGGACGACGGATCGCGCGAACGCTTGCTTGGTCGCATCACCGCCTTGCTGTGGGTGGTGGTCGTGGCTTTAGTGGTTACTTTCTTTTACTATGCAAGTTCCCTGTGCGTTACAGTACTGCTTGCAGCCTTCCTGGCTATCCTGGTTGACCCCCTCGTAGCGCATCTGGAGCGACTGCACATTCCCCGTTACGCTTCCTCCGCAATAGTGGTTCTGTTCGGCGTCATCCTTGTGAGCGCGTCTCTATATGTGTTCTACGACAAGGCGACTTCTTTCCTAGATACCCTCCCTCTATATACCGGGAAGATTCGCCAAGCCATCGAACCGCTCACACGACGAATTGAGAGGGTACAAGAAAACGCGGGCAAGCTGAATCCAGCGGCGCCGGCACCCAAAAAAGTGCCCGAAGTCCGGGTCAACGAACCGCCCAGTTGGCCATCTTATCTGGCGCGAGGCGTCGGTTCCTTGGGCGGCGCAATCGTCATATCCGCGATCGTGCCTTTCCTGATGTTCTTTATGCTGGTCCGAAAAGATCATATTTATATGTGGCTTTCAGGCACATTTTCGACCGCTGCGGATGTTCCCTCATTTGTGAACCGTGTCACTCGCATGGTCCGAGGGTTCGCCGGGGGAAACCTGGTGATCGGATCACTGATGGCGGCGGTTACCGTCGGTGTATTGCTGGCCATCGGATTGGATGGCGCGATTGCGCTGGGAATAGTTAGCGGATTCTTGAATCTAATTCCATTCTTGGGCGCCATTTTGGCCAGCGTAGTTCCGCTGCTTGCCGCCACGCTCCAATTTGCAACGCCTGCGCCATTCGTGATTATTGCCATGACCGTGTTTTCGTTGCATCTGGTGTCGGCGAATTTGCTGATACCGAAATTTGTGGGTTCCCGAGTGAACATCGGTCCAGTGGCGGCTACGGTGGGAATGTTGTTTTGGAGCTGGGTTTGGGGAGCCATAGGGCTCCTGCTGGCCGTGCCTCTCACTGCATTTGTAAAGTTGGCCGCGGATTGCAACCCCGCGCTGCTTCCGATTTCCAATCTTTTGGCGGAAAACCCGCGTCAACTTCCCCGCTGGGCCCAAGCCAGCCATGCCACGGTGACGCGAGCGCTTCCCTTCCTGCGGGATCACCTGCGAATAAAATCCAAGCGCTAATTAAGATCCTGGTTTTGCCCCGCGGAAGTATTTCGATTTTCTTTCCTGTTAGCAAAACGCGCACGCCCAACAACCATTACACAAGTATTACAAAGCATCGCGGATGCCCATGTTACGGTGGAAATAGATACGAACACGTAGTGAGGACACAGGGAACATGAGCATTTTCCAACAAGACCGAACCTTCCAACAGCCCTTAAATTGGACCACCACGTTTTTCATGCTGGCCTTTCACATCGGGGCTATAGCGGCGCTATTTATGTTTAGCTGGAAGAATCTCGCTATCGCCATTTTCCTGTGGTGGTTGACCGGCAGCATGGGAATTGGCATGTGTTATCACCGGCTGTTAACCCACCGCGGATACAAAACGCCAAGAGCGCTGGAATACTTCATGGCGATTTGCGGCACCATGGCCCTCGAAGGCGGCCCCATCGCTTGGGTGGCAACTCATCGGATCCACCACCAGAACACGGATAAAGAAGGCGATCCCCATTCTCCCAATGACGGCGGCTTGTGGGCCCATATGGGTTGGATTATTACCGGCAAGGCCATGCACCAAAATACCGCCGAGTTGCTTCCGTATGTTCCCGATCTACGCAAGCAAAAGTTCTATATGTGGATCAGCAAATACCATTGGGTGCCGCTGGCTGGATTGGGCGTAATTCTCCTCGCTTTGGGAGGCTGGTCGTGTGTGATGTGGGGCGTATTCTTGCGAACGGTTGTGGGGCTCCACGCCACTTGGTTGGTCAATTCCGCTACGCATATGTGGGGTTCGCGACGCTTCATAACCAGCGACACTTCGACGAACAGTTTCTGGGTGGCCATTCTGACTTTTGGCGAAGGATGGCATAACAACCACCACGCGGCTCCGCAAGCCGCAAAACACGGCCTGACCTGGTATGAGATTGACGTAAATTGGTATGGCATTTCGGCGCTCCAGGCCCTTGGTCTCGCGTGGGACATCAAGATGCCAAAGTTGCAATCCCCTCTGGGGCCGGTTAAGCCGCTGGAATCCCCCGTCCTCGCCCCGGACCCTTTGGTAGAGGAGGAGGTATTGGTTTCAAGTTCTGTCGGGGATTGAGCCAAAACCCTACCCTCTAGTGCGCCGCACCTGCCGATGAATTAGACTAGCGGCAATGCGGATCACGAGCCGTGCAAAAGCCATCGCATTTTTCATCACGCTGGGCGCTTGCCTCGTTGCTCTCGCAATCTTCCTGAACATTACCTGGATTATTTATCATTGGCGGCAAGTAGTGCCTTTGGTTCTTGGCATCATTTTTTTTAGCGTGATTATTGCCGGTTTGGTTGGCTACACAATTTTCATTGTTCGCGAAATCCGTCGCAATGAGCGGCAGGACAGCTTTCTCAATGCCGTAACTCACGAGCTGAAAACACCGGTAACCTCCATACGCCTGTATCTCGAGACGCTGCAAACCCGGCCGATCGAGGAGGTCCAGCGACGCGATTTTTATCGCATCATGCTGGAGGATTCGGACCGGCTTCTCGGCATGATCGAGCAAGTTCTTAAAGCCGGAGAGGTGCGCCATGCCACCCGCCGTCGCAATTGGCAAGAGGTGGACTTTGCGGAGGTTGCGCGCAATACGCTGGAACTAGCGCGCCTCCGGCATAATCTTAGCCCTGAGTCGCTTCGCTTCAGCGCCGAGCCGCCCGCAGACTTGGTGGTCATGGGCAATCCCGAAGAATTGCGCACGGCGGTCTTCAACCTTCTGGACAACGCCATCAAGTATTCCGGGCAGAACAAGAACATCGTAGTCGATGTCCGCACGCCGGATATTGACACCATCTTCTTCAGCGTGCATGACCAGGGTATCGGCATTCCGCGAGTCGAATTGAAGCGCATTTTCAATCGCTTTTATCGCATACAAAATTCTGCCGCGGGAAAAGTGAAGGGCACCGGGCTGGGACTGTTCATCGTCCGTTCCGTCGCGCGCCGCTATGGCGGCGACGCCTATGCGGAAAGCCGGGGCGAAGGACTCGGCAGCACTTTCACGATTCGATTGCCGCGGGTGTATCGCGCATGAGCCGTATTCTGGTGGTCGAAGACGAGGCCCACCTCGCGCAAGGGCTGCGCTTCAACCTGGAAGCCGAGGGTCATTCCGTGCAGGTCACCGACAGGGGTGAGGAGGCCCTGTCGCTGCTACATGGCAACGAAGGCTTCGATGCCTTAATTCTGGACGTTATGCTCCCCGGGAAAAACGGCTTTGCGATCGCCCGCGAGCTTCGTCTGGCACAAAATTATATCCCGATCCTGATGTTGACGGCGCGGACGCGCCCGGAGGATGTACTGCAGGGTTTCGAGTCTGGAGCTGACGATTATTTAGCGAAACCCTTCGATCTAGCCATTTTGCTGGCTCGTGTGGAAAGTCTTCTCCGCCGCAAGAACTGGCTGCATTACACCACGGCCTCTCGACCTGAGCGCGCTCCGGAAACGGAGTCTCCGGACATTTTCCAGTTTGCCGATCGCACCGTCGATTTCACCAACCTGCAACTCCGCGGCGCTGGGCAAATTTTCCAGTTGACCCTGATGGAGGCGGAGCTCCTGCGGTATCTGATACGCAACAGCGGCCGCCCGGTATCGCGCAAAGCGATTTTACAAAATGTCTGGAACCTTCATGAAGACACGGACACGCGCGCGATTGACAATTTCATCGTGCGCTTGCGCCGCTACATCGAGCGCGAGCCTTCCAAGCCCCGCCATCTGGTGACGGTTCGAGGCCTGGGATATCAATTCGTTCCGCATCCCAAGCCTCGGAAGTGATTTGGCCACGGAGTCGGTGTCAATATCAGCGTTTTTCGGCTTTGCGACACAAATCCGTTTGGCCCACAAGTGTTACCTATGTAGCCGGTACGTTCTGTTACCTATGTGTCCGGGTCGGACTGAGCGTTCGGATTCTTCCTTTACAAGACGTTCCGAAGACATGGTTTACACCTCCAAGCTGGACTAGTCCAGCTTGGAGGTGCCGATGCCATGGAAGGAGCGGTCCATCGTGGAAGAACGTATGCGCTTTGTGTTGCGGCTCAAGGACGGCGAAAGCATGGCCTCGTT
>DATGEY010000125.1:0-3242 GCA_035309625.1 Candidatus Acidiferrum sp.
TTATTCCTGGCACGGTTGGCGTGGTCTTCATTCTGGTCGCAGCTTTCGCACTGAATCTTCTACCCACGCGCTTTGCCGCGCTGGTCCTGATTCTCGGGGCCTTCGCGCTGTTCGCCGCAGAGGCGAAGTTCGCCAGCCACGGAGTGCTCACCATTGGCGGGATTGCTCTGCTTACGCTCGGCGGACTCCTCCTGGTGGACGCTCCCATTCCCGAGATGCGTGTGCACCTCCTGACGGCGCTCGCCGTCAGCATTCCTCTGGGCGTGATTACCGCATTCTTAATGACGATTGCGTTGCGGGCGCGGCGCAACAAGGTGGTCACGGGAGAACAAGGCCTGCTTGGCGAAACCGGAGTAGCGCAGACGGCGCTCTCGCCGCAAGGCAAAGTCTTCGTGCACGGCGAACTTTGGGACGCCATTGCATCTTCGGCTTTGCCCGCGGGGCAATTAGTGGTGGTGCGCCGGGTGGATGGACTGACTCTGCAGGTGGAACCGCTGGCGGCGACTCCGCCAACTGCATCGGCCGCGCCAGCGTCTTCCTAATTGAGAACACCGTGTCGCGCGGGAGAACGCCCGTGCGACAGCCGGCGAGGACGCCGGCGCTACGGTTACGCGGGATGCGGGCCCGCTATGGCTAGCACGTCCACGTCAAGCGCATTCGCGTTTAGTCCCGCTACGCGTGTGGCAGGAAGTTTTCCGCTGGCCGGCAGCATGCCTACCGCGCAGTTTCTCCCCGACTCTTTGGCGCGGTGCAGGGCGCGATCAGCCAAGGTCAGGACTTCTTCGTAACGCACGGCGCGCGGATTGTCGAGTAGCCAGGGGAAGGCCACCCATCCTAAAGAGCAGGTGCGGTGCATCGTCTTCCCGGAATCGCCCATCGAAAACGGCTTGTCGCCGACGGCCGAGAGCACGCGCTGGGCGAGCCATTCGGCGTCGGCGCGGTCGGTGTAGCGCGAGACGATCAGGAACTCTTCCCCGCCCCAGCGTACCAGGACGTCGGAATGGCGAATGGAAGAACTGAGGCGCTGCGCCATTTCCACCAGTACCTTATCGCCCACGTCGTGTCCGTAGCGGTCATTCACTTCCTTGAAGTTGTCGGCATCGATCAAATAGAAGACCAGATCGCGGGTATGCGAATCGCGATTATCCGCATGCGAGCGCAAGGACTGCTCGACATCGCCCTCGATAGTGGCGGAGAAGTAGCGGCGGTTGCGGAGTCCGGTAAGCGGATCGGTCAGCGAAGCTTCCTGCAGGACAACGTTGGTCCGCTGCAACTCGCGATTCAAGCGGCGATGCTGGATGAACAGCACCGCGGCCATCAGAAACATGGTGGCGATCGTAACCAGCACACGGAAGCTGGCTGCGGGCTTCGGCAGGCTGGGACTGAGCAGCGCTAAGAATGCGATGATGGGCAGCGAAAGCACCGCCGTCATGGCCAGGTTGGCCATCCATGAGTTGTAGGATTCGTCGGCAGCGTCCTCAGGCGTCGGCGACAAGTTGTCTCCCCAAAGCGGGACCGCCGTGAAAAAAGTAAACGACGCGCAATACGGAACGTCGTACCAGCTGCCGGTGTAATAAATGCCCGCCTCGAGGGCATGGTTGATGACGTAGAACGCGATTCCATTGAACACCGCCGCGCCGCAGAAAAGCCCGTAGAATCGCCTCCAACGCCCGGAACTCTCGCGCCAGAAAACCAGCAGGATGCCGGTAAGCAGAATCGTCTCCGCCGCCGAGAGCGAATCAAAGTTGCGGCTGTAGATGGGTTCGTTCGGCGAGGGATATTGCCAGCACACCACAAACGCAACGTAAATATAGAGCCACCACAGCAGCAACAGCAGGAAATCCAGCACGCCGAGGCGAGAACTGGACGTGGTTGGCTGGCGGTGAGGCCGGAGCAGGACTCCGGCAATCATGGGCGCCCCCGCAAGAAACAGGAGAGCGTCGGCTGGATACATGCTGGGCATCTTTTTTTGTAAGATCAGATCGAAGATCGTCCACACTATCTGATCCGAAAACCAGAGTGCCCAGCCTGCAGCCTGCAGCAGCCAAAACCAGCGCAGGCGCCCCACCGTTCGAATACCGTGCAAGGTAAAGGCAACGCAGGCGAGGAGCATCAGAACTCCGCCTACGATGTCGCTGACGGCAGTCAGAGCGAGGCTGCGTGGCAGAAACGCACAGGCCGCCGCGAGCAGCAACAACAGCCCTGCCGATACCGCCAGCAGGTATTTGAATGGATTCCCCAGCTTCAACTGCACAACCCCAAACCGAGCGGATTTAGCCCTTAGCGCCCGTGGAATACGCAGCCCGGTACGACTGCCTGTCAAGGTCTTTCCGCAGATCTTCAAAAATTACGTCCGGCATTTCCAGAAAAACCTTTACTACCTCAGGATCGAATTGCTTTCCCGACCACACTTTGATTTCCTCGCGGGCCGCCGCCAGGGACTGCGCTGGGCGATAGGGACGGTCGGAGGTGATGGCATCGAGTGTGTCGGCTACGGAAAAAATCCGCGCTCCCAAGGGAATCTCTTCGCCCTTTAGATGCCGCGGATAACCCGTGCCATCCCATTTTTCCTGGTGGGTGTAAACGATTTCCGACGCTTCGGCCAGGAAGGGGATTTTTCTTAGCATCTGGTAGCCGAGATAAGCATGCTCCTTCATGATGTCCATCTCTTCTTTGGTCAGCTTGCCCGGCTTGCGTAGGATGGCATCCGGAATGGCCATCTTGCCGAAATCGTGCAGGAAGGCGCCGCGGGCGATGACCGCGATCTGCTCGCTAGGCAGGCCCATGTTCTTGGCAATCGCCATGGTGAACGCCGTAACGCGCTTGGAGTGGCCCTCGGTCTCGGCATCTTTCAAGTCGAGCGCGTCGCCCAGGGCTTCGAGCGTGATGTCATACGAGCGTTCCAGATTGCCAATCGCTTGCTGCAACTGGTCGGTGCGCGCCTTGACCAGCGATTCCAGATTCGTCTGATACGTCCGGTTCTCGACCTTGAGGCGGCGGTTTTCTAAAGCACGGCTGACCGTGTTCAGCAGTTGTTCGCGCTCGAACGGCTTCAACAGGTAGTCATAAGCTCCGTTGCGAATGGCGGCCAGCGCCACGGAAATGTCGTGCACGGCGGTAACCATCACCACCGGCATGTCGGGATACCTTTCCTTGGTCCGCTCCAGCAGCCCGATACCGTCGAGGTCGGCCATCATCAGGTCCGAAAGCATGAGTTCGAACTCTTCGCCGGAGGTCAGGAT
>DATGEY010000126.1:0-20748 GCA_035309625.1 Candidatus Acidiferrum sp.
TAGCCAAGGAGCTGTAGCCCGTAAAGCTGGATGTATTTTCGCAAAAGATTCAGGTACACCGCTCGCTCATCGTTGCTGGCTAGGATAAGCTGCCTAGCGTTGCCACGTTGGGTCACGTGGTGCGGTATGTTAACTACAGCAGACGTGCCATCAACCATGCAAAATATCAGAAAACGTCCCGTCTGTCCCCAAGTTTCTGAAGTCCCATCCGTAGGTCGTGGTGTTCGACCCGACCACTTTGCTCAGGGTGTTGCCGTTGTGGTCAAAGCTGATAGCCGCGAGACGCTTCACTTTTTCGCAAACGCTGTAAGGACAGATTCCAGGTCTTTGCCGAGAACAATAGGAGTCCCAAACCGCTGAACGATTCAACGAGATACCAGATCAGCTGACTTGAATCGAACAACTCTACGTGACCAAATTTCTTGTAAAGTAATGCAAACAGGGCTATCGGTATCGGCACCGACTGGAGAAAGAAAAAAATAAATGCCACGGACCGGAAGAATCCGACTTTTCCCGTTTTAGGAGGCGCGATGCTAGCTGCTGTCAACACCGCCAGTTGTGCACTCAAGCTAAGCACGATGGCCCAGAACAAGCTCGGCGGACCCATCATACCTTCAATTTCAAAGATACCACCCGTAAACATCGGGAACGCGAACAAGAGCAGAACCACACTGACGAGTTTTTTCATTGGCAGCACCCCAGACACTTGCGACTGTACTGAAGGAGGATCGACGCAGTGTCACCAGCGATTTCGTTCACAAGGTGCACCCCTGGGCGATCCCCTGGGTTGATAATCCCTACTGCGGCACCCAACACAGAGGTGAAATAGTGGACTCCTGGGTTCGCGTAAGGTCCAATGTGAGATAAGTCGTCCTGCAAACCATGTAAGCCCTTTCCCAGCAAATAGTCATCGCAACTAGCAAATGCGTTCTGCAGTGACTGATCTACGGGACCACCAAAGTGAATGCTACCTTTCTTCCACCCGTCTCCGAGCCCGACCACAAATTTGAGTTTGGCCACAAACCCAGGCAGGGCATCCTGGTCCGCATTTGCCTGTGCGACGGCGCGGGCCCGAGCTTGGCACTTGGGCCCGAACAGCGCCCTCGCTAAGTCTAAGGTAATACCGTAGTGATCTGCCGTAGGGAGAAGTCCTTCTGGATCGCGAAACTCAATCGCTTTGTTGGCCACATAGACATAGAAATTGTAACCACCGGCGAACCTCAGGGGGTCCTCACCCATAAAGCGGCTCGCGCTTGGGTCGTAGTATCTGGCGCGGTAGTAATACAGGCCAGTTTCCGGGTCCGATTCGCGGGCTGTGTACTGGAATGGATTCGTCGGCGAGCCCGTCGAGGCTGTCAACTTCCCGAAGGAGTCATAAGTATAGGTGTTGGCGATCGAGCCAGCCGCGCTGCTGAGTGAAGTGACTGAGCCGAGCCCATCGGCATGGTAGTAGCTGGTCGCCGCTGAGCGCAACATGGCCAGCGGCTCGTCGATATTCTGCGTTTGGGAATATCGGGCGACAGCGGCTCCTGAGGAATTTGTCTCCTCGATGAGGTTGTCGCCGTCGTAGGCGTAGATGCTCGTCGCCGCGGACGATGACTTGTAGATGCGGCGACCGAAGGGGTCGTACTTGAAGGTAACCGTGCCACCTGTGCCCGGCAGCGTCACGCTGGTCAGCCGATTCTCGAAGTCCCACGCGTACGTCGTCGTGTTCGAGCCGGTGACGCTCGTCAACGTGTTGCCGTTTGCGTCGTACGTGTAGCCCGCGCTCGGCGTCGAGGTCAGTTCGTTCGACACGTTGATGTTGTAAGGCGAGACTCCAAGCGAACTGAGCCGGTTGCCGACCGGATCGTACGTATAGCTTTCGGTGGTGTGGGTTCCTTGCGTGACGCCGGATTGGTCGGACATGCCATCGGCAGAGCCGGGATCCCAAAAACTGCCGCCGGTGTTGGCCAACTGGTAGGTTTGCGTGAAGGTGTGGCCGTCGAGGTCGGCAAACGTTTCCGGGTCGTCGGCAACTATCGCATACAGGTTGAGCGTCTGCGGGTTGCTGAGATTCGCGTACGGCACAGCCACCGGCACCGCCGACCAGTCCGCGCTCAGCCAGCGCCCGAAGCGGTTGGAGTAAGTGCGCGCGCCGAAGTCGTCATTCCCCGTTTCGCCGTCCCGTTCTTTGCCCTCGAATTTGTAATTCTGCGGGCAGGAATTGCTGTAGGCATGCTCGCCGCCAAACGGATCGAAATCGGCGTCGTAACAGACCGCTCCGTTATTCTGCGTTATCACCCGCGAAGTGCCCAGCATGTCTTCGACATAGTAGATGGGATTGCCGCCGGCAGGAAGCATCGCTAAACGCTTCCCACCGAAGAACACATATTCAGCAAGCGTGTTACCGGAAGCGTCGGTTTCCGCCAGAATGTCCCCGCCCGCGCCGTACCAATAGAGTTTTCCGCTGGATTTGTAAACACGACGCCCATCGCCATCGTACCCATAGGTGACGCCGGCGGCGGCTTTCATCTCACTCTCCGCATTCCACGAATAGGAGATGGAACCCTCGCTTTGCGCGTTGCCCGACGCATCATAACCGAAACTCGAAATGTGATTGTTCCCGTCTGCGCTAACCGCCATCGTGCCCTCGCTGCAGAAATCGGGAAATCAGACGGCCGATCTCTGATTCCCAACGAAAATTTTTCGTTCAGCTGTCCCTCAACCGTCCCTCCGGCCAGTTGTCCCCGCGTACCCCTCCTGCTATCGTTTACCCCGAGCTTGCCTGCTATGCCGGGTAACATCGAAAGGTCAGCCGTGAACGCCGCGCTCCAACCTCACCAACCATCTTCCGCCCTCCCCGTTTGCCCAAAGCGGCTTGCGTTTACCAGAACCCGGACCGCGAAATCGGCCACCCTTTTCATAGCGTACCTGCCCTCCTGGAGAAAGAGCTTTGTTTTCAATGGCTTGCGGCCTCTTTTAGTCTCTTGCCCTCTTTTTCCGGCACTCGATCCTTTGTTTTCAATGGTTTGCCGCCTCTTTTTGCAAAACACCCGGGGGTGTATGGCCTCGGGCCACCCCACCCATCGGGCCTTTCCTCCTCTCAGGAACGAACGGGGGGAATTTTGTTACAGCACAGCAGTGGGACCGTGAGCGGCCGCCACGCCCAAGGATTTCTCACAACGGCCGGGAATAGTATACTTGCATCTGTATTTACTAATGCTTATACTTACGCTCCTCGGAACCGCCAGCGCAAAATCCTGGCGCGGCAAGGAGCAAGTCATGCGCATGACATCAGCCGACCGCTGGCTCTGCAGCAATCCCGCTTGCGGATGCCAGGTGCTGGTCGAAACCGCCGCGACCGCCGAAGGGACAAATCCGCGCTGCTCCTGCGGCGCCAAGATGAAAAAGAAATACACGCTCCCGGCGCTCGCCTATCTCGAATCTCTGCGCCTCGAGGAAGCTCCTGCGGCCGCCGCTCGCCGGGACTAAGCCATGTCCGCCTCCCGCGCGACTCTTCGCCGGAGCCACCGCCCGCGGCGCTCCCTGGCCGCTCGCGGCCAGTTTCTCAATACCTTCGCGGGCCTCGGATTCTCTGTAGCACTGTCGTTCCTGCTTGGGGGCGTTTATCTGATCGCCGAAGAATTCGCTAATCCCTTGGGTGCGCAGTCTGCTGTCCTGGTCTTTGCCGCGCTCTTGATCACCACGTCTATGACATTATTTTATTGCCTGCTTCACCCCTGCAGAAAATCGCGGCGCCACGCCGCCCTGTTGCCTGCGGAAATTTCTTGGGAACAAAAAACGGCCGTGGTCGCTAGATTTAATACGGGGACGGGAAAGAAAGATCGCAACGACCCGCCGGTGCGCGGCCGCTATCTGGATAGCGCGCGGATTGGCCTGCGCCGCTGACTTGCTTTACGCCCGCGGAATCGCCGGAAAGTAGCGTTCCTCTAAAATTATGCGGTGATGCAATTCGTGTCCTGCCGCAATAAACGCCAACGCGCGCACCGTCACTTCATTCTTGCTGGCCGTTCCACGGCGCGCCCAAGCATCCTTGGGGAGCGATTTGAACAGTGCGATGGTCGCCGCCCGAACCATCCCGAATTCCTCGGCCAGGTCCGCCAGCGTGCGCTCCACGAAATTTCCGCTGCGCACATAATCGTCTTGCTCGAATCCCGGAAGCGGCGTCTGGTCGCCCCGCGCAATGCGCAACGCCCGATACGCAAAGATTCGCTCGGTGTCACTCACATGCCCGAGCACTTCCTTGACCGTCCATTTATCCGGCGCATACCGGAAATTGCCGTCGCGCTCGCTGTGCGCCGCGAACAGTTGCGCCGTCTGCAGCCGCTGCGCTTCAAGGATGCTTACAATATCGTTTCCCTTCACCTTGGAAACATAAGTTTCGTAGTAGGGCGCGTATTCTCCCGGTCCGGGCCGTGTCGTCGCCGCCGCTCGTTTCGGTTCCATCCGCATAGTATACCGCCGTTAACATCCAATGTTTTAATGAACGCTCGTTCCGCGGAAGAACGCCTTTTCCCGGCAACTCCAATCCTATGTCGCAGGCGCTTGCGGCGCGCCGATCTGTTCCTGCACCGCGCGGCGGAACTCCTGCGGGTGCGCGATCATCAGGAATTGCTCCGGCGTGCCTCCGGTCCCGCGCACCACCACCGAGCCATATCCAAACAGCCGGCCTACGGTCGTTTCTTCCACGCCGATGCTCTCCACCCGCGTCAGCATCAAATCCAGCGTGCGCCGGCTGCCCATCCCGGTCTTGATCAGCACCCGCCGGTTGGTCACCGCCATCTCCGTGGCATTGCGCTTGGCCACTCCATAGCTGAACGTAAGGATCGCGGCCACCACCAGAACCGTTCCGGCAAGCGACATCAGTTTGGGACTGATCGTGGTGCTGCCCACCACCAGGCCAGCGGTGTCGCGCGTGGCAATGGCCTCCACCAGCAGCGCGATCCCCGGCACCAAAAACAGCAATCCGCCGAACAGCGGACCCAGCAGCACGAACCAGTGATGCCGGGTGCGATACAGCAAGGTCTCCCCCGGCACCAGGTTTCTATCGACGTAGCCCATGTGCGATTCTCCGAGCTCCCCGGTCCCTAATTTCCGCTTTGTTTCCGGAAGCTGCGCGAATCATACTTGATGGCCGCCCGCTGTCAAATGCCCGGCGTCGAATGTTGGATGCTGCGCGGGCCAGCGCGGAACGCAAGCTGCACGCGGCAAAAAACGATTAGAACGGAGCGCTCCTTGCAGGTGGAAAAAATCCGCGTCGCATTTCAGGGTGAGCCCGGCGCCTTCAGCGAAGCGGCCGCGGTGCAGTTGCTGGGCAATGAAATTGTGACCGTGCCGCGTCCCACCTTTGACGCCACATTTCGCGCCATCTCCGAATCCGCCGCCGACGCCCTGCTGGTCCCCGTCGAAAACTCGCTGGCCGGCTCCGTAGTGCGGGTCTACGATTTGCTTTTGGAAAGCCAGCTCACCATCAGCGCGGAAACCATTCTCCCTATTGAGATGAACTTGATTGCCTGCCCTGGCGCTGTACTCAGCGATATTCGCTCCATCTCTTCGCATCCCATGGCCCTCGCGCAATGCGAGCGCTTCTTCAGCCAGCATCCGGATATCCAGCGCATGCCCGCGGAGGACACCGCGGGAAGCGTGCGCGAAGCACTGGCCCGCGGCGATAAAACGCACGCGGCCATCGCCGGCAAATTTGCCGCCGATCGGTACCATGGCCTGATCATCGCCGAGCGAATACAGGACAACGCCGAAAATTTCACGCGCTTCGTTTTGCTGCGGCCCGCGGATCGGGCCGCACACCCGGCTCCGCCGGAGGCCCGGAAAATGTCGCTGGCCATGCGCCTGGCGCACCGGCCCGGCTCGCTGCTTTCCTCGCTCGAACCCTTTGCGCGCAACGGCGTAAATCTCCTGAAGATTGAGAGCCGCCCAATCCACGGCCGCCCCTGGGAATATCAATTCTTCATCGATGTGGAAGCCGATAGCGTCGCCCGACTCGAGCAAGCCTTGCGCGAAGCGCGCGACGCCGCCCACCAAGTCCGCGTCCTAGGTTTGTATCGCGCCGCGCAAAACCGGCGCTGAATGCAAAGGGCCAGCGCTTCCGCTGGCCTCTTGCCGATCGTGGTGACGTTGGACTTTCCGTCTTAGCAGTAGCTGCACGCTTCTTCGCCCATCATCCCCGCGCCATTCCCGTTGCGTCCGGTGACATCGTCGCTGATACGCCGCAAACGCCGTCCCAGCCGCTCCGCCAGCTGGTGCCGCGCGCGCCACAAGCGAGCCTTGAGCGTGTTTTCCGTGACGCCCAGCTTCTTCGCCGCTTCACCGGTCGAGTAGCCTTCCATCTCGCGCAACACAAACGCGGTGCGCAGCAGAGGCGAGAGTTCATCGAGATTCTCACTGATGATTTCGCGCAGCTCCGTTCCGGCGAATACCTGTTCGGGATTCGGTCCCTTGGCGGCAAAGCGCTCGGCGGCCGGCAATTCGTCTTCGCGCGGCGTTTCGTCCAGGGAAATCGCCGGACGCGCTTTCGCACTGCGCCGGCGCATCAGCGCCGCGTTGATCACGATGCGGGTCAGCCAGGTGGAAAATTGCGAGCGCCCTTCAAAGCGTTTCAAGTTGCGGTATGCGGATAGCATTCCGTCCTGCAGAGCGTCTTCCGCGTCCTCGGCATTGCCCAGCACGCGCAACGCGGTCTGGAACAGCGGGCGGTGATAGCGACGGAACAAGGCCTCCACCGCCTGCGAATCGCCCCGTTGGCCGGCGCGGATCAGCTTTTCTTCATTGAATTGGAGTCCCACTGCTGCTGCCACTTGCGTTGCCATTTCATCCCCCTATAAGGTGTAAAACTCTTTTGACGCACGCCGCGTCCCAGCGGCTCAGTGCACCGCCACGCTGCCGGCTTGTCTGCTTGGTTTCTTCAGCAGCAAAAGCACCGGAAGCACCATTAAAAACACGACGCCCAACATCTTGAAATTGTCGATGAAGGCCAGCATGGAAGCTTGGCGCTGCAACGTGCCATAGATCATTTGCTGCGCTTGGGTGGTGGCGTGCGTCAAACTCGATCCCGCCGCCACCAGCTTCACTTGTGTGCCATTGAGCATGTTGTGGTACGCAGCGCTAAAGACATTCACATGCTCGGCCATGCGCGCCTGGTGTACTTGCGTGCGCCGCTCCAGCATGGTGGTGACCGTGGCGATCCCTACGCTGGCGCCGACATTGCGCGCCAGATTGATGATGCCGGTCCCCATGTTCGTTTTTTCCCGCGGCACGTAGGCAAACGCCGAAACGTTTATAGGAATAAACAGGAATGCCAAACCCAGCCCTTGCAGCATGCGCGCGCGTACCGCGTGGCCGTAGTCCAGTTGCAAATCCCAGCCGGCCATCACGAAAAGCGACGAAGCCACCACAAGGCAACCAAACCCAATCAGTAATCGGGTGTCTACTTTCGACACCAAGAAGCCTACGACCGGCATCATGCACATAATCACCGCGCCACCCGGCGACAGCGCCAAACCCGCGAGTTCGGCGGTATAGCCCATCATTTGCTGTAAGAATTGAGGTATCAGCACGGTGCTGGCGTACATCACGAAACCCAGAAAAAACATAGCGATGGTGGCAATCGCAAAGTTCCGGTTCTTGAGCATATTTAAATCGATGACTGGTTCCTTTTGGCGCAACTCCCAGAAAATTCCGGCCACGATGCCAATCAGCATCAGCACGAAAAACACGCGAATGAAGCCGGACGACAGCCAGTCGTCGCGCTGCCCTTTATCCAAAATAATCTGCATGCTGCCCAGGCCCAGGCTGATCAAGCCGATGCCGATGTAATCGATGCGGAAGCCGCTCTTGATGCTGGCCCGCTTCATGTACGGCGGATCGCTGATCAGCACGGAGGTCAGCAAGAGCGAAACAATTCCCACCGGAACATTGATGTAGAAAATCCAGCGCCACGAAAAATTGTCGGTAATCCAGCCGCCCAGCCACGGGCCGATGGTCGGAGCGACCACCACGGCGATGCCATACACGGCAAACGCCATGCCCCGCTTTTCCAGCGAAAAGGTATCGTTCAAAATGGCTTGTTCGCTGGGCTGCAATCCTCCGCCGCCGGCGCCCTGCAAAATCCGGAACACCACCAGCACACCGAGGCTGGGCGCCAGGCCGCACAAAAACGAGCTGACCGTGAACAACGCCACGCACGACATGTAAAAGCGTTTGCGTCCGATCAGCGACGACAGCCACCCGGACAGCGGCAACACAATCGCGTTGGACACCAGGTAGGAGGTAAGCACCCAGGTGGATTCGTCCGCGCCCGCCGACAAATTGCCGGAAATGTGCGGCAACGCCACGTTGGCGATGGAAGTGTCCAGCACCTCCATAAACGTGGCCAGCGTTACCGTAATGGCGATCACCCAGGGATTGATATTCCCTTCTGGCGTTCGCAATCGAGCTAAGACTCTGTTCAGCATTCGCGATCTTGTTCCCGCTCCCTGCTTTTAATACGCTTGCCCCCGTCCTTTATTCCGGTTGCACTTCCATTCCATCCGCTATTCGGTGAGGATGGTGGCGTCCACATTCATCCCCGGGCGTAGAATGGCTTTGTCCGGTGAGATCGGATCCAACACGATCTTCACCGGAACGCGCTGCACTACCTTTACGTAATTGCCGGTGGCATTTTCCGGAGGAAGCAGGCTCAACACCGCCCCGGTCGCTCCGGCAATGGAATCCAAGTGGCCCGGGAACGTTTTTCCGTAAGTATCCACATGAACGTAAGCCTTCTGCCCCGGGCGCATTTTGCGCAACTGGGTTTCCTTGAAGTTGGCGGTCACCCACACATCGCGCAGCGGCACGACCACCAGCAATCCCTGCCCCTGCTGTACGATCTGACCGGGCTCCACTTGCTTGTGCGTGGCCACACCGTCCACCGGCGCCACGATCTGCGTGTATCCCAGATTCAGTTCCGCCGCTTCCAACACCGCGCGAGCCTCTTGCACCTTGGCCATCTTCCCTTGTGCGTCGGAGGTGCGCATGCTGATCTGCCGGCTATCGGCGTGCGCCGCGGAAACACCCGCTTTGGCCTGCTCGACGCGCGCGCGGGAAGCAAGCAGTTGCGCCTTGGCGATATCGACCGCGCGTTGCGCTTGCGCCAACTTTTCCTGATCGGCCTTCAGCCCGCTAGCCGTGGCATCGGCATTGGCCCTTGCCGCGTCGTATTGCTGCTTGGAAATTTCGCCCTTGTCGAGTAGGGGCTTGTAGCGCGCCAGATCAGCCTGGGCCAACTCCGCATTGGCTTTGCTCTTCTCGATGTTGGCCTGCGCCCAGCCCAGGTCGGAGGTGCGCGCTTGGTCGTAAGTGACCTGCGCGCGTTCCAAATCCGCATCCGCGCCGGCCAATTGCGCGTCCGCGCTGGAAGTTCCGCTGGCGACATTCTCGCGCGTGCGCGGAACATCCACTCCGGCCGAAGCCGCATCGCTTTCCGCAAGTGCCAGAGCGGCTTTGGCCTGGTCCAGGCTGGCCTGGTAATCCCGCGGATCGATTTTCACCAACACCTGCCCCGCCTTTACCGGCTCATTGTCTTTGACCAGTACTTCCGCGACACGGCCATAGATCTTCGAAGCAATAGGAGTGATGTGCCCGTCCACTTGGGCATCGTCGGTGGATTCGCGATTGTGGTAATACACAAGCAACCCGATCACTACCGCAAGCAGCACCAGGCCGCCGACCACCAGCGCAAACCGCACTTTCGGATTCTTCAATCCCTTGGGCGGCTCCTCCAGCAAGATCTCCTGCGCCGGCGCCGTTCTTACCCTCGCGGCATTCTCTAAACCAACTTCGATCTCAACGCTCATCGTCTCCTCGGATTACTTCGCGTAAACCTTCTCCATCTGGCCGATAGAACGGGCCAGATCGGCGCGGGCCTGGTTGAAGCGGTACAGCGCGGCAATCTGGTTATCGTTGGCGCGCGCCAGCGAATCCTGCGCTTGAATGACTTCAATATTGTTGGCTACGCCGGCGTTGAAGCGATCGCGAGCCTGATCCACTTCTTCGCGGGAAAGCTGCACGCCCAGGTTGGCGACCTTGACCTGGTTGCGCGCGGAATCCAGATTGATCAGCGCGGTCTTCACATCCAGCGCAATCTGATTTCGTAAATCGGCCTGCTGCTGCTGCAATTTCTGGATGTCCAGGTCCGCGCGAACGGTCTCCGCGCGAATGCGGCCGCCGGTGAACAACGGCACGCTGATGGTGCCGGCGTACGTGTAGGTGGGAATCACCGAGGAAGGCTCGGTCCCCAGTTCCTCCCAATTTCCGCTGAAATGCACGGAGGGCAGGCGTGAAGCGAACGCCGATTTTTTCTGGTTCTCCGCGGCGCGAGTTTGCTCCTGCAGCGATTTCCATTCCGGCCGCGCGGCCAGGCCCGCTTCGATGCTGGCTTCCAGATCGGGCTGCGGCGTATCAAAAAAACTCAGCGAATCGTCCAGCTCGATTTGCAGGCGGGGATCCAGATTCAGCAGACGGCTCAAGCCGAACAGCGAGGTTTCCCGCGCGGCTTGCGCCTCCAGCAGCCGCTGATTTTCGTTTTGCAGCTCGACATTGGCGCGCAGCGTGTCAATTCCCGTGCCCACACCTTCCTTTTGCAGGTCCGCCGCCTGGTTGTACAGCGCCTGGGCCAAATCCACGCGCGATTGGGATGCCTGCACGTCCGCGATGGAACGAAGCGTCCCGATGTATTGCGAGACCACCAACAGAATCACTTGCTCGCGGGTGGAAAGGCTGTCCGCCTTGCCGGCGTTAGCGGCATGGCGCGAAGCTTGGTACCGCCGGAATAGCGTGAGATCGAACAGTGGCCCATTAACGGAAGGGCCCGCGGAAAAGAGGGAGTACGGTCCAACATGCCCGGGAAATCCCGGGAAAATTCGCGTGCCGCCAAACTGCGCGAGGATATTGACGCGCTGCCACTGCTCAGTGGCGCCCAAGTCGGCTTGTGGCAGCAATTGGGAAAGGGCGATCTTCTGATCCTGCTCGCTTTGCGCGGCGGTGAGCACTGCAACACGCGCGGTGGTGTTCTGCTTCAGCGCCAGTGCCACGGCCTGATCCAAGGTCAGGCGCTTTACGCCGGCCGGCGCGGCGCTTTGCGGCGGCTGCCCATGACTACCCTCCTGCGCACGAATCGCGCGGGGCACCAGCAGCAAGCTGAACAGCGCGATATAAAAAATAATGTGCGAACCTTTGTCTTTCTTGTGAGCCTGGCGGCTGCCCTTTTCGGCTTCCTCGGTGATCTCTTTCACCGTGGCCTGATTCAAGCAGCCCTGCGCCACCAAGCGCCCGCCTTGCCGGTAGATTTCCTTTAATAGAGTCTTCCCAGCAGCGTCGATGAAGCTGACGCCGCAAAGATCGACATTGAACTTTTCAGTCGGGGAATCGGCACGCAATTCGCGCCAGCATTGCTCCAGGGTCGATACGGAATCGCCCGCCAGGCGCCCTTCAACCGTGAGTAGGACCTTCAACTGTTTCTTCTGAGTGGTTACACGAAACATAGGCAATATGGAGCTCGGCTCTGTTGGATGCACGTCACACACCAAGAAATGTAAATTCTCGCTAATCGTATAAGCCATTTATTTACATAAGACTAAGAGGGAAATTCGTCCGCCGCACCGTCGCGTTACTGCCCATATAAGGGCATTATACCAAGAGTTTGCCACGTAGATGGTGACGCTATATGGGCAGACTACGCATTCCAGCCTGGAAGGTTAGAGGGCGGCCAAGCTACAAAGGACGGTCGAGTCCAGGCTGCTGCATTGGCGCTCCGGCTGGCGCGCGCACGCCGCCAAGCCCGCTTTTCCTTGCGATAGGAGGTCAGGAACGCCTAGCGGCGTACGGCAATGGCTTGCAGCTCAAAATGGCCGCCCCGGAGCAGCGCTGCGGCACCGATAAACTCCCGTGCCGGTAAGTCTTTGGTAGTGAAGTAACTGCGGTAGATCGGGTTGAACTTGTCGAACAGGGACAGGTCGGTGCACGCGATCTGCACATACACCAGGTCGTCCATGGTCATGCCGGCTTGCTCGAGAGTAGCCTTGATCTGGTCCAGCAGAATCTTGATTTCATCGTTGATTTCCGCGGGCGCCTTGCCCGATTTATCCAGTCCAATGCGTCCGGCCAAATATAACGTATTGCCGACCAGGATGGCGTCGCTGAAGGGGAGTTGCGGATTGGCATCCGGAAGGTGGATGGCGCGTCGGGTGGGTTGCGCCGGGGATTGCGAAAAGGCGCCGCGCACGGTGAACAATCCTCCGGCGGCCAGCGCCAGGAGCAAGAAACCTGCTCGGCGATTCAGACTGGATTTATTGTCGATTCCCATGATGTCCTCCGTCGTCCGGTATCTTCAGGCGAAGCCGGATGGATAAGGGCGCGAGTGTATTCCGGGGAGGGTCAGGATGCAAGCAAGGGTGCCGTTTTACGTATATTTACGGCTTTTCGGGTGCCCGCGCTGGAGGAGCACCGCCGAAAATTTCGGCAATGATTTTTTCGGTCCTGGATTTGCTTACCGGGCAGTTGCGATCGTAAATGCGGCACTGGGCCAAAGTGAAATTGCATCCGCAAGTACAGCCCTCGGCGTTGAATCTGTGAAGGGCGGCCAATTTCTGCTGCGAATTCAGCCGGGAAAGATCCACGCCGGGAAGTTCGCTGGCGCGATCGGCATGGGCCAGGAAGATTTGACCGGTGTCTTCAAAGGTCTCGATGCGGGCATCGACCGGAAGCCCCAGCAAAGCGCGGATTTCCGTTTCGTAAAGGAGCGGGTCGCGCAGGCCTTCATGTTTCTGCACCACGCGCCCCTGTGCGTCCAGAACGAAGGAAGTCGGCAGCGCGGCAATCCCGCCATATTGCAGGCGCACTTCCGGCGAGGCCATGGCCACCGGATAGTTGATATGCGTTTCGGCGACCACCTGCTTGACCACCGAGGCGTCATCGTCGTCCACGGTTAGCCCGATGATTTGCAATTGATCTTTGTATTTTTGCTGCAAGGCGATCAAATCGGGAATTTCCGCGCGGCAGGGGCCGCACCAAGTGGCCCAGAAATTCAGCAACACCACTTTGCCGTGGGCGTCGCTGAGACGCAACGGCTTGCCGTCCAAGCGATCCAGCTTGAAATCCGGAGCAGCATCGGGGTCGCGTACGAAGCGAACGACCTCGCGGTCCTGCGCGGAGCCGGCGAACGCTTGGCGGGCTACTGGCCAACCCGCCCCGGCTACAAGGCAAAGCCACCCGAGTAATGCTGGCCACAGACGGCGGGTATGAGAAGTCCGTTTCATCGCGCTAGCTAAGAAGAACACAAGCCAGGCGTGCTTGCCAAGGCGCTGGAACAGGATCCTTGCCGTTGGCGCCAATCAAAGAAGCCAAAGGCTGCGATCCAGACAGTTCAATGGACGGAGTGGCCATCCGGGCAAATTGCAGGTTTGAACACAGGGCGCGCACTTCGGTACTGGCGGCCTATGGCCTGAGGGTGGGGGGGCGGGTAGCCTGCACAGCATAGCGGGGTCTGGGGGCCGGGGCGAATCCTTTAACTTAATGAATTTAAGACAGCTAGAACCGACGTTATTCCCTTCCCGGCCATGGTTGCAAAAGTCTGGGGGATCGACCTTGAAACAAAGCAGATGGTTGCGAAGTATTGCCGCGCTCAGCCTCGCCGCGCTTGCCGGCCATGCAGCGCCGGTGCGTGCGGAGGATCGTGACGGTGAACTGACCCTGCTGCGCGGGGCGGCGGACGAGGGCGACAGCGGGGCGCAGTTCACGCTGGGGAATCATTACTATCGCGGCCTGGGCGTGCAACAGGATTACGAGAAGGCGCTGGCCCTGTACATCAAGGCGGCGGACCAGGGGCTGGCGGCCGCGGAAAATCGGCTAGGAATCATGTATGAGCGCGGCCAGGGCGTGCAGCAGTCCTATGGCCGGGCGATGACCTTCTACCGCAAGGCTGCGGTGCAAGGGAACGCGCTGGCGCAATACAACCTGGGCATGCTGTATGAAACAGGCAGGGGCGGCCGCCTGGATTATTCGCAAGCGCTCGAATGGTTTCAAAAAGCCGCGGAACAAGGCGAGGCGGATGCCGAGGAAGAGGTGGGCTACTTTTTTCAGCGCGGATTCTTGGGATCGCGAGATTACGACAAGGCTCGGGAATGGTACAAGCGCGCCGCGGATCATGGTTGCTCGAACGCGCAGAATCAGCTGGGCTATATGGCCCAACTAGGATTGGGGCAAGAACCAAATTACGTGCAAGCGTTGGACTGGTATTACAAAGCGGCCGCGCAGGGCAATCCCAATGCGGAGGAAAATATCGGTTATCTGTACCAGCATGGACTCGGAGTGGAAACGGACTACGTGCAAGCGCAAAGCTGGTATTACAAAGCGGCCGGGCAAGCAAACTCGAACGCGGAGAATCAACTGGGGTACATGAATCAGTATGGCCTGGGGATTCCGCCGGATTTCGCGCAGGCGCTGGCGTGGTACCGCACCGCGGCGGACCAGGGTAACAAGACCGCAATAGAAAACCTGAAGGCATTGTCCGACCGGCTGCAGGCTGTGGACGCCGATTTATGGAAGGCGGCCAGTGCGGAAGCGCAACAGTCCGCAGAAGCGCAGGCGGCACGTCGGGTACGGATCGCCAATCTGCAGCGGCAGATTGTGGATCTGGAGCTGGACGCTCAGTTAGAGGAAAGCCTGGCGGCGCCGGGCACGCAAGCGGCAAGCGCTGTCGCGATTGGCGCGGCGGAAGCGCACAAGGAAGCGGATGCCTATCGGGCGGAGGCGGCGCGTTTACGCGGGGAGGTTGCGGGCCTGGACATCCTCGCGGCGGCTAGCGGACAGCCGCAACAGTAGCAGCTACTCGAATTGCTTGCGAAAGGCCGCGAACTGCTGCCGCAGATCCGCAATATCCTTGCGCAATCCCGCGACTTCGGATTCCAGGCGAACAATCCGTTCAGAATCTTCCCGCCCCACGGTGGCCGCAGCGGCATTCTCGCGCGCCACCGGAGAACCGACTGACTGTGTATCCCCGGAAAGCAAATGGACGTAACGGGATTCCTTGGTGCCCGCTTGCCGGGGGAGCACCTTCACCAGAGGCGGCTCACGGGTCATCAGCCGCTGCAGCGCCGACTGCACTTCGCTCAAATCGTCAAAATGGTGCATGCGCTCGGCGCGGCTGCGCAGCTCGCCAGGCGTCTGCGGACCGCGAAGCAGGAGTTCGCAAAAGATAGCCGCCTCGCGACGATCGAAGTTGAAAGCTTCCTGCAGGCGGTGCTCGAACTTGGTTACACGGCTGTCCGCGGCGCTGACCGAGCGCGCCAGGGAATTGTCGTGCAGCCCCCGCAGTGCGCCGCGCACGGCGTCTTCATCCAAGCTCATCGCCGGATCGCGGTTGGATTTCTGATTGCACGCATTGATCAGCGCATGGAGCGAGAGCGGATAGTAATCCGGCGTGGTAATTTCCTTTTCCATCAGAGCGCCGAGGACTCTGGCTTCCACATCATTCAGGACGGAATTCACAACGGAAATCATACCGGAAGCGCCGATGGGCCCCAAATGGCGCGGCCCGCGGTAAGCGGCTGCTTCGCGGCCTTACTTCTGGAGTTTTTCGGCGGGCTTGCGCAGCAGGACGTCCCGCAGAACGGCGAGAACATCCGAAATACGAAAAGGTTTCTGCAGTTGCCGGATCGGACCGTTGCTCCCATCGTCGTTCACCAGGTCGCCGGTCATGAAAACGACTTCCGGCTTGTTTCCGCCTCGCGAAGAGGAGACGATGCGGAGGGCCGTCTCCCGGCCGCTGAGCCGCTGCCCGCCGTTCGACAGGTTTACATCGCACAGAACCAGATCGTAGGCGTGACGGCCCACCAAGTCCAGCGCTTCCTGGGAACTGGCCGCGCAGTCCACGCGCATGCCGTGGGCAGAGAGCCCTTCTTCCAGAAGCATGCGGATGCTTTCTTCGTCGTCCACAATTAAGATGGAGCGTCCTTTGAGAATTACATCTCCCGCGGGCGCAATCTCCGCCAACGTCCCGACGCTCTCCAGCGGCATGGCGGACAGGTCGGCGGGCGCGACCGGCAAATACACGGTGAATGCGGAGCCCCCGGCCGGCAGCGTCTCCACATCGATGGAGCCGCCGTGCTCGCGCACGATCGACATGCAAATGCTCAGGCCCAGGCCCGTGCCGCCGCCAGGGCGCTTGGTGGTGTAAAAAGGATCGAACAGCTTGGGAAGCGCATCTTGAGCCACACCGACGCCGTCGTCCTGCACCGTGACCGAAATATGCTCGCCAATTCGCCCAATGCGGATCTGAATTCGCCCGGTCTCACGAACTTCGCGAATGGCGTGCTCGGCGTTGCTGATCAGATTCAAGAAGACCTGAATCATCTGATTGGCGTCGCCAATAACGCTGGGCAAATCGGGTTGCGGCTGAAAATCCACATCCACGTTATTTCGACGCAGGGAATGATCCTGTAGCTGCAACGTGCGCTCGATCAGGCTGTTGACGTCCAGCGCCTTCTTTTGAGGCGCCGCCGGCCGGGAGAACTCCAGCAGGTTCTGAACGATGCGCGCGGCGCGGCGAGCCTGACGATGGGTAAGCTCCAACTGGCGCTTGGTGTTTTCCTGCACGCCTTCGCTGTCTCGCAACAGCTCGGTGACGCCGAGAATGGCGGTCAGGGGATTGTTCAGCTCGTGCGCGACGCCCGCCAGCATCTGGCCCATGGCGGCCAGCTTCTCCGCCTGGATAAGCTGCTCCTCCAGGCGCTTGAGTTCGGTAACATCGCGCGCGGAAATCACCACCCCATCGATCTTGCCGTTTTCATCGGAAAGCGGGCTGAAGTGGCAACGCAGGCGGCGCCACTCCCCTTGCTTGTTGCGAACGCGCACCTCCAGCGAGGCAAAGGTTTGCCGCCCGCCGACGATTTCCGCGAACAAAACCAACAGGGCCGGACGGTCTTCCAGGTGTGTCCGGCCGCCAAATTCCATAAATTGGGTTTCTTCCGTTTCATATCCAAGAATGTCTTTCACTCGCGGGCTGACAAAGGTGTACTTGCCGGCAGTGTCGACCACGAAAATCAGATCGGGGAAGCTGTCGATCAGGCGACGCGCAAATTCCTGCTGCTGGTACAGGCGGCGCTCCATTTCGCGACGTTCGGTAACGTCAATCAAGGCCCCGTGATAGCGAACGACGTGGCCGGTGGTGTCGCGCACGGCTCCGGCGGTGTTCAGGCAAACCAGCGGCCGGCCGTCCTTGCGGGTCAGGGTAATCTCGCGTCCCTGCACCATCGGTTGGCTGTCCACTTCCTCGCGCAGCGCCCGGCGCTCGCGTTCATCCGGAAGCAAATCGGCGAAGCTGTGCCTCAGCAAATCTTCCTTGGAGTCGTATCCCAACATGCGGGCCAGCGCGGGGTTGGCATCGAGGAGCCGGTCGTCCGGCGCGGCAATGTAAATGCCTTCCTGCAGTGATTCGAAAAGCTCGGTAAAGCGGGCTTCATTCTTGCGCAGAGCGGTGATGTCGCGAGCCAGAACGGTAATGCCGTGAACCTCATCGCCGCGCAACATGGCGTGCGCCACACAATCGAAATAATAAGTGGAATTGCGGCCCTTCAGGCGGATCTGCACGGTGCCGTTCCAAACCCGGCGTTCGAGAAAGCGGGGCATGGCGCGCTCGGCCAGCTCCGCTTCGCCGGTGCCCTCTTCGACGAATTCACTCAGGGAGTGTCCGATAATCTGGGGGAAGGTGGCGCCGACCAGGTCGGCAAAGCTGCGATTGGCGGCACGAATCTGGCCGTCCAGGGAGACGGCCAGAAGCAGATCGTCGAAGGAATCGATGAGGTCGCGATAGCCCTGCTGGGAGCGCGAGATGACGTCGAAGAGCTGATCCAGCTGTTTTTCGTTGGGAGGAACCGCGTCGCGCTGTTCAATGCCTCGAACCAGCCCGCGCAGCTCGGAAATCTCCTGGGTCCGCTTCCAGGCATACAGCCCGAAGAGAACAACCAGAATGACCAAGCCGATTGGGAGGGCCTCGAAGTGATGAGCCAACGACCGAATGCTGTCCCAGGAAACCAGTGCGAAAACAACCGAGAGGATCAGCAGCAGGAAGAACGTGAGCCGCCAAAGCTCACTCTGGCGCCGCTCGAATTGCTCGAGACGGTCGGAAACAGCCGCGCCTTTCTTATTTTGCTTCATGGATTCGCTAAGCCGGGCGCATCACTACACACTCGTTGCTATTGTAGGAACAGTTCTCATCGGGCGGCAACACCGGGAGTTCGCCGTAGTTCCTGACCGATACCTAGTAAGTAGCGCACAAAACGAAGCCGGCGCCCTCGTCAGTCTGGGGGGCGCCGGGAATTCGTTTTGAGCCAGCGGCGGTGCGCCGCAGGGTTAGTTGATGAAGACGCAGCCTAGCCTTCGGTGGCGGCGTCGGCTTCCGTGTCTTTTTGCAGGAAGTCCAGCGCAGCAGCCTCTTCGGCGGTGAGCTCGGCGACTTCGGGAATTTCCTCGACCGGAGCCGGTGCGGGCATTTCCGTCAGCAACTGGATGCTGCGGTAGTGCTCGAGGCCGGTGCCGGCGGGAATGAGGCGGCCCATGATGACGTTTTCCTTGAGACCGCGGAGATAGTCCACCTTACCAGCGACAGCCGCTTCCGTAAGGACGCGGGTAGTCTCCTGGAAGCTGGCGGCGGAGATGAACGAGTCGGTCGAGAGCGACGCCTTGGTGATACCGAGGAGCAGCGGCCGGCCCGTTGCGGGGCGCCCACCATCGGCGATCACTCGGTCGTTCTCTTCGCGGAAGCGGAACTTGTCCACCTGCTCTTCCAGAAGGAAGGTAGTGTCGCCGACGTCTTCCACCTTGACCCAGCGCATCATCTGCCGGGAAATGGTTTCAATGTGCTTGTCGTTGATGTTCACGCCCTGCAAGCGGTAAACCTCTTGAATGGCGTTCACCAAATAGGATTGCGTGAATTTTTCGCCGAGCACGGCCAGCAAGTCATGCAAGTTGAGCGGACCGTCGATCAGGGCCTCGCCAGCCTTAACGTGATCGCCTTCCTGCACGTTGATGTGCACGCCGCGAGGAATGGAATATTCCTTGCTGGTGCGCGCGACTTTCGATGTGTCGTCGCTCTCGACATAGATCTTGCGCATACCCTTGGCGATTTCGCCATAGCGGACGACGCCATCGATTTCGCTGATGACCGCGGGATCCTTGGGCTTGCGGGTCTCGAAGAGCTCCACGACACGCGGGAGACCTCCGGTGATGTCCTTGGTCTTGGTGGTCTCGCGCGGGATTTTGGCGAGTACGTCGCCGGCTTGCACCTCGTCCCCGTCCTTGACCATCAAGTGGGCCCGGGAGGGCATAAGGTATTTCTTGCGAACCTTACCCGAAGAATCGCGGACAAGAATCGCCGGCTGATGCTTTTCATCGCCGGGCGGCAGGGTAACCACGTCCTGAGAGAGGCCGGTGACTTCGTCGACTTGCTCCTCAATGGTCAAGCCCGGCCGCAGGTCATCGAACTTCACGGAACCGGCGGTTTCGGTCAGGATGGAGAAGGTGAACGGATCCCATTCGGCAAGAATTTGCCCGTGATTCACGCTTTCGCCTTCGGTGACGCGCAGGCGCGCGCCGTAAACCACGTGGTAGCGCTCCTTTTCACGGCCCTTTTCATCCACGATAGCGATCAAGCCCGAGCGGTTCATGGCAATGGCGGTGCCGCCGCGGCCCTGCACGTACTTGAGGTCCACGAACTTGATGACGCCGTGGTTGCGGGCTTCGAGCGTGGAACGCTCGGAAACGCGAGTGGCCGTACCGCCGATGTGGAACGTACGCATGGTCAACTGCGTGCCCGGCTCGCCGATGGACTGCGCGGCGATCACGCCGACGGCTTCGCCGAGCTCGACCATGCGCCCGGAAGCGAGGTTGCGCCCGTAGCACAGCGCGCAAACACCGCGACGCGATTCGCAAGTGAGCACGGAACGAATGCGAACGCGCTCGATACCCGCGGCCTGCACGGAATTGGCCAGTTCCTCGGTGATTTCCTGGTTTACGTCGACGATGATGTGGCCCTCGAAGTCCTTGATCTTATCGAGCGAGACGCGGCCCACGATGCGGTCGCGCAACGGCTCGACTTCGACGCCGGCTTCGATGATGGGTTCGACGTAAATACCGTCGGTGGTGCCACAATCGCGCTCATTGATAATCACGTCTTGCGCCACGTCCACCAGGCGGCGGGTCAGGTAGCCGGAGTCGGCGGTCTTGAGCGCCGTATCGGCCAGGCCCTTGCGCGCACCGTGGGTGGAGATGAAGTATTCCAACACGTTGAGGCCTTCGCGGAAGTTGGAGGTGATCGGCGTTTCCATGACTTCGCCGGAAGGCTTGGCCATCAGGCCGCGCATGCCGGAAAGCTGGCGAATCTGCTGTTTCGATCCGCGCGCGCCGGAGTCGGCCATGACGTACACCGGGTTGATGTTGCCCTCTTTGTCCTGATTTTCGAGAGCTTTGAACATTTCGTCGGCGACTTTTTCGGTAACGTCGCCCCACAGCGAGATGATCTTGTTGTAGCGCTCGCCGTGCGTAATAGCGCCGTCCAGGTATTGCTGCTGCACCTTGACGACTTCTCTTTCGGCGGCGTCCACCAGTTTTGCTTTGTCGCCGGGGATGACCATGTCGTCGATGCCGATCGAGATGCCGGAGCGTGTGGCGTAGGTGAAGCCCAGCTCCTTCATCTGGTCG
>DATGEY010000127.1:0-43084 GCA_035309625.1 Candidatus Acidiferrum sp.
GAGCGCCTTTTGGAACCGCTCAAGAATGCTTTAGAATAAGAGAACCCCTGCTGTGGGCGTGTAGCTCAGCTGGGAGAGCACCTGCTTTGCAAGCAGGGGGTCACCGGTTCGATCCCGGTCACGTCCACTACTTCTTCAAACCCGCCGTCTATTGCCTGAGTGCGTTGACATTACCTCCTCGCCGCAATCGAAAGTGTATACGGTGGATGCGGTGTCCGGAAAATTGATCTGGAAATTCGATCTCCACGTGAAGCTGAACATGGCGATTAACGGGTCGTATTCGGCGCGAACCAATGCCGGCGTAGCGGTATGGGACGGAAAGGTCTATGTGGGGACGGGCGATTGCCGATTAGTTGCGGTGGAGGCGGCGTCGGGAAGGCAATTGTGGGAAGCGCCGGTCTGCGATCCAACGCAAACCGGAATCACCGGCGCGCCACACATCGCCAAGGGAAAGTCTTGATGGCTATTTATCGAGTCAGGGCTTCCGGGCGGTGATGTCGGCACGGATGACGCCCAAATAGTCGCGGGCAGTTTCGAGGGCTTGTTCCGCGTCGTGATGAGAGACGAAACCTGTATCGTCGTACAGGGCCAGATTTCTCTTTCTGCGGAGACGATCAAACACGATAATCAGACCAGCGTGTTTCTTGTCGATTCGTGCCCGCACAAAATCAATAATCGCAATGTGATGGCCCGGTTGACTACGGGCGCGGAAGCCGTGACTGAACATGAAGCCCAGGGAAGCCTTAAGCATCGCTTCGTATGCCTGTTGAAGGCAGGCCTCCTCGTCGAAAGCGAGGATTTTGTGGGCCGAGGCAAGCTTCTTATCGGCACTCGCGAGGAAGCGATCAATTTGCGCCCAGTCAACGCCGTGCGGCCTGAGCCTTTTCATGTGGACCTATGAGCGAAACGCGCTTATTGTGCCAGACGTTTTCCAGGAAAGCATCTTTTCGAGTGCGGCGCGAGTCGAATTCTTTCCGCGTTAGAACCGTATAGTTGACTTCGCGCCCGAGTTGCCGCTCGAGTTTTTGCATGGCTTCGGCGAAGGCTTCACCTTTGGGATTGCCGATCACAAGGACATCAATGTCACTGGCGGCGTCCTGCTGGTTTTGTGCGAACGAGCCGTATAAATATGCTCCCTCAATTCCCTCAACTTTTTTGAGGGATTGTGCAATCAGGGGTACAGCCCCGATGGTTTTTGCGACGATGCTGCGCACCTCATCAAACAAGGGATATTCACGGTTGAGCTGAAAATATTTCTGGCGGCCACTTACTTCCGACCGAAATAAACCCTCGCGCTCTAAGCGCCCCAACTCCTTCGACAGGTTAGACGGATCGATGCTCAGCCGCTCCGCCAAGTCCCGCAGATGGTGACGGGCCGCCGGACTCGTGAAGTAATAGGTCATCAGCCGCTGGCGGGCCTTAGAGCGCAGATCAAGCATATGGTTAGATTCTACCACACATGTGGTACAGTTGAACTACGATAGAAATGTGGTCGGTAGCTCCCTTTCAGGAAAAGCCAGCTATCGCTAGTTCAATTCCGGCTCAGGTCGAGAAGATCCGTTCCGCAGTGAACTGATATTTATCTTGACCTCGAAGGGCCAGCAACGCTTGCTCGCGACACGTGTTTTCGGCTGTGGCTGAGGAATCTGACCAATCTATGCGATCTTGTGTCCAGGACAAGCAACAAAAGCCGTAGTGCGCTTCGTCTCGTTGTAGCCGACATCGATCCCAAGCACGCGTCCAGATTGGGGTAGCATTCGATCCCGGTCACGTCCACCATTCTTCAAACCCGCCGTCTATTGCCTGAGTGCGTTGACATTACTTCTGTGTGCCATCAACATGGCTGCGCAGATTTGTGTGCTGACACGATTTTGGTGCGCGTGGGCCTTTAGACGCCAAAACAGGGAGACGTTTTTCATGAAATTACGGTGCGCGCTTGGTGTGAACGGTCTGTGGTTAGCGGCAATGGCGTGGGTGGGCGGCTGCCAGGCTCCGATAGAAACTCCGGTCAAGGCCGGTGATGTGAATGAGGCGCGGGTGGCGGCCGAAGCGGCAACTGGCGCGAATTGGCTGCTGAACGGGCGCACGTTTGACGGAGCGCACTTCAGCCCGCTGACCCAGATCAGCGACAAAAACGTGAATAGCCTGGGACTGGCTTGGTATTTGGATATGGATGGAGCCATGGGAGTGGTGGCGGAGCCAATCGTGGTGGATGGCGTGATTTATATCAGCGCGCCGCAATCGAAGGTGTATGCGGTGGATGCGGCGTCCGGAAAATTGATCTGGAAATTCGATCCCCACGTGAAGCTGAACATGGCGATTAACGGGTCGTATTCGGCGCGAACCAATGCCGGCGTGGCGGTATGGGACGGAAAGGTCTATGTGGGGACGGGCGATTGCCGATTAGTCGCGGTGGAGGCGGCGTCGGGAAGGCAATTGTGGGAAGCGCCGGTCTGCGATCCAACGCAAACCGGAATCACCGGCGCGCCACACATCGCCAAGGGAAAAGTCTTAATGGGCTTTAACGGTTCGGACGACGGGGTGCGCGGTGCGCTGATTGCTTACGATGCGCAAACGGGCAAGGAGGCATGGCGATTCTGGACCGCCCCTGGCGATCCGTCCAAGCCATTTGAAAGCAAGGCGCTGGAGAGGGCGGCGAAAACGTGGTCTGGAAAGGATTCCTGGAGAATCGGCGGCGCCGACGTCTGGAACGCGATCACGTATGACGAAGCAACAGGCCTAGTGATTTTCGGGACCGCCGGCGCCGGGGTGGACTACGGCGAGCTGTCTTCCATCAAAGTGAGCGGCGACAAGCTGTTCTCCGGATGCTTGATCGCGGTAAATGCGGATACCGGCGAATACGTGTGGCATTTCCAAACCAGCGCGCCCGGAATGCAAACGGAAAATAATCACATCTTGACGGCCGATCTGACGATGGATGGGGAAAAGCGGCATGTGCTAATGACTGCGCCCAAGAACGGTTTCTTTTACGTGCTGGAGGCAAAGACAGGCAAGTTGCTGTCCGCGAAGCCGCTGGTGAAAACAGTTTGGGCCAGCGCTGTGGATTTACAAACCGGAAAGGCGTTGGAGATTCCGAAGTCCGAAGGCGGCGGCCGCCAATGGACGGTGCACAACTGGTGGCCGATGAGCTACGACGCGCAAACCGGACTGGTCTATATCCCGACCACCGACCGGCGCGCGGATGCCAAAGCGGCGGTGGAATCGGGAGAAAGCGGTGTGGGATTGGAAGGGCGGCTGATTGCCTGGGATCCGGTCAGCGAATCGGCACGCTGGTCGGTCCAAGAGCCGATTGCGACGAATGGCGGCGTGCTTTCCACGGCCGGCAATTTAGTTTTTCAAGGGCAAGGCACCGGAGAGTTTGCGGCATTTGCCGCAGATAGCGGCAAGCAGATGTGGTCGGTCAAGACCAGCTCGGCGATCGAATCGATTCCGGTGACATTCACGGTGAAGGGCGAGCAGTACGTGATCACAGCGGTGGGCTGGGGATCAGGCTCGCGGCTGTTCGCGCCGGCACGCACCATGGTCACCAATGAATCGGCGCGCGGTCCGGTGCGGCTGCTGGCTTTCAAGCTGGGTGCCACGGCGGTGTACACGGCGCCAAAGGTGGTGGTTCCCGCGGTGCCGGAGCCACCGAAGTTGACCGCCAACCCGGCCACGATTCATAAGGGCGAAGTGCTGTACCAGAAATTCGTGTGTGATGGCTGTCATTCGCCCGGGACGGATGGCAGCCGCGCGTGGGTGCTGGATGGCGCGATCCCCGATCTGCGCTACATGCCCGCGGACGTGCACCGCGATTGGTATGGAATCGTGCTGGGCGGGTCGCACTGGGAGCAAGGCATGCCGGGCTTTGCCGATCCGCCGAAGTTCGCCTTCCCGCATGCGAAGATGACCGTTCAAGACGCGGATGCAATTCACGCTTATGTGATTGCACAATCGTGGAAAGCGTACAGGGGCGAGCAAGACGCGGCGCATGCGAAGCGTGAAAACTACTAGCCAGCAATAAACCGCGGCTGAGGCTACAATCCCAAGAGCAGGGAGCCGGCGCCCGTTATCTTTGTGCGCGCGCCTGCGTACCACTAGACGAGGATTTAGCTCACTTTTCCGATGAATCGTTCTCGCTGCTACTTGTCAATTCTATGTTGCGTGCCGCTGCTTTTCGCAGCGCTTTCCGTGTCGGCGGAAAATCCCAAAGACATTCACCCGAGCGGATACGTCACGGATGACGCCGGTGTGATCGCCGCGGACACCAAAGCACGACTGGAAGCGCTTTGCCGAGAGGTCGAGGATAAGACGGGTGCACAAATCGCGGTTGTCACGGTGCACGCTCTCAACGGGGAGAGCATTGAAGATTTTGCGGTGGATTTGTACAAGCAGCTGGGAGTGGGCAGCAGGCGCGAAAACCGCGGCGTGCTGCTTCTGGTGGCTCCGGAGGAGCGCAAATATCGCGTCGAGGTCGGCTACGGGCTGGAGCCGGTGATTAATGATGCGCGAGCCGGCGACGCGGGCCGCGCGATGGTTCCATTGTTGCGGGCGGGAAACTACAGCGCCGCGATCGAGACCGCGACGTGGATGCTGGCGAAGGACATCGCGGAGGATCGTGGTGTTACGCTCTCGGGGCAGCCGCCAGGGCGTCCCTTACGCCAGAGAAATCAGGATAGTTCCGCACCACTCGGCCCCTTGCTTTGGCTGGGAATTATTTTTATTTTTTTCCTGCTTTCAAGATCGGGACGCGGGGGCGGCCGCGGCAGTGGCTGGTGGATCGGGCCGATGCTCGGCGGGATGAGTGGCGGTTGGCGAGGCGGCGGCTTTGGCGGCAGCTCGGGTGGCTATTCCGGCGGAGGCGGCTTTGGGGGCTTCGGCGGAGGCAGCAGCGGAGGCGGAGGCGCCTCGGGAAGCTGGTAAAGTAGGGACGCAATGGACGACGCGCAGGAAGCTCTCAAGAATCTGGTCGAACGGCTGCACGAAGCGGCGCGCGATAACCTTGAGTCGATCATTTTGTACGGATCGGGCGCGCGCGATGACTTTCATCAGGGCCATTCGGATTTGAACGTGCTGTGCATCCTGCGCTCGTTGCGTGTGGCGGACCTGGCTCGCGTCTCCCCGGTGGTGAAATGGTGGAATTCCGTCCTGCATCAGCCCGCACCACTCTTCTTTTCCGCGGACGAACTTCGTCGCTCCGCCGATGTTTTCGCCATCGAACTTCTGGACATGCAGCGCAGCCACCGCCTGTTGTTCGGCTCGGACTTCATTTCGGGGCTGGCTGTGCCAATGAACCTGCACCGCCTGCAGGTGGAGCACGAACTGCGCACGCTAGCGCTGAAATTACGCCAGCATTTCCTTCGCGACGCCGAAAACCGGAAGGAACTCGCCGCCGTTCTGGTCCAATCCTTTTCTGGCGCGCTTACCCTGCTGCGGCACACACTCATTGCTTTCCAGCAGCAGCCCCCGGATACCCCGAGTGAGATTTTCCGTCGCATCGCGGCGTTGACGGGTGCCAACGGCGCCGCGTTTGACGCGGTTTCGCAAATGCGCGCGGCTAAGAACCTGGACCAAGATGCGGTGCCGGCTGTTTATGACGGCTATCTCGCCGCTCTGGAAACAGTGATTGTGGCGCTGGATCATCACCTGCCGAAACACCAATGGCAGCGCGCGGCGAAAACCAGTGCTTAATTGTCGAGGAGGCAAGAAGGTATGAAAATAGCTCTGGCGATCCTGGCCATCCTGCTGATCATCGGCCTGCTATTGGGCAGTTCCTTTGTGGGCCGTAGGAACCAAATGGCAGTCAAACGGGAAGCCGTAAATTCGGCGTGGTCGCAGGTGGATGTGGTTCTGCAACGGCGTGCCGACCTGATTCCCAACCTGGTGGAAACGGTAAAGGGTTTTGCCGCCCAGGAGGTTACCGTGTTTGGCGATATCGCCAAGGCCCGGTCCGCGCTGCTTAACGCAAGTACTCCGGCGGATAAAATTGCCGCCAACCAGCGGCTGGACTCGGCATTGGGGCGTTTGTTGGTGATAGTGGAAAACTATCCTCAATTGAAATCGAACGAGAACTTTTTGCGGCTGCAGGACGAACTCGCGGGCACCGAAAACCGCATCGCCGTCGAACGGCGCCGCTACAACCAAACCTTACAGGACTACAATACGTATCTCTCGCTGTTCCCCAACAATCTGGTGGCCGGCATGAGCGGCTTTTCGAGAAATGACGCATATTTCAAAGCTGACGAGGGTGCACGGCAAGTGCCCAAAGTTGATTTCGGAACTCAAAAAGCGCCACCGGCGCCCGCGCAAACTGCCCCTGTGCCCGCAAAGCCATAACCCGCGGCGCAATCACATTGAGAGAATCTTCCCCGCCTGCGTACTAATTCGCGTGGCGAAGCATCTACCGTAGAGCCACGCATGCGCTACTTTTGTCTCATTTGTGATTACGACGGCACCATCGCACACGATGGCCGGTGCACGCCGACCACCGTGGAAGCTCTCAAGCGGGTGCGCGCTTCGGGCCGGAAGATAATTCTAGCGACCGGGCGGCAGCTTGCCGAACTACAGGAAGTTTTCCCCGAGTACGCACTTTTCGATCGCATCGTGGCCGAAAATGGCGCCGTATTGTTCCGTCCCGCCAGCCAGGATTGCAAGTTGCTGGCCGACCCGCCGCCCCCTGAGTTCGTCGAGGAATTGCGCCGCCGCGGCGTGCACCCGCTCGCGATCGGACAATCCATCGTGGCCACCTGGCATCCGCAGGAATCCGTGGTCCTGGAAGTTATCCGCGAGCAAGGATTAGAACTGCAGGTCATCTTTAACAAAGACGCGGTGATGGTCCTGCCTTCCGGCGTGAACAAAGCCAGCGGCCTGCAGGTGGCGCTCAGTGAGTTGCGCCTCTCTCCACACAATAGCGTTGGGGTGGGCGACGCGGAGAACGATCACGTATTTCTCGGCATGTGCGAGTGCGGCGTGGCAGTCGCCAACGCCCTGCCTACCCTCAAGGAGCGCGCCGACCTGGTGACCTCCGCTTCGCATGGCGCCGGAGTCGAAGAACTTATCGATCAATTGCTTACGGATGATCTGGCAAACCTGGCGTCGCGCCTGCAGCGTCACCGGATCTTGCTGGGGCAGGCGCAGAATGGCGAAGCATTCTGCCTGGAGCCGTATGGGCCGCGACTGGCCATCGCGGGTCCGTCGGGCGGAGGAAAGTCCACAACGGTCGCCGCTATCGTCGAGCGGCTGACCGAAAAAAAATACCAGGTATGCCTTTTCGATCCCGAAGGCGACTACGACGAGTTCGAGCGCTTTGTGACATTGGGCGGCCCGCAGCGCGTGCCTGGTGCTTCCGAGGTCCTGGAGGTGCTGAACACGGTCGAGCATTCGCTGAGCATCAACCTGTTGGGCGTGCCGCTGGCCGACCGTCCCACGCTATTTTTAAGCCTGCTATCGAGAGTGCAGGAGTTGCGCGCAGCCACCGGACGGCCGCATTGGATCATCATCGATGAAGCGCATCACTTGTTGCCAGCTACGCTGGACTCCGCCAGCTTGACCATTCCCAAGGAGCTCTCCACGTTTGCGCTGGTCACCGTGCATCCGGATCAGGTAGCCCGCGCGATCCTGAGTTCCGCGAATGGCCTGATCGCTATCGGCTCCGATCCCTCCAGCGTGATCGCCCAGTTTGCCGCTGGCGCTGGCAAAGCCCTACAGCCGCAATCCCTTCCGGACGCGCCGAAGGAAGCCGGCGAAGTGATCGCCTGGTGGTTCTGCGAAACGCAGCAACCGATCAAAGTGAAAGTGGAGCCCGCGAAAGCGGAACTGCGCCGCCATCGCCGCAAATACGAATCCGGCGAACTGGGGGAGGACAAAAGCTTTTATTTCCGCGGCGCGAACGGCAAGCTTAACCTCCGCGCCCAGAACATGAAAATGTTCGCACAGATGGCCGAAGGCGTTGACGAAGAGACGTGGGCTCACCACTTGCGTCAAGCCGATTACTCGCGATGGCTGCGCGATGCCGTCAAGGACGCCGCCATTGCCGACGAAGTCGCCAAATTCGAAAAGGATGCCCAGTTGGCGCCGGCACAAAGTCGCGCGCAGATTCTGGACGCCATCCGCAAGCACTACACCGCCCCAGCATAAAATAACTGCATTACCCCAGCGCGCCCTGCAAGGATTCGCGAAGTGATTTCTGCTTTTCTGGACTTAACTTCTTGCCGAGCTCGGTTAGATAGAAGACGTCGATGGCCTTTTGGCCTTCCGTATCGATCAGCGCAACTTCTATGTTGCACCCCAACCGCGCCAGCGTTGAGCCTATCTCATACAACAAACCCGGCCGGTCTTGCGCCACGATTTCTAACAGCGTGCTGTGCTCCGAAGAGTTGTCGTCAAATCCCATGCGCGTTTCGATCGACACCTTTGGCGGCCGAGCGCGGCTTGCGCTCTCCCGGCCGCTCAACAGCGGCTCGAGAGGGGCCTGCCCGTTGACTACATCCTGAAGGCTCTTGAGGAAGCGGTCCGTCTCGCTAGGATTCAGTTCAAGGGTGCGGTGCAAATCCGAGAAATGAAACGTGTCCAGAACATTTCCTGCCGCGTTCGCAAAGGCATCGGCCTTGATGATATTCATTCCCCAACCGGCCAGCACCCCGGAAATCGTGGCGAATAATGCCGGACGATCGGCGGTTAGCAACGTCAACGAAAAGGCATGTTGGCGTATGCGCAGATCGGTCTGAACCGGCTGTGCGGCGAGTTTTTGATACAACGCGAAGTGTGAGGCGATCTCCGCCGCGGAATGCACAGCCAGATAGCGCCGCGGAAAGCCGTCGAGAAACCTTTCAATCTCTTCGGTGCCGGCGTCAGCGACTTGGGCGCGCACCTGTTCCAAAAGCGATACTTCGTCGTGGGCGTGCAGGCGATCGGTGTCCAGGCTGCGGCTGAAATGGTTGGAAGTCGCTACATAGAGCTGCCAAAGCATCTCCGCTTTCCAGGGCGTGAGCGCTTCCGGATTCACCGCATGGATGTCCGCGTAAGTCAGCAGGCAGAGCCTTTGTAACCGTTCTTGATTTCCAACTGTGGCAGCGAAACCGGAAACCGTGGCGGGGTCGAAAATATCCCGGCGCTGCACCGTAGCGGACATGTCCAAATGGCGTTCAATCAAAAAAGATACTTCTTCCCGCTCCTCTTCCGAAAGCGGCAGACGCGCCGCGGCGCTTTCCAGCGCTTCCAGGCTCCCGGTTACATGGTTTTCGCCCGCCATACCTTTGCCGACGTCGTGCAGGAGAAGCGCCAGGATCAACAAATCACGGCGCTCAGCGGTCTTCCACAATTCCTTGAAGTGCGCGCCGCGCGAATCCGTGGACTCGGTCAATTCCTGCAAATGCTCGATGGTGCGCAGGGTATGCTCGTCCACGGTATAGCGGTGGTAGAAATCGCGGACGACCAGCGAATCGATTCGCGCGAATTCCGGCAGGATTTCCACCAGTAATCCCAGGCGCTGTAGCGGACGCAAAGCCACCCCGGGATAATCTGCGCCGAGAATGTCCCGCAGCGTTCCCCAGGTGACCTGCGCATTCTTTACCGGTAGTTCCGGATGTTTCATGATGTAGGCAATGCTTCGCTCGGCCCGCCGGCTTAGAGGAATGCCCACCCGCGCAGCTTCGGAGAACAGGGAAAACAATATCGCGCGATCGCTGATTTCCTTGGCGTCCAGCAACTCAAAGCGTCCCTCCCTTGCCGCAAAAGGCTTTCCGTTGCCAGGCACGGACTTCGCTGCTCGGGCCGCGTGGAAGAGCCGCTGCCGCAGGCTTTGCGGTTCGGAAACTTTCTGCTCCAAATAGCGAAGCAATTGGCGGTTTAATGTACGCGCATGCCGGAAGTACAGCCGCATCCATTCCGCGGCGTCTCGCGACGTTCCATCGGTAACGCCAAGGGAGCGCTCCGCCGCGCCGGCTTGCAGCTCATACGTCAACGTATTGTCGTTGCGCCCGTTGCCGTAATGCAGAAAGCAACGAATGGCGCTGAGAAATTCGACCGCGCCAGAGGCCAGGTCTTCTTCCACCGCGCTGCTGCCCAGCAGTTCTCGCTTATCTCCGGCGATTTGGCGCAGCCATACCGCGGCCTGGTAATCGCGCAGTCCGCCCGGCGCATCCTTGACGTTCGGCTCGAGATGAAAAATAGTGTTTCCATAGCGGGCCAGCCGTTCCTTAGTCAGTTTATGGAGTTGCATCAGCAGAAACGGCCGCGCGGACTTTTCCGAAGAGGGCAGAATGCGCTTGTCCAGTTTTTCGAACAGTTCTTTTTCGCCCGCCAGGAATCTGCGGTCCAGCAGAGCCAGATGAAACTCGGCGTTGTCTTCCTCGATGCGCCGGCACTCTTCCGCGGTGCGCCCCGCAGAGCTGACTCGAAAACCCAAATCCCAGAGCGTGCGCGCAAAATCCGCGATGAGCGGACGGAATTCCTCTTCGGCTTTGTCGTTGCCGAAAAGAAAAAGAATATCGAGGTCGGAATACGGAAACAGCATCCTGCGGCCATAGCCGCCCAGGGCCAGCAGGCACAATCCCGAAGCCGGCGCATTGTGCACCCGCAGCACTTCCCCGAAGATTTGACGGATATTGTTGTCCGCAAGATTGCACAGCGCGCGCAGGGTCTCGCGCGCACCGACACCCGCATCGAATTGTTCGCGGATACGGCGTCGCTCGTCATCGGCTTGCGGGCCGAGGACCGACAGGGGAGTCAGGGATCCTTGCATGTTTCGATCAGGTTGGCTTTCCGGATGGAGACCGGGGCGGGGCGCGGTCGTCACGTGGCCCTAGAGCGCGCTTTCGCCGCGCTCTTCGTTGCGAATCCGGATGGCTTCTTCAACCCGCGATAGGAATATCTTACCGTCGCCAATCTTTCCTGTCTTGGCCGTCTTTAAAATCGTGTCCACAACGGTGTTCACCAGCTTGTCCGGCAGCACCATCTCCAGTTTCAGCTTCGGAAGCAGGTCCACGGTGTACTCGCGGCCGCGGTAAACCTCGGTGTGACCCTTTTGCCGGCCGTGTCCGCGTACTTCCGTGACCGTCATCCCTTCTATGCCCACTTCGCGCAGCGCGTCCTTGACCGATTCAAATCGCGAAGGTTGAATGATCGCCTCAAGTTTCATCATGGAAAGTTTTGCTCTCCCCGCTCACCAGACGCGTTCTCCGTCCCTCAAGACTCCAGGTTGTAAGCTTCTTCGCCATGCTGCGTAATGTCCAAGCCTTCTATCTCCTGATCTTCCGTTACCCGCAGCCCGGTAATCAGGTCCACAATTTTCAGGAGTACCAGCGTTCCGACCAATGCCAACCCCCACGCGATCAGCACACCCACAAGCTGGTTGCCGATTTGTCCCCAGTGCCCGTCGCTGCCACCCACCGCTTTGCCCGCGCCGAAAATCGGATTTACTGCCTGCGAAGCGAACACACCGGTGAGTAAAGCACCGATGGTTCCTCCCGCACCATGCACGCCGAAAGCGTCAAGCGCGTCATCATACCCGAAGATTGCTTTTACGCGCGTCACCATCCAGTAGCAGAACGCCCCGGCCACAAAACCGATCACCAGCGCCGGCATGGGCGCCACAAATCCTGCCGCTGGCGTGATGGCCACCAACCCAGCCACTGCACCCGAAATGGCGCCCAGCGCGCTTGCTCTTCCGTTCTTGATCCATTCCGCCGCGCTCCAACTCAAGGCAGCAGCCGCCGCCGCAAAATGCGTGGCCACAAAAGCGCTTGTCGCCAGCGAGTTCGATGCCAGCGCGCTGCCCGCATTGAATCCGAACCATCCTACCCACAGCAAGCAAGCCCCGATAAAGCTCAGCACCAGGCTGTGCGGGGGCATCGGCTGCCTCGGGAATCCGGTGCGCTTGCCCAGGTATAATGCGCAAACCAGCGCGGAAACGCCGGAGCTTATGTGCACTACCGTCCCGCCGGCAAAATCGAGCGTCGGAAATCGGCCCCCTAGCGCCGCGTTGAGCATCCCGCCCTTGCCCCACACCATGTGCGCCAGTGGCGCGTACACCACCAAAAACCATGACACCATAAACAGTACCGTTCCGCTGAACTTCATGCGCTCCGCTGTCGCTCCGGTGATCAGCGCGGGAGTGATGATGGCGAACATCAATTGATAAACCATGAAGGTCATCTGCGGAATTGTTCCGGCATAATCGGCGTTGGGCTCCGCGCCCACGCCTCGCAGGAACGCATGCTCAAAGCCGCCGATTACCGGCCCGCTTCCGCCAAAACACAGACTGTAACCCACCAGCGCCCACATGACGGTGATCACCGCCATCAGCATGAAACTTTGCATCATGATGGCCAGCGTGTTCTTGCGCCGGACCAACCCGCCGTAAAACAGCGCCAGACCTGGTCCGGTCATCATCAGCACCAGCGCCGCGCTCACCAGCATCCATGCGTTGTCCGCGGAGGATTGCGCCGCGGACACGCGCTGATCCATCTGCACCAATTTGTCGTTTGTCGCGTTAGGAGTTGGGGTCGTTGCCGTCGAACTTTGCGAGGGGGGAGCTGCGGCGGGAGTTTGCCGCGCGTGTAGCGGTAATTCCGCGTGCACCATGGCAAAAAGCAGAAAACACTTCCACACCATGCGCCTCATATCTTTTTCCGCTCCGCTGCGTTTGAGATAACCGTTGGCTGCCGCTTCGCCGTTTCCTGGCCGTCGTCAGGTTTGAAACCTGGGACAACACACCTCGACCCGCCGAATTATACGCGCCGCGCATCGGTAACGCCCTGTTAGAAATTTTCATGCCCCCAATTCAAATTTTTGATACGGACATTATTCAAATCTGCTCCGCGGCCGTATAATCCCAACGTCCGGATTGAATTCCAGGCTAGTATCTGCCCTACGAGATCCCTGATGACTGAGCACCTACCCATGGAAATTTCTCTCCGCGAAGAAGGCGGCATTCAACTGCTTGAGGTCCGGGGCAGGTTAACCATCGGCGAACCTGCCGAGCAGCTTAACGAAGCGCTGCAAGCCATAGTTCAACGCGGCGGGCGGAAAGTGGTGATCAATCTCAACGGTGTTCCGCAGATAGACAGCTCCGGCATCTCCTCCCTGGTGCGCATTTCCATTCAACTGGCGCGCGAAGGCGGCGCCGTGCATTTGGTTTGCGGCACTGGACGCGTCCGCGACGCTCTGACCGTCACCCGCCTGGTGGAAGCCATTCCGACGTACGAGTCCGAGGCCGACGCTACGGCCAGCTTCATTTAGCGAGTTCACTCGAATTTCCGGGCTTCCCCTCTCTGGTGATAGCCACTATGCCCAGGTCTGGGTAAGCAAGGACGCAACCGCGGAAAGCGTGAAGGTCATTCGCTCTGCGAATCAAGCCCTCTCCAATGCGGTGCGCAATTGGCGCTCAAACCAACGCGCGATTTTCTAGGGGAATTTTTGCCAGTGGTCGTCCACGTCGCGGTTTAGTTCCGGCTCAATACTAAGTTTGAACGATCCGCAACTGCGATGAGCGGAAACTTCTGATTGCTACCCGCTCTTCTTCAATTCCGCCAATACCAGCTTGGCTACTTCCCGCAACGTCTCGAACACACCTTGTCCCGTTACTGCCACCGCTTCCAGCACCGGCTCGCCTTTTTTCTGCAATTGCTTGGTTAAGTCCGATACCGCCATCGCGTTCGGCAGATCCCGCTTATTCAACTGCAGCACATACGGAATGGACTCGAACTTCAGGTTGTGTTCTTTCAAATGCTCTTGAAGGTTCTCCATGGTCTCGAAATTGGCGTCCAGCCGTTCTTCCTGCGAATCGGCCACAAAGATCACGCCGTCCGCGCCCTTTAGAATCAGTTTACGGCTGGCTTCATAGAAGACCTGCCCCGGCACCGTATAGAGATGAAAGCGGGTCTTGAACCCACGCACCGTTCCCAAATCCAGGGGCAGAAAATCAAAAAAAAGCGTACGGTCCGTTTCCGTCGCCAGCGAAACCATCTTGCCCTTCTGATTTTGCCCGGTGTGGTCGTAGATCCACTGCAGGTTGGCGGTCTTTCCGCCCAGACCTGGACCGTAGTACACCAGCTTGCAGTTAATTTCGCGCGCAGGAAAATTGATGAAAGGCACTGGTCGTTGGTCCGAACTTTGGTCAGGAACTTATAGCACACGCGCCAAAGGCAAGCCAGCATACCCCGAACGGAGCTGTCGTGTGTTTCCTACCGTCATCTATTTTCCGTGAAGTGTCTCTCCGCTGCCTAGCGTTTTGCACGCCGAGGTGCCCGTCCGTGACGTTACCGTTATCTTGCAACCATTTCCCCGCTCGTTGACGTGCGAAACCTGCTCTGCTACATTCGCGCCATGGCAAAAGCGCACAGGCCCTCCTCCGGTTCGTCCGGGCGGGCCAAACGAGCCAGCGACTCACCTGGTAAGGTGATGAAAAAAAAGAACTTACCTCCGGCGCACCCACCCCAACGCGGCGGCGTCGAATTGGTCGATCCTCGCGTCCAGGCCCAGCTCAAGCTGTATGACGAGGCCCTGGCCCTCTTCCATCAGCAGAAATTCTCCCGGGCTAAGCAGGAACTCGAGAAGGTTCTGGAGGGCCCCAGCAAGGAACTGTCCGACCGCGCGCGCATGCATATCAAAATCGCCGAGCAGCGCATGAAGCCGTCCACCGAACAGAATCCGCGCACCGCCGACGAGCACTATCAGCGCGGCGTGGCCATGATGAACGTGGGACGTTGGGACGACGCGCGTGAAAGCCTGGACAAAGCACGCAAAGCAGCTCCCAAGGCCGATTACATTCATTACGCCCTGGCCGCTCTGGATTGTCTGACCGGCGAAGCCGATTCTGCGTTGAAGAACCTCAAAGTCGCCATCGACTTACGCCCCGAAAATCGCTATCACGCGCGCAACGACGAGGACTTCGCTTTTCTTCAGGAAGACCCGCGCTTCACCGAACTGCTTTATCCTGAGAAGGACGGCACTGCCGGCTGATTCATCACGACGTATTTTTCCGGTGTAAACTCGCAGCTCCGTAACTTTTCCGCTTCTGTGCGGAACCCTTTTCCTAATGCTCGAAATGCCGTCGTGAAGAAAAACATTTCCAATTCGAAGCATCACTCTCGCGGCTTGAACGTTGTCGCCCTGGGCGGCGGCACCGGTCTCTCCACTCTTCTACGCGGCTTGAAGGAGTACGTGGCACGGCGCCGCGACGATTCCGCCGACGTGCGCCACCCCATCAGCGATCTCACCGCGATTGTTACTGTTACCGACGATGGCGGCAGCTCCGGCCGCCTTCGGCGCGAAAATCGCATCCTTCCCCCGGGCGATATCCGCAATTGCATGGTGGCCCTATCGCAGGACGAAGCTTTGCTCGGCCGCCTTTTTCAATATCGCTTTCACGCCGGTCGCGGCCTGGTCGGACACAATTTCGGCAACCTCTTCCTCGCCGCGCTTACCCATGTGACCGGAGATTTCGCCGAGGCCGTGCGCGTCAGCAGCAAAGTTCTCGCCATCCGCGGGCGCATATTTCCGTCGACCGTCTCCAACGTCTCCCTGGTCGCCACTCTCGAAGGCGGCCACAAGGTTCACGGTGAAACGCGCATTACGGCCAGCCACAAGCCGATCAAGAAGCTTGCTCTCCTCCCGCGCACCGTTCGCCCGCTGCCCAAGGCGCTTGAGGCTATTCAAGACGCCGACCTCATCCTGCTCGGTCCCGGCTCGCTCTACACCAGTATTCTTCCGAATTTGCTCATCCCGGAAATTGCCAAGGCTATTGCCAAGTCCTCCTCCCCGCGCGTCTACATCGCTAATCTCATGACCCAGCCCGGCGAAACCTCCGGCTATGCCCTGGCCGATCATCTACGCGCCATCCAGCATCACACGCCCCGGCGTGTTATCGACTGGGTGGTGGCCAATCGCCGGCCAGTCTCCCCCGCGGTTGCCAGGCGTTACAGCGCACAGGGCGCCGAACCCGTCGCGATCGATATTCCCGATCTCCAAAAGCTCGGCTATCGCGTCATTCTCGATAATCTTCTCGAGGAGCATGGCGTTATCCGCCACAACCCCGCTCGCCTCGCCACCCTTCTTCTGGAGGAATTCCTTTCCGGTTCACGCCAGCTGAGAGATCAAAATCGCGGCGGCGCTCCGGCATCGGACTAATCTCCTTCGGCGCGCCCATAGACCCTTCGGATAGAATCATGACCGGGAGACAGGCGTCTGACATGCAAGTACGGGTCCACAGGAAGCGCCCGGAACCCTGGAGCGTCCGTCGCCAGGGATTGAAGCGCGGATGGACACGCCCCCTATGGGCCTTTGAATGGTTTTGTGAATGGATTGCCTATGTTCTGAGCAATTGGTCTTTTCTCGAAGTGCTCGAATATCTCAGCAGCTTCGGTGTGCTCATCGCGGTTCTCTTCTACTTCGCCGAGTCGGGCGATCGCCTTAAACAGAAACACTATCAGGCTTGGCAGGTCATCAACACCGCCCAGGGAAAGGGCGGCAACGGCGGCCGCATCGACGCTTTGCAGGAACTCAACGCCGATGGCGTTCCGCTGGTCGGCGTGGATGCTTCCGGCGCCTTCCTGCAAGGAATTCATTTGCCGCACGCGCGTTTGTCGCGCGCCAATCTCTCCGCAGCCGACCTGCGCGACAGCGACTGGAGTTCTGCCGATTTGTCTTACGCCGATCTTCGTTCGGCCAATGCCCGCGACGCGCTCCTGCGTAATGTTAATTTCGCGAACGCCGACCTCGGGGATGCCGATCTTTCCGGAGCCGACCTGAGCGGCGCCGACATCTCTCGATCGAATCTAACGACCGCCGATTTGCGCAATGCCAATCTGTCCAATGTACAGTGGCGAGATATTCGCGATCTCAAAGGCGCTAATATTCTTGGCGTCAAAAACGCTCCGGAAGGTTTCGTGGCGTACGCCCTGAAACAGGGCGCAGTTCAGTCCAACGTGGAGAGCCAGTAGTGGCCTAATACGCCCAGCGCAATAAAAGCCCGCCGGTGGTGTAGCCCGCGCCAACCGCCGCCAGCAGCACCAAATCCCCTTTTTTCAGACGCCCCTGCTCCACGGCATCACGCAGACCCAGCGGAATGGTTCCCCCAGTGGTGTTTCCGTACTTGTCGATATTCACCATCACCTTGGAATCGTCTACTCCCAGGCGCTCCTGCATCGCGCGAATAATCCGCAGATTCGCCTGGTGCGGCACCACCAGCGCCAGATCGTCGCTGGTAAATCCGTTGCGCTCCAGGAGGCATGCGGCCAGTTCCGCCATGCGCCGCACCGCATACTTGAAAACCTGCGAGCCTTCCTGATGCACCACGTGCATATTCTTGTCGATCGTTTCATGCGTCGAAGGATGCAGCGACCCGCCGCCGGGCATATACAAATACTGGCCACCCGAGCCATCCACATCATGCGAAAAATCCAGAACGCCCTCTCCATCCTTGGCCGGTTCCACCAGCACTGCCCCCGCGCCGTCCCCGAACAATACGCAGGTCGCCCGATCGTTATAATCCAAAATCGAACTCATTACATCGCTGCCGATCACGACCGCTTTCCGGTGCGCTCCAGAGCCCACAAACTGGGCGCCCACGGTCAGCGCATAGGCGAAGCCGGAACAAGCCGCAGATAAGTCGAATCCCCAGGCCCGCTTAGCTCCCAGGCGGTTCTGCACCAGACACGCCGAGGCCGGAAAAAACATGTCGGGCGTTACGGTAGCTACGATGATCAAGTCGATTTCTGAGGGATCGGTATTGGTTTTAGCCAGCAGCGCTTTCGCCGCTTCCGTCGCCAGATCTGAGCTGGCGGTCCCATCTTCGGCAATGTGCCGTTCGCGAATCCCCGTGCGTGAGCGTATCCATTCGTCGTTGGTCTCCACCATCTTTTCAAGATCGGCGTTGGTGAGCACCTTTGGCGGCACATAACCGGCCACGCCGGTAATTTTCGCGGCAATACGATGGGACATGATTCTCCTTAAGTTCTCAAAGGGTAGCACAGCCCTTCTTGGCGGCATCCTGCGGCAATGGCCCGATGGACCCACTGCCCCTGCTCTTACCAGCCTCTACGCCTTTTCGCGCAAGATCTCATACCGCCAGCTGACCGTGGCTGTCTTCCTCAACATCGCCGCCACTGAACAATATTTCTCTTCGCTCAGCTCGATGGCATGCTTCACCGCTCCATCTTCCAATTCCCCGCGCAGCCGATACACAATCTCCAGCTTGGTCCACACCGCAGGCGGCTGCGCGGCGCGCTCTCCGGAGCAAATCACTTGCAGCGATTCCAGCTTTTGCCTTTTCTTCTTCAGCACCGAGACCACATCGGTGGCTGTGCAAGCTCCCAGCGCCATCAGCACCAACTCCATCGGTCCCGGCGCCTTGTTGGATTCGCGGTCTGAATCCGTTGCGATGGCATGCCCCGAAGGACTCGTGGCCAAAAATGTTTGTTCTCCAATCCATTGTACCGAGCACGTCTGCATACCTAGCCCCCTGCTATGGCCCAACAGGATAGCAAACAACTCTCCATTCATTGGTCATCACACGAATGGCGATGTCTTGCGCTACCCACTGCCTGCTCGATACCCAAATTCGTGACATCCATTTGACGCCCCGATGACAAGGCCCCCTCTAAATCTCCCCAAAATAGCGATGATTCTATGAACAGCGCCACGCATCCATCCAGGAGCCGTGCCAGACCGCACCACATGCCACACGCCAGAAAAATACGTTCGCGCCGATATCTCTCTCCCCAACTGGCGACCGCCCCATCCCAGGGGGGCAAACCTCTGAAACCGGATGACGCTTCCCTTCAGCAAGCGATTCGCCTGGCGCAGCAGGGCGACGCCGCCGCATTTGAAACCATCTATCGGTTGCACAGCCGCCGCGTCTATGCCCTTTGCCTGCGCATGACCGGCGACTCCGCCGATGCTGAAGATTTAACCCAGGAAGCCTTCCTGCAGCTGTTCCGGAAAATTCACACCTTTCGCGGTGAATCGGCATTCTCCTCGTGGTTGCATCGCCTCACCGCCAACATCGTTCTCATGCGCTTCCGCAAGAAACGGCCAGTCCCCATTTCTCTGGAGGAAGTCAACCGGACCGGCGATGAAAAAGAGCGCTCCACGTTCGAGATCGGCATCGCTGACCTGCGCCTGACCGGTGTCTTCGACCGGGTAAATCTGCACACTGTCGTCGAGCAATTGCCCCAAGGCTACAAATCCATGTTTCTTCTTCACGATGTTCATGGGTACGAGCACAACGAAATTGCCAGCATGCTCGGTTGTTCGGTGGGCAATTCCAAATCGCAGTTGCACAAAGCTCGCAAGCGCCTGCGCGAACTCTTGCATGACCTGCGCCACTACGCTTCTCGGCAATTGCCGAGCACCGTGGCTCGCGCCTGCCCCGGCAGTAGCTAAGCGTTCTCCACCCGGAGGTACTTACGCGCCTCTCGTGGCTGACACCACTTCTATGATGGGATTGGGCATCGCCTTCATCGTGCGCACAAACGCCGCCACGATTTGCGCGTCAAACTGCGCATTCGCACAGCGCTCCAGTTCGGCCAGCGCTTCCCCGGCCGCGCGCGCCTTCTTGTAGGTGCGATCGCTCGTTATCGTATCGTACGCGTCCGCTACCGCAATGATCCGCGACCCCAGCGGAATATTCTCTCCCGCTAGCGCGTGCGGGTATCCCGAACCGTCAAAAAATTCGTGGTGGTGCAGCACCATCTCTCTGACCCGGGTCAGCGGTGTCAAGGGCTCCAGTATTTTTGCGCCAAACGCCACGTGCGATTTCATGGTGTCCCATTCTTCGGGATTCAGCGGCCCATTCTTGTTCAGGATATTTTCCGGGATCGCCACCTTTCCGATGTCGTGCAGCACACCTCCCAGGCGTATCTCCTCGACCTCCAGATCGCTCAGTCCCATGGCCTCGCCAATCAGCGCCGCGTAAGCGGATACCTTCTGCGAGTGCCCTTGCGTGTAGTGATCTTTCGCGTCAATCGCAAATGCCAGCGACGTCACGGTGTCCAGCACTGCCTGCGGCAGCGCTTGCGGCCCCTGCGTCGCACCTGCTTCGTTGCCGGCGCCGCTCGCTCCTTCCGTGGCCGCCAGTGATTCCGTAAATTGCTTCAGCCTCGAATAGATCTCCTCAAATGCCTCCGGGCCGGTGGCAAACAACCGCTTCAGGGTGACGCCCAGATACGCTTCCAGCACGTCCCGCTTCCATTTTTTCGCTTCGTTCGGATCGAAATGATCCGCGGTCGATACCGCGTTGCCGCCCTGGTGTTTCGACAAATACATCGAGGCGTCCGCGACCTGAATCAATTCCTGCGGTGAAGATCCGTGCAGCGGGTAACACGCGATACCGAAGCTCGCGCTGATATTCTTTTCCCGCAGCAACGGGTCCGCGGACACCCACCCGCGCAGCTTGGAAGCCAGCTGCCGCGCATGCTCCATATTCGTTTCCGGCATCAAGATTACAAACTCATCGCCGCCGTAGCGCGCGACCACGTCCGAGCGCCGGCAATTCGTCTCCAGGATGTGGCCCACCCGCTGCAGCACCAGGTCGCCTTCCAAATGCCCGTAGAAATCGTTTACGAACTTGAATCGATCCAGGTCCATCAGCACCAGTGCGAAGGCCCGCCCGGCGCGCGTCGACCTCTTCCATTCCGCCGACAACGCTTCCATGAAGAAGCGATGCGTCTTGACCCCCGTAAGCCCGTCGGTGATGGCTTGTTCCTGCGCCTTCTGGAAAGACAGCGCGTTGTGCAGCGCGCCGGCAATCAAGTCCGCCAACGTTCGTAACAGCAACACTTCTTCTTCGGAAAAGTCCGCTGGCTGCGATGACTCCACGTACAAAATCCCGTGTAGTTGCTCCGCGTAAAATACCGGCAGCGCGATGGCCGCCAGGCTGTCCGGCAGCAGCGGCCGGGCCCCGGTATCGGCGGGAATGCTCGCGTTATACGCCGCCAACTGCCCATTGCGCGCCACCTGGCCGATGAGCCCGGTTCCGAGGGGTATTCGCTGCCCCAAAACGCCTCGTCGCTTACCGGCTTCCGCCTGAATCACGATTTCCCGCGTCGAGTATTCCAGTTGGCCTATGCCAATGTGATCGTAGGTGAGCCCGGCCTCCAGCTGCTCCGTAATCTTCGCCAGCATTTCGTCCGGATTTAGCGTGGCAATAGCGTTCCGCGAAATGGTATTAAGCAATGACAAATGCCGCGCCTTGGTCCGCTCTTCCTGGAACAACCTCGCGTTCTCGATGGCAATGCTCGCTTCGCTGGCCAGCACGCGCAGCAACTCCAGGTGCCCTTCATCGAACACGTGTTCATGGTCCGAGAAAACCGCCATCGCCCCGATCGCGTGGTCGTATGCCACCAAGGGAACGCAGCAGAAGCAGCCGCCCTCGCGTAGCGGTTTCACTCCCAGCTTGTTCACTTCCTCCACGTAATTGCCGCGGATCAGCACCGGCTGCCGTGTTCGTATCACGTACTCCGTCAAGTGGTTGCTGGCCGCGCGCGTACGCCGCGGCATGCGCTTTCCTCCGATAATTTCCACGTGAAAACGCATCTCATCGCGAATCGGGTCGAGCTCAGCGATATAAAAATTCTCCACATCGAACAGCCGCCGCAATTCCTCCCAGATTTTACTGAGCAAATCCTCTTTATTCAGCGTCGAACTCAATGCCCGGCCAATCTCATTCAGCACGTGCAGTTCTTCGGATCGCCGCGAGGTCTGCTGCACCAGGTAACTGTTTTCCACTGCCATGCCGATCTGATGCCCTAACGCCAGCAGCAACCGGTATTCCGCGGGCGCAAATCTTCGGCTGTCTGGCGTACCCAGCAGGAGCACCCCGAAGGCCTGCTCTTTCGCTTGCAGGCTGATCGCTACCACGCTGCGCAGCCCTTGCGACATGGCTAGTTGCCGGAATCTTCGAATCGGCTCTTCGCGTTCCAACGCCGCCACAGACTCCGCATTTCGCAAATCGCGAAAGCCCAGCAACCCCCCGAGCCGCGATACCAGTCCCACCAGGTAATCGTCCAGTCCTTCATTCTGGGCCACGCGGCAGAAATCATCGCTCAACCCCGCCGCCACCACCGACGTCGGCCCATGCGGATCGCCGTGATGCAGAAACAGCGCCCCGGCCGGAAGTCGTACTACCCCCAGCACCCGGTCCAGCGCCTGTGCCAGCATCCGCTGAATCTCTCCGCCCACAAAACTCGATGTCGCCAGGTTCAGGTTCGACAGCGCCAGCATGTTGCGCTCGATGCGGCGTTTCTCCTCCTCGTACGACGCCATCACCATCAACATGGCTACGAACGCGGAAGGCACCGCCGATATCGGGCTGTCAATGCCTACTTCCACCGGGGCGCTGCGCAAGAAGAAGAACACCGCCAGCTGTAACACGCACCAGGCCATGAAGGACAGACCTAGCAGCCGGTCCACCAGCGTTTCTTGCCGCTTGCTCTCTTGCCAGAAGATCACCGCCACCGCTCCAAACAATAGCGCCGCGGGAACCACCACGGTCACACGGAAAAAAAGCAGCGCGTTGGCCACCGCCCATCCGCCCAGAACCACCGCGGCCACCCCCGCTGCCAATTTCCATGGTTTGCGCTGCCCATAAAGCTGCGCCCCCAGGAAAAAGAAAACGGCCGCCACCGCGTATAACCACCGGTCTAGCGCCGTCTGCAGCGGAGTACCCGGAACCCACTGCCCCAGCGCGGCACCAAGGTAATGCAACGCGAAGAGAGTCCATCCCGCCGTCCACAGCAGTAGGTACATTTGCCTCTTCAGGCTATAGATGTACGCAAAGAACCCTGCTACCAGCGAGGTTGCCGCTAACAGGGCCAGCGCTATGAAATTGTTGTAGACCAAGACGCGTCGATTCTCCGCAAAACCGGCGGACCGCCTGCCTCAACCGTGGCAAGCTTCCCGCTGCCTTCATCGCTCAACATATACACATACGCATGGACGGCGCGCACACCACGCACCTCCCGCAAAATGACGCCAACGACACGCAAATAGAAGCAATTGGATTATGGAGCATGGATTTTTGCCTGGGCAAGCGTACCGCAGTACTGGTGGCCAAAGAGGTAGCAGACCGCGGGTAACTACACCGGGGTGACTACTTGACTACTTCGCGTCGCGAACCCCGAATCGAGGACGCTCCTGGTCTGGCCGTGCCTCGTTGGACCATCCGGCTGGGTTTCGTTACACTGAGCAATCGCGTTTTCGACGAGAGAAGCTACGGGTATCTTCAGGCCATCCCGCAAATGAGCGAAATGCCCAAAAATGGTGCCACCCCGGTGCGCGTTCGTTTCGCGCCTTCTCCCACCGGCTATCTCCACGTCGGGGGCGCACGTACCGCCCTCTTCAACTGGCTCTTCGCCCGTCATCAGCGTGGCGCCATGATCCTTCGCATCGAGGACACGGACGCCGAGCGCAATAAACCCGAACTCGTTCAAGGTATTATCGATGGGTTGCACTGGTTAGGGGTAAATTGGGACGAGGGCCCTTTCTATCAATCGCAGCGCACCCCGCTCTATCAGCAGGCCGGAAGAAAGCTGCTGGCCAACGGCAGCGCTTTCCTCTGCTACTGCCCGGCGGAGCGCTACGCCGGCGGCGATCACGCGATCGAAGCCCAGGATGACCAACCCAAGCCCGCCGGCCCGCGCCGTATCGTGCGCTGCACCTGCCGCGACGGCAAGCCCTCGACGCCGGGAACCAGGCCCGCCGTGCGCTTCCGCGTTCCTGCCGGCGGGACCACCAAATTCTTCGACGCCGTTTTCGGCGAGCGCGAATTCTCCAATGACGAAATGGAAGACTTTGTCCTGCTCCGCTCCGGCAAGTCCCACGATGAGTTTGGCCAATCCATGTACCAGCTCGGCGTCGTCGTCGACGACATCGATATGCGCATCACCCACGTCATCCGCGGCGCAGACCACATCTCCAACACTCCCAAGCAGGTTTTGCTATACCGCGCTCTCGACGCCCAACCTCCGGTCTTCGCTCACGTACCTCTCATCCTTGGGCCCGACAAATCCCGCCTCTCCAAGCGCCACGGCGCCACTGACGTCAACATGTACCGCACCGAGGGCTTCTTGCCCGAAGCGTTCCGTAATTTCCTGGCCCTTCTCGGCTGGTCTCCCGGTGGCGACGCAGAGTTTCTGCGCACCAATGAACTTCTCGAAAAATTTTCCCTGGAAGGTGTCAGCCGCACCAATGCTGTTTTCGATCGCCCTAAACTGGAATGGTTTAATACCCAGTATCTGCAGAAGCTGCCCATTGAAGACTTGCTGCCCCAGGTCGAAGCCGAACTAAAGCGCGCCAATTTGTGGAAAAACGAGTGGGCCGGCGGCGCTGGTCACCAGTGGTTTTCCAAAACCGTGGATCTCCTGCGCCCCCGCATTCGCTTGCTGCCCGATTTTGCCGCTTGGTCCCGCGCCTTTTTCTCTGACAATTTCGAGATCGATCCCGCCGCCAAGGCCAAGTTTTGGAAGGATCCCAAGATCCCCGACCTGCTCTCCAAACTCGCGGAAAAGCTAGCCGCTATCCCGCCATCCGATTGGAGCCACGATGCCTGCGACCACGCCTTGCGCGCGCTCGCCGAAGCTGAAACGGTTAAAGCCGGGTTGCTCATCAACGCCACGCGCGTCGCTATCGTCGGTCAAGCCGTCGCCCCACCGCTGTTCGACACCATGGTTGTTCTCGGCCGTGATCGGGTGGTGACCCGCCTGCGTCACTCGATGTCGGCATCAACCTCCTCGTAAAAAGGCGGAGGTTCTAGCCACTTCCCTGACCGCCACGAACACCGGGCCAAGCCGCGTTTAGGACCGCCGAGCTCGGTCTTTCCGCACCGCTTCGTCGATCAACGAGTCTAACTCTCCTCGCGTCAGCCGCACCGGGTCGCCACTCTCGTTTCCGTCTGCCGTCACCGGCAGCTCCGCGCCTCCCCCGGGCGGCGGCGTCACGAAATAACGCGATCGCGCGGCCATCAGCTTGGCCACTTCGCGGCTCGACAGCAATTTAGGGCTGCCCGCCATTTCCGCGGCCAGCGTGATTTTCGCGACATGCTCGATGGTTTCCAGCCGGAAATAAGCCGTCAGTAAATCCGGTCCGCAGGTGACCGCTCCGTGATTGGCCAGCAACAACGCATCGTAATGCGGCACGTACGGTTCCAGCGCCGCGCTCAGCTCCGCCGTTCCCGGCGTGGCGTAACGGACCAGCGGAATACGTCCCAGTCCCACGATAACCTCTGGAAGCAAGGCTTGGTCCAAACCTCGCCCAGCTACCGCAAATCCCGTCGCCGTCGGCGGGTGCGCATGGCAAATCGCGTTCACGTCCGGCCGCATGTTGTAGAACAACAGGTGCATGGCCAGCTCCGACGAACATTTCCGTTCGCCGGCCATTTGCCGCCCTTCCAAATCCGTCACCACCAGGTCTTCGGGCGCCAGCATGCCTTTGTTCATGCACGTGGGCGTCGTCAGGATGCGCCTCTCGTCCAGGCGCACCGACACATTTCCTTCGCAAGCTACGTTGTAGCCCTGCTCGTACATCCACCGCCCGGCTATACAAATATCCAGGCGGTGCTGCTGTTCAGTCTTGGCGCTACCCGGCAAGAGCGAGTCCGTAGCCATGCGGACTCCTTCCTGGCCCGAAGATTCTCTCCGGACCTTTCGGGGACAAATGGTCGTGCGATGCGCGCCGCCGGGATGTGGCTCGCACCGAGCAATTCCTAGGCATAAATGCCGCGCAACCTCAGCGCCTTGGCCACCCGGTCAATCGCCAGCATATACGCGGCGATTCGATTGTTCACCTTATGCGTTTCCGCGTAGCGTACCACTTCGTCGAAGGCATTTTCCATAACATCCAGCAGCCGTTCGTTCACTTCGCTCTCTCGCCAGAAAAACCCCTGGCGGTCCTGTACCCATTCGAAGTAGCTGACCGTAACCCCGCCCGCATTCCCCAGAATATCCGGCACCGTGAATATCCCCTTGCCGTCGATAATGGCGTCCGCTTGCCAGGTGGTCGGTCCGTTCGCCCCTTCGCACAGTATCTTCGCCTGCACCTGGTTCGCATTCTTTTCCGTGATTTGATTCTCAACGGCCGCGGGAATCGCGATTTCGCACGGCTGGAACAGCACATCGCGCGCGCTCATCTTGGTTCCCCCGTCCGGAAACTCATGCAGCGCCTTCTTCTGCGTATAGACCCAATCCATCACTTTGGGGATGTCAAATCCTTTATCGTTGTACAGTCCTCCGCCGATGTCCGCCAGTCCTACAATCTTGTATCCCGCTCGCTGCATCAACAGTCCCGCCATCGATCCCACGTTCCCGAAACCCTGGATTACCACCCGGCTTCCTTCCCGCTTCATCCCCAACTTGGCGATCGCCTTGTCGCAGCAAATCATTACCCCGCGGCCGGTCGCCTCCCGCCGCCCCGCTGATCCTCCCAATTCAATCGGCTTCCCGGTAACCACCGCCGTAGTTGCCTGCCCCACGTGCATCGCGTAGGTGTCCATCACCCACGCCATCATCTGTTCCCCAGTGCCCACGTCCGGCGCGGGCACGTCGCGCTCCGGTCCCAGCCAGTTCACCAACTCCGCCGTGTACCGCCGCGTCAGCCGCTCCAACTCGCCCCGCGACATCTTTCGCGGGTCGCATATCACTCCGCCCTTGGCCCCCCCGAACGGTATATTCACCACCGCGCATTTCCAGGTCATCCATGTTGCCAGTGCTCGCACTTCATCGATCGATACGTCTGGCGCAAAGCGAATCCCCCCCTTGCCCGGGCCGCGCACTGTCGAGTGCAGCACGCGATAACCCACAAATACCTCAAGCTGCCCATTGTCCATTCCCACCGGGATATACAGCGTGATTTCCTTGCTCGGATGTTTCAGATACCGGTACAGCCCTTGTTCCAGACCCAACTTGTTCGCTGCTACTTCGAAGCGCGCTTCCGCGTTCTGGTAGACATTCATCTCTTCCGGTGCAGGCCCTTGCGACATTCAAATGTCTCCTTTGGCCCGGCTGCGCCCATTCGCACGCCGTCCGTTCACAGTCCGCCCTGGCGATGGCTTGCGCAGTTAGCGATCCGGAGAGCCAAGAAAGAGGTGTGTTCGCGGGCTACCCACCCGTCTGACCTGTCACTTGGCCGGGCCGCCAGTATACGAACCTGTCTCGCTGCTCGCAAGCAGCTCAGCGCAAGTTTTTGGATTTTCCCGCGCGGACCCACAACCAGCGCAAGCCGAATGCTCGGTGGGAATTCGCTGTTTTAGCCGAAATTTTGCTGCGAATCGAAAGTGCTGAGAAGGGCGTTTACCCGCGCCCCATTCGCGGCCCGCCGGCTTTTGGCCTGTTCGAAGAACCACACGAATGCCAGCAGCGCGCCAAGAATCATTCCCGCAAACACCAGCCCCGCCATCCTGAGGAATACCTGCACCCGGTCCTTCGTTCTTTTCGCGCTGGGCTCCGCAACTTCTGGATCTACGTCCGCCTTTTCCGTTCCGCTCTCATTGGCCATCGGAACATCGCTGAATTCCACCCGCGCTATAAAGCAGTATCCCCGCCTCGGAATCGTTTCGATATACAATGGCCCTTCCGGGGAATCCCCCAGCACCTGCCGCAGTTTGTTCATCGTCGTATTGACGTTCGCATCCCGGTTGCCCAGATAGATGTCCGGCCAGAGATGACGGCGCACTTCCTCTCGGGTGACCACTTCGCCGGCCCGGCTCAGCAGTAGCAACAGCCCCTGGAACAGTTTCGCCTGCACCTTTACGCGCTTTCCCTCGTGATATAGCTCCTCGCGCTGGAAATCGGCTTGGAATGCTCGGAACGCCGCGTAGCGCCCCGGAAACGTCAGCGCTGGCGTGCCGCTTCCCCTGAGCTGACTTTCCTCCACAGTGTTTGCTTGTGTGTCCATGCTCTGAGATCCCTCTAACTTCAGCTCCAGTCGTAATTCCACCGGGCTAATCGCTCACTTCGCGCCTCTTTATTTGAGTTTAGACGCACGTAGACTAGCCGTTGAGGTACCGCAAGTTGTCAAATTTATGTCTTTTCGGCGCCTCGGCTGCGTCGCTGGTCGTGGACTCTCGGCGGATATCTTGGCTTACTGCAACCGGAACTGAATGGTGACGGTAAGGTGCATCGGGACCGCTTTTCCGTCCAGTGACGCCGCCTGATATTTCCACTGCCGTAGCGCGTCCATGGCCGCTTGGTGCAGCAGCGGAGGTCCGGAAACCACCTTCATCGTGGTTACCCGGCCACTCGCGTCGATGAGCGCATCCACCCGGACGTCGCCGCTGATGTGCTGGCTCCTCGCTAGCGCGGGATAAACGGGCGGTACCGACGACATCATCCGCGCCGGCTTAACGTCTCCCCCCGATTTCACCTCTGCCGCCGGAGCCACCGGTTGTTTCCCGCTGTCTGCAAAGCCCCCGCTCAGGGGATTCGCGTCGCCGGAAAGCACTTCGTTGCTTACTTCCAGCGTCGGTGCCATCTCGCTGTTGGCCTGCGTCTTGGCCGGACGCCCAACCTTCGGCTTAGCCAGGTGAACTTCACCAAGAACAATTTTCTTGCTCTCCGGTTCGATTATCTCCGTTGACTTTACCGGCGGTCTGCTCAACTCGCTGCTCGACCCGGTTCTTGGCACGCGCTCTGTAATTGCCGCTGCTTGCATTTTGCCCGGCAACGCCGCAGTCAATGTCGATACCGTTTCCCCTTTCGCCTTCGGGGAACTGCTTTTCTTTTCGGGCAAAGAAATATCTGGCATCGCTGGCCCGGACAAGGAACTTGCCCCTTCCGAAGCCAGGTTGGTCTGTGGCACCCCTGCGGACAAATCCGGTGCCCCTGAAACCGATGTTTGCGAGGTTTCACCCGCGGGAACCGCTCCGCCCATCGAGTCACGAAAATACCAAGCGCCCGCCGCCGCTCCGGCGATCAGCACGGCCGCAATCGCCATCCACGCTCCCTTACCGCTCTTGCCTGGCCGGCTAAGTCCCCCTTTGTCTGTTTCGCCCAGGAGAGTGTTGCCGAATAGCGCAGGTTCCGGCGGCCGCTTTGCTGGCGCGCTCACGCTCCTTGTAACGGTTTCCGGTTGCTTTGACGAAGACGCCGGTTCCCTCGCGGCCAGCCCCTGCCAATCTTCCTGCGCCACGAATTCGCTCGTCGGCTCCCCTTTCGGCGGCGCGGGAACTCCCTCGTTGCGCGCCAATGGTTCCAGCCAAGATGGTATCTTTACAACCTCCTCGTCGAAGCTCGAGCCTGCCGGAGGTGTCGTTTTTGCCGCCCCAAGTGGCCAGGCGCTTTCGTTCGCTTTCGGCGCCGTAACCGTGACCGATTTCTTGCCCGCCGGCTCTTCCTTAGCCGGCTCAAAAATCTTCGCAGCAGCGTCCCGCGGCTCCGCTTGGCTGGTTGGTAAAGCCGCATTGGCCGGGTTCGTGTCGCTATCTCTCTGCTCCGCGAAAAGCAACGCCGACAATTGCTCCTGCAATCGGTTTGCTTCCTGTTTGAGCCCGTCGCTGGACGCTTGGGACGGCGCCAGGAAATCCGCTTTGCTGCTAGGCCGTAAATCCGCTTTGATTTCCGTCTTGAACTCTTGCTCCGCTTCGGCGCCATTTACTGTCGCGCTGACCACCGGCAAATTCTCTTCGAAAGCGGGACTCCCTTTCGATTCCACCGGCGCCACCGGGGCAACTTCATATTTTCGTGCGCTGGCTGCTGGCGCCCCAACTGCTCCGCCATGACGCTCGCCGGGGAAGCGCATGCCCCAAAACCCCAGCACCGGTTCCGTGAATTCCAGTTCTACATATCCACTCGCGCTTCCGTAATTCTTGGACTTCACCACCGTGCAGACCACTTCTTTTTTTGTCTTTTCGTTGGTCAAAAAAAGCAGCTGGCCCGCCGCTACCGGCGACGAAAGCCGAATCACCGCTCCACGAACCAGCACTAGCACCGTGTTGGTGCTTTCCGAAAATGGTTCGCGCTTTTGGCTGCCTTCTACTGCTCGTGCTCCATTGACGGTCACCGGTACTTCCAGCGCGACCGGTTGCGCGCTGCCGCCTTCTCCGCTTGGGGGGGCGCCTATCGCTAGGCGCTCTGTATTTTCTGAAGAAGAAGTGGAAAGCGTGGACCCATCTTTGAGCGTCGGGGACATGTCTTGCTCGCTTGCTAAAAGAGATTTTCGGCGGATTCCCGCAACTTCCAGGGTTATGCGCGAACCTTTTGATTGTTCAGCCGATGCCAGCGCCCCAGCTATAGTACCGGCGTACTACAGCGGAAACACACTGCCCGTTTGTACAGGTTTTGCAGGCAAGAAAGGATTATTTGTCGAGCGGCGTCTTGAACTGCTCGTCGATCTCCACCTGGTACCCGGTAACCAGCTTGTTCGTTTCGTTGGCCATCCCGATCACCGCTTGCAGTTCGTGGAACATCGCGTCCGTCATTCCCTTGTTCCGGGCCGATGCCGTGTGCGAGGCAATGCAGTAGGAACAGTTGTTGGTCACGCTCACCGCGATATACAGCAATTCCTTGGTCAGCGGATCGAGCGCGCCAGGCCCCATGATCTGCTTGATGCTTTCCCACGTCCGTTTCAACGTCGCGGGATCGTGTGCGATTCCCTTCCAGAAATTATTGATCCACTCCGTCTTGCGCGTGGCCATAATGTCGTCGTACACTGCGCGAACTTCCGCGCTGGCTTCCTGATATTCGATTAACTTGAATGTGGCCATCTGCCTCTTCCTCGTCTCCTTGACATTGTGCGCTGCAGAACTTAGCAAAAAGCGCCAACCGCAGCCAGCCCTTCCGCTATCTTTCAAAAAAAACGCTATACTGCCCGCCGTCAACCCATCTGGCTCAGGGTACAACATCCATGCGATCGGCAAATTCTTGGCTGACTCTCGCCCCCGTTCTCGCGCTGGCCTCCCTGCTCTCCGTCTCTTGCCTTCTTCCTGCCGGCGCACAAACTGTCCGGGTCGATATCGCTCCCGCGCACGCCATCCCCTTCGATCCTGACGCGGCGTTAGGCAGCTCCATGGATATTCTCCCGCACCATTTGCTCGACACCGTTTATAGCCCTTCCCTCGTCAACGAATCCCTCTCCGCCGGCTGGGGGCCCATTACGTATCGCCAAAACACCGAACTTACCGTCGCCGCTTGGCACTGGAACCCCAACGGCGTCTGGAGCGACGCCGCCCGCCAAAGCGGCTACTTCACCGGCAGCGCCGAGCCCGGGGACTTTCTGCGCTCCTCTTTTGGCTATCCGCTCCCCCATCGCGGCAATACCCGCGGCGATGATTCCACCGGTAAATTTTCCCGCCTCACGGACGGCGATCCCTCCAGTTACTGGAAAAGCAATCCCTATCTGAGCAGCCAATTCACCAAGGAAGATGACTCGCTTCATCCGCAATGGATCGTCGTCGATCTGGAGACTCTGCAGTACATCACCGCCATTCGCATCGCCTGGGCCAATCCCTACGCCCGCAAATACGCCGTACAGTATTGGACCGGCGGCGAAGCACTCGACAAGCAGACCAGCGGCCTGTGGACCACTTTCCCGGCCGGCGAAGTGCAAGCCGGCCACGGCGGTGCCGTGCTGCTGCGACTCTCCTCCCTTCCTGTACTGACCCGCTATCTCCGGATTTGGATGACTCAATCCTCCAACACCTGCGACACCCACGGCAGCGACGATCCGCGAAATTGTGTCGGCTACGCGGTCAACGAGTTATACGCCGGCAATCTCACCTCCGGGGGAGAGTTCATCGACTTGATCGTCCATGCCCCCGGGCAAAATCAGACGCTGACGTTCGTCTCCTCCATGGATCCCTGGCACTCCGCCACCGACATCGATCAGCGCCGCGATCAGACCGGCTTCGATCTCTTCTTCACCAGCGGTATCACCCACCGCCTCCCCGCCATGATTCCCGTTTCCGTGCTCTATGGCACTCCCGAAGATTCCGTGGCCGAACTTGCTTATCTACAGAAACGCGGTTATCCAATTTCTTACGTCGAGATCGGCGAGGAGCCCGACGGAAAGAAAACCATGCCCGAGGATTACGGCGCTCTCTACCTGCAATGGGCCGACGCCCTGCACCGCCTCAATCCTCGCCTGAAGCTGGGCGGTCCCATTTTCGAAGGGGTCAATGAAGACATCACGGTGTGGCCCGACGCCCGTGGCCGCACTTCCTGGATGGGCCGCTTTATCGATTACCTGAAAGAACGTGGCCGTCTCAACGATCTGTCCTTCGTCTCTTTCGAACACTATCCCTTTCCGCCCTGCCAGGTCACCTGGTCCGACCTTTATCGCGAACCCGAGCTCGTCCGCCACATCCTGCAGGTCTGGCGCGACGATGGCGTCCCCCAAAATGTTCCGCTGATGATCACCGAAAGCAATTTGTCCTGGGCCCTCACCGAGCCCATGACCGGCCTCTTCGCCGCGCTCTGGCTTGCCGACAATGCCGGCTCGTTTCTCGCCAATGGTGGCGCGGCCTTTTATCATTCGCCCATTCAGCCGGAGCCGCTGCGCCCCGGTTGCCACGGTTGGAGCACTTACGGAAACTTTGTAGCCGACGAAAAATTAAACATTGCTCAACACACTTCGCAATACTTCGCCAGTCGCATGATTAACCTGGCGTGGGTGAAACATGGCGCCGGCCTCCACCGGCTGTCACCGGCAACTGCCGACGTTACCGACGATGCCGGCCACGCCCTGATTACCGCTTACGCCGCCAAGCGCCCCGACGGAGAATGGTCGCTCATGCTGATAAATAAAGACCCCTCCAACGCGCACGACGTCCACATCGAATTCGCTGATTCGAACGGCTCACCGCCTCGTCACTTTAACGGTGCGCTTACCCAGGTCATCTTTGGCGCCGCGCAATATGTTTGGCATCCTGCGGGCGCTGAGAGCCATGCGGACCCAGATGGGCCGCCGCTGACGTTATCGCTGAATGTGAAAAGTGGCGCAGCGTTCACGCTGCCTAAAGCGTCGGTCAGTGTATTGCGAGGAAGTTTGGATCGGCAGTAAACGATTCGGAGGCGATCACCGCTTAGCTCGATCGCATCGACGCCGCCCACTTGAGATTAGCCTGCAGCCGGCGGTCGATATGCACCGCTGCGTACCGCGCGCACACCGCTAGTTCGCGCTCGCCCCAAGCCGCCACCGCGGGCAGGCTGCGTCCGGCAAGCGCTGCAATCCCATCGACTACCGCGTAGTAAATTCGCACCGGTGCGAGGCTGCCGCCGCGGGCGCCCAGGTCGGGAGTCACATCGCTGAGCCCAACCAATGCCGGGAAATCCTGGCCGGTCACTTTGCCGTTTTGCACCCCGGCGGCCGCCAGTACGCGTTCGGACACGGGCTGCGCGGCAGTACCCGCCAGCATCGCCCGCCAGTAGTAAGCGGCAAACTGCGCCAAGGCTACGATCGAGATTGCAAATAGCATAGCGGCGTACATTCCCTCAGCCTCTTTCTCTTTGCAGGCATAAGTCTGCTGTCTGTAACCTCCGCAACCAATAGTCCCCCAGTACCACCCCCATAGAACTCCATAAGCGCAGGGAAACATTAGCTTTATTCATGCATCCGCCGCACCCGCTGCTGACTTGCGTGTTTCCGTTGCCTCCTCTATCCTCCTCACCGGCAATTAATATTCGGAGACTCCTGATGCGTCATTCGCGGCTGTCCACCGTTTCGGCGATCTTCTTGGCGATCCTGGTTTCGGCGGCCATTCTTGCTCCAAAATTCGCCGTCGCCCAGCAGCGCGATGCGGATCGCGCCGCGATTTCCATGATTCTGGAAACCCAGCAGCGCAATTGGAACGAAGGCAACGTGGACGCCTTCCTCCAAGGCTACTGGCATTCTCCGGATTTGACCTTCTCCGGAAGCAGCGGAATCTCCCGCGGCTGGGATGGCGTGCTGGCGCGCTACAAGAAAAATTATCCCGATCGCGCGGCCATGGGCCATCTCGATTTTTCCGGCCTCGAATTTCGCTTCCTGGGCCAGGATGCCGCGCTGGTCCTCGGGCATTGGCATCTCTCGCGAGTGCAGGGCGATATCGGCGGAGTTTTTTCTTTAGTCTGGCAGCGTTTCCCGGAGGGCTGGCGCATTATTCACGATCACACCAGCGCGGTCGAGAAGAGCAAGTGAGCGTTTCGAGTCTAGCCGTTCCGTAACATAATGGCCGTTCCAATCATCTAATCTATACCGTCTTTCAGATTGGTGATCGCCATCGCCGTTGTTGTGCCGAAGCAGCCTCTTGGTGCAAAGAGCATGCTCACACGGAAACAAATCGTCGGCAAAATTCCCTGCTGGGCAGAGGCTTACGAATGCTAGCGCAAGCCGTGCATCTGGCATTGGTGGGCGTGGCAATCGTCGCCGGGCTGATGCTGGCGTTATGGCTTATTCATCTAAGCATCCGCAATGCCGCCATCGTCGATGTCGGCTGGGCCGCCGGGCTGGCCATGCTGGCGATTTTCTATGCCCTGCTGGGTCCCGGATACTTTGCCCGGAAGTGGGCTATCGCGGCTATGGCGGGATTCTGGGGGCTGCGCCTGGCAATATACTTATTTCTTTCGCGGGTGGCCGGCAAGCGGGAGGAAGGACGCTACGTTCAATTGCGCAAGGAATGGAAGACGCATCTGCCGCTGCGCTTTCTGTTTTTCTTCGAGTTTCAGGCGGTGCTCACCGTGGTGCTGTCAATACCATTTTTGCTGGCTTGCCTTAATCCCGCCGCGCCGCTGCGCAAACTCGAGAAAATTGGCGCCGCAATCTGGCTGGTCAGCATCTGCGGAGAAGCCATCTCCGATTACCAGCTCAATCGCTTCCGGCAAAATCCCGCCAACCGGGGAAAGACCTATCGCCGCGGCTTGTGGGGGTATTCGCGGCATCCCAATTACTTTTTCGAGTGGATGATTTGGGTGGGCTACGCCGTTTTCGCGCTGGGCTCGCCCTGGGGATGGCTCGGACTCGTCTCTCCGGCGCTGATGCTCTATTTTCTGTTGGGAACCACCGGCATCGCGGCCAACGAAGCGCAAGCCCTGCGCACGCGCGGCGTCGAATATCGCGCTTACCAGCGCACGACCAGCACATTCATTCCGTGGTTCCGCAAAAAAGAAGCGGCCTGATGGCGTTTCCACTGCGGTGGCCCGCAACATCCCTCCTCACAGAATATCGAGAACTTCCTCGTAGCGCTTGAACGGCGGAATCAGGTAAGCGCCGGCCAATTCGGTGCGCGACCAGGCCAGCATTTCGCGGGCGCACTCGAAGCCGCGGTCGCGCGCGGCGGCGCCGGCGGCTTCCAGCGATTTCAGTAACGGCTCCGGAATCACGATGCCGGGCACTTCGTTATTCAGCCGCAGGGCCTGCTTGTAGCTGTTGAGCGGCCAGATTCCGATCAGTACCGGAATGGACGGCTTGCCGCCTAGCTTTTTCACGAAGTCATACCAGTGCTGGGGATCGAAAAGCGGCTGAGTCATCGCAAAGTGCGCGCCCGCTTCGATCTTGGCCTGAAACCGCTCGATTTCTCCGTCGAGATCGTCAGCCACGGGATTCACGGCGACGCCGATGGCAAAATTCGTCGCGCCGCCGAGCGTCTTGCCGGCCCAGTCGGTGCCCTGGTTGAGCCGATTCAGAACTTTTACCAGACCCACGGAATCGACCTCGTACACGCCGCTGGTTTCCGGGTAATCGCCGACGGAGGGCGGGTCGCCGGTGATGGCCAGCACGTTGCGCACGCCGCCGACGGTCCACGCGCCCAGCAGCATGGCTTGCAGGCCGATGATGTTGTAGTCGCGGGTGGTAAGGTGCGGCACGGTTTCTACGCCGCGCGCTTCCAGAGCCCCCGCGGTGATCAGCGCGTCCATGCCCACGCGAGCCATGGCGCCGCTGTTGATGTCGATGGCATCCACTTTGCCGGAAGCCATGATTTTATCGACCTGCTGGTACACGCGATCGAGCGCGATGCCTTTGGGCGGATCAATCTCCACGCAAACCGTAAATTTGTTCTCCCGTAGTTTTTTCCAGAATTTACTTTCGGGCTCGCGCAGTAAGGCAGGAGCAGCTTTGGCGACCGACTGCACGCGGGCGCCGGCCGAAACCTTCACCGGCCGCAGCGATTTAACCGCATCGGCCATCGCGCGAATATGTGCGGGAGTGGTTCCGCAGCAGCCGCCGAGGATGCGCACGCCCAGTGCCGCCGCTTCGCGCGCGAAAAGTGCGAAATATTCCGGCGAGGACTTCGGATATACAATGCGGTCGCCTTCGCGCTTGGGGAAACCGGCGTTAGGCATGCCACTGATGCGCAGGTCGTCCACGCCGGCCAGTTCCTGCAAAATCGGAAGCAGCGATTGCGGGCCCAGCGTGCAATTGGCGCCGACAATCTGCACGTTTTTATTTTTCAGCAGGGCCGCCACCTCCGCCGGGCGCATATCGCCGAAAATCGTGCCTTCTTCGGAGTAGGTCAACTGGGCAATGATGGGCAGGCCGGAAAAAGAGCGAATCGCGTCGATGGCCAGCACGATTTCTTCGATGTAAGAGAAAGTTTCGAGGGCGAAGAGATCGACCCCGCGCTCTTCGAGCGCCAGCGCTTGCTCGCGAAAAATAGCCAGGATTTCGTCGGGCTCCGGATGCCGCGCTTGCACTCCGATGCCCAGCGGGCCCATGGAGCCGGCGATCAGCACTTCGCGTGTGGCGGAATCGCGAGCTTCGCGCGCAATTTTGACGGCCCGGCCGTTCAGCCGCTGTACTTCGTCGCCCAGACCAAAAGGCTCCAGCTTGAAGCGATTAGCGCCAAAGGTATTGGTCTCGATAATTTGCGCGCCGGCTTCGATATAAGCCTGGTGCACGCGAAATACCGCTTCCGGCTCGGTGGAATTCACTTCGTCGAAACAGCGCTGCGCCCCCACGGTTTCGTACAGCATCGAGCCCATGGCGCCATCGGCGATGAGGATGGAATCTTTCAACCGCTCGTTAAAATCCTGAATTTTCAAACCCGGATGTTCCTGTTCATCGAAATTTGTGCAGCGTATTATCGCTTGGGTTCCATTAGCGCGGCGACGGTGCTCATCAAGTCGTACTTGGTGAGGATCTCGAAGCGGGTGTCCCCCATTTCCACGAAAATCGCGGGGTTTTCGTGGCTGAGGATGTAGGTGATGCGCTCGACCGGAGCGCTGCGCGGCACTTGCGGCAGCGGCTTGCTCATCACTTCGCGGACCACCAGCTTGCGCAGATCCTTGCCCTGCAGGGCCATGGTCAGGATCTGGTCTTCGTAAATGGTGCCGATCGGCGTATTTTCCTCGAAAACGGGGATCTGCGAAATATCCTGATCCTGCATGGTCTTCAGGGCGTGAAACACCGTCTGGTAAGGCCGCGCGATTACCAACTCGCGAACCTTTCCGCTTTGGTGCTTGGCGTTGACCACTTCCCCCGCGGTGATTTTCACGGCCGCTTCCACGTAGCCGCGCTCGCGCATCCACTCATCGTTATAGACCTTGCTGAGATAGCGCATGCCGGTGTCCGGCAGGAAGGCGACGATAAACGCTTCCGGGCCAAGATTTCTTGCCAGCTGCAGCGTCGCCGAAATGCAGCCGCCTCCGGAGCCACCGGTAAACAGCCCTTCCATTTTCACCAGCCGCCGCGCGATGACGAAGCACTCTTCGTCATTCACCTGGATCACGTCGTCACAAATCTTCAGATTCATGGTGGTCGGAAAGAAATCCTCGCCGATACCTTCCACCACATAGGTCTTGGCCTTCACCGTTTCGCCGCGCTTGACATAGTCGTAGTACAGCGAGCCGTACGGATCGACACCGATAATTTTGACGTTAGGATTTTTCTCTTTGAGATATTTTCCGACGCCGCTGATGGTGCCGCCGGTGCCCATGCCGCAAACGAAGTGCGTGACCTGGCCTTCGCTGTCTTCCCAGATTTCCGGGCCGGTCGAGCGGTAATGCGCTTCCGGATTCATGGGATTGTCGTACTGATTGGGATAATAGGAATTGGGAATTTCGCGCGCCAGTTTTTTTGCCACCGAGTAGTAACTGCGCGGATCGTCGGGCTCGACCGCAGTAGGGCACACGATAACTTCCGCGCCCAGCGCCTTGAGCAAATCCACCTTTTCCTTCGATTGCTTGTCGGTGATGGTGAAAACCATTTTATAGCCGCGCACGGCCGCGACCAGCGCGAGACCCATGCCGGTATTTCCGGAAGTGCCTTCGATAATCGTGCCGCCGGGTTTGAGCAGACCTTTTTTTTCGGCCTCATCGATCATGGTGATGCCGATGCGATCCTTTACGGAACCGCCTGGATTGATGTAATCGGCTTTGACGTAAATCTGCGGCTTCAAACTCTGATTGATGCGATTAAGCCGCACCAGTGGCGTGTGGCCCACCGCTTCCAGGATGTTGTTACATTTCATTAAGTGTTCTCAGGACACGCCAATGCGCCAAGCGATCGCCGACCGTGTGACATAATTTGTACAGTCTAGCATGCGCTCGCGCAGCGGCGTAGCAAGGCGCGGCGAAGGAGATACGCGTGGCCCGACAAAACATATCGAGTGGGACGCCGTGGGAACCGATTGTGGGATATTCGCGGGCGGTGCGAGTGGGCAATCTGGTGAGCGTATCGGGTACGACGGCAACCGGGCCGGACGGAAAAATTGTTGGCGTGGGGGATGTGTATGCGCAAACGGTGCAGACCATTCGGAACATTGAAGCGGCGCTGGCCAAGGCGGGAGCGACGCTAGCGGACGTGGTCCGGACCCGGATTTATGTGACCAACATTGCGGAATGGGAGAAGGTCGGCCGGGCGCACGGAGAATTTTTCGGCTCCATACGGCCGGCCACCAGCATGGTGCAGGTAAGCAGGCTGATTTCTCCGGAGATGCTGGTGGAAGTGGAAGCCGACGCGGTGTTGACGGAATGACGCGCCGCATCGAAGCAAACTGAGGTTTCGCTCCGTTCTTGCTGACATTCCCGCAGGAAATCTGTCCGGCCGCACCGAATTAGCCGGCTAACCGGCAAGTTCTTCCTTTGGTTTGACTTGCCTCGTTTTCGCAACCTACCATGTCTGGCGCCGTATGCCAGGCAGCGACTCTCTGATCGGCAAGAGCATCTCGCACTACCGCATTCTCGCGAAAATCGGAGGCGGTGGCATGGGAGTGGTGTATCGGGCGGAAGATACCCGCCTGGCGCGGGCCGTGGCGCTGAAATTTTTGCCTGAAGAATTGGCGCATGATGCGCAGGCGCTCGAGCGCTTCAAGCGCGAGGCGCGAGCAGCGTCAGGTCTGAATCATCCCAATATCTGCACGGTGTACGACATTGGCGAGGAACACGGCCAGACGTTCATCGCCATGGAATGCCTGGAGGGAATGACCGTTCGCGAGCGTATCCGGCGGCGGTCCATCACGTTCGAGCAACTTCTGGAATGGGGAATCGAGATCGCCGATGCTCTGGACGCGGCGCACGCCAAAGGAATCGTGCACCGCGACATTAAGCCGGCCAACCTGTTCATCACCGAACGGGAGCACGCCAAGGTTCTGGACTTCGGCCTGGTCAAGCACGCCCCGAGCAGAGGCGAAACGGAAGCGTCGTTGCCTACCGTAACGGAGGATGCCGTGCTGACCAGCCCGGGCTTGGCCGTTGGGACGATGGCCTATATGTCTCCGGAACAAGCGCGCGGCAAAGAGTTGGACACCCGAAGCGATCTTTTCTCGTTTGGCGCGGTGCTATATGAGATGGCCACCGGGCGCATGGCTTTCGCCGGCGCAACACCGGCTCTTGTCCTCGACGCGATTTTGAATCGAAACCCGTCAGCGATAGCGGATCCGCCGCCAACCCTTCCGGCGGAGCTGAGAAGCGTGGTCAGCAAAGCACTCGAGAAAGACCGCAGGCTGCGATACCAGAGCGCCGCAGAGATGCGCGCCGATCTGCAAAGGTTGAAGCGCGATACGGAAAGCGGAAGAACGGAAGCGGCCAAGGCCAGCGGGAAAAACGCCTGGGCTCGTTCCGTTATGGCCATAACTGGAGTGGTTTTACTCGCGACAATTGCGACGCTTTGGTATTTGCGGCTTACCCCACCGGTGCGAACAAATGCCGGGCAATGGGAACAGCTGACCTCTTTTACGGACTCGGTGGTATATCCCGCGTTGTCGCCGGATGGACATATGCTGGCTTTCCTTCGCGGTCCGGACACCTTCTTCGGACCGGCCGACGTGTACATAAAGATGCTGCCAAGCGGCGAGCCGGTTCAATTGACGCGAGACAAAACGCTGAAACTGAGTCCCGTGTTTTCGCCGGATGGAGCGCGCATCGTCTACAGCACCGTGGATCCCTGGGACATTTGGGAAGTCGGTGCGTTGGGAGGTGAAGCCCGGCTGACGATGAAGAACGCGTCCTCATTGACGTGGACCCCGGACGGGAAGAATTTGCTGTTCTCCGAAATCAAAACCGGATTACACATGTGCTTGGTCACCACGGACGAGGGACGCGGGCAGAGCCGCGACGTTTATGTGCCGGCGGGAGAACGGAGCATGGTGCACCATTCGCTCCTATCCCCGGACGAGCGTTGGGTGCTGGTGATCCTGATGAATTCGCTCGGCAAATTGGTTCAGTGTCGCGTGGTGCCATTTGACGGAAACGGGGGAGAACAACTGGTCGGACCGAAAGACGCTACGTGTACAACCGGTGCGTGGTCTCCGGACGGCAAATGGGTGTATGTGAGCGCGAACCCAGGAGGGCAGTTTCACATCTGGCGGCAACGGTTTCCGGGGGGCACGCCGGAACAGGTCACGTCCGGTCTCACGGAAGAAGAAGGGATGGCCATAGCCGGTGACGGAAGGTCGTTCATCACTTCGGTTGGGACGCGGGACGCCACCATCTGGGTTCACAATGCCAAGGGTGATCGGCAGTTAACGTCGGAAGGTGACACCTTCGGATCGACGTTCTCCAGAGACGGAGCACGGCTTTACTATCTGAAGCGCAACGGGACCAGTGGAAACTCGGAACTGTGGGATACCGAGCTGCAGAGCGGGGAAAGCGAGGCTTTGCTGCCCGGATACGGCGTAGAAGTAGGTTTCGTACCCAAGAATTACGCGGTTTCGAGAGACGGCAAACACATGGCATTGACTGTATTGGACAAAAAAGGCGTCACGCACCTGTGGATCGCGCCAGTGGGCCGACGAAGTCCTCCACAACGATTGGAGTCGCAAGAGAACGAGGACTCTCCTTCTTTCCTTTCCAATGGCGATCTGATATATCGCGCGAATCGAAGTGGAAAAAATTATTTGTACACCAAGAAGCAGGACGGCACGGGGGAGAGGAAGCTTATGGACCAGCCGATACTGGATTTGGCAGCGCTATCGCCGGATGGAAGATGGGCGGTGGTTGCGCTCAGCAATGTCAAGGACGAGGAACATCCCTATCAAGTGCTGGCATATCCGACCGGGGAAGGGTCGCCCGTTGCGCTGTGCCGGACGCTCTGCACGGTGGATTGGGATAAGAGTGGAACGCACATGACTTTCCGCTTTCAGGATACGAATACATATTTTATTGCGACGGACAATAGCCGAGGGCTGCCCAAATTGCCTGCAGCCGGCGTGTTGTCGGCGCAAGAACTGCAAACGCTGAATAAGGTCAAAGCGGTATCGGTTCAGGTGGAATCGGCGATGGGTCCGGATTCTTATTCCTACACCCGAACGAGCATTCGACGGAATCTGTACCGGATACCGATTCCGTGACGGGTGCAGGGCCATAGCACTGGTCGTTTTCCATGGCGCGCGTGTTCTACACGCAATTGCCGAACTCCCGCAGTGTCAGGGATGCTCCCGGTCTGTCAGGGATGTTCCCGGTCCGTACCCTTAACACCCCCCTCCCGGCTTTGCACATATAATCCCTTCTGCACAACAAGCACCCTTTCTGCACAAAAATACCTCTAATAAAAGAGTCCTGCGATCGGGTAGTTTTTGTTTTATTTTGTCGCTTCGCACCACAAGGGGAACGGCGGCGGGACTTGGACGAAGGTGTACCGCTACTTTCAATACAGGCGAGATGACTTCTTGGCGCAGTACCACAAGCGGTCCAACGTCGAATCCACATTCTCCATGATGAAGCGCAAGTTTAGGGATAGCCTTCGGTCCAAGACGGACGTTGCTATGGTCAACGAAACTCTTTGTAAGGTACTCTGTCATAACCTTGTTGTGCTCATCCACGAAATACATGAATTGGGAATTGAAGCGACGTTCTCAGACGCAGCCTGAATATGAAATGTCTGATTTTGGCCATGCTCTTGATGATCGTGCAGGCAGGTTCGCCAGTTCCACGGCAAACATCCCAAAATCCTGCTAACAACCGCACTGGAAACACACAAGACAGCCAAAAAGATAAGGCTCAAGCCCCTAACCCGTCGCCCATCCAAGGCAAAGAACATGCCGGAAGCGCCGAAGGGGATGGCAACAAGCAGGCACCCAAACATGAACAAGAACACGTAATCGTTGACGGATTGCCCGCTAAGGATTTGTGGGAAAGAGCCTACATAATTTTTACCGGAGCACTCGCGTTGATAGGGCTGTTTACTCTGGGTGCCGTAGTCTATCAGGCAGTTCAGACTAAACGCGCAACTGTTGCAATGGCCGCGAGTACCGACATTCAAAAAGCCGCTTTGCGCCAGTGGGTGACTATTGAAGGACTCAGAGAATCCGTCGAAACTCGCTTCATTAACACGACGCCGCATCTCGACTTGCAATTTTCCTTTGAAATCGCAAACCGAACCAAAATGCCTTTGACACTCGAATGGTACGTAATTTCGATCAATCAGAAAAAGTACAGTAGTAGGCTCAACTTCATTTTGGCACCCGATCAAGTGCATGGGTTGAAAGCGTTGATAGCCTACACTGGCGAAGTGCAGGAGAAATACCTGCTCGGAACTTACGAAATCACTGTCACAGGCGTCATCACTTATAAAGACGCCTTCAAAGAATCCCAGAAGCAACGTTTCGGGTATCTCCGCAAGTGCCGCCCTATTCACGGAGAAACCCTGAACTATCAAGGACCGCTCCCCGACGAAGACATTGAAAAAGAAGAATCCAAAACCGAGTAGCAAGCTGCACAAAAACCCCGCGACTTGCCTAAAAACGCTA
>DATGEY010000128.1:0-80635 GCA_035309625.1 Candidatus Acidiferrum sp.
GTTGCTCGATTCTGGCGAGCATGAGTTTGGTCAGTTCGACCGGAGAGAGCTTGCGCCTGCGATAAAGGCGGCCCACTTCCTCGATGGAGGCAAAGCATAGATCGGTGTCGGTCATTGGCAGCAGACGGAAAAGAATCTAACACAGCGGGGCGCACCGCAAGCAAACCGCCGGGCGAGTAGCAATCGAAATGCGAGAGTCAAAAGCTAACGCAGAGACGGGAGAACGTCGAGGAGCGCAGCGAAAGACCGGCGGTCTAAAAGATTTTTTCCTGGTGGCGGAGATTTCCGAAGGTGCCGATGTTGGCGATGATGAAGGCCACGCGGAACTGATTGTCGGTGCGCACCTGGCCGAGAGCGATACGGCGGTATTCCAAAGCGAGGCCGCAGCACTTGCCGTTGTAGCTGAGCTGCACCAGTTGATTTTGCAGCGCGCTGTTGGTGATGTCGTAGCTGATGCCGGTGGTGACATTGAAGCCGCGGCGCGTTTCGCTGCCATAGCCGGTGAGGACGCGCACTTGATTGGAAAGCGGCTGCAGGATGGGATCGGCTTGCAGGCGAAAATGGGCGACGGTAGCGAAGAATTCGCGATAAGGCTTGATCTTGAACAGCGTGCCGATGACCGTAATCTTATGAAGTTGAGGATCGTATTCGAGCAGGTGCTCGGTGTCAAAGAGTCCGCCAGGGGTAATCTTGAAATCGCTGACGATGGGGGAAGAGTTGCGCGGTCCCAGAGCGAAAGCAAAGGGCGAGACCGAGTCCAGGGCGTCGAAGACGTTGCGCTGGCCGTTGAGAATTGCGCCGCCAAAGGTGGGATCGAAATAATGCTTCTGCACCAGACGCCAGGAAAGCAGCTCTTGGGGCTGATCGTCGTCCGATTTCACCCACAAGCGCTGAGTAACGCCGTACTCCACTTCATTGGTGTCGGTGCGGGTGGCATCGGCGTCGAAGCGGATGAATTGCTGAAAATTATCGATGCCGGTGACGTTGCGATAGACGATTTCCGGTTCAATGGCGTGCTTGTAGCGCCTGCGGTGCCTGGCTTTGGGGGATGGAGTCGGGCCGAAGAACCGCTCGAGGGCCGGGAGACGCAGATCGAACATAAACTCGCCGTCGTTGCGCATCAAGGCCTGGGTGCTGACGGTCCCCGCGGGAGTGAGCGAGTCTCCGTAATAAGTGCTGCGAAAGGTGGCGGTGGTGGTGGCGTTAAGCCAAGGTCCGAAATGAAACGGAAGGGTAACGCGCGGCGCGAACTCCATGCGCGAAACAAAATCAGGAGTCTCAATCGGCAGGTATGTGGGGCTGGGAACGAAACCAAGGTCGTTGCGCTTAACGGCACCGGCGAAGGCGTCGAATCCAAAATAAAAGGGCAGACGGCGCCAGGGTTGCTGCTCGACAGAGCCGAACCGGACTTGCGGGGCGTTACGCAATGCCACGCTTAACTGTGGATTGGTATTTAGGAAGCTTCGGTCGTTGAGAGAGGCAAGATTGAAACTAAAGCCGCGGAAATTGTGAGTCAGAAAAATGGAGCTGCGGATATCGGAATTGATGGCCTCGCCATAGGTGGGGGAGAAGGCCAGTTGGAAGGTAAGCGAGGAAAGTTCGTTGACGTCGGCGACAAATCGCCAATCGTGCGGCAGTAGAGACTGCACCGAGACGCGCTGCTGATGACCGCCCTGGTGCTGGCGGTCGATTACGCCGAAATAGTCGTAGCGGATGGTGGTGTCGCGCCAGGGTGCGGCGCGAAACTGCGCGCGCTCGGCGGAGCCGCGGCTGCTTAGGTACTCGGCTCCCAACGTGGTGTCCATCCAGTCCACCGGGGCCCAATAAAACTCATCGCCAAAGACAAAGCCTTTGCTGGTGCTATTTCCGGCGACGGGCACCAGCAAGCCGGACTGGCGGACCTTGGCTCCGGCCGGCGCATCCGCGTATGGCATCCAGATCAAGGGGATACGGAATAAGCGGAAGTTAGCGTTAACCACCGCCATTTTCTTGCCAACGCGAACGCGGGCGGTGGGGGCGTAAAACTGCCACTTGGGGTGGCGCGGGTCGCAAACCGTGATCCAGCCGTCACGAACGATATATAGATCATTGCCGAACCGTTCGACCGAGCGGGCTTCGAAGTAGAGCGGGTTGTCGGTGACCAAGATGGTGGGATTCGGCTGGCGCTCGATCTTTAGCGTTCCGCGGACATTGCGAAAGGTGCCGCGTCCGGTGCCGACGTTATAGTGCGCCTCATCGGCTTCAAGATGCTGATTTTCGAAGTCGTATTGCACGTGCCCGCGCGCTAAGGCTTCATTGGTATCGTCATTGTATTCGATGTGATCGGCGCGCAGGCGCTGTCCAGCGTAGTGAATATCGACATTGTCGTCGGCGATGAAGAGATTGCCCTGGCGGCGCTGCGGGCCGGCAGCGGAGAGCTCCGCGACACCGCCTTTCGCCGCGCGTGGACGTACCTCTTGCGGAAGGGCAGCGGCCGCGCCCGCGCTCAGCAAAGCGAAACCGGCCAGCGTCAGGTACCCAAGCAATTGGAGCGCGGAAACTTTCCGGGCATGAGAGTGGCGATTCACGCGGAAGAAGCGATCAATGGAGTAAGTTCGATAGCCTAACATGGGCTTCCCGGCTTGTGTAGCAAGCGGCGAAACCGGCGTGCGGTGGCATGCGTCTCTCTCCTCACGTGGCGGGATATTCCACAAACAAATGATGCGCGTCGGAAAGCAGCAGGGTATGATGCCGCGCCGCGCGATGAGGAGAGGATCATGAAGCGAGTGTCGTCTGTTTGGAGGTTGGTGGTCGGCGCAGGGTTGTTTTGCGGAGCATTGATTGCCGGGGCCGAGCCGCGACCTGGAAACCAGCCAAATCCCACGGACAAGCTGAAGAACCTGGAGTTGCGCGAAATTGGCCCCGCAGTGATGGGCGGACGCATTGATGACTTCGCGGTGGTGGAAAGCAATCCGAATATTGTTTTTGTAGGCGTGGCCGCCGGGGGAGTGTGGAAAACCACCAACAACGGTACTACCTGGACGCCGGTGTTCGACAAGGAGGCGGTGTCGACCATCGGAGATGTCGCCATTGCTCCTTCGGATCCTTCCGTCGTTTGGGTGGGCTCCGGAGAGCCCAACAACCGGCAGAGTTCGTCCTGGGGCGACGGCGCGTATAAGTCGCTGGACGGCGGAAAAACCTGGCAGAACATGGGGCTGCGCGCAACGCATCACATCGGGCGCATTGTGATTCATCCGCGAAACCCGGACGTGGTGTACGTCGCGGCGCAGGGACATTTGTGGGGATCCAATTCGGAGCGCGGCGTTTACAAAACTACCGACGGAGGAAAGACCTGGTCGCAGGTCTTGAAAATCAACGACGACACCGGCGTGAGCGACATCGCCATGGACCCGCAGAGCCCGGACACCCTGTACGCGGCGGCTTATGAACGGCGGCGCACGCCTTTTGGGTTCAATGGCGGCGGCCCGGATAGCGGAATTTACAAGACGACCGACGGCGGGGCGACCTGGAAGAAACTGACCAAAGGCTTGCCGTACGAGAATGGCGGCGACACCGGGCGCATCGGGCTGGATATCTATCGCAAGGACCCCAACATCGTTTACGCGGTGGTGCAGCACGAAAAGGGCGGAACGTTTCGCAGCGAAGACAAAGGCGAGACGTGGAAAAAGATGGGCGACACCAACCCGCGACCTTCGTACTACAGCCAGATTCGGATCGATCCCAATAATGATTTGCGCATCTGGGAACTGGGCGCGCAGATGTTTTACTCCGAGGATGGCGGGAAGAAATTCGTCACCGATCGGGTCAAGGGCATCCACGGCGATTTTCACGCCATGTGGATCGATCCAGCAGATTCGGGCCACATGCTGGCCGGCAGCGACGGCGGAATCCACTGGAGTTACGACAGCGGGAAAACCTGGGATTTCGTCAACACCCTCGCGATCGGGCAGTTTTACGAAATTGCGCTCGATAATGAAAAGCCGTACCACATTTGCGGAGGTTTGCAGGACAACGGAAGCTGGTGCGGGCCCAGCCAATCACTGACCCGCGACGGGATCACCAATGAAGACTGGTTTGTGATTCACGGTGGCGACGGATTTTACGCGGCTATCGATCCGGTCGAGCCGTGGATCGTGTACACCGAAGCGCAGGATGGCTACATTGACCGGCGCGATCTGCGCACCGCGCAACAGCACTCGATAGCGCCGGAAGCAAAATACGGCGAGCCGCATTATCGTTTCCAGTGGAATTCGCCGGTGGCGGTTTCCGCGCACAACCATACGACGATCTATTACGGCGGAAATTACTTGTTCAAGTCCACCGACCGCGGCGATTCCTGGACGCGACTGGGCGGCGACCTAACCACCGGCGTGGACCGCAACAAGCTGCAAATCTTTGGGAAAACCCCGGACAAGAACACGCTGTCGCGGCACGACGGGGTGCAGGAATATCCGGCCATTACCACCATCAGCGAATCGCCACGGACGCCCGACGTGCTGTGGGTTGGCACGGATGACGGAAATCTCCAGGTGACACGCGACGGCGGGAAGACCTGGAAGAATGTGGCTTCGCGGGTTCCAGGCGTGCCCAGGGGGACATATGTCAGCCGGGTGGTAGCGTCGAGGACCGGCGAAGGAGCGGCGCTGGCGACCTTTGACGGGCATCGCAACGACGACTACGGAATTTACATTTTTGCGACCAATGATTATGGCGAGAGCTGGAAAGCGATTCGCAACGGCATTCCGGACTCGGCGGGAAGCGTACACGTGGTGCGCGAACATCCGCGCAACCAGAACCTGTTGTTTGCCGGGACGGAGTTCGGGTTGTGGGTGTCCTGGGACCGCGGAGCAAACTGGATGGCGCTGAAAAACAATTTCCCGACGGTCCCGGTGGACGATATTCAAATACAAGCGCGCGAGAATGACCTGGTGCTGGCCACCCACGGACGCTCGATCTGGGTTTTCGACGACATCACCCCTATAGAAAAAATGAACGCCGGCGTGATGAACAGCGACCTGACTTTTTTTCCGCCGCACGCCGCCACCACTTTCAACATCCGCAACCGGCGCTGGAGCGGCGGCCAGAAATTCTTCACCGCGAAGAATCCGCCTTATGGAGCGATCCTCAATTACTACCTGAAGGAAGCGTTGCCTCTTGAGCCGCCGAAGACCGAGCAAAAAGCGGACAAGGACGAGAAGGAAAAATCGGCGGCCGAGCCTAAGAAAGAAGGCAAAGTCAAGTTCACCGTCACCGATAAGGATGGCAAGGTGGTGCGCGAATTTGACGGGCCGGGGGCTGCCGGCGTGAATCGAGCGGCGTGGGATCTGCGCTACAACCCGGCCGCGGAGCCCACACCGGAGCAGATCGAAGCGATCAACGCAGGATACTTTGAAGGCCCGCGCGGCCCGCACGTGGAGCCGGGAAAGTACACCGTTAAAATCAAGGCTGGGACCAAGGAAGCTACACAGGACGTGGTGGTCGAGGATGACCCGCACATCCAGATTTCGGCGGAGGAGCGCGCCGCGCGCCGCGCTGCCATGGATCAGCTATATGCCCTGGAAAAAACCGCGGCCAAGGATCGCAAGACCATTCAGGGACTCAAAGATGCGTTGAACGCGGTCCGCGGTCAATGGAAGGCGGACGCCGGAAAACCCGACGCTCCGAAAATTCCCGACGAAATAAAGAAGGAAGCCGAAGAACTGCAAAAGAAAGTAGACAAAGTTGCCGAGAAATACGTGCGTGAGCGTGAGGGGCTCGGCAATGCCGGCCCGCCTTTCGAATGGAAGCCGGAACCGCTGCCGGATCAAGTGCAGGGCTTGCTGCAGGACCTGGACGGATTCGCCGGCGCTCCGGGCGGACAACAGAAGGAGAAGCTCGCAGAACTAGGCCCGCTGGTCAACGACGCTTCGGCGCAGGTCAAGAAGCTGACCAGCGAGGATCTGCCGGCACTCAATAAGAAGATGAACGACGCCGGAATTCCGCATATCGTGCCGAAGTCAGAGGAGCATCGGCGCAATGGTGGGACCGACGAAGAAACGGATCGCTGATCGACTTTGTTTTTCATAGGCCGATGGAAAAAAGAGGAAACGCTTGCCCGGCTAAGGCGTCTAAGGTTGCTCAGGTGGGGTGTGCCCGGGCCGGCGGTGTTGAATTCCTGCTGTAGGGATGTTCTTCGGAGGGAAGAGCATGAGCGCAAAGCGATTGGTGCGAAGTGGTGTGAGTGGGTGGCTGTTGGCGCTAGCGGCGGTATTTGCATGGAAGGCGACGGATGTTCACGCCGGTATGCCCCGGCAGGCGAACGGCGACAGGCAGGAAAAGAAGGATGAGAAGAAAGACGAGAAGAAGGATGAGAAGAAGGGACTGTCGCTGAAGCCCGATCGCAAAGTCGAATTCACCACCGACGAAGGCACCTGGATTTCGCTGGACGTTTCCCCGGACGGCAAGAGCATCGTATTTGAGCTGCTGGGCGACATCTATACGTTGCCCATCGCGGGAGGCGAAGCCAAATTGATCTCCGGCGGAATGGCGTTCGACAGCCAGCCAAAATTTTCTCCGGATGGAAAATCGATCGCCTTTTTATCGGACCGCGACGGCAACGAAAACGTCTGGATGATGCACGCCGATGGCAGCGAGCCGAAGCAAATTTCCAAGGATCCCAGCGGCGAATTCGCGTCGCCAAGCTGGGCGCCGGATGGCAATTACATCTTCGTCTCCAAAGCCGGCTTTGGCATCAATACGTTTGAAATCTGGATGTATCACGTGCAGGGCGGCTCAGGCGTACAAGTCACCAAAGCCAAACCGGCGCCGAATACGCCGCGCGAGCAGCGCCATAACGCGTTGGGGGTAGTAGCTTCAGCGGATGGAAAATATCTGTACTACGCCATGCGTCATGGCGGGTTTGCTTACAATGCGCAGCTTCCTCTGTGGCAGATCGCACGCCGTGACCGCAAAACCGGCGATGAAGACGTACTACTGCAACAACCGGAGAGCAGTTTCCGGCCAGTGCTTTCGCCCGATGGAACGCAGATTCTTTATGTCACGCGGTACGAAACGGAAAGTGGATTGCGCGTCCGGAATTTGCAGACGGGCGAGGATCGCTGGGTAAAGTATCCCATTACCCGCGATGACCAGGAATCGCGCTTTACCCGCGATCTTTTCCCCGGCTATGCCTTCCTGCCAGACGGGAAGGAGATCGTTTACAACCAGGACGGCAAGATCCGCCGGTTGAATCTGGCCACCGGAACGGACACGGTGATTCCCTTCACCGCCAAAGTTTCTCAAGAGCTTGGACCCAAGCTGGATTTTCCGCAAAGGGTCGAACAAGGCGTCGTTAAGGCACGGCTGATTCAGGATCCGGTGGAATCACCGGATGGCAAGCAAATGGCGTTCTCCGCTTTGACGCATCTGTATACTCTGGATCTACCCGGTGGCAAGCCGCGGCGCGTGACCGGCGGCAACGCCCGCGAATTCCAGCCGGCATGGTCGCCCGACGGCAAAATGATCGCGTATGTAACCTGGTCTAACGAAGGCGGACAACTGTGGAAGGTGCCCGCCGCGGGAGGAACGCCGCAGCAGTTGTCGAAGGCGGCGGGGGTGTACAGCAACCCGGCATGGTCCCCGGACGGCACGAAAATCGTAGCCCTGCGCGGGAATGCCTATGACCGGGAAAACAGCGGATTCGATGGCGGCCAAACGAGCAACGCCGATCTCATTTGGATTCCGTCGGACGGCGGGGACGCGCACCTGATCTTGCCGGCGCGTGGAGCGGGTGGGCCGCACTTCACGCACGAAAAGGACCGCATCTATATTTACACTCCGCAGGGATTGGTCTCTTTGCGTTATGACGGGACCGACCGGCGCACGCACCTACAAGTGAAAGGCCAGGGGATTTTCTACGCCGAAGAGCCGGTGGCAGCCGACGATGTCCAGCCCAGCCCGGACGGCCAATGGGTGCTGGCTCACATCAGCAATCAGCTCTATCTCATCGCTATGCCCACGGTCGGTGGCGAAGCGCCCACCGTGAACGTGTCCTCGGCGTCCGTACCCGTGAAGCGATTGACGGATATTGGCGCGGACTATTTTGCCTGGGCCGACGATGGTAAGACCATTACCTGGGCGGTGGGGGCGAGTTTGTTCCGCGAGCCGGTCAGTGCCATCTCCTTTGAACCGCCCAAGGAAGAAAAAAAGGAAGGCGAAAAGAAGGACGGAGATAACAAGGAAGCCGCGGACAAGAAAGACGCGGGTACCTCCGCAAATGAAGCCAAGAAGGACGAAAAGAAAGAGGAGAAGAAATTCAAGGAGCAGGATAAGAATGTCGAAGAGATCGCGGTCACGGTCGAAGCGCCGCGCAAGACCCCCAAGGGCACGGTAGTTCTCCGCGGAGCGACGGTGATTACCATGAAGGGCGCCGCCGGTTCCGAGGAAGTGCTGAAAAATGCCGACATCGTGGTGGAAAACAACCGCATCAAGAGTGTAGGCGCCAAGGGCAGCGTGCCGGCGGGCGCGAAAGTGATCGACGTTCGCGGCAAGACCATCGTCCCCGGGTTTGTCGATACTCACGCGCACTGGATCGAAATCCGGCGGGGCATCCTGGATACCCAGAATTGGGCGTTTCTGGCCAACCTAGCGTACGGAGTGACGTCTGGTTTGGACGTCCAAACCTTCTCCAATGACATGTTCGCTTACCAGGACCTGGTCGATACCGGGGACATTATCGGGCTGCGCGCATTTTCCACTGGGCCAGGCGTTTTCTCCGACAATAACTTCCAGTCCACCGAAGAAGTAAAAGGCGTGCTGACCAAGTACAGAAAATACTACGGCACGCACAACATCAAGAGCTACGTGGTAGGCAACCGCAAACAGCGCCAGTTCATGGTGGAAGCCGCCAAAGAGCTGGAGATGATGCCGACCACCGAAGGCGCGCTGGACCTGAAGTTAAATTTGACGCACGTGATCGACGGCTTTCACGGGAATGAACACACGCTGCCCATCACCCCGCTCTACAAGGACGTGCTGCAGATGTTCGCGCAGTCCGGCATTGCCGAGACACCGACGCTGATCGTGAATTACGGCGGACCGTTCGGGGAGAATTACTTCTATGAGTCCACGAATGTTCACGACGATGCGAAGCTCAATCACTTCACGCCACACCGCATCATCGACGAAAAGACCAAGCGACGCGAAGGATGGTTCCGGAAAGATGAATACGCGTTCCCGAAGCTGGCCGCGCAGATGGCCAAGCTGGAGCGCGCCGGCGGACTCGTCGGCGTGGGCAGCCACGGACAGTTGCAGGGGCTCGGTTATCACTGGGAGATGTGGATGCTGGCCAGCGGCGGAATGACGCCAATGGAAGTGTTACGGTGTGCCACCGTCAATGGATCCAGAATCGTGGGACGCCCACAGGATATCGGGACGATCGAGGCGGGAAAGCTGGCGGACCTGCTGATTCTGGACAAGAATCCGCTGGATGACATCAAAAACACCAACAGCATTCACTGGGTGATGAAGAATGGAGAGCTGTTTGAAGGCGAGACGCTGGACCAGATTTGGCCGGAACAGAAAAAGCTGGAGCCGCTGTTCTTCTGGAATTATGACAGGCCCAAAGCGGGCGAAGCGCTAAGCTACGGAAAGACCACTCTGCCGTAAGGTCGACGCGCAAATACGGCGGAATCTGGGCCGCATAGCTCGGCGGTGCGATACGCTTCCGCGCGCCATCAAGGTTTCGCGGGAACGGGCGAGGGAGCGCCGGCCGGCGCCGTGGAGGCGCTAACCTTGGCTTGCGAAGCGCGATACCACTCCAAGGTTCGCCGCAGGCCCTCTTCAAACGCTACCTGCGGATCATATTGTAGGAATTCGCGAGCCTGAGAAATGTCCGCTTGCGAGTCGCGGATATCGCCGTCGCGCCCCGGCTCGTATTTGGCTTCCAGATTTTTCCCGGAAATCTTGTTGAGCAACGCGACGGTTTGGTTCAGCGAAAATCGCCCGCCAACGCCTATGTTAAAAACCTTGCCGGAAGCATTGGGAGACTCACACGCCAGCAGATTAGCCTGCACCGCGTTCTCCACGTAGGTGAAGTCGCGGGTCTGCTCGCCGTCACCAAAAATTACCGGCTGCGCATCTTCCAGGAACGCGCTGCAAAATTTGGCCAGCACCCCGGAATAGGGCGAGCCAGGATCCTGCCGGGGGCCAAAAATGTTGAAGTAGCGCAGCGACACGTTCTCCAGACCATAGCAGCGCCCGAACGCTTGCGCGTAGAGCTCGCCCACATATTTGGTGACGCCGTACGGCGAGATCGGCTGCGGCTCCATTTTTTCCACCTTGGGCAGTGTAGGCGTTTCTCCGTATGCGGAGGACGAAGCCGCAAACACGATGCGCTTCACTTTGGCGTCGCGCGCCGCCACCAGCACGTTCAGCGTGCCGTCGATATTGACGCGGTTGGTCTCGACGGGATCTTTCACGGACTTGGGAACCGAGGTGCGGGCCGCCAGGTGCAGCACGTATTCGGCTTCGTGCATGGCCTTGCGCACCACTTCGATGTCCGTGATGCTCCCCTTAATCACCGTAATTTTGTTGCGGATTTCCGCGAGATTTTCTTCCTTGCCGGAAGAAAAATCGTCCAGCACCACCACGCCGTGCCCGCGGCGGACCAGTTCATCCACGGTGTTAGACCCGATAAAACCGGCGCCGCCGGTGACCACGAAGCGCATTCCGGGAATCCTCCTCGAGCAATTCGCGACAGGCGGGTGGCTGCCGCGGCAAGCGATGCGCGCAGAGAAAAAGACGCGCGCCTCGCGTTTTGATAATCTCAGAAGTTGCGCCGTCCCGCCAAGCGTTCCGGCGCGGTCGCGCGTAAAATGTATTGTACGACGGAAGGCCGCCGGGCAACGCTTTGTTTCCTGCGGGGTTCACACAAAGAACATGAGCAAGCTGATCGCTGCGACGGTGTTGGTAGGCGCTCTGGCCGGCGGCGCCGGAGCTTACTACTGGATGCACGGTTTCAACGTTTCGGACCAGGTATCGAAGGCGCCACCATCCACGAGTTTCGCCCGTTCCTCGGCAGATCCGCGCCGCGCGGAAACCGTTTCGGCGGCCTCGCCATCCAAGGAGAGCGCAGCGGCCGAGCACGCAGCGCCCGCCGATGCGACCCCGCCCTTGCACGCCGGCGAGGTTCTCGAATTTTCCGCCGATGTCTCCAAGCTCAGCAACGTAGCCAATCTCCGTCTGCAAACCCTGGCGCGCCACAATTTCTTCGGCAAAAGCGCCTGGCACCTGCAAGCCTTCGCGCATACGGAAAATCCACTGCGCATGGTGTTTGAGCTGGACGACCAGTTCGATTCCTACAGCGACGCGGCCACGCTTTCCAGCCTGCAATATGAAATGCACCTCAATGAACGCGGCCAGAAGCAAGACTCCATTCAGAGAATGGAGACCTCCGATGCGGTAAACGGCGCTTCGGGCGAAACGGAAACGCGCGTGTTGCCGGGGACTCGCGACCCGCTGGGCCTGATGCAATATTTGCGCACCGTCGATTGGAGCAAAGCCCGCGAAATACACGGCCCGGTCTACGATGGTCATAAACTGTACGACGTGAGCGCCAAGATGGATGGCCCGGCGCAAAATATCACCGTACCGGCCGGGTCTTTTAACGTCTCCAAGATCGATATACGCGTGTTCGACGCCGGCGCCGAAGTGAACGATGCCCATTTCGCGTTGTATCTCGCCAACAACGCATCGCGCACCCCGGTGCTGCTCGAGGCTGTGATGCCCTTCGCGACTGCGCGGGTCGCGCTGGTGAAAGTGAAGTAGCAAAAAGCCGCAGGGGCCGGGGCTATGGCTGCAACGCGAGCTGCTCGATGAGCGCGCAGGCGATGTGCCCGACGGTGATGTGCGCTTCCTGGATTCGCTGCGGATCGCGGGAAGGCATATTTAGCAGTAAATCCACTTTGTTTGCCAGTGCGCCGCCCGTCTCCCCGGTAAAAGCCACCAGGAAAGCGCCTCGCGCGCGCCCGATTTCCACGCCTCGCAGAACATTAGCGCTGTTCCCGCTGGTGGACAGCGCCACCAACACGTCATGCTGCGACGCCAGCGATTCGATCTGCCGCGCGAAAATCCGCTCGAAGCCGTAATCGTTTCCGGCGGCGGTCAGGACCGAGGGGTTGGCGGTAAGTGCCAGCGCGGCTAATCCCGGTCGATCCGCGCTGAGTTTCACTACCAGTTCCGCAGCCAGATGCAAAGCATCCGCGGCGCTGCCCCCATTGCCAAAAAAGATGATCTTGCCGCCGGCACGCACGGCGGCGGCGCTTTTTTGCGCAAATTGCAGGATTTTCTGGATCAGCGCGTCGGAAAAGGACTGCTTCACGCGCGCGCTTTCTTCAAGCTGGCGGCGGATTTCTTCGGCGGAGACGGCCATTGGCGGCTAGCAGAGCACGATCTTGTCGCGGTGGCGCATGACCCGGCGCGTGGCATTGCGGGTGTCCACCACCAGCTTGGCGGCGTCCACAATCGCTCCGTAATCGTAACTGGAATGATCCGTGGCGATGATCACGGCGTCATAGCTGCCGATGCTTTGCGGATTAAGCTGTACGGATTTCATATTCTCGTAATTGTAGTGCCGCATTTTGTGGAGTTGCGGGAAATAAGGATCGTTGTAGGCCAGCTCGGCGCCGCGCTGCTGCAGCAGTTGCATAATCTTGAGGGTCGGAGATTCGCGCAAATCATCCACATCCTTTTTGTATGCCACGCCCAAAATCAGAATCTTCGCGCCCTTCAAGCTTTTCTTGTGGTTGTTGAGCGCCGCGGCAATAGCGTCCACCACGTGGTAGGGCATGGCGGTGTTGACTTCGCCGGCCAGCTCGATGAAGCGGGTCGAGAAATCGAACTCGCGCGCCTTCCACGACAGATAATACGGGTCCACCGGAATGCAGTGCCCGCCCAGCCCCGGTCCCGGGTAGAAGGGCATGAACCCGAACGGCTTGGTCGCCGCGGCATCGATCACTTCCCAAATATCGATGCCCATGCGCAGGCTCAGCATTTTCAATTCGTTGACCATGGCAATGTTCACGCAGCGGAAAATATTCTCCAGCAGCTTGGCCATTTCCGCCGCGCGCGTGGAGCTTACCGGAACCACCCGCGCCACCACCTGCGCGTACAGCGCCACAGCGGCCCGGCCGCTCGGCGGATTCACTCCACCAACCACTTTCGGAATCTGCGCCAGGCCAAACTGTTTATTCCCCGGATCCTCGCGCTCTGGCGAAAACGCCAGCCAAAAGTCGCACCCGATATTCTCATTTTCCAGTCCGGCGGCGATCGGGCAGCGCAAGCCGCTCTTCTCCAAAATGGGCAATACCAATTCTTCGGTGGTCCCCGGATAGGTGGTGGACTCCAGCACCACCAGCTGTCCCTTTTGCAGGTTCGGATAAATGGAAATAGCGGTTTGCTCGACGTAGCTCAAGTCCGGTTCGCGCCGTTCGTCCAGCGGAGTCGGCACGCAAATGATGATGGCATCGGCTTCCTTCAAGCGCGCGAAATCCGTGGTGGCCCCAAAGTGGCGGCTGTTCACGAACTGCTGAATCTTGGTCTGCTGAATGTGCTCGATGTAGGAGCGCCCCGCGTTCAGCATGTTCACTTTATTGGGATCGGTGTCGAATCCGGTTACCTTGTGCCCGGCTTCCGCAAAACGAAGCGCCAGCGGCAAGCCCACGTATCCGCATCCGATGATGCCGACTTTCAGCTGGGCGCCCTTGAAGAATTCAGGTTTCCTGTCTATTGGCATGAGTCGCGTCGCGCTCCTAAACCATGGATCTACCCTGGCGAAAGCCACGGACAGGGCCGAATAAATATAGCAGGGTTCCCGGCGGCGACCAAAAGTCTCCAGCACCACTTCTGCCGCAAGTCTGGGCGTTGCGGTGGACTCGCGAAACGGAGCAAGATAGAGGTACGCGCCGCGACGCTTCCTTTTCGCGCTTGCGGCCTGAACTCGCCATCCAGCTAGCAGCGAGCGAATGTTCGCTCAAACGCCGTGAAGCGCAGCGGTTTCTCCGCGCGGCGGCGCTGGTGCGGGAGGAGCTTGCCAGTCCCATGGTGGATGTACACTGCCACATTCTTCCCGGCCTGGACGACGGTCCGGACGTCATCGAAGAGTCTCTGGCCATGGCCGAATCGGCGATCACCGACGGCATCACCCACGTGGTCGCCACGCCGCATTCCAGCAGCGAATACCCTTTCGATTACGCGCAGGTTCGGCGCCTGCGTGAGCGGTTGCAAAACGAAATCGGCGACCGGCTGAAACTAGCCACCGGATGCGATTTTCATCTCAACCCCGAAAATTTAGAGGCTCTGCGAACGGATGCCTCACGCTTCTGCATCAACCAGCACGATTATCTGCTGGTTGAATTCAACGAAATCTCCATCCCGCCCTCGATGGACGATACGCTCCACGGCCTACAACTCAAGGGGCTTCGGCCCATCGTTACCCACCCCGAACGGAATGGCATCCTCCGCCGCCAGCCCGAACGCCTGGTCAAATGGGCGCGCTTGGGTTGTTTTGTGCAGGTGACCGCGGGCTCCCTGGTGGGAACCTTCGGACCGCGCGCGCAGGAAGATTCGCTATGCTGGATTGGCCAGGGCTTCGTGCACTTCGTCGCCAGCGACGCACACAACACCAAGCGTCGGCCGCTGCGCTTGCAGCCTGCCTATGAAGTGGTGAGCGAGCAATTTGGTGCGGACAAGGCCCGCGCGCTATTCCTCGACAATCCGCTGGCGGCCTTTGAAGGGCGCGACCTCCCGCACATACCGGAAATCCCCGACGAAAACATTTCGCCGCGTCGCAAACGCTTTTTCTTCTTCTAGTCCCCGCTTACTGCGCCGGATGCAGCGGCAAACCGGCCCACGCATTCAGCAGCCCCAGGACCTCCCGAACCACATCCAACGCATCGCCGGTGTTGCGCCACCAATGCTTGGGTGCAAACGGGTCGGCGGTGGCGCCGCGTACGATCGCCCGCCCGTGCCTTCCCGCCAGGTCCTTCCACAGCCTGCGTACCCGCCGTGTGTGCACTTTGGAGGTAACGATGATTACGGTCGCTGCATTTTCTCTCTGCATCTCCGCGACAATAGCGCCGATTTCATCGGCGGTATTTTCTATAGGCCGCTCCAGTACTCGGATTGCATTCGATGGCACCCCTTCGTGCATCAAAACTTGTGCGTTGTAGAAGTCCTCGCCAATGTAAGCGATATGCATTTCCTGGAGCGTGGCGGCAGGTTCGTTCGCGCGGGTGAGCCAGACCTGCGGTGCATAGGCGGCAGTGTATAGGCGTGCCGCTTCCGCTGCCCGCACAGGCATTCGCCCGCTGAGGACCACAATAGCCTGGGCCTTGCCCAGTGGGTCTTCGGCGATCAGCCAATGGCCCACACCGAAGAAAGTGATTATGCCAAACAGGATTAATCCAACCAGGAGGATGAGCAGTGCCGCCCGGGCTCCATGGCGCTTCCGGGCGTACGGTGCCGCGGCGCTGTTTTCCTTAGGCAAGCGCGCGCATGGTACCGCGGCTGTGCCATGTGGTCAATCGCTCCCGGGCGCGGTAAAATTCCATAATAGCTTTTTTCGGGAGGTTGCATGCGTGCAGTAGTTACCGGCGGAGCGGGTTTTTTGGGTTCGCATCTCTGCGATCGCTTAATCGCGGAAGGGTGGGACGTTCTCGCGCTCGACAATCTGGTTACCGGCGCGGAAACCAACATCGCCCATCTGCACAAGCATCCGCGCTTCCGCATCGCGCGTGCCGACGTCACCAATTACATCGACGTTGCCGGCCCCATTGATTACGTGCTGCACTTCGCTTCCCCGGCCAGCCCGGTCGATTACTTGAAAATGCCCATTCAAACTCTCAAGGTTGGCGCGCTGGGTACACACAATGCTCTCGGTCTTGCCCTGGCCAAAAAAGCCAAATTCTTTCTGGCTTCCACCAGCGAATGCTACGGCGATCCTGAGGTTTCTCCGCAGCCCGAAACCTACTGGGGTCACGTGAACTCGATTGGACCTCGCGGGGTCTACGACGAAGCCAAGCGCTACGCCGAAGCCATGACCATGGCCTATCACCGTTACCATGGCGTGGACACTCGCATTGTGCGCATCTTCAACACTTACGGCCCGCGGATGCGCCTCAACGATGGCCGCGCCCTCCCCAACTTCGTTCATCAAGCGCTCACCGGCAAGCCGCTCACGGTCTACGGCGAAGGCAAGCAGACCCGCAGCTTTTGCTTTGTTTCCGATTTAATCGATGGCATCTACCGCTTGATGATGTCCGACGAACACTTGCCAACGAATATCGGCAATCCTCACGAAATCACTATTCTTCAGTTTGCTGAGCGCATTCGCACCTTTTTTGAAAACGCGCCCAAGATTATTTTCGAACCTTTGCCGCAAGACGATCCCAAGCAGCGCTGCCCCGACATCAGCAAGGCCAAGCGCGTTCTGGGCTGGGAGCCTAAGGTGAATCTGGAAGAAGGCTTGCGCACCACGTTGGACTATTTCAAAGAGCACTTCGCCAGCACCGCCGTTTGCTAGCCAATTTTTAGTTCGCGTGGCAGGGGCCGGCGGAACCGAGGCGCTAGTCCCGTCCGAAGGAATAATATTCAAATCCCAGTTCGCGCATGCGCGACGGCGAATACAGGTTTCTTCCGTCGATCACCAGCTTGCGAGTCATCCGTTTTCCGGCCCGCTCCCAATCCAGATTCCGGAACACATCCCACTCCGTGCACACCAGCGCCGCTTCCGTATCTTGCAACGTCTCGTACGGATCCTGGTGATATTGAACCGCCGGAAACTGAGCCTTGGCTCTCGAAATCGCTTCGGGATCGGTAGCATGCACCTGCGCTCCTTGCCTGAGCAATTCTTTTACTACGTCCAGCGCGGGCGAGAACCGGATGTCGTCGGTATTGGCCTTGAACGCCAGTCCCAGCACCGCCACTCTCTTGCCCTTGATGACCCACAAGGCGTGGCGCACTTTGTCGAAAAACCGTTCGATTCGCTGCTTATTCACGCGCTCGGCCGCTTTTAGAATGTCGAAATCCACTCCTACCGTTCCCGCCAGATGGATAAATGCCTGCAAATCCTTTGGAAAGCAAAAACCACCGAATCCCAGCCCGGCGCGCAGAAATTGCGTCCCGATGCGCGGGTCCAACCCAATGGCATGCGTGACCTCTTCCACGTTGGCGCCGATTTTCTCGCAAAGGTCGGATATCACATTGGCATAACTGATCTTCAAAGCTAAAAATGAGTTGGATGCGTGCTTGATCAGCTCCGCGCTGTTGATGGTGGTAACCAGCAAATCTACGGGGTTGCCCGAAGGGCAAGCGCTATCGTGCACCGGGCAGCGGAACGTTCGCTCCAGAATCGGCCGGTAAATCTCCCGCATATCGCGGGCCGAGGCCTCGTCCTCGACGCCCACCACGATACGATCCGGATGAAAAAAATCCGCCACCGCCGTCCCTTCGCGCAGGAACTCCGGATTCGACGCCACGCGGAACTTCAGCCCGCTGTCGCGCGAATAAGCGGTCAGCGCGCGTCGCAATTCCACTCCCGTGCGCGCCGGAACCGTACTCTTTTCGATAACCAGTTTCGGAGAGCGCGCTTCCGTCGCAATTTGACGGGCCACATGGTCGATGGCCGAAAGATCGGCATCGCCGTTTTCCTTCGGCGGCGTGCCCACGCAAATAAAGATCGCGTCCCCGCTCCTTATCGCTTCGCCCGCGTTCGAGGTGTACGAAATCTTGCCCGCTCTTTGCGCCGATTCCAGGATCTTGTCCAAGTGCTGCTCGTAGATCGGCACCCCGCCCGCTTGCAGCTGCGCAATCCGCGTTTCATCGATATCGGTGCAAACTACATCGTGCCCCGCTTCGGCCAGGCACGCGCCGGTCACCAGACCGACATAGCCACATCCCACCACAGAAAGACGCAATCTAGTCCCCCCACAAAGGCTTTCTACGCTCGGATATTTGTTCTCGCGCGGCCCTAGCGGCGCTCGCCGTTCCACCCGAGTAGCAGTCCCCGCAGTCCGAGCAATACCAGCTGCGGCCGGCGTCGCAGCACGTTCCAAAGCAGCCGGGCCGACTCATCGCGGGTAATCTCACTCAAGGTATCGCGGGTGGCCGCGTTCAGCAGATCTACCAGCCGCGAGTAATGCTTCTGCTCAAAGTGATGCATGGTCCGCCGCAGCAGCCAGTGCATACTCAGTTCCCGGCGCAAGTTCAAAAGCTCCCGCCCTCGGCCGCTTTGCAAGATGGAGTCCGCCACTGCTTGCGCCCCGCGAAACCCGGTAACGATGCCTCCCACGGTGGACACCTTGACTTGCGCCGCCGAATCCCCCACCAGGTACACTCTTCCCTTACCCATCCGCTTCTTCACCGGCACCCAGCGCTTGTACACCGGAATTCGCGCGCCTTGCCACTCCAGCGGTTCGATTCCCTTCTTTTCCAGGAATCGCGCCAACCCGCGCATGGTGTCCCGGCCGTCCTCGCCAATCACCCCGAGCGCGCCGCGCTCCGCCGATTCCGGGATCAACCAATAAAAATACGGCGTGTCGTCCGGAACGAACCACACCCGGGTGGTATCCACCGGGCAATCTTTCGGCAAGCGCACAATGGCCTGTACCAGCGGCACCGTTTCGATTGGCGCCCAGCCTGCCGTTCGGGCTACCCGGCTGGCCGCACCGTCCGCTCCCACTAAGCTGTTCGCGTGCCACTCTTCGCGTTGGCCCTGGGATTCGACCTGCACCCGAAGGCCGTCCCCTTTGGGAGACATTCCGAGGAAACGCGTATCAAAAGAGATTTCCGCGCCCGAGCGCTGCGCCTTCTGCGCCAGTCCGGAAATCAGTTTCGCGCGTTCGATAATGAGGTCGGGCTTGGCCAGCGCCACTTGCGCGGATCGACCATCGGTAAATAGTTCAAACCGGCGAATCTCGTTTAGTACGCTATCGTTCGCCGCTCCGCCCAGTTGGTTACGGAAGTGATCCGTCACAATCAGCGTCCGCGGCGTCGGCTCCAGCCCTCGCCTGGATTCCAGCACCCGCACACTCTTGCCGCCCTGCGCTACCTTCGCCGCAGTGTAAAGCCCGGCCGCCGAGGCACCGACAACGATGACCTCTTTGCTTGCTCCGGCTTCATTTTTGTTCAGGTTGGATTGCAACAATCTCCGCCTTGCCTCGCCCTGGCGCCTTTTTCGATAGCAGGATTTCCGCGGTTCACCGGTAACCGCTTTCCCGACCCGCTTGACGAAATGGATGGGTGAGCGTGCGCCGTATTATAGCCAATCCGTTTACGGGGGCAAAACCCGCTGCGGCGAAAACCCGCGAAACCGCAGCGTTCAGCTGCGTGCGGCGATCAGTGTTTTGGGATGCGGCAGCTTGCTAGCGGCTTCCGCGAGTACGCATGCACTCGGCCGCCGACCCGACCTTCAGGGGCTGCCGTTCATAGGGCGCTCGCTCCAACTTCCACACCGCTACCAGCATGGCCACCACAACCCCCGCGGCAAATAGCAACGCCGCTCGCCAAGACATGTAACCGATCAAAATCGCCGATGCGCCGCTGGCAATACCCAGGCCATACAACACCAACACCGCGCCGCGCTGCCCCAGTCCCAGGTTTGCCAGCCGATGGGCGGCATGGTCCTTGCCCGGCGATGCGAACGGCAGCAGTCCGCGCCGCGCGCGCGAGATGGTTACCAGGGTGGTATCGAAAATGGTTGGGCCCAGAATCAACAAGGGGGTCAGCAGCCCGGCCACGTGATTCCCCAGGCTCAATCGCAGTTTCAGTCCCAGCGTGGCCGTCAGGAAACCTAAGAACATGGCCCCGCCGTCGCCCATAAAAATCTTGGCTGGCTTGAAATTCCAGCGCAGAAACCCGGTGGCCGCGCCAAAGACGGCCGCAGCCAGCGTTGACACCACAACTTGCCCGTTCAGAAACGCCAGCGCCGCGAAGAAAAACGAAGCGGTCGCCGCCACTCCTGCGCACAACCCATCCATGTGATCGAGAATGCTGAACGACGCGGTGATGGCCACCACCCAGAAAATCGTAAGCGCCGCATCCAGCGCGTAGCCCAGCCGGCCCGCTACCACCAGCTCAAAAGCCTGCGCGTGAACTCCGCTGAGCAGGAGAACGCACGCCGCCACCGGCATCCCAACGAATAGTTTGATCTGATGATGCAGCCAGCCGCGGTCGTCCAGGAAGCCCACCGCAGCCACCAACGTCGCGCCGGTCACGATTCCCGCGCTCTGCTGCCGGGCCAAACCATCAAAGGCAAAAATGACGGCCAGCATGACCCCGCCATACATCGCCAATCCCCCCAGCAGCGGTATCGGCTGCCGGTGCACCTTGCGTGGGCCGGGCAAGTCCACCATGCCCACGCGTAACGCCAACGCGCGCACCGGCACGGTAAGCATCATGGACGCAATCAAAGCGATGAAAAACGCCAGTAAACCCGCGGACATGCCACCTCGTCGGATTGGATGCGAATCACCAGCCCTGGGACACGATAAGGGTGGTGTGCACAACGGCTACCGGTCGGGGACGGATCCCAAGTCAACTAGATGCCGCCCCACGCAGCCCACATACAATACCGCCTAAATCTCATCCCTGCCAAGCATATTTCTAGTCTTAACGCTCGGTAAGCATGCGTGCAAAAATCCGCTCGACCTCGTTGCGATTCTTATTCGCGTAATACCAATCGATGGTGCGTTTCAACCCCTCGCGGAACTTCACCTTAGGCTCCCACCCCAGCAGCCGCTTGGCCAGCGCGTTGTCCGCCACCCGATTTAACGGCCCGGTAGGCATGTCCGGCCGCTTCTCGATTTCCGCTTTGTGTTTGGTGAACTCGCAAACCATCTTCGCGCATTCCAGCACGGTGATGCGCTCCATGGTGCCTAGATTAATCGCCGTGCCGTCGCTGATCTTCTCTCCCGCCAGTATGGTGCCCTCCACGATGTCGTCGATATACGTCCAATTGCGTATTTGTGACCCGTCGCCCCACACCTCGAACGGATTCAGCCCCAGAAAGGCCCGCGCGATCATCGCGATCACTGCGTGATTTTCCACTCCGCGAGGTCCGTAGACCGTAAAGTACCGGCAAGACGCCGCTGCCATGCCGTGTTCCTTCGCATAAGCCTTCAACGTGAACTCACCCATCAACTTGGCCCATCCATAGGTATTGTCCGCGTCGTTCGGCCCGTTGGTCAGCTCTTCGGTCAGGTAAATCTCTTTATGAATGTCCGACTGCAAGAAATTCGGATAGACGCAGCCCGACGAAGCGAAAACCACTTTCTTCACCTTCGCGCGTAGCGCCTCCGAAAACACCAGCCCGTCGAGAAAGAAGTTGGACGCCGGCCCGGCCTGGTGCAAGTCCACGTAACCGCGCCCGCCGTGGTCCGCCGCCAGGTGGAACACGGTGTCTACGCCGTGCATCGCGGCCCGCGTAACGCCCGGCTCCCGCAAATCGGCGTGCAGAAAATCTACTTTGCCGCCGCCCAGGTGCCCGCGAATATTGTCCAGATGCCCGCTCGAAAGGTCATCCACGATCCGTACTTTTGCCCCTCGGGCAAGCAATTGATCAGTTAGCGTCGAGCCGATAAACGACGCCCCTCCGGTCACCACCGCCAGCTTCCCGCTCCAAAAAGTTTCCGCCGCCGTCACGCTGTGCGCGCCTCCTCAACAATTCCCACAAATTTTCGCAACTCGCTGACTCTATCATAGTCGCTTGCCGCCGCCCGCGCCGCTTCGCCCATCTGCCGTAGCTGGGCTGCGTCTCTGGAAATTCCGCGAATCGCGTCAGCGACCTGCGCATCGTTCTCCGGATCGCCCCACACGGCAAACCCGCGCTTCTCCCCGATCGATGCAACATCAGTTTCCCGCGGCGCCACCGCCACGATTGCTTTGCCCGCCGCAAGAATTCCATACATCTTGCTCGGCACAATCACTCCCTCTAATCCGCGCTTGACCGTAACGACATGCGCGTCCGGGGCCGCCAGCACCGACTCGATCTTGCCGGCGGGAAAAAATGGCAGAAACCTGATATTTGTGCAGCCGGCCGCCGCCGCCGCAATCCTCTCGCGTTGCGCGCCGTCGCCCACAAAAACCAATCCCACGCCTTCGTCCGCCAGCCTTCGCCCCGCCGCCACCAATATCTCCCACGCCCCGTAAAATCCCAGATTCCCCGCGTGCAGCAGCACGAAACGGAAACCGCCTCGAATCGCGCGCACGATGGTTTCATCCACCTCTGGGGCGGGTCGTACGCTGCCGCTTTCCACGCCGTCGCGGACCACCACCACCCGCTCGGCCTTCACGCCTTTCGCCAGGATGCGCGCCCGCATGTCGTCGCCCAGTACAATCACGCGCGTCGCCCGGCGCAGCGCCCAGCGGTGCAATTTTTCCCACACTCGCGTCAGCAGCCCGGGCTCCACGATGGAGCCGCCCACCGCCATATCCGGGTACAAATCCCGGATGTTGTAGACAAATGGCCTGCCCTTCAACATGGCCACCAACGCCGCCACAATTCCCTCAAAGGGAGGGTCGGTCATCCCCAGCACTACGTCGCATGGCTCAGCCATGGCCCGCGGCACGCTCAGCGCCACGTACGTCAAATAGTTCAGCACTCGCCTCTTCATCTGCGTCCGCGAATAATCCGTCGAACCCACGCGAACAATTTTTACCGCAGGCGACCCCGTCACTCTCTCTATCTGCCACCAATACCAAGGCCGGCGCGCGGTCGGCTGGTACGAAGGCCGTCCGCAAACAATGGTCACCTGGTGCGCCGCCGAAAGCGCATCAACAACGGTCTGCGCCATCTTCGCCGTTGCCGATGTGTCCGGAGGATAGTAGAGATTCAGCAGCAGAATTCGCACCGCAAGATTGTACAGGCTCCGCAGGCGCTTGCCGTTACTCCTTCTCGGGTCTCCGGTTTTGTCTTGATGGAATGAACGTACAAAACCGAGCCGGGAATTACGAGTCTCGCGTCACCAGAAAATCCCCCAGCACCAGCGCATCCATCTTGGTCCGCAAAAAACAATCAATCGCTTCCTCCGGCCGGCAGACTATCGGCTCGTTGTCATTGAACGAGGTATTGAGCACCACCGGAACTCCCGTCAGACCCCGGAAGGCCGAAATCAGTGCGTGATAGCGCGGATTAGCCTCGCGCGTAACCGTCTGCAATCGCCCGGTTCCGTCCACGTGCGTTGCCGCCGGAATCTGCGAGCGCTTTTCCGGCCGCACCGCGTACGCCAGCGTCATGAATGGCGAGGGATGCGATTTCTCGAACCACTCGCCCGTCGCTTCGGCCAGAATCGACGGCGCAAACGGCCGGAAAATCTCGCGGTGCTTGATACGCCGGTTCAGGATCTCTTTCATATCCGCACGGCGGGGATCGGCCACAATGCTGCGATTGCCCAACGCACGCGGTCCCCACTCCGCGCGTCCCTGAAACCACCCCAGTATTTTTCCGTCAGCGACAATGGCCGCGGCCCGCTTGGCCAGTTCTTCCTCCGCCAACTCCGCGACGCTATAGCCGTCGCGCGCAATGCCGCTCGCATTCATCGCCGCGCGAATTTCCTGCCCAGAAAATCCCGGGCCCCAATACGCATGCTCCATCACAAACGAACGCGGCTGTCCCAATTTCTGATGCCAGACGTAATACGCGGCGCCCACTGCCAGCCCCGCATCCCCCGCCGCCGGTTGCACGTAAACCTGCTCGAACGGCGTGTTCTCGAAGATCTTCCCGTTGGCGACGCAGTTGAATGCTACGCCGCCGGCCAGGCAAATCGACTTCAGTCCCGTCGACTTCGCCAGCTTCCTCAGCATTCCCAGATAAACCTCTTCCAGCCGCGCCTGCAGCGAAGCCGCCAGATTCCGGTGCCGCAGCGCCAAGGGCTCTTCCGGCGTCCGCGCCGCCCCCAATTTGCGCGCCATCTCCTCCGAAAATAGTTTTCCCAATGTTGGGGTCTTGTCCGATTCCGCCCAACTCATCCCTGGCCCGCTGCGATGATGCACAAAATAATCGAGTCCCAGCCGGAACCCGTTGCCTTCTCCATTAGCCTCGAATCGCACGATGTCGCGAAACGCTTCCATCCGTTCCGGCTCGCCATATGCCGCCAACCCCATCACCTTGTATTCGTCGCCGAATTTCAGGAATCCCAGGTACTGCGTTACCGCCGTGTAATACAGTCCCAAAGAATGCGGGAAGGCGATGGCATCGGCAATGTCCATGCGGTTTCCACGCGCGCTTCCCCACATCGTGCTGGCAAAGTCTCCGAGCCCGTCGGCGGAAAGCAGTGCCGCGCCATCGAACGGCGAAACGAAAAACGCGCTGGCCAGATGCGCCTGATGGTGCTCGATGCGATGGAATTGCGCCGCGATATTCTTCGGGTCGCTGTCAAACGCCGCCGCCAGCGCCTCGCGTATCCCGGTAAACTTGACCAACACCTTGGCTCGTCCGCGCGCGAACGACGGCATGCGCAGCGCATACCAAAGCTTCGTGCCCAGCCGCGCATACGGATTGCGCGGCACCGCCACGTGATCGATCTCCTTGAGCGTGAGGCCCGCTTCCTTCAAGCAATACCGTATGGCCACCGCCGGAAATCCCGCCGCATACTTCACCCGATTGAACCGCTCCTCCTCCACCGCCGCCACCAGCCGGCCATCGCACACCACTGCCGCCGACGCGTTCCCGTGATACGCATTAATCCCCAGAATATTCATGTAGCAGCATCGTACCGCAACGCGGCCGCCGACGCGTTTCTTCGGACGGGCGCAGCACCGCTGCGCCCCAGCTTGGGCAGGAAAATAAGCAATGGCCTGGCTGTTTCAGCGGACCTGGGTCACAAATGTCGCCGGCACCATTCATTCATCACATAAATCGACCAAGGCCGCGACCACGACGTCCTCCCCGCCAAAAACCCGCTCCATACCGTGCGAACTCCCTCCGCATGCAGATGAGGCGCCAGGGCCGGCGCAGGCTCGGCAAAACTGGTCTCCATCCGCTTTCGCAACGGTCCGCGCAGCCACTCTTCCCACGGCAGCGTAAACGTCCGTTTCCTTTGCGCCAAAACCTCCGGCGGCAACAAATCGCCAATAGCTTCCGTCAGCAACGGCTTCGGCGAATCGCCACGCCGCACCGAGTCCGGGAGTGCCCCGGCAAATTCTGCCAGCGGCGTATCCAGCAGCGGCACGCGTACTTCCAGCGAGTGCGCCATGCTCACGGAATCGGTGTCGCGCAACAAGGTGCTGGCCATGTAGCAGCGCATTTCCAGCCACGAAATGCCAGCCATTTCCTCCAGCTTCCGCGCTCCGTCCGACGCCCGCTCCAGCCAGCCCAGCCACGTCGGCTCCAGCGTCACGCCATCTGCGGCCACGCTGCTGGGCCGGAATCGCGTATCGATCAAGCGAGAAATTTCCGCGCCCGGCGGAAACAGCGCCCTGGTGAAAAAATAAGCATGCGGCAAGGCATCCGGAGTCAGCCAGGCCGCCACCGCTTTGCGGGCGGCGTCCGGCGTATTCTGTCTCGCCAAGCGCAACAGCGGCGCGACCGCTTTGCGGAGCGGCGACGGAACAAACCAGGCCGTCCGGATCAGCTGCCGGATTCGCGGCGTATCCGAAAATGTCGCATAGCCTCCAAAGAGCTCATCGCCGCCGACTCCCGATAACGCCACTTTCAATCCCGCTTTGCGCGCCGCCCAGGAAACAAAATAAGTGTTGATCCCGTCCATGCTCGGCTGGTCCAGCGACGCGACCGCTTCCTCCAGCCGCGCAACCACGGCGTCACCGTTCAGCGGAACTTCTTTGTGCTGCGTTCCACAATGTGCCGCCACGCGGCGAGCCAGCGGCGCCTCATCGTATGGCGTTCCCGGAAAGCTGAGCGTAAAGCTGCAGATCCCCGCTCGCTCGCGCGCGGCCAGCGCCGCGATTGCGCTGGAATCCACTCCGCTCGAAAGGAACAAGCCCACCGGAACATCCGCAATCAGGTGCGCGCGCACGGCATCTTCCAGCCGGGTCCGCAAATCGTGTGCCGCTTCGGCCAGAGTTTTTGCCGCTCGCCCCTCCTTAGCGGCAGCGCTGCGCGTTGCGTCCCACCACGCTCGCGCGCGCGGCACGCGCCGCCGTTCCGGCACGTACACCAGCATGCGATGCCCGGGTGGCAGAGAGAAAACGCCATCCAAAATGGTGACCGGCTCCGAAACGCTGCCGAAAAGAAAGTAAGACGTCAGCGCATCCTGTGAAATCGTCTTGGGCGCAACGCCACCGGCCAGCAGCGCGCGAATCTCGGAAGCAAACGCAAACCCATCGCTAGTCTGCGTGTAATACAAAGGCTTGATGCCCAGCGGATCGCGCGCCAGAAAGAGCAACGGCGCGGTGGCGTAGCGTTTTCGAAAATCCAGAAGCGCCAGCGCGAACATCCCGCGCAGCTCCTCCAGGCAATCCTCGCCCCACTCTTCCCACGCGTGCACCAGGATTTCCGTGTCGGATTGCGTGCTGAAGCGATGCCCGGAACGGATCAACCTCTCGCGCAGTTCGCGGTAATTGTAAAGCTCGCCGTTGAAAATCACCGCGACGTCGCGCGTTTCGTTCCAGACGGGCTGCTGGCCACTTTTCAGGTCGATGATGCTGAGCCGCCGCATGCCCAGCGCCAAGCCGGGCGCCCGCGGCTCGTGAATCAGGAATCCCTCATCGTCCGGACCGCGATACCGCATGGCCGCGGCCATGGCTCGCACCCGCGATTCCGCTTCAGCACTGCGACCCGCGAATGCGATCCCGCAGATGCCGCACACGCTTTACTTGATCTCCGGCGCGCGAAAGAACGTCATTCTCGCCCGAATTAATTGCGCGCGCAATCTGAAGCAGGGAATTTTCAGCCGGTGGTCGGCGTACCAGCCGAGCAAACCCCGGAGCAGCAGCAGAGCGGCCAGCGCAAAAAACGATGCACACAATGTAAAGAACGACTCGCGCTCGAGCAGCAGCGTCCAATCAAAACGCTCTTCCCATCCGGGAAGAATTTTGCCCAGCAGCCAACGCAGGTGGAACCCGTGCATCGGCAAGCGTGACAACCGCACATGCACAAACGATTCGTAGTTGTATTCTTGCGGATAATGGGGCACCGCGCTGGTCGCCTGCGCAAATACCGCGGGATCGCGCAGCTGCTCGCGGGTCAGCAAATGTCCTTTGGCGTCGCGCAGCAGAATGCGGTACGCCGGATCGGCAATCACCCAGCGCCCGTCAATCAGCACTTCCGCCACCACGTGTTTCGCGGTGCGATCCGGAGAAAGCAACAGAAGGCGGCGCGCGCTCAAGCCATTGCTGCGCGCCAGGTTCAAAAACGCATTACTCGCCGTTCCGCACACCGATAAAAGCTGCTGATAATTTAGGGTTGTTTCCGGATCGCGTCCGGGCAACGAGGATGGGTCTGCCACCACCGGGCGCGGCGGACCTCTCCGCATCCAATCGAGAATGGCTTCCACTTGCCGCTCGGGTGGCGCGGAATCCGGCACGATGGCATCCGAGAACCCGTCGAGGTACCGGCGCACGGAAAATTCCCAGCCGGCCGAATACAGCGACGCCAGCAGAGCGGCGAGCAGCAGGACATTCACGCTCTGCCACACTGCGCGAAAGATACGATGCCTTTGAGTCGGCAAAACGCTACCCTCGGTGCTGCGCTGCTAAAGTTCCCGCTTTGCTCTCCACCAATCGCGCATACAGATTCGCCATCTCTTGCGCCGGCTCGTCCCAATCCAATCGTGCAGCCACTTCTTTGCATCCTGCGGACAATCGCTTATGAAGTCCGGATTCCCACAGCACGCGAGCCAGCCCTTGCGCCATGGCCACCGCATCGTGCTGCACCACCAGGCCGGCAACATCCGCGAGGAGCGGTGCGATCCCGCATTTCTCGGTGACGATCACGGGCGTGCCCGCGGCCACCGCTTCGCCCGCCGTATTTCCAAAATTTTCATTTTGCGATGGCAGCACAAAAACGTCGGCGTCCCGGTAAGCGCTCCACTTCTGCTCGCCGTAGGCCCCATTCCGGATGTGCACACGAGACGAAATCCCGAACTCGCCGGCCATGTGCAGAAGTTTATTTCGCATGCCGCCTTCATCCGGCCCGGCAAACACCAACTGGAGGTTCGCGCCCCGCTCCACCTTGCAAAGGAGCGCAAACGCCTGCAAGAGTATGTCCGGACTTTTCTTTTCGGATAGGCGTCCAAGGAAAAGGATGACCTGGGCGTCTGCTGGAATATTGGCGGCGGCCCGAAATTTGCCGCGCTCTGGAAGGGCGTTCGGCACCGCGATTCCGTTGCGCCGCACCAGAATCTTTTCCGCTGGCAATCCCGACGAAGCCAGCTCCGCTACTTCCTGTGGTGAGGTGGCGATGATTTTGCGCGAGCCCCGCAGCATTCCTTGTCCTAAGGTTAGATGATACATTCGTTTCAACAGAAAATTCCTGACAATCGGCACAAACATCCCGATCGGTTCGACGACGTAGGGGATGGCTCTGCGCCGGCAAGCGGACGCCACCGCGGGCCCCAAAAAATCGTAAAGCCCAAAAATGTGCGCTACGTCGAAATTCCACAGGCGCGCTCGGCAAAATGTCGCAATCCCCGGATTCCAGCTGAGCGCCCGATAGCGCAGCCAACTGGGCATATAAACCGCTTCAATTCCGTTTTCCTCGAGACGCCAACCCAGCGTCGAACGCTGCGCTACGTTTCCCGCGCCGTCCGACGATCGCCGCGACCCTAGGCCCCAATCCGCCGTCAGCACCGTTACGTGATGTCCCAGCTTGGCCAGTTGCTGCGACAGCGAGCGCACCTTTACCGGCGGGCCGCCAAATTCCAGAAAGGGGTAATAAGTCTGTGTGACGTTCAGGATTCGCATAGGTCGCGCAAAATCTTTTTCAGCGATTTCGCGAAAACGTTGAATCGGAAATCCTGTTCCACTCGCTCGCGCCCTCGCGCGCCCATGTCCCGCCCCAGTTGCGGATCGACCAGCAGCGCTTCCAGGGAAGTGGCCAACTGCTCGGTGTCGCCATGTTGCACCAAGTAGCCGGTCTTGCCGTCATCGATAACTTCTGGCGCGCCGCCATGCGCTCCGCCGATCACCGGCTTGCCGCAGGCCATAGCCTCCAGGTACACCAGGCCAAAGCCTTCGCCACGGCTGGGTAGAGCGAAAATCTCGCAGGCCTGGTAACACGCGGCAATCTGCGCATAGCTCAATCCGCTCAGGAAATGCACATGCCGCAAAACTCCCCGCCCATCCGCAATCTGCTCCAGCCAGCCCTGATCGTCGCCTTCCCCCACCGCGACCAGTTGCACGTCCGGCCACTCGGTCAGCAAGCGCGGCAAGGCCGTAATCAATGTGTCCATTCCTTTGTAGCGCTCGTCCGCGAACCAGCGCCCGACGGTCAGAATGATCCGGCCGGAGGGAAAATTTGCGGGCAAAGCCGGCGCCGGTTTAGCGGCTACCAGGGCCTCGAATTGCGGATCCAACGCCCACGGTAGAACGCGAATCCGCTCGCGCGCCACGCCTTGCTGGTTCGCCACATAGTTCGCGGTGTCCTTGGTCGGGGCGATGACCAGAGCGGCGCTGCGCAATGCCCGGCGCCGCAAAATCGAAAGCGGTTCCCACACTTCCAGCCCATGGGTCCAGATAATGGTTTTTGCCTGGCGGGCGAAAAACCTGGCGCCTTGCGCGACAGGCGCGAGAAACGGATGTCCCGCGACAATGACCTTCGCGCGCCGCTTTGCCGCTCTTGCCGCCGTCGCGCTAAATCGCGCTTTGCCCCGCGCGCTTCCGGTGAATACGAATTCCCGCGTTCCCACCGCCATGCGATGCAATTCGGGTGAATCGTTCAGGCTCAACAGGCGGCAGTCCATTCCATGAGCCGCCGCGAACTCACTCATCACCGCGGCGACCTGTCGCCCGGCCCGTTGCACTCCACCGGGCGTGTCCAGCTCAGAGAAGAGTCCAAGAAGCACGCGTCGAGTCTGCCAAGCGCCGCGGCAGAACACAAGATGGCGCCGGCCCTCCGTTTCTGTCCGTTATGCCGCAGTTGGCCTGGGCACAATGTCCGTGAGTTCGGTGAAGCGTTCAAGATAAATGTCGGCCGGATGTGCGGCACGGTCGTGCACCCCAAAACCGTAATTCACCGCCGCGGCTTGGGTTCCGGCGTTGCGGGCGGTTTGCACGTCGACCTCGGAATCGCCGACCAGCAGGGTTTCGCGCGCGGAAACATTGAACTCCTTCAGGATGGTGTGAGCGCCGAAAGGATCGGGCTTTTTCGATTCAAAACTGTTGCCGCCATAAACCGCCCGAAAATATTTGGCCAAGCCTAGCGAGTTTAAAATACGCACGCTAATGCGCACCGGTTTGTTCGTAAGCACCGCCATGGGCATTTGGCTCAATTGCGCGAGGGTGTCGGTCACGCCGGGATACGCACAGGTATTGTCCATTTTGTGATCCTCGTAATATTGGAGAAAGAATTGCAGCGCGTGCTTCCGCTGCTCCTCGGTGGCCGACGGGCCGAGCGCGCGCGAAACCAACTGCGGAGCGCCATGCCCGATGTATCCGGAAATGGTTTCCGCCGAGAGGTGCGGAAGTTTCATTTCGCGCAGCATGGCGTTTACGGAATGGATGAGATCCAGTTTCGAGTCGATCAGCGTGCCGTCCAAATCGAAAATCAGCGCGCGAACGGGAGCCAATGTACCCTCGGGCATACCTCCATTCTACGGGTTGCTGAGGTGGAATCGCAGCGGTTAATCGAGGTTCACGAACGGGTTACGACCCGCGCGCACGGCTCGAGAGAAGGGCGCGCATTTTATGAAATGCGCGGGCTTCGCGTAAAATGAGTGGCTCGGGATGCTGCTCACATTGTCACCGGAGACTCCATGGCCCAGGTTCATCCTTTTCGCGCCTTGCGCTACAATCCGGCGCGGGCCGCTTTTGATCGCGTGCTCACGCAACCGTACGACAAGATATCGCCGGCCATGCAGGAGAAGTATTATGCCGCCGACCCCCACAACCTGATCGCCGTCGAGAGGGGCCGCGTTTTCCCGGAGGATTCGCCGCAAAACAATGTGTACACGCGCGCGGCCGGATCGCTGGAAGGATGGATCCGCGACAACGTGGTGGTGCAAGACTCCGCTCCCGCATTTTACGGTTACACGCAGGAGTACGCCGTCCCCGGCAGCGAGGAGCGGCGAACGCGGCGCGGCTTCATCGGGGCGGGCAAGCTCGAGGAGTATGCCGCGGGTGTTGTGTTTCGCCACGAGCAAACACTTTCCGGCCCGAAAGCGGACCGGCTGGAGCTGCTGCGGCGCACTCGCACGCATACCGGACAACTCTTCATGCTGTACACGGACGCGGAGCGGCGCGTCGATGCGATTCTATCCGATGCGGAAGCTAACGCGGCTCCGGCTACGGAGCTGCGCGACGAATATGGCGTAGTGCATCGGCTATGGGTGATCGCGGACGCGGAGCGCGTGGCGGCGATCGCACAATCCATGGCGGACGAAAAGTTGGTGATTGCCGACGGGCATCATCGTTACGAAACCGCTCTTACTTACCGCAACGAGCGCCGCGGCCAAACGGGCCACGCAGATCCCAACGCGCCGTACGAATTTGCGATGATGACCTTCGTGAACACGCGCAGCGAAGGGCTGACCATTCTGCCGACGCACCGCGTGGCGGCCAACCTGCACGATTTTTCCTGGCCCAGCGTGCGGCGCCACCTGGAACCGTGGTTTACCGCGGAAGCGTTCTCCTTTCGCAATGAAAGCGAACGAGCGGAAGCTCGCAGGAAATTCCTGAATCGCCTGGCCGAAACGCGCTCTCATCGCTCCATCGGGCTGTACCCGGCGGCGCATGGTGCAAAACGCGCTTTCTACGTGCTGGCGTTGCGTCCCGGGGCGGACCTGGCGCAGTTGCTACCCAACGTTTCGCCGCGGCAGAGAGAGTTGGATGTGGTGCTGCTGCATGAGGGAATTCTGGAGCCGGCGCTGGGGATTACGCCGCAAGCGGTCACCTCAGAGAAGAACCTTACGTATGAGCGGGAAGCCTCAGCAGCATTGGAGGCTGTGGACAGCGGAGCGGCGCAGATCGCTTTTCTGCTGAACCCTTGCGAGGTGGAACAAGTAATGCGCATCGCCACGGCGGGCGAGGTGATGCCGCAGAAGTCCACCGATTTTTACCCCAAGCTGCTGAGTGGAATCACCATGTACCGAGTAAACCTTGAATGAAAAAGTTAGAATGGCCTAATCCACCCCTCAGTTTTTTGTAACTGCGTTCTAAAGGACTTAGTGACTGGCTGTCTGTAACTGCAAAAGCACGCGCGATTCCGGCGCTGCGGGCCACGCGCGTGGATCCTATCGTGGCACTTCGCGACGAATAGGAGGCGGCATGTGCTGGCGTGCAGTCGTGCGGCGCGCTTGGCGTTAGGGGAACAAGCACGGGTGCCCGTCCCCTACGCGATGAGTTCAGATGGCTGGATGCTGTATTGGTGCGGCTGCTTGACTAGAGCGTTGCGTGGCCACCTTCCAGGTCCTGGCCTGCGCGATGCAAATTACGTGAAAAATCAGGAATAGCGGGACCAGGAACGTCGGAACCAGGCTCAAGGGGAGCATGGTCATGGGAGCCATGGAGACGCTTCGCGGATCAATAAGGCTGGCGGTGGTGCCCAGGGCGACGGCATTGACCAGGTCCAGGATCCCCAGGAGTTGCCAGAGAATGTAGCTGTTGCGGCGAGTGGGATTGGCAAGCTTCCAGGCCACGAAACCGGCGGTCACCCCGATGGCCATGTCGCCATATCCCGCGGGCCAGGCGAAAATCGCGGGGAGGATGTTGCGAACTTGCAAGAGGACGAAGATGAATCCGATGATTCGCGACGCCTGCAGGGCGGTTAAGGTACTCGAAGGCAAAGATAGCGCGAACTGGCGAAATGCCGGTGAGGCCGCGAACCATAGCGAGAAAACGATCAGGGGCACGAGTGCGGCTATAGCTACGGAGATTCCGATACGATTGGCATCGTTCTTGAAGAGCTGCAGGGCCGATGCGGACAATGCGAATAGGAACCAGACGACGATGATCCCCGTGGTGACCTTTTTGTAGTTCATAGCGAGTCTCCTTGTGCCTTGACTGATTTTGTTACTTGATACGTAAGTTGCAGAAGATTTTCCCAGGGCGAGGCACCGAGCTGATGGCGTAGGCGCGATTGAACCTCTTCCCACAGCGGCAAGGCGCGCTGGAGTTGTGTTTTGCCGCCGCTGGCGAGCTGCAGGCGGCGTTCCCGCCGGTCTTTGCCAGGGCGGGCGGTGATCCAGCGTTGGCGGAGCATGATGGCGAGGGTGCGCGTTAGGCTGGTGCTGTCCATAGCGAGGATTTCGCCGAGTTCTCCCTGGGTTACCCCAGCCGCGAGAGAAAGGGCTTGCAGGATAGTGAACTGCGTGGCGCGTAGGCCGAGTGGGCGAAAAGCCTGCTCGTAGCGTTGGGTCAGGGCCCGCGAGACGCGGCGGAAGCTGGCGCACATACAGGGTAGCGCCGGCAGTGTTGGCTGGCTTATGGTCATGGCAGATAGATGCATATACATCTATTTTGGTTATGGAGCAAGTTCTCTTTGGGGGTGGCCCGCTCGCTTCGGACTAGGGTTTGGTATGGACGACCCGAACTACTCTACCTTTGTTGAGTTTCGTATTTACCACTAGAATCTTGGCCTTACTGGCGCAGCATGCTGCGCCGCTACAAACAGGGTCGACGGGATCGTCGGGACCCAGACGGACGCTCATGGACCATCACACACTTGCGGCGATCAGTATTGCGGGCACATGCCTCGATGTACTGGGCAGCTTGTACCTTGCTTATGATTTGCTGGGCGGGCAGCATGGGCCGCTGCGGGTGCTTACGCGGGCGGTTACGTATTCGGTGGTGTTTGGGGTTGGTTACGGAGTTGGGCTGGGTCTCTTTTTTGGTTTGGCTTCGGGGATTGCGACCGGGATTACGCTGGCGATTGAGTTGAACCGGGCGGCGCGGGGGTTGGAGCACTACTCGTTGGCGTGGGAAGGATTCTTCGCGGCGATTCGCGGGTTTGCTTTTGGGGCTGGCTTATACCGCATTCTTGGTCTGCGATTCGCGGTGGCGTTTGCGATTCTCATTACGCTGGGACAGATTGCGGCGTATTCGCGTGGGATGTGCCCGGGCATGGAGTATACCGCGGCGCGGCGGCCGCGGATTACGCGGCGGCAATTTTGGGGGACGGTGGCGCGAACGTTTGGTTACCTCGCGACGGCGCTGATTTGCGGGACGCTGGTTCGGCACATTGATCACGTGTGGGCGTTCGCGCTGCGCGTGGGCATCGTGACCGGGATTGTTACCGGCGTGGGACTGACCATCAATCCTTACATCGAGTATTACGCGGACCATCTTCCGGAGCGGCGGATGGGGGTGTTCGGGATTGGCCTGATTTTGTGCGGGTTTGCGCTGCAATCGGTGCAGTATTGGGCGGCGCTGTTTGATCTGCGGTTGAGTTAGCGGGTCGCGGAACGCCTGTCCATGGTGACAGGTAGAGAGAGAACACAGGGCCGTTGGCGTGTCGCGATGTAGGAAGAGCGCAGGTCTACACTGGCTGGAGATGAGGTCGTGCCGATGAGACGAGCTTTGCTTGCCATGATGGTGGTTATGGTGGCGCTGATGGTGGCGCTGATGGTGGCGCTGGTGGCGGCGCAGGGTGTGACGGCGCAGACGAAAGGCGGGGTGCTGACTGGAGTTGTGGTGGGGCCGGACGACAAGCCCGTGCCGCACGCCAGCGTGACCTATCAATCGTCGGCGGGAATCGCACCGCACGCGGTGCGCGCGGACTCGCACGGACATTTTACGATCACCAAATTGCACACCGACAATTATGATTTGCGCGCGTCGGGCCGGGGCGTGTTCAGCGAGTGGGAGAAAAATGTGGCGGTGCGCTCGGGGAAGACCAAGTCCGTGACCCTGCGGCTGATTTACGCGAAGGAGATTCCGAAGGCTTATACCAAGAGCAAAGCGAAGGAGTAGCGGCGGAGACCCGCTATTGGACTAAGAGGTGGTGGAGATTGGCTAGGTCGTCTGGGCTTACGTCGGAGACAGCGCAAAGCTCCATGCCGGATTTGCGCCAGTCGACCCAATGGTAGCCGAGCTGCGAGCCGGAGACGGGCTCGGAATCGGGCTCGCTGGTGGGCCAGACGAAAACGTTGATCAGGTGCTTGCGGCGGGCGTAGACCAGCACGGCTACAGTGCGACCGTGGACTACGTCGAGGCGGCCACCTTGCAGCGGAAATCCTTCGTCCACAAAATCGTGCACCGGGGGCGCGAAATCGAGCTTGCCATCGAACCACGGCTTTACGGTGTGCTGGTCGGTGGACTGCACGTCTTCCAGATGGCCGGGCTGCAAGGAGCGAAGATGGGCGTCGACGATGGCGGAAGCCAGGGTGGTTTCGCCATGATTGCCGCGGACGAGCGGGAGCAGGCGCCAGCCGAGGAGGACAGCCAGGAGAAAAGTGGCGGCCATGGCCAGCCAGCGCCAGGTGGGCAGATTTCTGATCGGCGTGACGGAAGAACGAGCGGGAGCGCCGAGCTGGGCTTGCACGGCTTGGCGCAGAGCGAGCGGCGCGCGCTCGTATAACGCGGCGCGCTGCAGCAAAGAGCGCAATTTTTCCTGGGTTTCGAGAGCAGTGACGCACTCCGAGCAGGAAATCAGGTGGCGCTCGAAATCAGCGGCGCGCGCGGCGTCCAGCTCACCATCGAGATAGCCGTGGAGGACGGTGGGAGTGAGCTCACAACTCATGGGCGGCCTCCTGTTGGTGTGGCGCGGTAGAGCGGGTAAGAACAAGGTGCAGGCGCTGGCGGGCGCGGGCTAAAGCGGACATCACAGTGCCAATGGGAACAGAAGTGATGGCGGCGATTTCTTTGTAGGAGCAGCCTTCGAGCTCGCGAAGGATCAATACTTCGCGAAAGCGCACGGGGAGCTCTTCGAGGGCGCGGGTCAGGCGCTCGCGGTTGTCTCCGGCGATAGCCAGTGTTTCCGGGCTCACGCTGGGTTGCGGGTGCAGCTCTTCGTCGAATTCGGTGCTCAGGTCCAGGGAACCATTTTTCTCCAGCCACGTGTAGCAGGTGTTGCGCACGATCTGCAAAAGCCAGGCGCGGGCGTCTCCGCCGTGAAAACCGCGGAAAAAACGCAGCGCACGGAGCAGCGCTTCCTGCGCGACATCCTCAGCATCCGCGCGGCCACGCATCAGCCAGCGCGATAAGTTAAATGCGGCGTCGAGGTGCGGCAGTATGAGCTGCTCGAAGCGCGCGCGGTCCTGCGAATCCAACACGTCCACGTCTTTTCCTTCGACACCTGCACTCATAGAGGGGACTACCCGGTAGCCGATTTTATTCCCTATCGACGCCGTTGACATAACCAATTAAACATTCCGCAATCTGGAATAAGCGCACTGCCCGGCTGGTCTGCATACACGAAACACGTCCCCGGGCGGCGCGAGAAAAAACCTGCAGCAAACACTCAGCTCGCGCCGCTCTGTAAATACCAGCGGATGAATTTCCGGCACGGGACCTGTTCGGGAGAGCGGAATGACAAAGACGGGGAAAGACGAAATTTTGCACGACCACAACAACGATGGCATCGACCGGCGTGGATTTCTGAAATGCATGGCCTGGGCCGGAACCGGCGCATTGTGCGTGATGCAGGGCGGAGTGCTGAAATCGTACAGCTTGAGCCGGCTTTCGGATTTGGGAGCGGGCGCGGCGGCAGCGGGCGAGTTGAGCCTTGTGCAGGTCAGCGACAGCCACATGGGATTCAACAAACCGGCCAATCCCGACGTGGCCGGAACGCTGAAGGCCGCGGTGGACAAGATCAATGGCCTGTCGAAAACGCCTGAATTTTTGCTGCACACCGGAGACATCAGCCATTTGTCCAAGCCGGAAGAATTCGACACCGTGGACCAGATCTTGAAGGGCACCGGCAAGGAAGTATTTTTTGTGCCCGGCGAGCACGATGTTTTGAACGACGACGGCGCGCAATTCCGCGAGCGCTACGGAAAAGCGGCGAAGGGACTGGGCTGGTACAGCTTCGACAAGAAAGGCGTGCATTTTGTCGGTCTGGTCAACGTGATGAATTTGAAGGCCGGCGGGCTGGGATCGCTGGGACCGGAGCAGCTCGAGTGGCTTGAAGACGACGTGAAGCACTTGAAGCACAGCACGCCGATTGTGGTGTTCGCGCACATTCCGCTGTGGACGGTGTATCCGGACTGGGGCTGGGGCACGGACGACAGCGCGCAGGCGCTGGCCTATCTGAAGAAATTCGGGTCAGTGACGGTGCTGAACGGACACATTCACCAAATCATGCAGAAAGTGGAAGGCAATGTGACCTTTCACACCGCGGCGTCGACGGCCTTTCCGCAGCCGCAGCCGGGGAAGGCCGATTCGCCAGGGCCAATGAAAGTGCCGGCGGACCAGTTGCGCAGCGTCCTGGGAATCACCGACGTGAATTATGTTCGCGTGCAGCACGCTTTGGCGGTAGTTGATTCTTCGTTGGCGTAATGCGCCGCGAAAGCGTCGTGAAGAGATCCCATTAGTAAGAGCTGGAAAGGAAAAGAATCATGAGGATAGGTGTGTGGTTTTTGGTGTGGATGGCATTGGCGGTTGCGCTGGCAACGATTTTGGTGAACGGTTCACAAGGTGTCTCGGCAAGCCCCGGACAAGGCCAGGCCCAGTCATCGAGCGTTGAAGTTAAGATCGACAACTTCAGTTTTGGACCCACATCGATCACGGTGGCAGTGGGGACCACCGTGACCTGGACCAATCGGGACGATATCCCGCACACGGTGGTCAGCGACGAGAAAGTGTTCAAATCGAAGGTGCTGGATACCGACGAGAAATTTTCGTACACGTTCACCAAGCCGGGGACCTACGCGTACTTTTGCTCGATACACCCGAAGATGACCGGCAAGGTGGTGGTGCAATGACCGGAGTGGCGCGGGCGTTTGACCCCGGAACGGTGCTGCTGGCTAAGCATGCGCAACATGTGGTGCTGGTGCACTTCCCGATCGCGTTGTTCATCACGGGAGTGGCTTTTGACCTCGCCGGGCGATGGACCCGGCGAAAAGCATTGGCAGAGGCGGCCTACTACAACCTGCTGATCGCGGCTGTTTCGGCGTTGCCCGTCGTGCTGACTGGATTACTGGCGTGGCATTTTCAGTTGGAAGGGCAGCGACTGAAGGGACTTCTTCTGCTGCACTTGGTTCTGGGGTGGACTTCGGCGGTGCTCATTTGTGCGGTGTGGTGGGGACATTTTCGGGCGCGTCGGCGAGGTCTGCCGTTGCCCGGATACCTATGGGTGATTGAGTGTGCCGGGGTGCTCGCGGTCGGGCTGACCGGGCATTTGGGCGGATTTTTGAGCGGGGTCAGCGGCGTTTGAAGAATTCACATAACACCATAAATTTCAATAGTTTACCGGGCACTGGCCTTAGGGACTAGTAGAGCCTTAGTACCACGACCGGCGTACCCCGCAGGTGGCTCCGGTGGCCCATTGAGCAGTGCAGAGCCGACCCGTAATGTGCGAAGAACGGGTTGGGGGCCGCGCGGGGACAGCGGCCCCGCAAGGGGTCGTGTGCGAGCTACCCAACCCGCCAAGTTCTTCCCTTCCAAAACGTCACGCCAACCACCGGGCTGGCGTGGCCAGCAAGAATCACCAATCCATGGAAAAATGGGAAGGCAGCGTGCGCAGCAATGCGCGGGGGCCGTGGGGACCGCCATCTATGCATCTTAATTTCAAGCACTTACGGGATATGCGTGTGGCCCGAGGTGCGCGGTTGGGCCGACACCTGGCGCCGCCAGCCTGCATTCTGCGAGTCACCATGCTCCTCGCCGCGGCGTTAACACTAGCCGCAGCCGGCACGGAAGCCGACGGACGCACGCCGGCAGCCGTAGATCTAAAGCCGGGCACCTTGGCAGCATTCCGGCGCTATGTCGGCTTGACGGAGGCACGGAACGCTAGCGAACTGCAGCGCGGGACCAACCTGCTGTGGATCAACGGCTTGCCGGAGACGGAGCGCGTGCAGGCCTACGAGGCGTTAAAGAGCGGCCAAGTCAAGATGCAGAAGCTGGAGACGCTGGATGGTGGCGAGAAAATCCGCTGCCCCGGCGGCATGATCCACCATTGGGTGGGCGCTGCGTATGTGCCGGGAGCGAAGCTGCCGGACGTGCTGCGGGTGCTGCAGGATTATGACCATCACGCACAGTATTACGCGCCGGACGTGGAGCGCTCGAAAATCGAGTCCCACGAGGGCGACCATTTTCTCGTGTTCCTGCGCTTTCGGCGCCACAAAGTGATTACGGTGGTGCTGAATACGGAGCATGAAGTGTGCTATTTCCGCGATTCAGCCACGCGCGCGCACAGCCGCAGCTCCGCCGTGCGCATCGCGGAAGTGGAGAACGCCGGCAAAAACAACGAGCGCGAGAAGCCGCCCGGTGAGGACGGCGGGTATTTGTGGGGCATGGAGACCTGGTGGCGGATGGACGAACGCGACGGCGGAGTATACGTGCAGAGCGAAGTGGTCTCATTGACGCGCGACATACCGGCCGGGCTGGGCTGGCTGATCGGCCCGTTTGTGACCAGCATCCCCAAGGAGACCCTGACCTTCACGTTGGAAGCAACGCGCAAAGCAGCGCTGGAACGCCGATGACAACTTTGTTCCGCCAATAAGACCTAAGCTACTCGATCGGCACTCCACCTTTGCGCGCGTGTGCCGCTCGCAGGAATTCCCACGTACTGGCGGCGTTGCGATCCCAGGTTTCCAGCGCCGCGGTCTGTGCGGCTTCCCTGCCAAGTTCCTCGCGCAGCGCGACATTCGAATAGAGTTTGCAAAGCAGGGCCGCAAGCTCGCGTGCATCCTCCGGATCGCGAAGCAGCAAACCGTTCTCCGCGTCGCGCAGAATTTCGCTGGCGCCCGCACGGACGCTGGCGATCACCGGCAAGCCACAAGCCATAGCCTCCAGGATCGGCAAGCTGTAAGCGTCTTCGAGCGAGGGAGCCACGTAGGCATCCGCCGCGGCATAAAACTGCACGACATCCGCCGAGGGACTGAGAAAGCGAATCTTGGAGTCGATGCCGAGAGCCCGAATGCGTTCAATAAATCCTCCTGGTTGATCAGAACCGACGACCAGCAATTGCGCGGGAATCTCCGAACAGTCAGCAAGCGTTCGCAAAAGTGTGTCCAGGCCTTTGTTTCTCCAATCATTGCCAATTAGGAGCAAACAGAAATCCGACGGTAAGAGTCGAAATAAATTTCGCGAGGCCACACGCCTTGCCGCGCAGACACTGGGTTGAAAAGCGCTTGTGTCCACTCCATAGCGGATGACCCCCACATCCTTGCGCTGAAAGAACTTCGCGGCACAAGCCGCAGTGTGCTGAGAGATGGCTGTTAACGCGGTGCTTTCGCGCGGATAGAGGCGTCGCTCCAGCCAGCAGATCAGGCGGTAATAGAGGCGGCGGTGGAGAATCACAGGCCAGCGCAGTATGGATTCGTGGAGCGTGAGAGCCGGACGAACTCTTCGGTAAAATTCCGAAAACAGTACATGGATCGAAATCGCGTCGGCATCGATGGCGTTGATTCCCGCGGAATAAGTCAGGTCAAACTGCAATCCGCGAGTCTTGCCATCCCACCAGCGTTGTAAGTAATTGGCGCCAAACCACCACAGGTAAGCCAGGATGTGCGGTCCCGGCAAACGGGGAACATGATGCCAGACGATGCGTCCAGCGCCGGAAGCCGGGTAGCGAATCACGTCGCGAAGATCCTCGACGCGTTGCGCATAGAGGTGGATCTCCGCGCCGGGTTGCCCGGCAAAACGTTCAAGCTGCTCGGCAAGACAACGTTCCGTGCCATGCCGGCGATCGACAAAGGGAGAAATAACGGCGAGTCGCAAATCAGCGAATCCCGCCGACACTCGCACTGGCCTCCACTGGCGTCCTGACGGTGGCAGCCTCGGCAAGCTGGGGCAGACGGAACAAGATGCCTAGCAGCAGCCAAAGATAGGCATTTAGCACAAAGTCCTGATAAGGCTGAATGCCCGCGAAAGTCATAGGAATTAGCAGCATAAAAGCGTACAACGTCACCATAAAGCTTAATGGAAAGAACGGTGTGCCCTTGAGTCGCTGCGCCACCTTCAGTCCCGCGAGAACAACCGCGACGCTCATTATGATCCACAGGGCCAAGCCGACGATTCCGAGTTCCAGCACCAAGCTGCCGTAGCCGCTTTCGACCGGGGTTTCCGGAGGACGCGCTTTGAAAAACCGGGCTACGTACTGTCCACCCAAGGACGCGGTGCCTAGCCCGTAGCCATAAGGCCAACGCTCGGAGTCCAAGGCCCCGATAAAATTCCGCAAAGGATAGGATTCTGTGCGATGGACGAGTTCGCTCTGTGGACTTCTAGGGTCCAGCGTTTCGGAGTAAACCGCGATGCGGTTAAGAAAGGCTTCGGGGTATGCAAAAGTCAACGCGGTTACGGCGAGCGCCACTCCGATGGCGGCACGCTGTAGAGTTCGAATAATTCTCAACGCTTCGCCTTGCCGCCACGGCGCTCCCCACAAGAAAGCAACCCCACCAACGACCGCGCTGCCAAGGGTCCACATAAAGGCGCCGCGGGAAGCGCACATAAGACAACCGGCGGCAGTAACCCCCAGGGTTAAAAAGCTAAACGCTCTGCCCCGCCGATGCCGCAGTAATAAATATCCGCTGAATCCAAACGCCATAATCCAATTGACGATCAGCATATTCGCGAATCGACCGGTGCTCACGAAGACCGACGTCGGCCGGTAGACGCGCACCCCGGAAATGGGCGCTACCCGGTAAGTCTCACTCAACGTCCGGATATCATCGGCAATAACCGCAGGATTCAGAAATCGGGGCCCGATAATGGATTGCGCAATGCCCAAAGCGGCGATGACTAACATCAGCGCCAGATTGACATAAAAGAATCGGCGTAGCGTTGCCTCCGAATCAACCAAGGCATAGCCCACGGCCACAAGCGGCACATAGTAGAAGTAGAGCTTCATGCCCATCAGGCCAAAAAAAATGCTGGTCGAGGCTGGGTTAAAAATCTGTACAATGCTGAACCATATCAGCGCGCCCAACGCCAGGAAGAAAGGCGGCCGGAACCCCTGAGCATCCTTTCTTCTGCAAGCAGCCGCAAAGGACAGGTAGATAACGGCCAGAAAGAAATCCTTGGCAAAATAAATAGCCATGTTGTTGCCGAGGAACTTACGAATGAAATCCTCGAATAAAAGCCATGCAAAGAAGAAGTAAAGCCCCTTGCGCCAATCGTGCAGAATAGCAACGACACCGGCAGCGCCAACAAAGAACACGCCCAGATAGGCCAATCCGCTGAAATCGTCCGCGGTTATGTCGGCCGCGACCTTGTAGGCAGCGAGAAACGCCAGCAGGAAGAAGGCCCCGGTAAGCAAGCGTTTGCGCGACACTTGTTCGGAAACGACAGTGGAGATCGAATTCATCTGGATCGCTCGACTACCAGCACGTGATTGTCCCCAATCAGACTATCGCCTGCCAATAACATTGACAATAAACGCATGACCAAGGCAATCGGCGGGCGCGTCAACTGATAGCCGTTAGGTGGAAAAACGAAGTGTTCGCGTAATTGAACGCGGGCGCGCGGAAGGAATTGCCGGCCGAACAGATCCCAGAAAACCGGAGAAATGTGGGTCGGTTCGCTGTGCTCATCCATCGTGCGAAGCTTACCGGTCAGGAAAAATTTGCAGCGCGCCGGCAGGGAATCCACGTTAGGTGTGGTGAGAACGGCGACCCCGCCGGGGGCCAACAACCGCCCCACGTTTCGCAAGAAGCCGATGGGGCTCTCCACATGCTCAATCACTTCAATCGCCGTGACCAATTGAAACTGGGAAACGCCCAGCTGGCTTGAGAAATCGGCTCCATCTAGATCCAGGGCCACGTGCGGAACTTTTGCGGCGAAACCATGCGTGTTTCGATCGACTCCGACCACGTCGCATCCCATGGATTGCAGCCGCACCGCCATGGCTCCGGGGCCGGTGCCCAGATCGACAGCGCGCACGCCAGGTTTAGCGTAGCGGAAGAGCACACGTTCAGCGACAAAATCGTGCAAACCAGAATTGGTCGTGGTGTGCAGCATCATGGCCTCGGGGCCACCCGGAGTTCGCGGAACAGCTGCGCATGCCGGTCTATCATGGTACGCTCGCCAAACAATTTCTGCCCGCGTTCGCGGGCGTTTTGACTCAATCGGACTGCTGTTGTCTGGTCATCCAGAAGAAGCGCCATTTGGCGAGCCAAATCGGCGGCATCACCGGTCCGGAAGGTGCAGCCCGAATCGCCCAGAACCTCCGCATACGCACCCAGATCTGAGGCTATTATCGGAAGGCCACGCAGCATATTCTCCAAAAGCACCAGGCCGAACACTTCGCCTCCCAACGACGGGAGTACCAGGAACGAACATTGGCGCAGCGCCGAATCGAGCTGCGGCGCGGGCAAGCGCCCGACAAACGTAACGCGTTCCGTGAGCCGCAGCTTTGTCACCAACTTCTCCAGATGTGCGCGCTCCGGACCGTCGCCAATAATTAGAAGATCGAAGGAGCGGCCCTGCTGAAACAGAATGTGTGCCGCATTCAGGAGCACGCTCACTCCCTTAGTGCTTACCAATCGGCCTTGGAAGGCAATTAACGGGATCGCTGGTGAGCTTTTCGCCGGCACGCTTTCCACCGGGCCTGCCAACCCATGCGCAACGTGAAAAACATTGGGAAGCCGGAGGATTTCCGCCAACCAGGACGTAGGTACGATGTTGGCCGCGGCGCCAAAGCACAAGAAGCGGCGGGCAAAGGTGAGAAGCCAAAGCCGTGTGGAAAAAAACCAACCGTCCTTAGCATTGCAACGCAGACATACCCGATGACGATGAGCCATGAAGTGGCCCGGACAAGGTGTGCACGAAGACTCAATAAAGAGCTGCCCGTTCGGGCAAACCGTCTGGAAACCGTGATGCTCGACAATGACCGGCTTACCGGAAAGCCTCGCGATCAGCAACGGCGCCAGTGCCGGGCCCGCGACGTGAATGATCTGGCTCTGGCGAATCAAGCGCCACAATTGAAGCAGATTCGGCCTCCGGACGACCCGGAAAGGGAGCCCGCCATCCTCTTCACCGCCGGTCTGCGTAACCACAGTGACGTCAAATTCGGGCGAACCATCTGCTTTGCGGAGATCTGCCAGCCCGCCCGCCAGGGACAGGACGATGGTTTCCACGCCCCCGATGCTCGGCGCGAAGTAATGAGAGTAGATCAGCAGCTTCATCGCGCCTTCCGCAGAAAGCCGACTCCGCGAATAATTTTGGCGTCCGGCTCATTCACCTTGCGCGCAAAATCGTTGAACGAATGGTTCCAAAGGGCGTCGTCGCAGAAAATGAGTCCACCCGGGCGCACGAAAGGATACGCGGCCGCAAACTCCCAGGTCATGTGCTCGTAGGTGTGCAAGCTGTCATGGATGAAAATGTCTACGCTGCCGAGTTCGGCGAGCAGCCCGGGAAGCATCAGCCGCGCGTCACCAATGTGCAGTTGCCACCGATCACGCAACCAATCCGGTACCAGCCACCCGGGCTGGGATCCGGGCGGGAGAAACGCGGCATCGTCCAGGCCGATGGAGTGCAAGAGCCCGGTCCCATTTTTTTGCAGCGCCAGAAGCAAATAAGACGAGGAGACGCCATTGGCGACCCCCGTTTCCACCACATACCGCGGCGCGAGAGCCCTCACAGCGGCATATTGCACCAGAATTTTCTTGGCAAAGAGGTCGGCGCTTTCAAGCTTTAAGTCGCGGAATCGGGGAGCGGCATCGCGCAGGACTTGAGCAAAGCGTGGCGTTGCAATGGGCTCGCTGAGGTACTCGCGAACTCGTCCCGGCGGTGTACCGGTGATTTTAGCTATGAATTTTTCATCGGCTTGAGTCACTTCACGCAGCAACGAGCTTGCCGAGTATCGTGGATTTTTCAAAGCAAAAGCGAAACGCTCGCGAGCATTTTGCAGAATCCACTTCAAGGCTGCCTCGGGTTGGGGGCGGTCGACTCGGAAGCGGCGACATGGCGCGAGCTTGCCGATGAGCCCTGGGGGCGAATGCGCGATACCGCTTGCTCAACCGCGGCAACGGCTGCCGCCACGTTTTGCTCTGGGCCCCAGGTCTGCAAGCGAGCAATGGCCAACCGGCTTGTGCGTAGCAGCAAAGCTGGGTCTCCGGCCAGCCGCGCAAGCAGCGCTGCCAGCGCATTGATGTCTCCGCACGGAAAGATAAAGTCGGTGTCGACCGGCGCCACCAGGTCCCGCGCGGCCCCCACGCGGTCGCTGACCACTACCGGGCAGCCGCAGCACATCGCTTCATTGACCACCACCGCAAACGGTTCGTATTCCGACGGCAGCGCCATCACATCGGCCCCCGTGTAAATCGCAGGAAGTTGTGACTGGTTGACAAAGCCCAGGAACCGCACGCGCGATCCCACACCCAGGGCCTTGGCTTCCCCCTCCAATTCCTGGCGCAGCGGCCCTTCCCCCGCAAACACCAAGCGGGCATTCCTAACCGGCAGTTTGGCAAACGCGCGCAATAGATCGAGTGGCCGCTTCCATGGTTGCAGTTTGGCGCAGAAGAGCACCACGAAATCGCCGGGATTCGCGGAGCAGGACGCGCGAACGGACTCTCGATCCACCGCGGAAGATTGCGACATCCACCACTGATTTTCCACCACGTAAGGCGTCAGCGTGACGCGTTCGGCAGTGATGCCGAGCGAATGCATCAGATCCCGGCTACCCGAAGAGGGCACAATCACTTGATCCGCCAAGCGAAACAGCAGCGGCCAGGCCAGCCGCTTGGCCACTCGCTTCCAGGCGCGTTCATCGCGAGATACTAGCGTGGTTGCGTCGGTGCCAAACAAGAACGCCGCGCCGGAAAGTTTGGCGGCCACAAGCGCAATCCAGAAGGTGGCCCGCATGTAGCCGGTGTAGCACAGCACGGCGTCGAAGTGACCGTCACGAATCAGTTTCCAAAGACCGGGATTATAAAGACCGAAAAGTGATTCCGAGCCCGAGCCGCGATTGGGAATATGCGTCCAGGAATAGCCCTCGAGCAGGGGGACATCCCACTGAATGCTTTGTCCAAATTCGGAGTCATGGGCGGCTTCCGCGCCGCGCAGGCTGCAATAGGCGACGTGAAACTCGAGCTGCGGGTGCTGCGCCATGCGCCGGAAAATCGGAGCGGCGTATTGCACCGGATGTGACGCGATGGCCAGAACGCGCAAGCGCCGCTCAGACATGGCAATGCCCATACGATTCAAATCATCAGTCGCGCAAGAAAGCCTTTGCCGGGGGACCGCGCCGGCAGTCCAGGACGACCCGAGCGAAAAGTATACCCGTTTCATGGTGCCAGCGGCTGTGCTAAACTGGCGAGGTTCCGCAGGGTTTTGCAGTTCCCTGTACGTTCCCACATCGTGATCTGTATGCCGGCTGTGCGCTCGGGTAGGGCCGCAGCGGCAGGTGAACTTTACCCGGCGTAAGTCGGCGAGTCGCAAAAACAGGCTGAAAATACGCGCCGGAGCGCGACATCAAAAACGAGGAAGTGTCATGTCTGGGCATTCAAAATGGGCCACCATCAAGCACAAGAAAGCGGCCACGGACGCCAAACGCGGCCGCGTTTTCACCCGCATCATCCGGGAAATCAGCATCGCCGCGCGCATCGGCGGCGGCGACCCCAATTCCAACCCGCGGCTCCGCACCGCCATCCTGGCCGGTAAAAATGAAAACATGCCGAACGAAAATATCGAGCGCGCCGTCCTGCGCGGCACCGGACAACTGGAGGGCGAGCAATACGAAGAAGTGACCTTCGAGGGATATGGGCCGGGCGGCGTCGGTATGTTGATTCAGGCGGTGACCACCAATCGCAATCGGGTGGTCGGCGAATTTCGACATTTGATGAGCAAGAACGGCGGCAACCTGGCGGAAGCCGGCGCGGTCGGATGGATGTTTCACCGCAAAGGCGAAATCGTGGTGCCCAAGGAGCAGGCCAGCGAAGAAAAGATGCTGGACCTAGTCCTGGAAGCCGGCGCCGAAGATCTGAAAGACGATGGCTCGGGCTGGTATGTGGTCACCCCGCCAGAGGCAATAGAAAAAGTAAAAGAAGCGCTGAGCAAGGCGGGAATCACTCCGGCCTCGGCGGAAGTCGGCATGGTTCCGCAGAATTACATCAAGCTGACCGGCGCGCAAGCCACGCAAATGGTCCGCCTGGTGGAAGCCTTGGAAGAGCACGACGACGTGCAGCACGTTTATGCAAACTTTGACATCGATGAGTCGGAGATTCAGGCGGCCGTAGGCGCCAACTGACGGAACTGACGGGCCGCCTTCCGCACTTAATTCTCGAGCGGCCACTGCCTGCAGCGGCCGCTTTGCTTTTGCGATACCGCCGCGCGAATAAGTCGAAAAAATGTGGCACCGCTGCGCCGTTCGCCTTAGACTGTGTTTCGATGAGCGCGGCGAATGGCAGTAGCAATAAGCGTAACGCGATGCGCGTGCTGGGCATCGACCCGGCTGCAGCGGGACCAACCGGTTACGGCATCGTGGACAGCGACGGGCGAAATTGCCGAATGCTGCATTATGGCGCACTCCGGGTGGCGGCCGCCCGCCAGAAACACTCTTCCGGCGCTGCCTTGCAGGATATTCACCAAGTGATTTGCCGCCTGATCGAGGAATTTGCGCCCACCGCCATTGCGGTGGAATCGGTATTTACCGCGCTGAATATGCGCACGGCGCTGCGCCTTTCCGAGGTGCGCGGCGTGGTCCTGCTGGCCGCCGCGCAGCACGAACTGCCCGTTTACAGTTACTCGCCGCGCGAAGTGAAGGCGAGTATTGCCGGATATGGCCACGCCGATAAAAAACAGATGCAGTTGATGGTTCGCGCCCTGTTGTCGATGACGGAAACGCCGGAGCCCAGCGATGCCGCCGACGCCTTGGCGGTGGCGTTATGCCATTTGCAAGCGGAGCAGGCGCGGCTACGTTTCTGCCTTCCGGATGCGGACTCGCTTCGCAAACCTCGCACGTTGCCGCTGGGCGCAGCTCCCGGACGAAGCGCAACGCGCCTACCCGCTTCGCGCATCGAATCGACACGATGAAAACTTTTCTAACCCGCCTGATCCTTCTAATGTGCATCACTTCGTTCGGATGTGCCTTGACCGGTCTGCTCGCGGCTGATGGCGTTTCTTCCGACCAAGCGACAACCAAAATAAGTTCCGCTTCCGCGGCGGGAGCCAAGCTGACTTTTCGGCGCATCTTCAAATCCAGCACGCCCGAGTTTATTGAAATTTCCGTAAGCGACAATTCCGACGAGGCGACCTACGAGATTCGCCAGCTGGACGATGATCCCGGCGCCGCTAAATTTCAGGTCAGCGCGGGACTGCGCGCCAAAATGTTCGCCCTCGCGCAAGAATTGAATCACTTCCAGGCGCAAGATCTGGATGTGCACCGCAAAATCGCCAATCTGGGAGAAAAAACATTTCGTTGGGAGCAAGGTTCCGAAAGCCATGAGGTAAAATTTAATTACACGTTGAATTCGGCGGCCGGTCAGCTTCTGCAAATTTTCGAGGGTCTGGCCCGCCAGCAGGAATTGCTGATGCTGCTGGAGCGGCGCATGAAATACGATCGCCTGGGCATTAATGATGCCTTGTTGCAATTTGAAACCGAGCTGAACCGCAAGCTACTGCCAGAACCCGAGCGCGCCTTACCCACTCTCGACCAAATCGCGGGAGACCCTCGCTTCGTGGAAATTGGCCGCCAACGGGCCCGCAACCTGGCCGAGCGCATCCGGCACCAAAGCTAGCGACGCAAATGCGTGGCAAACCATCGGAATCTACCAAAATCAGTAACGTATTCCGAAAAACCGGAAAATAGCTCACCTGCAAATAGATAAAAAGTATGTAACTGATAGATTCTGCGGCACATCCATCTAACCGAAGTGGATGGCGGGATTCGTGCACACAGATAACCCGCCGAATCTATGTCGATCTTTTCTGGCCGCTTTCTGCGCGCTTGCGGGGGTTCGACGCCGATTAATCACCTGAGCTGAGCGCGTTTGGGGACTCGTTCAGCGACGTGCTGACTCGTGCTGACTTGTTCAGTGCGGTGACACAGCAGCCAATTGTGCATTCAAAAAGTGGGGAGGGAATATGCATCGGAAGAGGATAGTAGCGCCGCTATTTTTATTCGTGGTATTCGTCTGCACTCTGGGCTTCTGCATCGGAACGACTTCCGCGGCAGCCCAAGTCTCTGTTTCCACCGGTAGCGTTTCGGGAACCGTGTTCGACCCGCAAGGCGGTGTGGTTCCCAATGTAAAGGTGACCGTTTCCAACAAAGATTCGGGCCAGAGCGTTTCCCTCATGACCGGCGGTGATGGATCGTTCACCATCGGAAACCTGACTCCCGGCAACTACACCGTGCGCGTGGAGGCCAAGAGCTTCAAGACCTATCAGACCGCGGTACCCGTGCAGGTGGGCCAGATTGCCACGGTCATCGCCAAGCTGGAACTCGGCGACTCTTCCAGCGTGGTGGAAGTGTCTACTTCCGCGTTGCAAGTCAATTCCGAACAAGCCTCCGTGCAGGATGTACTGACCGCTGCCGATATCGATCAGCTCCCCGTGAACGGCCGCAATTTCCTGGACCTGGCCACGCTCGAACCCGGCGTACAGATTCAGGACGGTTCCACGTTTGATCCCACCAAGAACGGCTACTCTTCGCTTTCCTTCGGTGGCCGCTTTGGGCGTTCCGCGCGTATCGAAGTGGACGGCGTGGACGTCAGCGACGAAACGGTCGGAACGGTAACCCAAAATATTCCGCAGAGCGCCATCCAGGAATTCCAGGTCAGCCAATCAACCCTCGATCTTTCCACCGAGCTGACCTCGTCCGGTACCGTCAACGTGGTCACCAAGTCCGGCACCAACGATTTGCACGGCGGCACCTACTATTACGGACGCAGCGACCAGACTTCCGCTCGCATCGCCCCGGAGCAATTAAATTTCGGCCGCAAGCAGTTCGGAGCCGACTTGGGCGGCCCGATCTGGAAGAACAAGCTGTTTTTCTATGGCAATTTCGAGCGCACCGACCAAAGCCTTCAGAATCCCGTTCAACTCAGCGGCGATTTTAGTTCCTTGGGTGGCTCTTTCAACGCCCCGTTCACCGAGCGCGAATATCTCGGCCGCCTGGACTACAACGTTAACACCAACGTTACCCTCTTTTATCGCTTCAACTACGATCAGAATCTGAGCGTGCGCGGCTTCAACCCCGGTGTTTACCAGCCCTTCCAAAACGTGGACCACGTACCCACGCACGTAATCGGCGCAAACTTCTCCCTCGGGCGCAGCACCAACAGCATCCGCTTTGAATATCTCAAGTTCCGCAACGCCATCGCAGACGCCGTGGCATCCTCCGGCTCCCTGGACCCAGTTCCGGGGATCTCGCTGAACATCACACCCAGCGGCAGTGATTTCACATGCCTGGCTGGGGGCGAGAACTTCTGCTCTGGCGCTAACATTCTTGCCCCGCAGGCGACATATCAAACGGACAAGCAGATTAAGTATGACGGCAGTTTCACCATTGGCCGCCATACGCTTCGCTATGGCACGGCCTTCAATAAGATCGAGGGCGGCGGCTTTGCGAAGTTTTTCGGTCTCCAGCCCATGGTGCAGTCGGTCTTCAACACCTCCAACGAGGCTTTTGCCAATACCAATCCCTTCGGGCCTGGCGGCGCCACCAACCCAGGCAACTGGCCGGTGGATACCATCCTTTTCGGCAACGGCCAGGGCTTTTTCACCGAGCAACCCGGTTTCGGCCTGCCCGCCGGAGGACAGCACGACAACCGCTTCGAGATTTATCTTGGCGACCAATGGAAGATTCGTTCCAACCTGACCGTCACGCTCGGCCTGCACTATGGCCGCGATACCGGCCGCTCCGATAGCGATTTGGCCAGCATCAGCGCACTGTCCCAGTTCGATAACCAGTTCTTCCACGGCCTCTCAGCCCCGGTGAATCAGCCGAACCTGAACCTTGGGCCGCAGGTGGGCATTGCCTGGGATCCCTGGAAAAACGGCAAGACGGTTTTCCGCGCTGGCGGCGGCATTTACTATGAAAACGCCATCTTCAACAACGTTCTCTTTGATCGCCCGGCGCGTTTGATGAACGGATTATTCTTTAGCACCGCAGCTCCGTGCTTTGGCGGGAGCCCGACGGGGGCGGTGCCTGGTGTGGCTGATAGTCAAACGGGCGGGGGCGTTCCGTACTGCGGCCAAGCCATTGGCAGCGCAGCCGCCCAGATTGCAGCGGATCAAACCGCTTATCAGGCAGCGACTGCGGCAGCCGGACCTGCTTCCAATGGGGCTTTTATCGGCAATGCCCTTGCGGATTCACCTTCATCGACGGGCGACCAGTTGCTGGGTCCTGACTACCGCTCCCCGCTCTCGGAACAGGTGAACGTCGGCGTCCAGCGCCAGTTCGGCCATAACACGGTCCTCAGTGTGGATTACGTCCGCAACGTGGGACTCCATTTCTTGCTGGGACTTGACACGAACAAGGTCGGCGACGCTCGATTCCTCAACGTCCCGAACGCCCAGGCCTCCATCGCCGCAACCTTGTCGGCCTGCGGTGCTCCAACCATTGACGCCGCCATCGCCGCCTGCCCAGGTTTGCACCCAACCGGCGGCGCCACCATTGCGGATTTCGCCAGCAACGGCCTGGATTCCGGCGGTGACGCCACCGGCGGCTTGCCATGCCCTACCTGCGCCTTCGGTGGCATTAACCCCAACTTAGGACAAAACGAAATGTTGTTCCCGATTGGTCATTCCACCTACAACGGCCTGCTGATCTCGCTGAAGTCCAACCTGGGTAACCCCTTTCGGGGCGTTAAACACTTAAATCTGATCAGCTCGTACACCCTGTCGCGCTTCAAGTCCGAGGCTCAGGATCAAGACTTCGTGAACAATGCAATCGACTTCAACAATCCGCTTTCGTTTTATGGACCGAGCGGGCTGGACCGCACCCATCAGGTTAGCGTGGGCGCGGTTATGGATTTGCCTCTGGCCACCCGCTTTGCGCTGGCCACGCATTGGGATAGTGCTGCTCCACTGACACTTACCCTCCCACAGTCCGGCAATCCCGGGGAAATTTTCCTCTCCGATGTGACCGGTGACGGCACGGTTGGAGATGTGGTACCCGGCTCCAACGTCGGATCCTTCGGGCGCAGCATCAAGGCCTCTAATCTGAATAGCTTCGTCAGCTCCTACAACAGCAAATCCGCCGGGCAGCTTACGCCTGCCGGTCAAGCATTGGTGGCCGCCGGCCTGTTTACGTCGGCGCAGCTGACATCGCTCGGCGCGGTTACTCCCACTCTGGCGCTGGCACCGGCCGGTGAAGTAGGCGTATCGCCCATCTTCACCTTTGACGCGCACGTCTCCTGGGAGATCAAACTTTCCAAACTGTTCCATGCGCTTCCGGAACGCGTGATCCTGGAACCCCAGATCGCACTATTCAACGTGTTCAACTATCAGAATCATGATCCTTTCGGTAACGAACTCAGCGGCGTGCTAAACGGCAGCATCGGGTCGGCGAACGGTACGACCGCGCACGGACCGCTGGGACGCTCAAACCTGGTAACGCCGGGATCTGCTTCCGGCGTGAACTGGTACGCCGTGCCGCGCCAAGCGGAGTTCGGCGTGAAACTGTCGTTCTAGTCCGGCCATTTCCATCCAACGGCGGAAAGCCTTTGTGCTTTCCGCCGCTTTGTTTTGCAACCCCCTGAATCGGTTGGCATGGCGTCCACGACGGAATCGCCGGTAATTCTGGGGCCTCCGGCTGCGTATGTTAGGATGTGAGCACCGCAGCTACTCCTATGCCCCGGGCGTCCACCATGCACCTCACCGAGGCGGTGTCTATCGCCACGTCTAGCCTGTGGGCGCACAAACTACGCAGCGTACTCACCCTGATCGGCGTGGTTATCGGCGTGACCTCCGTCATCGCGGTGGTCAGCCTGATCAATGGCGCCAATCAATACGTGGCCACGCGCGTTTTCCGGCTGGGCGCGGACGTGTTCGGGCTTTCCAAGCAGCCCTCCATCATCACCAACGTTGACGATTTTCTGGAATTTCAAAAGCGCAAGCGCATCACCTACGAGGATTTTGAGGCCGTTCGCGATCTTTGCCAGTCCTGCAAAGAAGTGGGAGCAGCGCTGGGCGGGCGAGTGGAAACCAAGAGCGGGGTCAATTCCGTCACGGACACCAACTTGCGCGCCTGGACCCCGCAGATGGCCGAACTTTACGATGTCGATCTAGTGGCCGGCCGGCACATCACGGAAACGGACCTGCGGAGCGCAGCTCCCGTCTGCGTCATTGGCCAAGACCTGGTGGAGAATCTCCTGCCCGGGGTGGACCCCATCGGCAAAGAGATCCGTTGGAACAATACGCCGTGCCAGGTGATCGGCATGGGCAAGAAGGAAGGCTCCACGCTGGGTACGTCGCTGGACAACTGGATCATTCTGCCTTTAAGCACCTACAACAAGGAAAATGGCAACCAGCAGGATTCGCTGCGCGTGACCGTGCGTGCCGGATCCGCCGCCAACATCCAAGGCAGCGTCGACGAGGTCCGCCAGATCATGCGCGGACGCCATCACCTGGCCTACAACACCAAGGACGACTTTGCCGTCGAAACCAGCGACTCCTTCCTGGAATTGTGGAAGAACATCAGCGGCACATTTTTTGTGGTGACTATCGGCATCGCTTCCATTTCCCTGGTGGTGGGCGGGATCGTGATCATGAATATCATGCTGGTTTCGGTGACCGAGCGGACCCGTGAAATTGGCTTGCGCAAAGCGATCGGCGCGCGGAGCGGCGATATCCTGCGGCAGTTCCTGATTGAATCTTCCACCATCGCCGTGATCGGCGGCGCGCTAGGGGTATTCCTTGGAGTGCTGTTGGCCAAGGTGGTATCGTGGGTTTCTCCGCTGCCCAGCGCGGTGCAATTGTGGTCGGTGCTCGGCGGGTTGCTGGTGGCGCTGAGCGTCGGGCTTTTTTTCGGCACCTATCCTGCATCCAAAGCGGCAAAGCTCGATCCCGTGGATGCGCTCAGGGCGGAGTAGCGCAGCGAAATCATGGCCACGCTTGGAAAAACATTCCCGCAAACCGCCGTACTACCCGCTCGCTCGCGCTCAAGAAAAGCGCGCGCATCCAATTTCGGCGAGGAACTACTGCTGGCGTTGGATACCTTGCGGAAGAATCCGCTGCGCTCCGCTTTAACCATTCTTGGCATCGTCATCGGAATCACCACGGTGATCACCGTCAGCGCGATGATTAACGGGTTGAACGACAATGTTCTGGCTGGCATTCGCGAACTGGGCTCCGATACAGTCATCGCCTACCGCTTTCCGTGGGCAGGACTCTCTCACCCGCCCAGTGCCTGGTTCACCCGCAAGGAACTGCAGCCGGAATGGGCCGAAGACATGGAGAAATTGCCGCACGTCCTGGCTGCGTCACCGTCGATGCGCATTTTCATGCCGCAATTTGGTTCGGGCACCGCGGACCTGCGGCGCGGAGCGTATCGCGCGAAGAATGTGATCCTGCAGGGGAATTCGCCCTCGATCGAAAAAATCTTCGACATGAAAATCCAGTACGGGCGGCCGTTCGACCAGAACGATACCGATCACCGCATCCCCGTGGTCATGCTGGGATATGACACTACGCGGATTCTTTTTCCGGAAGATCCCTCGAAAAGCATCGGGCAAGAAGTGGTGCTGAACGGGCAGCTGTTCAACGTGATTGGCACCATGGAAAAGCGCAAGCAGGGCATCTCCGGCGGGTCCAATCCGGAGGACAATATCGCGGTGATGCCGGTGACCACGCTCCGCAAGCTTTATCCCAACAGGCACGATTACGTTATTTTTGCGAAAGCTTCGGACCCCAAGCGAGTGAGCGAAGCCGTCGAGGAAATACGTGAACTGCTCCGGCGCAAACGCCGCTTGACCAACGACAAGCCCGACGATTTTGCGCTGTTTACCTCCGACTATTTTCTGGACCTGTGGAACAAGATCAGCGGGCTGATCTTCCTGCTGATGTTCGCGGTCGCTTCCGTGGGCCTGATCGTGGGCGGCATTGGGGTGATGAACATCATGCTGGTGAGCGTCACCGAGCGCACCCGGGAGATCGGCGTGCGCAAAGCCATCGGCGCGCGGCGCAACAGCATCCTGGCGCAATTCCTGATTGAAGCGGTAACGCTCAGCGCCATCGGCGGGGTGATCGGCGTCATCACCGGCTCCGCGCTCACCATGTTGCTGCTCTACGGCCTCGGCGTACCCGCCTCGCTGTCGCTTTTCTGGATCCTCACCGCGCTGGTGATGTGCGCCTTGATTGGCATCGTTTTCGGTGTCTACCCCGCATGGAAAGCCGCGGCCCTGGATCCGGTGGAAGCGCTTCGATACGAGTAGCACGAGATTGCACAATGTCTGACACGCGATTTGACTCCTTGCAAGGACGCAAGTATCTCAATATCGAAACGCTGCGCAAGAACGGGCAGGGCGTGCGCACTCCGGTTTGGTTTGCCGGAGAGCCGGCGCAAGGCGCTCCGGAGAAGCTTTATGTCTACAGCACCGCGGATTCCGGCAAGGCTAAGCGCATCCGCAACAATGGGCGGGTACGCGTTGCGCCTTGCGATATGCGCGGGAAGCTGCTGGGCGAATGGGTCGACGCGCAAGCGGAGATTCTGACGGGAACCGAAGCGGAACACGGAATGCGCCTGCTGAACAAGAAATATATGCCCTGGAAACAGTTGCTGGGATTCTTTGCGATGTTCTCGCGTCAAAGACGGGTGGTCTTTGTGATTCGTTCGGCGTAAACGGACTACAACTAAAGCAGACAGCGGCGCCCGGAAGCTTTCAGAGCCACTCAGACAAGAGGGCCTGTAGCACTCCCTAGTTGCAGCCGCAGCCGCCACCGCAGCAGCTTCCGCCGCCATTTGAGGAGCTGGAAGATTTAGCCGCAGCTCCATTGCTGGAGCCGTTGGCGGTGGCGAAGACGGAAAGCTGGATGGTGGCTTTCTTGCTGGTGCACTTGGGACAGGCGATGTCCTGCTGCTTGTTGATTACGATCTTCTCAAAGCGGGTTTCGCACTCTTCGCACAAGTACTCGTAGATAGGCATGGCGAGTTATTCCTTTGATCCGTCAGGGACTTCGCAGCGCAGCCCCGATTATTAGCAGGCACCGCTGGTTTTCAGTCGACCCCCTCCCCCCCTTTTTTTGTAAGTGCGGACTCTAAAGGGGTTAGCGGACCGCCACGTTGGAACTGTTGATTCTACTGAGGTTGCGGACCGACGAAATCGGCTAAAACCCGATGAAACGCGGAAGTCGCTTGCAAGTGTTGAAACTACAGTACTTACAGTAATGTTTTCGTGAGCGCTGGAAACGGAGGTGCAAATTGTAAGTGAATCGAAATCAGGGCGTGAAAGTCTACGCCAACCAGTATAGCACACGAGTTAAGCTGGGGGGCGAAAAAGATCGTTGAATCTTTGGCGCTATGCGCATTCCACGATTCCGCAGGCGTTGACTCTGCCTTACCCAGAATATCCTTTGAAAACATGAGGGCCGGCTGTTGCGGGGAGATCTTGCCGAGAAGGGGCGCAGCAGTGCTGCGCCCCTACGTTGCGGAGATCAATCGCCGGCTACGGCTTCGGCTGTTTCCTTCTTGCTGGCGGCATTGCCATTGCTGTGGCCGTTACCGTTGCCGTTGGAATGGCCGTTACCGTTACCGTTACCGTTGCCGGCGGCTGGTGCGATGCTTACGGGCTTGCCGGCGTTGGCGAAGTTGGCCGGGACGGACCTGGCAATGTCGCTTACCGAGCCGATTTGAACCACAGTGGGCTGGGCCTTCTTCAGGACTAGCTCTTCGTAGATGGCGCGGACCTTGGCTTGTTCTTCGTAGGCCTTCTTGCGGCGAGCGCGATCCTCTTCGGCGGCGGTCAGCGGAATATCGTGTTCGAGATGACGGACACGCGCGGCGTCTTCGGCGTCGATCTTCAGGGAATGCTCGTAGGTGTTGAGGTCGACCTTTTTGCCCTTGGCGTAGATCTCGTGCTTGCCGTGGGTCTTGTACCATTCGGCGACGGTCGCGTTCTTGTGCATGTTTTCGATTATTTTGCGCCAGCCCACGCCGGTATTGTAGGCGCAGAAGGAAATTTCGCCCTGCTGCGTGGCGTAGGGGATGATGCACATTTCGGTGCGGCGGAAGTCGTAATTGAAAAGATCCTGGAACCACATGCCGGCGATGAAGAGGAAATTCCAAGGGTCGGTCTGGCGGCGCTTCATGGCGTCTTCGTAAGTGCGGTCCGGAGACGTCTTGCCGTATTTCTTCTCAGAGTCCTTGGTGAGCGCCCAGGTCTTGTCAAACTTCTTGAAGAGGTCGTAGAGAGTCAAACCCTTGGGGCCCTGAAACGCCTTGTAATTCTTGAGCAGCGCCAAAGCCATCATGAAATTGGAGAAGGCTTTGCCGCGCGCGGCGTCGGTGATGGCGGTGACGTCACGGACGAGCTGCTGGGCGTCGAGGAAGCGGGGAACCGGGGCCCATTCCTTGGTTTCTTTGTTGATCATGATGGCGGTGCCGACGCCGCAATTGGGGTGGCAACCGCAGGAGAGCGCGCCCCACTGCGATTCGGGGCCGTGAACGAGATCGGAGAAACCGGCGAACGTAGCGATGAAGGAAATGGGGAACCAATCGCGGGTGGGCTCGACTTTGCCCACCTGATTGCTGACGTCTTGCGCAAGATGCGACAGGGTGTAGCGCTGGCGCAGGCGGCGTTCGGGAGTGATGTCTTCGTCGCGCCCGGTGAAGGAAACCGGCTGGAAACTGACGAAGGCGATTTTCTTGGGGTTTTCCATCGCGAATTTGACGATGGCGCCAACCTGGTCATTGTTGACATTATTGACGATAGTGACCACCAGCACGATTTCGATGCCGGCTTCGTGCATATTTTCAATGGCGCGAAGTTTTACGTCGAAGAGGTTGCCGACCTGACGATGGCCGTTGGCGTCGTTGCCGATGCCGTCGAACTGGAGATAGGCGTAGCGCATGCCGGCTTCAAAGGCTTTCTTGCAGAATTCCTTGCTCTTGGCGAACTCGATGCCGTTGGTGGCGGCTTGCACGCTGTTGTAGCCGATCTTGCGGGCATGGGCCACGGCCTGCAGGAAGTATGGGCTCATGGTCGGCTCGCCGCCGGAGAACTGCACGGACATCTGGCGGCGCGGCTTGATGCGCAGAGCGTTGTCGAGAATTTCCTGAATTTCGTCCCAGCCGAGCTCGTGGACGTAGCCAACCTGATTGGCGTCCATAAAACAAGGATCGCACATCATGTTGCAGCGGTTGGTCAGATCGACGGTAAGAACAGAGCCGCGGCCGTAGCGCACGGTGCTGGAGCCGTGCTTGTGAAGATCTTCGTCGTTGTGCGCGGGAATATCGCGGCCAGGGAACTGTTTTTCGATGTGGTCGAGGAACTTGGCGTCGATGGCCATCATGTCTTCGTAGTGGCCGTGGATGGGGCAGTCTTTGATCATCCAGACTTGACCATCGCGCTCGACGATTTGCGCCTTGATTTCACCGACCTTTTCGTTCATCAGGTCGCGCCAATCCTTTTTGCCGTGAATGATGGCTTCGCGCGCTTCTTTGACGCAATCGGGACAAAGCGAATCGGTCTGCCGGGGCCAGCCGAGGGTCGGCTTGGTTTTTTCCCAGGACTTCAGAAGCGGTTTATCGGACCACTTGGGGGTAAACGACGGATTGGGATTGCGCTTGTTGAAAAATTGAATGGCATTGAAGGTCGCGCCGGCTGCAGTGCAGACCGCGGCGTCGACCGCTCGCATCACTTGAGTGCCTACTCGATTCGGCATAAACCTCTACCCTCCACTTTCGCCAGGTGTTTTCAAATTTCTTGATGCGTTATAAGAAGCCCGCTCAAACGTCGCGAAAACGCGACGATTGCCCCCGGGCTTCCAAAACCGTACCACGCCGGGTAGAAACGCCCAATAAGTCTTTGGACCTGTATAGTTTAACGGTTACAGGGGGAAAAGCCAGCGAGTTGCATTAAACGGCGAAAAACGGGGGTCGAATGGCGAAAAACGGGGGTCGAATGGGGATTGGGCAGGGGGTTACTGGTACGGTGCATCCGGCAAAAGTGGCCGGTTTCGGGGCATTTGCCCGAGAGTCTCCGCAGAAGGAGCGAGCGAGAGCGATTTTCAATCGTTGAGAGTCGGCCGGAGTACGGCGGTCACGAAATGCGCAAAGTGCGAAGCGCCATCGTCGAGCTGCAGATAGCGAACCACGCAGTGGTCGGCTAGATATTTAGTGACTCGAGTTTCCGCGATACCGAGGTGATCGGCGAGGCGAGGCTTGATTGACTCCACGCCGCGACGGCTGGCTGCACCGCGTAGAAAACTGCCAATGGCGATGCGCAAGGTCTGGCAGGCCTCGACATAGTAGTAGGTGGAAAGATCGGAATCGCTGAGAAGGAGCACGCCGGGCCCGACCGGAGCGCGGTCGGCTTCGTTGAGAGTAAGCGGAGCGCAGGTCAAAAGGCGGCGAAATTGCATTTCCAGTAGAGAGAGACGGGAAGAGAGCCCGGGATCTCCGTAGCGGCCGCGGACCGAAGTGGTTGTTTCCAGGAGGGGTTCCGCAGGCATGCGCGGCGAGGAGATCGATTCGGAGACCCTGCTGAGGCGAGGCTCGGGAGCTTCGCCGACCGGCGGGGGAGCCGGAGCAGACAAAACGGCACGGGTCGGCGCAAGATCCGGTGTACCGGCGCTGGTGCGGGTTTTGCGACGATTACGACCACCGCGGCGTCCGCGGCGGCGAGGCGTTCGCGAGGGCTCGGGAGAGACGACTGGACCGCCTTCGTCCGGGGCAGCGGCAATCGTTTCAAAGACAGCCGCGTTCTGCTCGAACGGCAAACCGGGCTCGGGGACCGCAAGAAGAGATGGGGTAGCCAGCGGCTGCTCCGATGGGGCGATTTCCGAGTCGGGTTGACCCGTCAAACGGGTAGCCGCTTCCTGAGCCTTGCTCTTCCAATCCGCGCGCCGGAAGCGCTCGGCAGCGGTGGAATACCATTTGGCAGCCTCACCATTTTGCCCGGCCCCTTCAAAGAATTTGGCCAATTCAAAGGCGACCATGGCATCGCTGGTTTTCTGATACAGGTTGGAGAGCTGTGCAGCAGGATCTTTTCCGGTGCGAGCGCGGCGAATGCGAGCGGTAATCTGTTTCCAGTCAGCCATATACTAAAAGCATTGTAACAGCCACGGGACAATGCCACCAGCCCAACGGGGCCTACAGGGAATGCTGTAGAAGTGCGACTTTGTGTACGTAGCGAGGGTTTACAGATTGACGGCATGGTAGTGCGCCGTTATTCTAAATGTAGCCCTCTTGGAGATGAAAATGCCGCGGGCCCGCGGAATCCTGTCGGTTAGCGTATCCGTATTATTATCAACAAGTTTAATTGGAATGCCGGTCTGGGGAGCGTCATCTACAGACTTGGGTACCGTGGTTTCTGCCGACCGGGCGCACGTCGGGACCGCGGCAGCTTCCGTGGGGTCGACGGTCTTTGCCGGCGACAAGCTGGATACGGAACAAACAGGCAGCATGCAAATCCGCGCGGGGGCATCACGAGTGGTGCTGACCGGATCCAGCCACATGATTTGGGGCATCGAAGAGGGATTGCCGAGCGGGACTTTAACTGGGGGCACAGCCGCATTTTCGACCGCCAGCGCCAAGGCGTTCGTGCTGCATGCGGGAACCGCGGCCTTCCGGGCGCAGGGTGATCAACCGACCATAGCGAATGTGACATTACTGAATGCGAAGGAGTTGGTAGTGCGGTGCTCACGCGGAGCGGTGCTGATCGCGGTGGATGATGATGTGCGCGTGATTCCGGAGGGCACTGCCTACCGAATTTTGTTGGATCCGGAAGCTGCGGCGCATGCGGGCGGAATTCCCGAGCCAGCCGCGCCTGCGTCCTGGGGTCAGAACCAGCCCATTAAAGCGGGGAAGAGCAAATTTATTTGGTACGCCATTGCCTTCACTACGTTCGTTACGTGGATAGCGGTGTCGGAAGCCTTGGAGAGTCCAGACCGGCCGTGAGGTCCTTGGCATTCCCCAATTCCGTTCTTTCCAATAACAGACAAAATATATGCGTCGCCCGACGTCAGATGGCGGCGGTGACTTCGATTTCCACCAGCGCGTCTTTGGGAAGGCGGGAAACCTGCACGGTGGAGCGAGCCGGCGGCGCCCAAGTGAAATAGCGGGCGTAGACCTCGTTCATGGCGGGAAAATCATTCATATCCTTCAGGAACACGGTGGTTTTAACCACGTGATGATGATCGGCGCCGGCAGCTTCGAGAATGCCTTTGATATTCTCGAGAACGCGCTCGGTTTGCTGGCGAATATCGGAGCCGGCCATTTCGCCGCTCTTGGGGTCCAGAGCGACCTGTCCCGATAAATAAAGAAAGCCGTTAGCTTTGATAGCCTGAGAATACGGCCCGATGGGCTTGGGACCTCGATCGGTGGTTACGACACTCTTCATGGCAAAGTCTCCTTTAGCGTGAGATGGGCGGCGGCAGAGTCGTAGCGTGCGCGAAAGTCTTCGGGAACGCCCGGATGCTTCATCCACAGGCGCACGAATTGCGCGACATTCTGATGGGTCTCCTGTTCGAAGGCGGCGATCAGATCATCGAGATCGAAACCACCACCGCGGCGGGCACTGAGCATGTGGCTGAGGGCGGCGCTGAAGACCTGCGGGCCATAGCTATCTTGCAGGGCGTAGAAAAATAAAAGGCTTTTGGCGCGAAGCGCGTCGCCGGTATCGAGCTGGCGCGGCGCGGGATGCGCGGGAACGGCCGACAGCAAGCGAGCAATGATCTGGGTGCGAACCTGCGGACCTTCGACCGCTTCGCGGCCGCGGGCGGCGGCGAAGGCCGGCAAAGCGGAAAGCGGCGGACTTTGTTCGAAGAAGCCGGGACTTTGGCCGTAGCCCAGCCAACTGGAGGCCAGCGAGGGAGCGGCGGCGGCGATCTGCGGAGCGCCGCGGCTAAGATCGATCATGGCACTGTCTTGCGAAGCCATTTCCGCGGAAGTGATTCCATTTTCACCGGAGGTTAGACGGGAAAAATTGGAAGTGGCAGAGGTGAAGCAGCCGGTCACCTCCGGGCACTCAATAATCCACAGTTGGCGAGGATTGTCGGGCCGCGTGCCGAAAGTAGAATTGTAGGCTTGAATGGCGCGGACCAAAGCCTCGCTGGGCTGGCGCAGGGCTTCCGGGTTCTGCGGTGCGCGCGTCCAGAGATTCACGATCTGGTCGCCAGCCGAAAGGTTGGCCGCGACATAGCGTCCGGCGACGACAAAGGGATAGCCGTCTTTAGGAGTCTGGGTGATTTGCATGGTGCGCTCCGCGGCTTTGCCAGACTTTTGCGAGGAGTGTTTCTTTTGATGGCCGCTGGCATGAACGAGGAAATCGCCGGGGACGCGCAGGACCAGGATCCAGGAGGCCGGCGGCACACCTCCGGTGGCCAAAATCCCGCGTACGGGAAGAAGCTCGGGACTCCAACCCTGAGCGGGAAGAAAGAAAGCGTCAGGAGCGAAGCTTAGTGCGTTTTCATCGGAAACCGGCCGCTCATATTCAACGGAAAGGACTAGGGTGTGCCGCGAGGAGACGGTCCAGGGTTGCGGCAGGTGGAGCAGAACATCGCGCGGATTGTCCGGAGAGGGGGCAAAGCTAAGATCGGTCTTGTCCCAGCGTGCGGCGGAATCAGAAAAATGAAAACGGCGGCGGCCGGGAAGGCGCAACTCGACGAGAGTGAGCGGCTGGTTGCCGGTATTCTTCAGTTGGTAGACACCTTCGATTCGAATCAGGGGCTGTGGCGAGGAAACAAACTGGACGGTGATTTGTTGTTTGAGAATGGTGTACCCGGGGCCGAGCGCCGCTACGCAGCCGGCGATGCAATAAGAGGCGGTTGCGAGAAGGAAAAATAGCGGCAAGCGAAGGCGGCGGCGCAGTTTCAAGGCGCTACGATTGTAGCGAGGGAGAGGGATTCAAGCAAAAGGGCGGGAAGGTTCGAGAAGCGAAGCTGCTCAGCGGGCCTTGCGGCCGCGGACACGAACGAAACCGGTGCCTGCGTGGTTGCGGGCCGCTTCGCGAGCAGCAACTTCATGATCGGCTTGCGCGTCGGTCATACCGGACCGGATTTGCTCCAAAATCTGCTGTTCGCTGAGACCGGTATTCTTGAGGCGCGCGATTTGCGGAGTGCCCAAGGTGGGGCGACCCTGGAGACGGCGTTGCAGCACAACCTGCACGAAACCGTCGGAAAGTCCGATCAGGCGAAGCGCGACGGCGTCTCCGCTAATGGAATCCAGCTGGTCGTGTTCAGCAATTTCGAGAATTTGCTGTTCGGAATAGCCGGCGGCGGCCAGATTGGCAACCGAGTCCCCACTCGAGAAAGGATGTTTTTTTTCGTGGGCGGCGGCAACCAAGGCCAGACAAGCGTCGTCACTTAACCTGGCTTGCTTGGCCTTGACCAGTTCCGCGACCTCGGAATCCGAGGCATTCAACGCTTTCAGTTGTTCGAGGCTCCCGGACCACATGCCTGCGTGATCCAAGGGCCGATAGTCGGTCAGAAGATGCTGTTTGCAGCCGGCCACCGAGAGGACACAGACTCCGAGAAGCAGAGCATAGGACTTCATGTTTCCATTCTAGCGTTGAGCAAGACGAACACGGCGGCGTGTGCCGTCGCCGATACTTGTGCGAAAGGACAGGTGAGCGCCGACGGAGTGGGAGGCTTGACGGAGAGAAGCTTCAGATCTGATAGACGCGCTCGACGCCAAAGACTCCCGAAACCTTGCGAATGTTGGCGAGAATGGTTTCTAACTGGCGACGGTCGGCAATCTCGAGGCTGGCATCGATGCGGGCATTCGAACGGTCGGGACGGCTTTCCAGGCTGTGAATATTGGAACCGGCGCCACTGATGACGGCGGTGATCTCGGCCAGCAGGCCGGCGCGGTCGCGGGCCCGGATCATAAGCTGGACCTGGAAAGTGGCGGCACCGGCACCGCCCCATTCGACGGCGATGCGCCGTTCGGCTTGGTATAGCAAATTTTGAACATTGGGACACGTGCGGGTGTGCACGGCTACGCCGCGGCCGCGCGTGATGTAGCCGGTGATATCGTCGCCCGGAATGGGATTGCAGCACTTGGCGCGGTACACCAGGAGGTCGTCATAGCCCTTGACGATGAGCGGGGCTTCGCCAAAGCCGAGCATGCGCTTGACGGTTTTGACCAGCGTGGGTTTGGTGTCTTCCGAGGCGGGCTCGGTGGCTTTGGCGTTATCGCCGAGAACGCGGGTGAGCACCTGGCGCGCGGAATATTTTCCAAAGCCTACCGCGGCGTAGAGATCCTCAACTTTGGAAAGGCCGGAATCGGAAGCGATGCGAAGCAAGTCCTCCTCTGGAATTTTCTTGAGGCTGCGCCCGAAGTGGCGCGCTTCTTTTTCCAGCAGCCGCTGGCCCATCTCCATGGCTTCTTCGCGCTCCTGCAGATTAATCCAATGACGAATCTTGCTGCGGGCGTGGGAAGACTTGGCGAAGCTGAGCCAATCGCGGCTGGGGCTGTGTCCTTTCTGGGTGAGAATTTCGACCACGTCGCCGCTGACGATTTCGTGGCGCAGGGCCACCATCTGGCCGTTGACCTTGGCGCCCACGCACTGATGGCCGACTTCGGTGTGCACCAGATAGGCGAAATCGACGGGGGTGGCGCCGCGCGGCAATTCGAGCACTCGCCCTTTGGGCGTAAAGGCGTAGACTTCCACGGGCGCAAGATCCACTTTTAAGGTAGAAAGAAATTCGCCGGGCTCTTCCAGCTCTTGCGACCACTCGATGAGTTGACGCATCCAGGCGATACGCTGATCGTCTTCCTGAGCGGGTTTGCCGTCTTTATATTTCCAGTGGGCGGCCACACCTTCTTCCGCGATGCGCTGCATTTCCTGGGTACGAATCTGGACCTCAAAGGGCTGTCCGCCGTGCAGCACAGTGGTGTGCAAAGACTGGTACAGATTGGGACGAGCCATGGCGATGTAGTCTTTGAAACGGCCGGGAACCGGGCGCCAGATGTGGTGGACCACGCCGAGGGCCGCATAACAATTGCGCTCGGTGTCGGTTATGACGCGAATGGCGAGCAAGTCGTAGACCTGATCCAATCCGCGTTCCTGGCGCACAATTTTGCGATGCAAGGAATACAAACCTTTGACACGCGCTTCCAGCTCCGCGGGAATGCCGTTCTCGACCAGCTTGGAGCGAATTGTGCTTTGCACTTCCTCCAGAAATTTCTGGTGCACCGGGGCTTTGTCGGTCACTTCCTTTTGCAGAGCTAAGAAGGACTCGGGCTCGAGATAGCGGAAGGAAAGGTCTTCGAGCTCGCCGCGGACGATACCCATTCCGAGCCGGTGAGCAATCGGGGCATAGATATCGAGGGTCTCGCGAGAGATGCGCTGCTGCTTGGGAGCTTCCAGATATTCCAGGGTGCGCATGTTGTGCAGGCGGTCGGCAAGTTTCACGAGGACCACACGAACATCGTTGACCATAGCCAGGAGCATTTTGCGGACGTTTTCGGCCTGCCGGGCCTCCGGCGCCATCATGTTGAGGCGGCCAATTTTGGTTACCCCTTCGACCAGCCGCGCAACTTCCGCTCCGAAGCGCTCTTCGATGCGCGAGACAGGATACTCGGTGTCTTCGATAGCATCATGCAGCAGGGCGGCGGTGAGCGTGGTGGCATCGAGACGCATGTCCGCCAGGATGTGCGCCACTTCCAGCAGATGGGTGAGATAGGGGTCGCCAGAACTGCGCAGTTGGTCGCGATGACGTTCCGCGGCGATTTCGTAGGCGCGGCGGACCATCCAGGGATCTTCCGAGGGCCGATTTTTACGCAGCTTGGCCAGCAACTCGTCCAGGCGGGCGTCGAGCTCGCGCTCGGTGCGGTCGCGGTGAAAGTGGAGAGGCAAATTGCTGGGCGACGGCATAAGTTAGTTTACGTCAGAAGGACGGAGGACGCGAGAGTGGCAGGGCCGAAGGCCCAATGAAAAAGGGCGTCCGCGCTCGGACGCCCTTTCGTCTGAAAACCAAACCAGAATGCAATCAGGATGGCTGCGGCTGCTCAGAACGCTTCTGCTTGATCTCCTTGACCTTATCCACCAGGTCGTCGGCTTGCTTCAGCAGCGCCTCACGCTCTTCCTTGCTCTCCACCATGTCCGCCTTGCGGCGGTAAAGCAGGTTCAGGTATGCCATAGCGTCGTCGTAATCGGGCTTGATGGAGATCGCTTTGTTCAGGTCCGTAATTCCTTCTTCGATGAGCTGACCGTACTTGGACGCATAATCGGTGCGCAGGGCGGGGGGAAGCGGGTCGGTATCTTTCACCTGCTTCTTGATATTGTTTTTGTTGTAGTCCATGCGCATTTCGCCGTTCGCGCGGAATGCCAAGGTCCAGTCGATTACCCCTATCCAGTAATATGGCTCGGGATCGTCGGGCTTCAATTGGATATGCTTCTGGTGATAGGTCTTGGATTCTTCGAACCTTTTGGGATCGAAGGGCTGGCCCGCCATCTGAAACACGATGGAACCGATACCATCGATGGCGGAAATATTGTTGGGGTCTTTTTCCAAAACCTCCTTGAACTCCTCGACCGCCTGATTGCCGCGCGCGGTGTTTTCCTGAGAAGGCGCGCCGGGAATATACAGGCTGGCATACGCGGTGGCCAGATAGAGGCGGGCGTTGAGGAGGTCGGGATCGGCCTCCTTAGCTGCCTTGAAATCTTCAATAGCGGCGTCGGACTGGCCGTTCTTGAAGGCATTCACGCCTTTATTCAGCAGATCGCGGGCCTTGAGCTTGTTACAACCGGAGGCGGCGAAGGCCAGGACCAGAAGTGCGGCCAGCACGAGCACCCGGCGAGCCATTTCTCGAAGCGATGCATGAGTCATGAAGCGTCCATCCCCACTATGCGCGGCTTTTGCGGCCACCGACCGCGCTAGAATTCAAATGCGCCCTGGTAGAGGCAATCTATTCTGTTTCCGGCAATTTTTCCAGCCCAGAGGTGATCAAGCCAAGATTCCGCGATTCGAACCACCAACCGAGATTCCCATGGGCCGCCTCGTGCGGAAAATTTCCCGCGAGGAGGACCCTCACATCCCACCAAGAGAGCGACTTGCGAACATCTCTTCAGGAAAACACCACCCGAAGAATTTTATTGGCCGGCCTCCAGCTTGGCGGTGATCAGGCCGACTTTATCGATGCCCGAGCCGCGCATGATATCGATAGCGCGGGCCACGTCGCCAAACAGCACGTCGCTATCGCCTTTAACGAAAGCGATTTTCTCCGCGCGATCCTTGAAGATCTGCTCGATGCGCGGACCGAGGTTGTCCCAGGTGGAATCCTCATTATTGATTTTGACCTTGCCATTGGTCAGCACCTGGACCACGACGGTCTTGTTTTCCAGTTCCTGGTCCTGCTTCTGGTTGGGGTTCGGCTGCGGCACCAAGGTATCCAAACCTTTGGGCGTCAGCGGGGTGATGACCATGAAAATGATGAGCAGCACCAGCAAAATGTCGATCAGCGGAACAACGTTCATTTCCGCCATCGCACCGCCCTTACTCTCACCTACCTGCATTCCCATTGCGAGTCTCCTATCGGCCCGTCCTAGCCAGAATTGCGAGCCGTGGGCAGCGCCGTTGTGGGAGCGGCGCGGCCTGAATCTCCGGCAAAACATATCCGGCAAAAACAAACAGCAAACGAATGACTGCTCCGTGCGCCTCTGCCGTTAGTCCGCTTGCGGCGGAGGAGGCGGAGGAGTGCTTCGTTCGTTGCGCTCCGTCAAAAGGCCGACCTGGTCGACCCCCGCCGAGCGGATTTCATCGACCACCGCGACCACGTCCCCGTACTTGGCGCGCGCATCGCTTTTCACGTAGACGGTCTTGTCCAAGCGATTGGCGATGCGGTCCTTGACCTGGGCGGTAATCTCTTCCTTCCGGATCTGCGTGGTGCGGAGGAAAATGTTACCGTCGCGGGTCACGGCGATGACGATGGAGTCGTCCTTATCGGCATCCTGCATGTCCCTGGCGGTATTGGTCCGAGCCAGGTCCACCGGATGATCTTTCTGCAACATGGGCGTGACCACCATGAAGATGATCAGCAGCACGAGCATGATGTCCGCCATCGGAATGACGTTGGGAGTCGACATCTGACTGCCCGCTTGCGGCTTGTAGCGCGCGTGAGTTACTGGCGCTGGCATGATTACCTACTTTCTGGCGCCGCGACGCAGGATGAAATAGTTGATCAGCTCCATGGAGGAGTTGTCCATCTCGACGTCGAATGCCTCGACCTTGTTGGTGAAGTAGTTGTAGGCCCACACCGCGGGGACGGCGACCAGAAGGCCGAGCGCGGTGGTGACCAAGGCTTCCGCGATACCACCGGCCACCGCCGACAGACCGGTCGCCTTGCTCTGCTCGATGCCTTTGAAGGCGTTCAAGATGCCGACCACCGTGCCGAACAATCCGACGAAGGGTGCGGTCGAGCCGATCGTGGCCAGCGCCGAAAGGCCGCGCTTCATTTCCGCGTGCACGATAGCCACCGAGCGCTCCAAACCGCGCTTGGCCGCTTCGATCACGTCGGCATCGGAAACCTGTTGGGAAGCGGACTGAAACTCGGAGAGCCCAGTGGCCACTACCTTGGCGATATGGCTCTTCTTGTTGCGCTCGGCGATGGCGATAGCTTCATCCAGCTTGCCGTCTTTCAGGGCGCCGGCAACCTGTTGCACGAACACGCGCGATTGCTTGCGCGCCGCGCTGTACATCAACGCGCGATCAATCATCACGCCGAAGGAATAGATGGACAGCACAAACAGGATACCTACCACGGTGCGAGGAAGTGCGCTCATCTGCGACCACATGGAACGCAGGTCCCAACTGGAGGCGCCGGCGTTACCTGAGGCCGTCTGCATGAGCAGGATCAAGTGAACATAAAGAGTAGCTACCATTCGTTTGCTCCTTAAAGTGTTTGCGAAATTTGTTGATATCCGGAACGCCGACCCGGCCCCACGACCGATGCGGCGCGCCGCACTACTGGTTCAAAGAGAAAATGACGTCGATCGTGGTATCGACCTCCACCGGTTCGCCGTTGAGCAGCGTCGGCTTGTACTTCCATTGCTGCACGGCGTCCATCGCGGCGCGCACCAGCAAAGGATGTCCGGAGATGACTTCCAGCGACGTCACCGAGCCGGACTTGGAGATGAGGGCGTGCAGCCGCACGGTGCCGGAAATGCGCGTCTGCCGCGCGAGCGGCGGGTAAACCGGCTGCACTTTGTTGACCAGCATGGCGGCCTGCACGCTGCCGCCTTGACGAATGCGCTGTACGTTCGGCTTCGGCGGGGGCGGCGCTCCGCCCATACCGCCAATCACGCCACCGATCACACCGCCCATGGAACCCCCGGCAACGCCGCCGGGGACTCCGCCCTGCATCCCGGCGTTCACGTCCGGCGCGTCTTCTTTAATGATCTTGATGTCTTTCGGGATCACTTTCGGCTGCACCAGTTTGCCGGCGTCCATCAGATGGACTTGCGGTTTCACGTGCACCACCTGCGCCTGTACCGGAGGCGGGGGCGGCGGAGGCGGCGGAGGCGGCGCTACCAATAAGGTAGCCATCATCGTCTTCGGCAGCGCTTCCGTGTAAATCAAGGGAATCAGAATCAGAATGGCCAGGAAGATCGTTTGCGCGATCATGGAAACCACGACGGTCCAGGGCTTATTGGTTTTCGTCGGGTTCGGACTCGAAACCACCATATCTTCAAACATGGACGATTACCTCCTCCCGGCAGGCGCGAGACGCGCTGGTGCGCTTTCGCTACTGCGGGTTTTGTTGCCGGCTGCGGGTCCGGGACCTGCCACCGCTCCTTGGCCACGCCAACGATTCCACGCGACCACCAGCGGAGCGGCAATGCCAAAACTGGAGTACGTTCCTACCACAATCCCCACCACCAGGGCAAAGGAGAATGCGCGAAGCACCTGGCCGCCCATCAGGAACAGGACGAGCACGGTAAGGAAAGTCAAACCGCTGGTCAAGATCGTTCGCGACAGTGTCTGGTTGATAGACTTGTTCACCACGTCGGCAAACGATTCGCGCCGCAGCAGGCGATTGTTCTCGTGGATGCGGTCGAAAATGACGATGGTGTCGTTCATCGAATATCCAACCAGTGTCAAAAGCGCTGCGATGACCGTCAGCGAAATCTCAAATTTCAGTAATGAAAAAAAGCCCAGGGTAATTAATACGTCGTGAAAAACGGCTAGGACAGCGGCGGCCCCGTAAACCCACTGGAATCGAAAGGCAATATATACCAGCATGCCCGCCAAAGCATAGAGGGTAACGAAGATGGCCTGCCGGCGCAGCTCGCCCCCGACCTTGGGGCCCACCACCTCGACGTTGCGTATGGCGAAACTGCCCAGGGCGTAGCTGCTTCGCAGCGTGCCCAGCACTGCCGGAGTAACGCCGCTTGCGGCGGAGAGATCATCGAAATTCGTGAGTACGCCGCCCTTTTGATCGTCACGATAGGCCAGTATGGCCTTGGCTAGTTGCTGGTAGCGGTCGCCCGCATTGGTTGTCAGGTGCAAAGGGTCGCTGGCATTCAGGACGGCAGCTAACGAAGACGGTGTGGCCGCGTTAAAATCCTGCTTGCTGGAATCCTTCACACCGTAGATGGAATTCAGCGCGGTGAGCACCTGAGCTCGCCCGGCGTCCAGCGCCTCGTCACTTTGACCGTTCCCCACAAAGATCAAAACCTCATTGGAGGTCCCGCCCAAAGCGCCGCTGCTGATGCTCTGAATTTCGCTATTGCCCAGTCCCTGAGCGGTGAGGCCCGTGCGGATCCGGTCGATGTTTGGAGGCTGGGCAAAGCGCACGTCCACGTTGGTGCCACCCTTGAAGTCAATGCCATAGCGAAGCCCGTGATTCAGGAAGACCGAGGTCCAGCCGGCGAGGAGCAGGAGTCCACTGAGGGCATAAAAATACTTGGCTTTACCCATCCAGTCGATGTTGGGTTCTTTGAAGAACTCGATCATGCCACACGTATTTCCCTTCTTTAGACTCCGGTGGGCAATCCTTTGTTCCCGCAACCGCGCCGTCCGAATTTAGATGAACGGAAGGGCCCAAAGTACCCACGCCTGGATGAAGTCATACAGTTCTAGTACGAGGTCAAATGCTAAGTGCCGCCTGCCGGTCCATCTTGGTCAGGTGATACTCAAAAATCGTCTTCGAGACGTAGATGGCTGTGAACACGTTAGCGATCAAGCCGATGGTCAAGGTAATGGCAAAGCCCCGGATGGGACCGGTGCCAAACAGGAATAAGAAGAACGCGGAAACCACGGTGGTGACGTGGGTGTCGATAATGGTGAGAAACGCCTTGTCGAACCCCGCCTGTACCGCCGCCCCGGGCGATTTGCCATTGCGCAACTCTTCGCGGATGCGTTCGAAGACCAGCACGTTGGAATCCACCCCCATACCAATGGTCAAGATCACGCCGGCGATTCCCGGCAGGGTCAGAACGGCTCCGAAAGCCGCCAGGACCGCAAGAAGGATGACCAGGTTCAGTACCAATGCCAGGACCGCATTGCCGCCAGAGATGCGGTAGTAAAACAGCATGAAGATCATGACCACCAGCAGGCTGAGGACCGATGCTTGCACCCCATGACGGATGGAGTCCGCGCCCAGGGAGGGACCCACGGTGCGCTCCTCCAGATACTTGATCGACGCGGGAAGGGCGCCGGCCCTCAGCACCAGTGCGAGGTCGTGAGCCGAGGTCTCGCTGAAATTGCCCTCGATGAACCCTTGGTCGTCAATGCGGCTGTTGATGACCGGAGCCGAGTACACCTTGTGGTCCAGCACAATGGCCATCTGCCGGTGCACATTTTGTTCGGTGAAAGGCCCAAACCGGTGCGCGCCTTCCGCCGACAAAGAAAAATTCACTTGCCACTGGCCCGGATTGTTGCTGTTGCGATTTTCGGTCGCGCCGCGCAGGTCGCGGCCGGTGACCACCGCCGTGCGGCTGAGCACGTACCACGCTTCTCCGGCGTCCGCCGCGGAAGTGCGACTTTCGGCGCGGCCCTGCACCAACTCCGTGCCGGGTGGCAGTATGCCGCCATGGGCGGCCAGTGCGGCTGTCTGCGAGGGATACGAAGTCGGATCCTCGACCAATTTCAGTTCCAGTTGCCCCCCGGCCTGAATCACAGCTTTCGCGCGCGAAGGATCGCCTTCGCCCGGGAGTTGCACCAGGATTTCATTATCGTTGCGGCCGTGTAATTGAATCGTGGGCTCAGTGAGCCCCAGGGCATTGATGCGCCGCTCGATGGTCTCCAGCGATTGCTGCATGGTCTGTTCCTGGATCGACGCAACCCGGCTGGCCCGCATAGTGAGCGTGTAACTGGAGGTTTCGCCGGCGGTGGCCCCCATATCCCATTCGTTTTGTAATTGCGCGGTCACCAAGTCCCGAAAATCGGACAATTGCTCGGAAGGCACATTGCGCACAACGATGTGCGTGTCGTCCACCCGGCGAACTTCATCGTAGCGAATATTCTTGGCGCGCAGCTGATTCGTCAGCCGATCCACGGTTTGGTCCGTTTCCTGCGCGATGGCCTCCTGTACTTGCACCTGCAAAATCAGGTGCGTGCCGCCCTGCAGATCCAGGCCAAGCTTGATCTGGTGCGCAAAGTTCGCCTTCACGTCGGCCAAGGAGGTCGGAAACGTCGGAACGCCCAGCAGCCCATAGATGCAACCGAGGATGACGACAACGATGAAAACTGCTTTCCACTTCAGATTAGGATTCATAGTGGGAAATCACCGCGCGCCGCCAAATAACCGGTGGCATCATTTCGCATCTTCCGATGCCTCCACCTGCGTAATGGCCGAGCGCGCAATGCGAATTTTGACCGGCGACGACCCGGTGTCGGCGATTTTCAGGATCACCGTATCGCCGTCGATTCCATTGATGACTCCATAGATGCCGCCATTGGTGATTACTTTGTCCCCGGACTTGAGCGCCGACAGCATTTCCTGCAGCTTCTTGCGCTGGCGCTGCTGCGGAAGAATGAGCATCACGTAGAAGATGCCCATTACGATGACCATCATCACCAACGGGCTGCCCAGCGCTGAACCCAAACCGCTCGGCACCTGCCATGTCATTGCCAACATAATTTCGTCTGACTTCCTTCCATTTTTCGCGCTCCGTGGCACAGCCATTTCTGCCTGCCCGCGGCAGGCGGGGCCGTACGCCCTACCCCTAAGTACACCGCCGGAGATAGCAACAGATTGCCGCGGGTCTGCCCGCTTCCCTAACCCTACGCGCTCTCTTCTGATATTGCCATGCGGACGGCCCGCGCGCCTTGGGACTCGGAACATGATCCCGAGCCGTGTTCAGCCTGCCGTATTCCTCAGGCCGGACCCTCCGCGTAGCGTGCGTGCATCGCAGATGAGAATTTCGCTAGGTTTCCAAACCCGATAGCCTCGCGGATTTGCCGCATGATGTCAAGGTAAAAGTGGACGTTGTGGTGGGTGGCCAGGATCGCCGCGGTGATTTCTCCGGCGGCAAATAAATGCCGCAAATAGGCGCGACTGTAGCGCCGGCAGACGGAGCAGGCGCATTGCGCGTCAATCGGCCGCTGATCCTGCGCGTAGCGCGCGTTCTTGATCAAAACTCGCCCCTCGCTGGTATACAGGCAGGCGTGGCGTGCTGCCCGCGTGGGCAGCACGCAATCCATCATATCGATGCCCAGCGCCACGTAATCGGCTATCTGCTCGGGCCGCCCGACTCCCATCAGGTAGCGCGGGCGGTCCTGCGGCAGCAAGGAAGTCACCTCACCGGCTATTTCGCAGGTAACCGCATGAGGCTCGCCAACCGCCAAGCCTCCCACCGCATACCCCGGAAAATCCAACTCCAACAGCTGTCGCGCACTTTGCCGGCGCAGATCCGGAAAGGTAGCCCCCTGCACGATGGCAAACTGCCATTGCGCAAGCTCACCGTTGCGCTTCCCGTATTCCAGAAAATGAGTTCGCGCCCGGCCTGCCCACTCCGTTGTCCGCTTTACCGCGGCTTCGGCGAGTTCGCGCGGCGCCGGAGTCGCAATGCATTCGTCCAGCACCATAGCGATGTCCGACCCCAACGCGAGCTGCACTTCCGCCGCTTTTTCCGGGGTAAGCAGGTGCTCTGATCCATCGAGATGAGAACGAAACCGTACGCCATCCTCGGTGACTTTGCGCAACCCAGAAAGGCTGAAGACCTGGTAGCCGCCCGAATCCGTAAGAATCGCGCCCCGCCAGGACATGAAGTGGTGCAAGCCGCCTAGCTTGCGGATCAGTTCGTGCCCCGGGCGGAGATATAAATGATAGGTGTTGGCCAGGATCAGGGAAGCGCCCAGCTCTTCCAGCGCTTCCTGGGTAAGTCCCTTCACGGCGGCCGCGGTGCCCACCGGCATGAACACCGGCGTCGCAATGGTCCCGTGCGGTGTGCGCAATCTGCCGCGCCGCGCCGGCGTCGGGTCGGTTTTCTCTATCTCAAATGCAAAACTCACCCAGCCAGTGTATCAGGAGAAAATCCAGGCCCAACCTACGCGACACACCACGTAAGCGGCCCACACGCTGAACGCGATCGTGAATGCTTTGGCTCCCTTCAGCTTCTTGGGATTGCTTGCCGCGAAGCCGATGGCCAGCAATATCAGCGTCCAAAACGTAAAAATGTCGATCGACTTCAACAGCGCCACCAGCCATTTTGCGGAATCCTCCGGCAAGAATGCGGCAAGATTGGTCGCCACCGGATTCTCCAGGTCCACTGTGCCGTAAGGCTTCAAATACAGCACCAAAATAAAAAGCGCGCTGCTGACCAGCCCGGTTACGAAGGCGTGCGCTGTTATTGCAAACGAGGTGTCGAAACTGGTATTCGCGCCGGCCAGCAGATTGTACGCGCCCCACATCACCAGACCGACCAACAGAACCGCAAGGATTGGACCAGTCAGACCAATTGTGTAGGTAAACACTGGCGAAAATTTTGCTCCGGCTTCGGCGCGCTGCTCTTTCTGCTCCGCGCTCAGATTCGCGGCTTGCGGACTTTTCTCCATCTGCTGGGTGATAAATTCTCGCCAGTTCACGCGCTGGTTGATCGAAAAACTGACTCCGATACTAAGCAGGGTCAGGAGAATCACCGGAAGCACCCAGCCAGGCTTCCTGACAATGTCCTCAAACGTAGGCTTGGGCGAGAAAAACACTCCAATGATTCGACCAAAAGGGCTGATAGCCGGCTGCGCTTCCGGCGTGGGCATGGATGTAGTAGTCGCCATTCGAGGTTCCTCCACCCTGGTAGGGGCGCAGCAAGCTGCGCCCCAGCCCGGCACGATCATAACAAAAGGCGCCTTGTCGTAGCGTGAGCGCGTTCCAGCGCACTAAGCGCCTCCGGACACCCGCCCCGCACAGCAACCGGCGCTGCCCGTCGCCGCTCAGCCCTATTTCGTACTGGGCAATTCCGGGACGGCGGCGAGCAACTCTCGCGTGTAGTCATCCTTAGGCTGTCGCAAAACTTGCTCCACCGTTCCCATTTCCACAAACCGCCCGGCCCGCATCACCGCCACACGCGTGGCCACTTGCGCCACCACCGGCAAACTGTGCGAAATGAAAATATAGGTAAGCCCAAACTCCTGCTGCAGCTCCTGCAGCAAAAGGAGCACCTGCGCTCCCACCGAAACGTCCAGCGCCGACACCGGTTCGTCCGCAACGATAAGCTTGGGGTGCAAGATCAGCGCCCTGGCAATGCCGATGCGTTGCCGCTGCCCGCCGGAAAACTCATGCGGATAGCGAGCTAGCGCATCGTGCTGGAGACCTACGCGTTGCAGGGTGGCCGCAACCCGTTCCCGTCGCTCCGCTCTCGAAAGTTCCGGCGCGTGAATCGCCAGCGGTTCGCCCACGATCTCACCTACCCGCATCCTCGGGTTCAGCGACGCAAACGGATCCTGAAAAATCATTTGCATCTGCCTCCGCTGCCGTCGTAATTCTTCGCCGCCCAGCGCCAGCAAATTCTGGCCCTCGAATCGGATTTCGCCCGCATCCGGCTCGATCAGCCGCAAAAGCATTCGCGCCAGGGTGGTCTTGCCACAACCGCTTTCGCCGACCACCGCAAAGGTTTCCCCGGAATCGACGGAAAAGCTCACGCCATCCACCGCCGTGAAACGCGGGCCATGCCCATTCTCGGAAAGCAGGCCCGTAGCGCGAGAATAGCTTTTCTTCAGTCCGCAAGCTTCCAGAAGCGTTGCCATCGACAGAAATCCTACCGTGTTCCAGCCGCCACCCCGCGAAAATCTTCGCCCACCCTCCCGCCTTGTAGGGGCACGGCACTGCCGTGCCCGCGCCAAGCCTCATCGGCTTCTTCGCCTTAGCCTTAGCCTTAGCCTTCGCATTTTGCTTCTTCAGAAAGCGAGCGCTACGTGATCGGGGGCAACCCCTTGCAACTTGCCTTCGACTTTACTGTGTGGGTTCTCTTGCCGTGTTGCGTGTAGAGCGTCTTATTCATAAGGTAGTATAGTGCTTTCCGAAGAATGCTACCGCATCCTTCGGTCTCATCTAGGCCCGTCCGCAACCCACTCAATCCACACGCCTTAATTTCTCACTTGACAAATAATAACGGATGCGGTAATCTCTAGCCCAAGGCTCCGCTGACAGTGTCCGCTCTTCGTACCCTCCTTCTTCCCCAACTCAGAGTGTATTCGCAACCCTCCGTCTTTCCTCGTCAGCTCCGCAGCGTAAGTCGCGCCGTCTCATACTCTTGCAGGCTCTTTAACTCTCTTTGCGCTCTTTTTCGCACTCGCTTCGTTTGTTTTCAACAGCTTGCAGCCTCTTTTTACAAAATGCCCGGGGGTGTGGGGTACCTCAGCGGAACATTCGCCCCCTCTGCGCCTCCCCGTCCGGCAGATCGGTCTCAGCGTCATCCTTCGCCTCTGTTTTTATCGCCCCGTTGCGCCAGGCAATTCGGTGAGCGTACGCGTCCACTCTCTCGTCGATCCATGTGCGCTCTATCTACCTTTAGAATCAACACTTGCAAAAGTGTAGCAAAACAAAGGACTTTAACCGCCTTTAGAATCAACACTTATGAAAAAAGGGGGGGAGGGGAGGGGGTTTACCTTCATAGCAACACGCACCGGGCCGCGTGGCTAGCAGAGGCGCGGCGCAGTGCTGGGACGGCTGCGGTGCATTCGGTGCGGCGCAGCCCGCAGCGCGGCTCAAAGGCGCAGCCGGGAGGGAGCGCGGTCAGTTGCGGGACGGTGCCGGGAATCGGCGTTAGCTTCCTTTTCTGCAGCGACGGCGAAGCCGCTAGCAGCCCTTGGGTGTACGGATGGCGGGGCGCGCGCAATACCTCCTCCGCCGGCCCTTCCTCGACGATGCGTCCCGCGTACATCACCGCGACGCGGTCGGTCACCTGGGCCACCACCCCCAAGTCATGCGTGATGAACAGCAGCGCAAGTTTCAAGTCGCGGCGCAAACCATCGAGCAGATCGAGGATTTGTTTCTGCACGGTGACGTCCAGCGCGGTGGTCGGCTCATCGGCAATCAGCAGTTTCGGGCCGGCCGCCAAAGCCATGGCAATCATGGCGCGCTGGCGCAAACCTCCCGAAAGCTGGTGGGGAAACTGCTCGGCCCTGACCTCCGGCTCGGGCACGGACGCGCGTCGCAAAGCTTGGAGGACGCGCCCGCGCACCTGGTCCGCCGAGAGTGCCGCATCATGGGTGTAAATGGCTTCGGCTATTTGCGCGCCGATGCGCATCACCGGATTCAGCGAGGTCATCGGCTCCTGAAACACCATGGCGATTTCGCCGCCACGCACGGCGCGCCAGGCCCTCTCGTTGAGTTGAGCCAGTTCGCTTTCATGGGCATTGTCAGCCTTCCATGCCGCGCTGCCGGAGACGCGCGCTCCGGGCGGCAGCAGTCCCATCAAGGCCAATGCCAGCATGGTCTTGCCGCTGCCCGATTCGCCGACGATTCCCAGTGACTCCGCCGGTTCGAGCTGGAACGAAACTTCGTTCACCGGCCGGATCCATCCGGCCGCGGTCGGCAAATCCACAATCAAATTGCGCACATTCAACAAGCTCATGGCGAATTATTTTAGATTAGAGCGCCGGAAGATTATTGGCGAGCGAAAACAAACCGCTGTTTCCGATGTGAGGTTGCGAGCGTCGATCAATGCTCTTTAACGAGAATTACAAACTTTGCATCTCTTCGCTGCATTGCCCATAAATTTTCAATCCTTCCCAGTGTAAATTCCGCGCATCAGCGGCGGCTCAGCCGCCGCCTACGATAGTAAGCTAGTAGGTTCGATGGCAAGCCCCGCAACCATCCGAGTCGACTGGAAGCTGATCTGGGCGCAACGCGGCTTCCGTTACTTTTTCCTGGCCATGTTTGTGTCGCTGTTTGGCAGCGGCATGAACTTCACCGGAGTGAGCTGGTACATCCTCTCGTCCACGCATTCCACCGTAAAGGTGAGCCTGCAAGTGATCGTGGTTACCCTGCCGGGATTGCTGGTGCCGTTTCTCGGCGGCGTGTTGATCGACCGGCTGGATCGCCGCTACCTGGGCGTGCTTCTGGACCTCGCTCGCGGCATCGCCGTACTGGCGGCTGCCTATATCGCGTGGCGCGGAAACCTGCAGCTGTGGCACTTATACGCGATGACGCTGATCACCGGAACCGGCTCGGCGATGTACTGGGCCACGGTAAACGCGCTGGTACAGGAAGTGATCCCGCCCAGTCAATTCACCGGCGCCAATGCGGCGGTGCTGATCGGCGTGCAGAGCGGCATGCTGATTGCCGGCGCATTTGTCGGGTTCATTTACGATAGCGCGGGCATCGCGGGGATCCTGGCCATCGACGGCGCCACCTATTTTGTCTCCGCGTTGTGTTTGTATCAGGTGCGGCGCGGCTACGTTTCGCCGCGCGCAAAACAGCGCTACCCGCGCGAATATTCCGATGCCACCGAGGCTACCGCGGAAGCGCTGGAAACCGGCGAGAATCCGGAGGTCGCCGAAGCCGGGCTATCGCTCGCCGTCTATGCCGATTTGAAGGAGGGCTTTGCTTATCTGCGCAAGCAACCGGTAGTACGCGCGCTAGGTGTAACGCATTCCATCATGATGGCCGGAGTGGTGAGCGCCAACGTCGTGCTGGTGGCGCTGGCGAACGATATTTTGCATGCCGGCGCGCGCGGACTTGGCTTTCTCGAGGCCGGCTGGGCTACCGGCGCGATCACCGGGGGATTGATCGCCAGCCAACTTTCGCAGCGGCTGCGGCTCGTTCTCTACGTAGCGGCTATCTTAGGTTTAGCCACCGGCCATATGATCGTTCCGTTTGTATCGTTTTTAGCCGGCGCAGTAATTATGCAGGCGATTTTCGGCATGTGCCGCGCGCTTGCGGGCGTGGTGGCGCAATCTTCGATTATGTCCATCGTGCCGCGCCATTTTATGGGCCGAACGCAATCCGCGATGGCGGTGTTGACCACGATTTTACAACTGCTGATGAGTTTTTCGCTGGGCTGGATCGCGCAGCGCATCAGCATCGTGGCGGGGTTCGCGTTGCTGGCGCTGATGTATGGCGGGGCCAGCTTCTTCGCCGCACGGGCGCGGCAGTTGCTTTCGCAAATTTCCTGAAGATGCCAATTTGTCGAAAGTCACGATCGCAATATGGCTGTACGCTCCGCCAATTTCCCGGTTTGCTCGCCTATAATAAGTGGCGTGGAAATACAGACGGTTCAGCCATTCCTGCATTATCTCGAGAATGTGCGGGAGCGCACCATGCGAGTCGCGCGATGCATCCCCGACGACAAAATTGACTGGACGTATGCGTCCGGAAAATTCACTCTCGGAGATATCTTGCGCCATCTAGCCGTGGCGGAACGCTATATGTGGGCGGAAAACGCGCAAGGGAAGCCGGCGCGTTACACCACGCACGGAAAGGAATTGGCGAGTGGCCTGGAAGATGTGCTGGGGTTGATGGAGCGGCTGCACGCGGAGTCGGTCCAGATTTTCGCAAAACTCAGCGACGAAGACTTGCGCCGCAAATGTGTGACGCCGGGGAATGCGCCCATCACCGTGTGGAAATGGCTGCGTTTGATGACCGAACACGAAATTCATCATCGGGGGCAGATTTATTTGTACCTGGGAATGCTGGGAGTGCCGACCCCGCCGCTGTATGGCCTGACGTCTGAGCAAGTACGCGACCGCGGCGGCGCCTAACCCTCCACGCAAATTGGAAATGCCAACCATGACAGCGAGGGGAGGCTCTTGGCGTCCTCCAGGGCGGTTGGTAAGGCTTCGGGCGATGCGGGAGTCTGCTGTTCACGCCACGTGGTCCCGATCAGTGTCGAGGCGCGGTTGGAGCTTTAGCCCCATAAACAGCGTTGTCCCGCGATCGCGTTCGCCGTTACCGCAGGCCGTA
>DATGEY010000129.1:0-13828 GCA_035309625.1 Candidatus Acidiferrum sp.
GTAATCGGCATGCCCCGGGCAATCCATGTGCGCGTAATGGCGATTCGGCGTCTCGTACTCCACGTGCGAAACCGCGATGGTGATGCCGCGCTCGCGCTCTTCCGGCGCGTTGTCAATGGAATCAAACGCCCGGAACTGCACTTTCGGATTGTGCTTGCTCAGCACCTTGGTGATCGCCGCCGTCAAGGTGGTCTTGCCATGATCGATGTGACCAATGGTCCCTATGTTCACATGCGGCTTATTGCGCTCAAATTTCTCTTTCGCCATTTCTCTCTACCCTCTGCTTTAGCTCTCGTCCCTGAAAAAATTGGAGCGGGGGACGGGATTTGAACCCGCAACCATCACCTTGGAAGAGTGAGACTCTACCGTTGAGTTACCCCCGCCCTGGTGCTGCAATCTTTTGCTCCGCAAACTTTTTTTCCGCCGACGCCATCTAAATGCTGGAGCCTGGGACCGGGATTGAACCGGTGACCTCGTCCTTACCAAGGACGCGCTCTACCAACTGAGCTACCCAGGCCGAACCCGTTTCATTCCCTTCGCGCCCGCTTGCTCTGCTTCCGTTCGCGGCGCAGTATTCCTGTGCGGCACTGGCGCCGCGGATTGCACCGCTTAACCACATCGCTTCTGCGATTCCCTGCGGTTACTGCGAACCACGCACCGGTTGACCCTACCGCGGTCAGGTTTATTGGTCAGTTCACAGGCTAAAAGAGAACATGGTGGACGGGGGAGGATTCGAACCTCCGTAGCCCGCAAGGAGCGGCAGATTTACAGTCTGCTGGTTTTAGCCACTCACCCACCCGTCCTCGAAAAAATCCCAGCGAAACACCCACCTCTTCTTTTAAAAAATCGTTTTGGCCAAGCGCCGCGAGCGAAAACACAAAACGGACTCGTGTCAAGAGACACCAGCCCGTCTATTTTGATTTCCAGGATTCGCTCCGCCTCACTCCCCTGCAAATTTTCTGGTGGAGCTGGCGGAGGGAATTGAACCCCCGACCCTCTGATTACAAATCAGATGCTCTACCAGCTGAGCTACGCCAGCGCTCTCAAACCGAGCAAGAATAGCAGAAGGGGCACGAGAATTGCAAGGGTGCCATACCAATTTCCAGCACGTCCTGGGCCAAGACTGTGGAAAAGCAGCTTCCCGGTGACCTCAGTATAACTTATATCCTACCTGCTTTCTGAGGTTTAGCGTATAAAATGGCCCGGCCGGGCAAACTCTATGAACAAACGGCGTTGGATACCCTGGCTGGCCGCCATTCTGCTCGCTGTCACCCTGGTCGGATTGGATGCTTTGGTGCGCTCCCGCGATTCGGATGGCGGATCCCGTGACGCCCTGCTCTCCGCCATGCCCGCCAATGCCAGCGCCGTGCTATTCATCGATTTGGCCGCGCTACGGCGTGCGCCGTTCGCCGCCGAGTTCTACAACTGGATTCCCAAGAACCAGGTCGACGCCGACTACGCGCAGTTCTTGCGCGCAACCGGTTTCGACTACGAACGCGACCTGGATCGCGCCGCGATCGCCAACGTTAAAGCGGGAGCAGACAGTCAGCTGTTTGCCGTGGCCCAAGGCCGCTTCGATCGCGGAAGAATTGAAGCGTACGCGACGCAATCGGGCACGCGCGAAGCACGCGGCGGCCGGGAGATTTTCACCGTGCCGCTTAACGAAGGGGCGCGCAAAATCTCATTTACATTTCTAGGTAAAGGCAAAATCGCCCTGACCGATGGCGGAAATCTAGCGCCTTTCCTGGCGCAGCCGCAGGATGGTTCGGACCTGCGCGACTGGCGCGAACACTTTAGACGCGAGGCCGGCTCGCCGGTGTTCGCGGTGATCCGCCAGGATGCCGCCGCAGGCAGCGCGCTGGAGTCGCGCACTCCGGGCGGCTTCCAATCGCCGCAGCTTTCCGCGCTGCTCGACCAGTTGCAGTGGATCACCCTGGCCGGCAAACCGCAGGACCGCGCGCTCCGCATTGTCGCCGAAGGGGAGTGCGCTTCGGAGCAGACCACCCGGCAACTGGCGGACTTGTTGAATGGAGTGTTGGTGCTGGCGCAAGCCGGACTCAATGGCCCGAAAACGCGGCAGCAACTCGCTGCGGGCACTCGGGACGCTTATCTGGAATTGCTTAAGGGAGCCGATATTTCGCGTCTGGATCGCGGCGAAACCAAGTCCGTACGGATTGTTTTTGATGTGACACCCAAACTTCTGGAGGCCGCGGCCAGCGCCACGCCCACGCCTGCCAGTGTGGCCCCGGCCGTTTTGCCGGACAAGGCCCCGGGGCGAAAGCGTGGGGCGCAAAAGGACGCCAAGCAATAACCTGCCAAGGGATCAGGGGAAAAACGACTAATCGCCGGCGGGAGTGGCGCGCATATAGCGCCAGGGATTAATCGGCGCATTATTCATGCGCACTTCATAATGGACGTGCGGCCCGGTGGAGCGGCCGCTGATACCGGTGTAACCCACAACTTCACCGCGCTTCACGCGCGCACCGGGAACCGCGGAAAACGACGACAAGTGCGCGTACCAGGTGGTGATTCCAAATCCGTGATCGATGACCACCAAGCGGCCATAGCCCGCATGATTCTCCGCGATGGTGATGATGCCGTCGGCGGTGGCATGCACTGGAGCTCCGTAATCGGAGGCCACGTCGACCCCGGTGTGGAATGCGCCTTCCCCGCTGAAGGGATCCAGGCGCTCGCCAAAGCTATCCGTGATATGTCCAAGGACCGGCCAGATGGAAGGGGTGTAGCTGGAATCCGCGAAACTCATGGCCGGCATCAGACGCAGGCCGCCACTGGAAATGGCAATCACCGCGGCGTTGCGCTTCAAGAACGTGTACTGCTCAACGGAACGGTCAAACGCATCCTGGGGGGTTACTGGATTGTCGCCAATATCGAACGCTGCCGGGTGGTAGCGCAGCACGCCGTAGGTCATAGCCACTTCGGTGGCTAGCGATTGCAGGGAGTCCAGGCGCTGATTGGTGTCCGCAACGGTGTTCTGTAAGTCCTGATACTGGCGCTTTAGGGTTTGCTGGTCGTGGCGGAGGGCGTTGTAGTTGCCTACCTTCCAGAGCATTCTGGAATAAGAGCCGGCTGCGGCTACCACCGTAATGCCGCCGATGATGGCCAGAACCGCTATGCTGTGGAGCACGTAAACGGGCACGATAAGCTTCTTGAGCTTACCGGGCGTCGACGCGATAAAAAAGGTATAGGTCTTACCCTTCATCACAGCAGGGCCCCTCAGGCCTTGGCTTCTCGTGTTGCTCTTCTTTGCGCCGGCAGCACACCCTGGATTTCCGGCCGGAGCGTCGGAAACGACCCATTCGACTGCCGTCATACTAATTTTTGTAGGGCATGGACGTCAACCCTGTATTTGCCTGTTCTTGGAACAGGCGGCGCAAAACCGTCCCCCTGTACGAAAGGGCAGGTTTGGGGAACCTTTGAAGCTAGACTATACGCTGGGTGGCACCGGCAGGTCGCTACCGGGAACACCCGAGAACCGGACGTATGAAACTTTCCGAGAATAATCTGGTCCGCAAAATCGCTAAGGCGCTGGGTTCCTCCGGCGCACGCCGCCTTCAGTTGGGAATGGGCGATGATGCCGCTTTGCTGGCGTCAAAACCGGGATTGGAGACGATTCTTACTTGCGACTGGTTTCTGGAAGGCCGTCATTTCCTCCGAAAACAGCATCCTCCCGATTCCGCCGGCTGGAAATGTCTGGCCCGCGCGCTAAGCGACATTGCCGCCATGGGCGGCCGCCCAAAATGCTTTTTGCTTAGCCTCGCTCTACCGGGCGCTCTTAGCGGGCCCTGGCTCGATACGTTCCTGACGGGGCTGCGTCGCGCGGCACGCCGGTTCGACTGCCCACTGGCAGGCGGCGACATCACACGTAGCCGCAGGGTTCTGGTGAGCGTCACCATAATTGGCGAGGTGCGCGCAGGTAAAGCCATCCGGCGCGCGGGAGCAAGGGTCGGCGACTCCATTTTTGTCAGCGGCCGCCTGGGCGAGGCGGAGGTGGGCCTGCGCTCGTTACGGCGCGGGATGAAGGACGGGTTCCAAAAAAATCGGGCACTTAGAAAGCATCTGTATCCAGAACCGCGGCTAGCTCTGGGGGAATTCCTGGCTAACCGAAAACTTGCCACCGCCATGATGGATCTCTCGGACGGTCTCTCGAGTGACCTGCCGAGACTCTGTTCCGCGAGTCGCGTGGGCGCGCGCATCGAAACCGCCGAACTACTCAAGGTGTCTCTCGCGGAGGGTGACCCAAAAATAAGCGGTCTTCCAGCGCTGCAATTGGCATTGAATGGGGGAGACGATTACGAATTGCTCTTCACTGTTTCTCGCCGCCTCGCCCGGCGAATCCCGGCTACGTACGGCAAAATTCCTTTGACTTGCATTGGACAGATCACCCGCGGGCGAGGCGTTTTCCTGCGCAATCGAGACCATGACGAACCGTTACTACCGCAAGGCTGGGATCCATTCCGCCGAGGGCGTAGAGAGTAGCGCCTCAACTCCGTCTCGCCCATTGACTGCGAGTTGCTCCGCCCGCAGAATGTTCCCGCTATTTCCAACCTCGGTCAGCGAAATCGCGGAGTTGCCATGAAAAAATCCAAATGCAAACGATTCCGAACGGGAGCTGTCGCGTGGAGAACCTCTCTGCTTGCGTTCGTCACTTTCGGGTTGTGCTTGGTTGCGACGGCGCAGGATCAAACCGCGCAGCTACTACAGCTGTTGTCCGATGCTCCTGGCCCGCCGGGCTTCGAGGAGCCGGTGCGCAAGATCATGGTTGAGCGCATGACTCCGCTGGCCGACCACCTCACCTACGACGGTCTCGGCTCGGTCATTGCGACGCAAGGCGACAGGGGGCCGCGCATCATGATCGATGCGCACATGGACGAGCTCGGCGCGTTAGTCCGCCGCATTACCCCCGACGGCTACCTCACCATGCAAATGCTCGGCGGCTGGCTTGACGAAGCACTCGTCGACCAACGCTGGATCATTCTCGGCTCCAAGGGGCCGGTGAGCGCGACCTCCGGCCTGCGCGACGCTCATCTCGCCCCTGCCGAAGACCGCAACAAACTCATCAACACGCGGGACGCAATCTTCCTCGATATCGGCGCGAAGAATGCCGAGGAAGCGCGGCAGATGGGTATCCAACCCGGCGATCCGGTCATCCCGGACACGCGATTCACCATTCTCAACGGCTCGCAAAACTACCTGGGTAAAGCCTGGGATGACCGGGTTGGCTGCGCGATCATTTTGGACGTGATGCGACATTTTGCGCGCGGCCCTCATCCCAACCAGCTCTTCTACGCCGCAACCGTGCAGGAAGAGATCGGCCTGCGCGGCGCTCACACCGCCGCCGATGTGGTGAAACCGGATGTAGGAATTGCGCTTGAAGCGGGCGTTACCCGAGACATTCCTGGAGTGAAGCCGGAGGAAGCGCAAGAGGTGCTTGGAGGCGGTCCTGGAATTTTTCTATTTAACAGCAGCCAGTTGCCGAACCGGAAATTCGTGGCGCTTACCCGCCTGACCGCGCGAGAAAAATCCATTCCGCTGCAGGAAGAACTGATCGTTATCTATGGCGATGACGGAGCGGAAATCCAGAAGAGCAACGGCGGAGCGGCCACGATTACCCTGACCGTACCGACGCGCTACACGCACGGCCATAACGGCGTGATTAATCGGGGCGACTACGATCGCACCGTCGAGCTTCTCGTGGGGCTCATCTCAAAACTCGATGCCACCACGGTGAAACAATTGCGCGACTTTGCTCCAGGGCCTTAACGAACAGCGGCCAGGTCGTTGTGAAATCTGCGGGGATGCAGGTCCCTGAAGGGCGGTCCGGCGGAGGTGGCTGGCTAGCGATTCGGAGAAGCCGCACCGGGAGTAACGGCTGTCACGGTTTTTGTGACCGGGGCGACCAACGGGGGCTTTTCGCGCGGCGAAGCCGGCTCGTCTTCGGTGGGTGCGGTATCCGGGGTATCGACGTTTACGTGGCGGTCACGCGCTTCCTGCTCCAGCGGAACGACGTTGGCGAACTCGAGCGGAGGCATTCCGCTTAACGCGCCCTGCATGAACTCCATCCAAATGGGAAGAGCGGCGCGGGCGCCGGTTTCTTTCTTTCCGAGGGAAATCTGTTTGTCATCGTAGCCTACCCACACGCCGCTGGTGATTTGCGGGGTGAAGCCGATGAACCAGGCGTCGGTGTAATCCTGGGTGGTGCCGGTTTTGCCTGCGGCCGGCCGGCCCAGGGAGCGGGCCTGAATGCCGGTGCCGAACTGAATCACTTCCTCGAGCATGGCGGTCATGGTGCGCGCAACTTCTGGCGAAAGGACGTCATGGACTTCGGGATGAGCTTCCTCTAATAGCGCGCCTTCGTAGCTAGTGACCCGGCGAATCATGTGGGCATCGATGCGGATGCCGTCGTTGGGGAAGACGGTGAAGGCGGAGACGTGTTCAAGCAGCTTCATGTCCGCGGCGCCCAACGCGAGCGGCAGGTAGGGCGGAAGCGAGGTGGTGATGCCGAAGCGGCGAGCTACATCGACGACGGAAGAGATCCCGATTTTTTCAGCGAGTTTCACCGCGGGGACGTTGCGCGAGCCGGCCAGCGCGCGGCGCAGCGTGATGGTGCCTTCGAATTTTTCGTCGTAATTTTTCGGCGAGTAGGCCTGGCCGCCGCTGATGGTGGTGAACGGCGCGTCGAGGATGGTATCGAACGGGGTGGCGCCTTTTTCCAGGGCGTCGGCGTAAACGTAAACTTTGAACGAGCTGCCCACCTGGCGGAAGGCTTGGGTGGCGCGATTGAACTTGGAATCCTCAAAGCTGTAACCGCCGACCATGGCTTTGATTTCGCCGGTGGGATTGTCGATGGCGATCATGGCGGCCTGCGGTGCGGGCTGCTGTTCGAGCTGAACGCGGGCGGTGGTTTCGCGCAGATCTTGAATGGAGAATTGCGCCAGGTCGCCAACCTTTAAGAGCTCAGCGGGTTTTTTGCGGCCGGTCCAGGAGAAATCGGAGGGCGAGAGGATTGCACGATAAGGACCGATCTTGATGATAGCGTTTTTCTCCTCCACGGAAAGGACCAGTCCGGTGACGTAGCCGCCTTTTTCGATGGGATGGCGCCAGTCTTCGTCTTCGTAGGAGGCCAGATCGCCCAGATTGTCGCGGAGAATATTGGGAAGATCGCCGCGCCATCCGTGGCGGCGATCATAGCTGTGCAAACCGTCGCGAATGGATTGGTTGGCGGCGCGCTGCATTTTGATGTTCAACGTGGTGTAGACGCGTAAGCCGCGCTCGTGCACCGCTTCGGTGCCGTAGGTGGATTCGAGATATTTGCGAATCTCTTCAAAGAAATAAGGCGCCAGGTCGTTGCGGGGATATTGGATGTGCAGGCCGAGCGGCGTTTTTTTCGCGGCGAGTTCCTCGGACGAAGTGATCTTGCCTTCGTCTTCCATGCGGTGAAGAACCAGGTTGCGGCGAGCTAACGCTCCTTCAGGGTTGGTGAGCGGAGAATATTTTGGGCCGTTGACCATACCGGCGAGGAGCGCGGCTTCCTGCAGCTTCAGGTCGGTTACCTGCTTGCCGAAATAGAATTCGGCGGCGGCGGCGAAGCCGTAGTTGCCGTGCGCCAGGTACACCTGATTGGCGTACATGGTGAAGATTTGCGGCTTGGTGTAGCGGCGCTCGATTTGCAGGGCCAGCAGCATCTCTTGCATTTTGCGGCGGAAGCTGCGGTCGCTGCGATCGAGAAAAAGATTACCGGCCAACTGCATGCTGATGGTGCTGGCGCCTCCGGTGATGCGGCGCCTGGCGAGATTGCGATAGGCGGCGCTGGCGATGCGCGGGAAATCGATGCCCCAATGCTCCTCGAAGTGCTGGTCCTCGATGGAGGTGACCGCGTTGTAGAGAACCCTGGGGCACTGCTCGTAGGTCATCAGGATGCGGCGCTGGAGTGCGAAGCTGCCGACGAGTTGGCCGTCATCGGCGTAGATTTCGGTGACGACGTTGGGGCGATAGGTTTCTAGGGCGCGGATTTCCGGCAAATCGCTGGCGTAGACGAAGAGTAGCCCGCAGCCTGCGCCCAGCGCTATGGAGCAGAGCAGCAGAAAGGCCAGCGCCACGCGGTCGATCAGTTTCCAGCCGCGCAGGCGCAGCGTAATCGGAGGCAGGCTTAGCATGAAACTGCCATTTTACAGCACATTGGCTGCCATAAGTGTCGCTGCGCGATTTCGTTTTCACAAAAAGGCAGGAACGGGGCGTCTAGCGCCGCGATGGGAGCTGAGATGCGGCACGCTGAAGCCTGGCACCACTGAACCCTCCGTCAGGTGTAATAGGTTTCGCCGGCGCAGTGGCGGCATAGGGGTTGGCCTTCGCGGACTACTTCGCGCTTGAAGTTTATGCCTTCGCCGCATTGGGCGCAGACTACGCGGGGGCCTTTGAAGCCGGGCAAATCTTCCGGCTCTACTTGCACTTTGACCCATTTTTTGTCGAAGAGAATTTCATCGGAGAGTTGGGCGTAGGCTTTTTGCTGGCCGGCTTCCTTGTCCATTTCCGGGAACATTTCTCGGGCGGCCAGCTTGGACGATTCCCTGGCGGCGATGCGGACGGCGCGGCCTGTTTTCAGATCCACGAAGGTGGCGGCAACTTTGCCCCAGTCGCGGAATTTAAGGGCGCGCTTGCCCAGGCGGCAATTGGCGACCAAGGCGACGGCGTCGGTAACGCAGCGATCGATTTCGACGTAAGTGACCAGGCGCTTGCGTTCGGCGATGGGGTCGTCGATGCCGAGTTCGCGGAGGCCCAGCATGGCGAGGCGAACGCCGAGGACCTGACCGGCACAGAGGTGCCCGTGAGTTACGGCGGCTAGATCCAGATATTCTGCTAGCGGCTTCATGGAGCCATTGTACTCGAGAGCAAGAGAGCAGTTAGGTGTTTGCAGACTGGCAAAGAAAAACTTACTTCGCTCGCTGGGTCGCGCCCTTCCTTCGTCGGGGCAAACTGAAGCGCAGGTCCTGCAACGGACAACAGCGCTTTGCAGAACCCCCTCCCCCCCGGTTTTTTGTAAGTGCGCATTCTAAAGGTGTTATGAACTGGGCCCTGCGGAAGTGTTGATTCTAAAGATGGTTACGGGACGACGATTTCGGCCAAAAACCGGCAAAACGCGGTGTTAGCTTGTAAGTGTTCATTCTAAAGGAGCTTATGACTGATTCTGGTTGGAAATAACGCGGAACTACACAGGGAAATAGTATACCCGATTCGTAATTTTGTCAAGACCTAAAACATAGGTTTGTCAAACCTCATTAGAAATGTCCCCTAAAGCATAGGGGTGGACGGGTGAGTTGGTTGAGGGGCGGACCAGGGGTGGGGCTGGCGGGCTTCGATGAAGGCGAAGATGGTCATGGCGACGGCTAGGGTAGCCATGGCGGCGTCTTCCAGGACTTTTTTGAGGTTGATGGGCTCGGGCGTGGCAAAGCAGCCACAATTGATGTCCATGTGCAACAGGTAGGCGCGGAGAACCACGACAAAAAATCCGAGCATGATGGCGGTCAGCAAAGAAGCCCAGATGCGCAGGCGCCATCCAATCAGTACGAGGAGGCCTAGCGCGATCTCGGTAAAAGGCAGCGTATGGGCCACGAACTGAACCCCCCAGGCGGGGAGCAACTTGAAGGCCCGAACTTGCAGGGCGAAGTTGGCGAGGTTGGTGGAGACGGAAAATTTCAGGAAGAAAAGAGGCCATAGGATGTGGTTGGGGAGGAAGGCTTTAGAGCAGCCGGCGTAAATGAAGATTGGGCCGAGAACCAGGCGTCCGAGCCAGACGGTGGCGCGGCGGAAATTGAGTGGGCTGGATTTCATCATAAATTAAACGAACAAACTTGATTCACGACCAAAGATCTGAATAAGGGCCGCGAATTACTTGGCCAACTGGTCGAGAAAATTCTTGAGGATGTCGTAAGTCATCACGCCCGCGTAGGGAAAGGTTTGGCCCTTGGCGTGGAAGACGGTGGTGGGCGTTTGGTTGACGTTGTATATGCGGCCGAGAGCCAGATCCTTCTGTATTAAAGTGTTCATGGCGCCACCCTTCACCAGGGCGCGCACCTTGGTCATTTCGGCGGAGGAAAGAACGGCGGCTACCGTGCCGTCGACGTCGCCGGTCTGCTCCCACTTTTCCTGGTTATCAAACAAGGCCTGTTGCACGGGGTCAAACTTGCCGATCTGGGCGGCGGCGCGGCTGTATTGGGCGGCGACCTGAGAATAGGCGTGCATGGGCAGCGGGAAGTCGCGGTGAATGAAATAAACCTTGCCGGTGCTGACGTAGTTGTCCATGACCTGGCGGTTGGTGGTGGCGAAGAGCGTTTTGCAGGCGGGACACTGATAGTCGCTGAAAACTTCCATGACGATGGGAGCGTTCTTGGAGCCGGCGGCTACGTGGGAATCGATGTCGGAAATGCCGGATAGCGATTGGCCGGCATTTCCGCTGAGCGCTGATAGCAGCAGCACGGCCAGTAAAGCGGCCCACAGTGATCCCAGCCAACGTGCACCTCGCGTACGATTCACAGGTCCTCCCTGTCCATTGATACAACCCGGCTAACAAAAATATTACCTGTGAATGGGAGGGAATGGAAAGGGTTGCCGCGATGGAAGTGCGGGAGGCTGCAAGTGGTGTAGGAGAGAGGGTGGGGGAGCGCGCTTGTGGGCTGGGAGTGGAAGAGAGCGGCGGACAGACAAAGTGGGTGTTGTACTGACGACGGCGGATCGGTGGAGGGCCTCACCAGAGTTGGTTTGGCAGCTTGGAGTCAGAGAACGGGACAGCCCGAGAACTGGACAGCCGAAGTGGCTGTCCTACTATGACGGCGGATCGGGACGGGGCCCACCAGGGTTGGTTTGGGCTTGGAGCAGAGAACGGGACAGCCAAAGTGGCTGTCCTACTGGCTACGGCGGATCGGGGCGCTGGCCACGATTTGCTGGGAATGGGTTGCTGTATCAACTTTAGGGGCTGTCGCCAGAAGCGTTGAAAGGAAAAGGGCGGGTGGCCAAGTGGCTGCCCTAGTTGGATGAACGGCTTGTAAGGCATTGAAAATAGCGGGAATACAATTGCATCAACAAACTTGACAGAGATACACTCAACGTGTATATTGAGAGGCGAGCTTACGGTTAGCTACGATCCAGGCGGGCGCCACTCTGGCGCTCGACCCGAGAATGGCGAGCGGGAAGCGGCGTAGTTCCAGGGAGGAAGAGAAGTCATGAGCAAGATTATAGGGATCGATTTGGGAACGACCAACTCGGTGGTCGCGGTGATGCAGGGCGGCGAACCGGTGGTGATTCCCAACCAGGAAGGGGCGCGCACGACGCCGTCTGTCGTCGCTATTACTAAGGGTGGGGAGCGCCTGGTAGGGCAAGTGGCCAAGCGGCAAGCGGTGACCAATCCGGAGAACACGGTTTATTCGATCAAGCGATTCATGGGCCGGCGCTTTGAAGAAGTGTCGGAAGAGATGAAAAGGGTGCCGTATCACGTGGTGAAAGGCCCGCACGATGACGCGCGGGTGGAAGTGTCCGGCAAGGTGTACAGCCCGCCAGAGATTTCCGCGATGATCTTGAGCAAGCTGAAGGCGGCGGCGGAAGATTTTCTGGGCGAGAAGGTGACCAAGGCGGTTATCACAGTACCGGCTTATTTTAACGATTCGCAGCGGCAAGCCACCAAGCAGGCCGGGGAAATTGCGGGCATGGAGGTGGTGCGGATTATCAACGAGCCGACGGCGGCGGCGCTGGCATACGGGCTGGATAAGAAGAGCGACGAAACCATTTCGGTGTACGACCTGGGCGGCGGAACCTTCGACATCTCGGTGCTAGAGGTAGGCGCGGGAGTGGTGGAGGTAAAGTCCACGAACGGGGATACGCACCTGGGCGGCGACGACATCGACCAGCGCATCGTGGATTGGCTGATCGACGAGTTCAAGAAAGAGAACAACATCGATTTGAGCAAGGACCGCATGGCGCTGCAGCGGCTGAAGGAAGCGGCGGAAAAGGCCAAGATCGAGCTTTCGCAGATGATGGAGACGGAGATCAACCTGCCGTTCATCACGGCGGGAGCGAGCGGGCCGATTCACATGCAGGTGAAACTGACCCGGACGCGGCTGGAGCAGTTGATGGGCGATTTGCTGGATCGGACGATGAAGCCGGTGCAGCAAGCTTTGGAAGACGCGAAGATGTCGCCGAAGGACATCCAGGAAGTGGTGCTGGTGGGCGGCTCGACGCGCATTCCGAAGGTGCTGCAACTGGTGCGCAACTTCTTTGGTGGGAAAGAGCCGCACAAGGGCGTGAACCCGGACGAAGTGGTAGCGGTTGGGGCGGCGATCCAGGGCGCGGTGCTGGGCGGCGAAGTGAAGGACATCCTGCTGCTGGACGTGACCCCGCTGTCGCTGGGGGTGGAGACGCTGGGCGGAGTGATGACCGTGCAGATTCCGCGCAATACAACCATACCGACGCGCAAGGTGGAGACGTACTCGACGGCTTCGGACAATCAGCCGGGCGTGGAGATTCACGTTCTGCAAGGCGAACGGAAATTCGCCAAGGATAATCGCTCGCTGGGGACATTTAAGCTGGATGGCATTCCGCCGGCTCCGCGGGGAACGCCGCAGATCGAAGTGACGTTTGACATCGACGCCAACGGAATTTTGAACGTGAGCGCGAAGGACAAGGCCACGAATAAAGAGCAGAAGATCACCATCCAGTCTTCGACCGGCTTGACCAAGGAAGAAGCGGAGAAGATGCGCACGGAAGCCGAATCGCACGCCGAGGACGATCGCCGGCGGATGGAAGAGGTGGACGCGCGGAACCGGCTGGACGGCATCGTGTACCAGGCGGAGAAGATGGTGCGCGAGAACCGCGAGAAGATCGCGGAGGCGGACGCCAAGTCGCTGGACGCGGCGATCGAAGACGCCAAGAAGGGCATGAGCGAAGGCGGGACGGCGCGGCTTCGTACGGCTACGGAAAACCTGGAGCGCGAACTGCACAAGGTAGCCGAGGTGCTGTACAAGGCCAACCAGGCGGCAGGCGCGGCCCAGGCGGGCGCGGCAGGAGCCGGAGCGGCGGGCCAAGGCCCGGGCAGTACCGGGGGTGGTTCGCAGCAACAGCAGAAAAAGCCGGACGACGTGATCGACGCGGAGTACGTGGACGTCGACGAAAATAAGCGTCCGAACTAAACGATGAAGTCAGCGGGGTGCCGGTGAGCGTGTCGACAGTCGACGGTCGAAAGCAGACCGGCACCTCTCGATGTACGACCCGGACGCGCAAAGTTCAAATTGAAATGCCAACGACGACGAAACGGGATTATTACGAACTGCTGGGCGTCGCGCGCAAAGCGAGCGCGAAGGATATCCGCACGGCTTTCCGCAAGCTGGCGCGGAAGTATCATCCGGACCTGAACCCGGGGGACAAATCGTCGGAGGAAAAGTTCAAGCAACTGCAGGAAGCGTACGACGTGTTGTCCGACACGAAGAAGCGGCAGATGTACGACCAGCATGGATTCTACAGCGACAACTTTAATCCCGGGGCCGCGCCGCCACGCGGAGGCGATGACGATGCGGCGGTAAACTTCGATTTTGGCGGATTCGACTTTGGCGGTTCGGGAGGCGAAGGGGCCGGTGCGGGGAGCTTCCGCGACCTGTTCAGCCAATTCTTTCGCAGCGGCGGCGGTCGCGGCGGGGCGGTCGAAGCGGAGCGGGAAGCCGGCGGGGACCTGGAGTATCAAATCGAAATTGATTTTTGGGATGCCATGCGCGGGGCGGTGAAGAAGCTGCCGATCACGCGGCTAGACACCTGCGAAACGTGCCATGGG
>DATGEY010000130.1:0-3678 GCA_035309625.1 Candidatus Acidiferrum sp.
ACCTCTAGAACAACATGAGCGATGATACCTTCTTTGCGAGCTCTGGGGCGAGTCCTGGTGTAACAACCTCGAACATCAACTACGCCATGCAGATCTGTGGCTTAACCGAAATCTCTTCACTGGCCCACCTTTTCCATCACCCATTTATAAAGGGGCTGCCGACGGCCCTCCGTATCAAAACCCTCCGTCTTTTTCACCTATTTGCCTCTGAGGGTCCGGCAACGCCAATGTCTGTTTTGATGATGGCGTTCGCCTTTGCTACGCGGGTGATTGCTACCGAAAACGGCGCGGTCCGCGACAATTGCTTTGTACTCCTTACCGAGATTGCTAATGAGTGGGAGAGTGCCCTCGACTGTGCGGAGCGCGTTGTACGGCAGTTTGAGGGACGCGCATGACGTCCGCCAACTTGAAGAACATCCCGACCGGCCTGACCGAAAAAGACCGCTGGCTTGCCTGGCGCTTACAGATGCGGAGCCACAAGGTCACCAAGGTGCCGTACTGTGCAGCGACAGGTGAAATGGCATCAACCACAGATCCCGCGACCTGGTGTTCTTTCCCCGAGGCCGTCAATGCCTTTCAATCCGGGCGGTATTCTGGCATCGGGTTCGTCTTTACGATCGATGACGATATCGTCGGCATTGACCTCGACAAGTGCCGCGACGAAAAGACCGGCAGGCTGGACGAGAAGGCCAGACAGATTGTCGCGAAATTCGATAGCTATACGGAGATCTCTCCTTCTGGCCGCGGGCTTCACATTTTCGTACGGGGCTTACTCCCGCCCGGGCCGCGTCGGAGAAGAACGATCGTAAGCGTCTGAGGAACCCATCTTGAGCGGGTGCTGGAGATCGCCGAAGATGACGGCATGGCAAAAGAGACAGAGCGGTCTGCCGAGATGCGGCGCGTGCTGGAGGAGTACGCGGCCAGCGGATTGAGTCGGCGCGAGTTTTGTCAGCAGCGCGGCATCACTTTGACGACCTTCGATTATTGGCGGCGGGTGCACGCGGTCAAGCCCTCGAAACAAGCGCGGCCGCCGCGCTTGGTAGCCGTCAAAGTGGCCCATGCAGAACCGGCGGCGGACTTCAGGCTGAGTCTGGCGAACGGACGGCGCATCGAATGTTCGTGGCGGTTCGCCGATGCGGAGCTGGCGCGGCTGATTCGGATCGCCGAAAGCGTGTGATATTCGGGCTGGGGCCGGCGACCCGGATCTACATCGCGGTGGAAGGCGTCGACATGCGCAAGGGGTTCGAAGGTCTGCACGGGTTGGTTCGCGATCATTTGGGCGAAGATCCGTTGAGCGGACACTTGTTCTTGTTCACCAACAAGACGAGGACGCGATTGAAAGCCCTGGTGTGGGACGGCAGCGGCTTATGGGTGTGCGCGAAACGCCTCGAAAAAGGCCGTTTTCGCTGGCCGGAAGCCGACCACGTGCGCAGCGTAACGATGCGGGCCGAAGAGTTGGCGATGCTGGTGAACGGGCTGGACTGGAAACAAACCGAGCCGCGCGCCTGGTATCGCAAGAGCTCTTGAAAAAGCTCTGGAACATTTTCGCGAGTTCGCGTAATATGGGGCTTCTCCTCCATGGCAGCCTTCGATCCACAGGCGCACATCGCGATGCTGGAACGCGAGTTGCAGTGGGCGCACCTGAAGATTCAAGTGCTCGAGGAGCGGTTGCGGCAACGGCGGGTTCAGGTGTTGGGTCCGCAAAGTGAAACGCTGAGCGATCTGCAACTGGAACTGTTGGCCGAAGAAGAGCCCAGCGCCACGCGCGAGGAAGTCGAGGCCGAAGCGCGGCGCGAACCGATTCCGCAAAAGCCCGAACGCGAACGCAAACCGCATTCGGGCCGACGTTCGTTGCCGGAGAGCCTGCCGCGGATCGAGCACGTGGTTCGGTGCGCCGAGCCGAACTGCAAAAGGTGCGGCGCGGAAACCGCGATCATCGGTTACGACGAAAGCGAAGTGCTGGACGTCGAACCGGCACGGTATTTCGTGCGCGTCACCAAGCGCGAAAAGCGTGCGTGCGGCAAGTGCGCCACCATGGCGATGGCGGAGCTGGCGCCGCGCATCGTGGAAAAGGGCTTGGCGAGCGATGCGGTGGTGATCCAGACAGTGATCGCGAAGTACTGCGATCACCTTCCGTTGTACCGGCAACAAGCGATGCTGGAGCGCGAAGCGGGCGTCGAAATCAGCCGCGCCACACTGGACGGTTGGGTGATGCGGGTAGGGGAGTTGCTGCAGCCGGTGGTCACCGTGATGCGGCAGGACCTACTGCGGGCATCCTATTTGCAGGCCGACGAAACCACCGTGCCGGTTCAAATGCACGATAACCGGGGCGCCGATCATCAGGCCTACTTGTGGCAATACGGCCAGCCGGGCGGCGAAACGGTCTTCGAGTTTCAGCTGAGCCGCGGGCGCGAGGGTCCACGCAAATTCTTGGGTCAGTGGGAAGGGATCTTGCAAACCGACGGCTATCAAGCGTACGACGACGTCGGCGGAGAGAAACTAGTGCACGTGGGTTGCTGGGCGCACGCACGGCGGAAGTTTGTCGATGCGGTGAAGGTCAATCCCAAGGATGCCGAGGCGATCAAGATGGTCACGCGCATGGACGCGTTGTTCCTGGTGGATCGCCACGCACGCCGCGAGGGGTTGAGCGTGGAAGAGCGTCTGGCCCTACGCCGGGAACACGCCGCCTCCTGGGCCGCCGAGATTCATGATCAGTGCGAGTCCCTGCGGAAAACGATACTGCCGAAAAGCTCGCTGGGCCAGGCTGTGAATTACACCTTAAATATGTGGCCGAAGCTGCGGCGCTGTTTCGACTATGCCGAAGTCGAGCTGTCGAACAACCTGGCCGAGAACTCGATGCGTCCGGTGGCGGTGGGCCGTAAGAACTGGCTGCACGTGGGCAGCGCGCAGTCCGGGCCGAAGGTCGCGGCGATTCTCTCGGTGGTGGAATCCTGCCGCCGGCTTGGCCTGTCCGTCAAGGACTATTTACAGGCCGTATTGCCAGGTATGGCCCGGCGCAACGTGTCCGATCTGGCTGACCTCACTCCTGCCCGATGGGCCGCCTCCAGAAACTAACCTGGGTTGGTCGGACGGATACGTTGCACCACGGACGACGGATTGGCACCGGCTCAAGGCCCTGGTACTGGACAGCGTCTCCTCCCCGATCACAAAACGGGTCTATAATCTCGGCCTGGATGAGTTCTTCGCCTGGTTCGCCTTGGAGCCGCGGCCCGGCTTCACCAAGGCGACGGTGAGCGCCTGGCGCGTTGCCCTAGAAGCCCGCGGCCTCGGGTCCGTTTCGATCAACGTCCGGATCACCGCCGTTCGGAAACTGGCGGTTGAGGCTGCCGACAACGGGCTGCTGGCACCCGAACTAGCCGCCGGCATCTCCCGAGTGAAGGGTGCCAAATCGAAGGGCGTTCGCGTTGGGAACTGGCTGTCCCTCCGGCAGGCGCAGGCGATCATCAACGCGCCGGACACCGCTACCAAGAAGGGGCTGCGCGACCGCGCGATGCTTGCAATTCTGCTCGGCTGCGGGCTGCGGCGCTCGGAAGTGGCGGCGCTCACGCTCGGGCATATCCAGCAACGTGACAATCGCTGGTGCATCGTGGATCTTGTCGGTAAGCACGGTCGCGTACGCACTATTCCGATGCCGACGTGGGTGAAGGGCGCTGTGGA
>DATGEY010000131.1:0-66654 GCA_035309625.1 Candidatus Acidiferrum sp.
TTCTTTCCTTCGGGCACTTCGCTGGCCAACGCCGAGACGTTCATGGGCAGCGATTATTTGGCCAACCAGAACGCGCTGGCATCCAGCGTGCAGCCGGGCGCGTTCTTTGGCAACTTTTTCGATGGTGTGGGCTGGCTGCAATGAGGAAGATTATTGCCTTCGCGGCGCTGCTTGTCTGTGGCCATGGTGCCCGCGCTAACACGCCTCCCACGCTAGTTTCCTACACGGAAACGGCTTGGAACACCACTGCGGCCTCCAAGGCCACGGCAACTGTTTCCTGGAATTCCGGGGACATTATAACTGTGATCGGTGGCGCCGAAAGCAGTCTTACGCTAGGAGTGCCAACTGCCACGGGGCTGACATTCACTTCGCAGAAAAGCAACGCCACCGCGAACACTTGCGCGACGCAACTTGCCACGGCTGTAGCGGGGAGCGCCGGTTCCAGCGCCGTCAGCATGACCTCTTCAGACAGCACTTTGAAGTGGGGGTTTGGGGTTTGGGTGTGGCGCAACTCGGGCGGCGTTGGAAACAGCGTCGAGCAGCACACCGCTACGCTGACAGCGAGCCTGACGCCCACTGCGGCAGATAGCGGGATTGTTTGGGCCACATTCGATTTCGCGGCTGCCGCGTTGCAAACCATCGTGCCCACGCCCACGGATATTCGACAGGATGTGGTGATCGGAACTAATTACACGATTTACGTTTCGGACTTGACCAACCAAACCAGCGCGGGCGCGGTTGCGTATGGAATTAGCGGAACGGGCAGCGGCCCATTTTCGATTGTGGCTTTGGAAGTGAAGGGCACGGCTGGCGGCGGCGCGGCGGCAGCTGGCGCGAACAAGAGGAAGAAGCTGGAGCAGTTGGATGAGCGGCGATGATTTCAGTTCTTTGACAAGGTGAGTGGGGGGCACAGACGCCGTGAAGACGATTGCGCTCAAGAAGGCTCGCGGGAAATTTGTAATCGAAGTTCCCGTGATTCTGCGCATTCCGGTGCTGATGGATCTGGTGCGCGAGCGGTCGCGCTGGCTTTCGGGAATCAACCTGACCAAGAGAGAGAAGGAGGTGCTGGACGGAATCGTTCGCGGGCTGCAGCACAAGGAAATCGCCGGCATGCTGAACATTTCCGCGCGCACTTCGAAATTCCATGCTTCCAATTTGTTCGAGAAGTTCGGTGTGAGAGACCGGCACGAGCTGCGAAATCTTTTTAGCGAGGGGGACAAGCGATGAGGGGAAACCGGTGGTTGAGGGGAATCGGTTCGAACGCGATCAGGATGGCGGCGCTGACGATCTTCGCATCCGGGCCGCTGCTGGGCACTGCCTGGGCGCAAGGCAAGGCCGAGGCGAAGAAGGATGCCGCTCCGGCGGCAGCTTCCGCTCCCTTGGAGGCTCAGGGTAAACCGGCGCCGACGGACGCGGGGTTTCAGGAAGTGCTGGCGGACTACCAGATGGTGTTGCGGGAGATCGACCGGATCGAGGCGGCTACCGGGACGGTGGAGATCCCGGTGAGCGTCTCGCAATTGCGCGAGCGGGCCAATATGAAGATGGGGAAGATGCGCGGATGGATGAAGGAGCACAACGTGGGCGACGACTGGAGGTATGACGCCGAGCACCGCTCGTTTTTGCCGCCCGTGAAGCAGGAAGCCAAGCACGACGCGGGGAAGCCGTGAGCCCGCGCAGGGTCTGCAAGCTGGAGCGGTTTAAGGAGTGCTCCAGGGCGGTCCCCAAGACCCGATCATGGCAGGAATTTTGCTGCCAGGCGCACAGGCTGCGATTTCGGTACCTGGTGGAGCGCCGCAGGATGGCCAAGAAACGCAATAGGGCTGCGTCCAATGCGTGCAGCACGCATTCTAGGTCTAGACCTAGCAGGCGGTATGTGGAAGTGGGCTCTATTCGAAAAGGGCTGGAGCTGGCCGCGAGGCTGAATCCGGAGTTTATCCGGCGGCTGGCGGCGTCGCTTCCCGAGCCAGAAACGGCGGCTGCTTGAGCAACCTGCTCCGGTCGGCGGACGGCAAGCTTCTCTTCTGGTGTCCTGGCTGCGACTGCGGCCACTGCTTTAAGACGACCGCGCCACCGCCGACCTGGACCTTTAACGGGTCGTTCGAAAGGCCGACGGTGCAGCCCTCGATACGAATGCGCGGAAGAATCGACTGCCATTTATATCTGACCGACGGCAGGATCCAGTTCCTTGGCGATTGCGGGCACGCATTGCGTGGACAGACTGTACCGATGGTCGACTGGAACACCATTTGGGAGCCTGGCGCCGATGGTTGAGGCGTCAATCACGGGGCGGCAGATGAAGCGGCTGCAGACGCTTTGGGGGCTGTTTGCCCGGGAGGCGCACCTGGAGGCCAAGGACCGCGAGGCGCGGATCGGCTGGGTGGCCGGGGCTGTGGGAAGGCAGATCGCGTCCTTTAAGGAGCTGACGGCGAAGGAAGCGGCGGCGGCGATCGAGGCGGTGCAAAAGCATCTGCCGCCGGAGCTGCTGAAGCGGGCCTCACGGCGCACAGCGCAAGCTTATGGAACGGCGGGCAGGAAGCGCGGGGGCGACCGGGAAGTGCGCATGGCCGACGCCGGGACGCTGCAACTGCTGGCCAATCTGTGTACCGCGCTGGGCTGGACGCGCGAGCGGCTGGACGCGTTTTTGCGGTCGCCGAAATCGCCGGTGCGCAGCGGCGCGATCCGCACCTTGGCGGAGGCCAACCGGGTGATTTGGGTGCTGAAGAGTTTGCAGCGGCGAAAAATCAAGGAGCGAACCGATGGCTACCAGCCCAGCGCAAATCCTTTCTAAGACGGAGATCACGACCGGCTCCGCCGCGCGCATCCTCAGCACCTCGCAGGATACCGTGGCGCGGCTTTGCGAGGAAGGCATCCTGCGCGCCAGAAGGCTCCGCAAAAACGGCTACTGGATGATCGATTACGGCTCCGCAATCGAGTACCGCAACAAACTGCGGAGCCTCTAAAAGCACCTCCGCAGAAAAAAGCTCCGCAAACTCCGCACCGGTTTCCGCCGAAGTGTGGAAACTGCGCTGGTGCAAATGAAATGAAGTCGAAGTCCCACTCGACTGCAAGGCCCAGGCCGCGATGCCCCCGCGTCGCGGCCTCCCCGTTTTAGGAGAGATCAATGAGTTGGTCACTTTCGTTTTCAGCAAAAGCCTCTGAGGTGAGGTCTATCCTCGAAAAAATGTCCGCGCAATATGCGAACCCGGAACGCGACGCGCACACGGCTTCCGTCATCGCCGTTGCCGAGCGCGCGCCAAAAGGCTCCATCGTGGTGGTTGAAGGGCAGGGCTCAGAGGGCTATCACACAAATCCCTACATGCAAGGCATGAAGCAGTGTGACTGCCAGCTGAATATCCGAGTTTTCGCAGCGGCCCCTCCCGAATCGGCAACGGCACAAGCGAGCTGATGACGCGTAGCGCGCAAACGACGGTGCCGAGGGCTTTGCTGGAAGCGGCAAAAGCCGCGGCGGCTTCTCACAAGCTGGACGCCGCGCTGGTGTGCGCCGTTGTCGAACAGGAATCGAAATGGGATCCGTGGGCGATTCGCTTCGAGCCGGAGTTCGAGAAGAAATACATCCAGCCTTTGCTGGAGCAGATGCCGCCGACGGAAGAGATGACCCGCGCGATGTCTTTCGGGCTGATGCAGGTGATGGGCGAGGTGGCACGCGAGCTGCGCTTCACCGGGTGGCTCACCAAACTATGCGATCCGGCCATCGGACTCGATTTCGGCTGCGCGCACCTGGTCAGGAAAATCGCTTCGAAGGACGGCGATGTGCGCGAGGGACTGAGCGCCTATAACGGCGGGGGGAATCCGGATTACGCCGATGAAGTGATGGCGAGGATGGCTCGCTATCAAGCGGCGAAATGAGCCTGAGGAAAGGAGGCCCGGAAAGCAATGGGGAAGGCATGGAACTGCAACCCGCGACAAACAAGCAGCGCGCCTGACCGGCGCGCAAACGTTTCTGGCGCTGCGGATAGCGGTGAAGCGAGAGATGGAGGAACTCGGGCAGTTTCTTTCCCGGGCCTTTTCCTCGGGGTATTCGCGCTTGCGTGCCTCGGCGTGGCGGCCCAGCCCTCCGCTCCTGGCACGCAGTACCGCGCGCATGGAGCCGCGCTGCTGAACAGCCTGGAGCTGACTCCCGGCGCGGTGCGCACCATTTCTCGCAAGGAGATTTGCGAGGGCGGATCGACAAAACAGTTTCGCCACACCAAGGAATCGGTGAAGAACGCGGTGTATGCGGCGTATGGCGTGGACAAGCAAAAGCCGCTGGGCGCCGGAGCGCGTCCTTCCGCGGCGGATGCCGCCAGGCCGCTCTACGAAATCGACCACCTGATTTCGCTGGAGCTGGGCGGCGCGGACGAACAGGACAATCTGTGGCCGCAGCCCTATTACCAGCATCCCGGCGCGCATGAGAAGGACCTGGTGGAGAACTGGCTGCATAAGCAGGTGTGCACCGGAAAGATAGAAGTGCAGGAAGCGCAGCGGGAGATCGCGACGGATTGGTACGCGGTGTATCTGGAGATGAACCGGCTGCCGGGCGGAATGAGCGGCGCGAATTGATGATGCGCGTCCATCTGGTGATGCATGGGCAGCACGTTGGTTATTTGTTGGTCCCGGCGATGCACTGGCGCGGATTTCTGGAAAGGCTGGCGGCGGAATCGGAATGAAGAGCGTGCTCATTTTCGGCCTGGCGATGCTGCTGAGCGGCTGCGCCTCGCGCGTTCACGCGAAGAAGCGCGGGTATCCCGCTCCGATTCCGGACTGCGCCGGCGGATTCGTGTGGGTCCCGGATGGCTGCCGGCTGAGCACCTTCGCGGAGTACGTCGAGGTGGACTGCCCGGGCAGCACGACGAAGTTTTCGAGGTGCGCGAAGCCATGAAGCCGGACCTGGGCGCTATCGGCTTGCCGCTGCAGATTATTGGCGCGGCCCTTTTGCTGGCGGGAGTCATCGCGCACGCGGCATCCGCCGGAGCCGCGGCGTGGCGGCTGGTTGAGATTGGAGCGCCGACGCATGTGATCGGCGACGCGTTTTTCTTTTTTCAGATGAAGAAGCAGAAATGTCTTTAGAGGAGGAGCGCATGGGCATCGTAGGCGAAGTGGATAAGGTGGAAACGCTGATCAATCTACCGCTGGTGTTGCGCATTGTGGGGATCGTGGTGCTGGGGCTGACGATTTGGAAGGGCGTGCACGGCTTTTTCCCGTCAGCGGGAATCTTCGTTGGCGGACTGATGCTGCTGGTCGGCGGCATGTTCAACAAGATTTACAAATAGCGGAGGCTGCCGTGGACGTCGGGAAGTTTTTCGGATCGCTGTTCGGCACTGCCTCAGGGGCGGCCGTGTCTCGCGTTTCCGGCGCGATTGACGGAGCCAAACAGATTCTTGGGATGTTCAAGCTGGATCCCACGGTCAAGGCCCAACTCGATGCGCAGCTCACCGAAGCCAATCTGGACCAACAGAAAGCGGAGATGGCCTCGACCCTGGCGGCGATGCAGGGGCAGCTGGACATCAACAAGCAGGAAGCGGCCAGCACCAGCTTATTCATCGCCGGATGGCGGCCGGCAGTGGGCTGGGTGTGCGTGGCGGCGCTGGCCTATGCGTATGTGTTCGAGCCCTTCCTGAAATTCATTCTCGCGATCCGGCATCCGGACCTGATGGCGCATCTTCCGGTGCTGGACACCGGGACGCTTTTGGGCACGCTGCTAATTCCGCTATTGGGGCTGGGCGCGATGCGGACGTACGAGAAAGTGAAAGCGCCCGACGTTAATCACGGAGGGAAAGCGGCGGGATGAGCGAGCTGCGCACATCGCTGGCGATTGGCAAGGCGCGGTGGGTGCTGGCCGGCGCGGGCGGCGGAGCGGGGCTGGCGGTCGGATTGGCAGCGGTGCGTTCGCTGACGGCGCGGCCGGAATTTCTGCCGCAGCTATTGAACGGCGGATTTTTATATTTCTCGGTGCTGGTGGTGGGAATGGTGATCGCCAGCAAAAAGATGGACACGTTCACGGCCATGCACGAGCGCACGGTGGTGGCGCAGGAGCAGCTGGCGTCCAACGTCGGCGCGCTGGTGGCCAAAGACACGCAGCGCGAGCGCGAGCAGGAGCTGCTGCTGAATCACCTGACGCGGACCAACGAAACGATTTTAGAACGGCTGGATGAGTTGAAGGCGCTGCACGGATGATCAACGCGCAAATGAAGCGGCGGCTGCGAGGAAAAATCCTCTCGCTGATCTACGAGAACCACGAATCGCAGCGCACGCGGCTGGACGACATCACGCTGGCCGGCGTTCTGGAACGGCTGGGATTCGACGTTTACGGAAACCTGGTGCGCGAGCTGCTGCAGGACCTGGGCGAGCGCGGCTGCCTGAAGTTCAACCAGGAGAAGAACCGGGTGAACGGCGAAGTGAGCATCCGGCAGATCCAGATTTTGCCGCGCGGGCGCGACGTGGTGGAAAAGACCGTGGGCGATGCGGCTGTGGACGTGGAATGAATGGCACGCAGACCAAAAACGGGAGAGGCGCGAAAGGTGCGGCAGCCGTTCGCGATCGACAAATTACCGTCCGCGTGGCGGGATCAGATTATCGCGTGGCGTGCCAAGTGGCTGACCTGGGAGCAGATCGAGGAAGAGAGCGCGAAATTCGAATGGGGCCAGCTGCCCGAGGAGCTGAGCCTGTCGCACTTCGCCGATCGCCGGATACCAGCGACGACGCTGCGCCGGTGGTACGACGTGCAGGTAGAGCAAAAGCTGGAAGAGATCGAAGCGGAGCGGCGGGCCTCTTCCGCCGTGGCGGAAAAGTTCGCGGGACCGGGCTACGACAAGCTGGACGCTTCGGTGCGAAACGCGATGGCCGACGTGGTCTTCGCGCACGCCAAGGACTCCGCGGATCCGCAAAAGTTTCACGCGGCGCTGGCCGACCTGGCGCTGGCGCTTACCCGCTTCCGGCGAATCGAAATCGCCAAAGAACGCGTGGCGCTGGACCGCAAGAAATTCGACGAGCTTATTTCGAAGGCGAACAAGGCAACGGATGAAGCAGCAAAGAAAATCAGCAAGGGAGGAAGGCTCACTCTCGAAGACATCAACCGTCTACGTGAGCGGACCTTTGGGCTCCCGCCCGTTCAGCGATAGTCTGCCGCCGGTCTTGCAGCTCAGGCCGTACCAGCAGCGCTGGATTGACGACGGCTCGCGCTTCAAGGGCGCGGTGAAATCCGCGCGCATCGGCTTTTCGTTCGCGACGGCGGCGGAAGCCGTGCTCGACTGCATCGAGCATCCCGGAACGACCTGGACGGTGCTGAGCCATTCGAAATCGGGCTCGCAGGAATTCATCGAAAAAGGCTGCGCGCCGATTATCGAAGCCATGAGCGCGGTGGCGCAGGTTAGCCAGGAGCTGTTCGCCGACGAGCTGGGGGCGACCGATATCCAAGTGACGCGGGTGCATTTTGGAAACGGCTCGCGCATCCTGGCGCTGCCTTCGAATCCGCGGACGGCGCGCGGATATCCGGGAAACGTGATCCTCGACGAGTACGCGCATCACGAGGACTCCTATTCGATTTGGGCGGCGGTTTCGCGCCAGGTGGCGCTGGGCCATAAGATGCGCATCCTCTCGACGCCCAATGGCGAGCAGGGAAAGTTTTTCGATCTGGCGCGCGAATTCGGCGTGGCCGATGGCGTGGCGCCGGAAAGCAATCCTTCGAAGCAGGGCGCGTGGTCCTGGCACTGGATTGACATCCACATGGCGATCGCGGAGGGCTGCCCAATCAACCTGGCGGAGATGCAGGACCTCTATAAGGGCGACCTCGAAACATATTCGCAGGAATTCCTGTGCGTGTTCCTGAAAGCCGTGGGCTCCTGGCTTTCGCTGGAGCTGATCTCTCGCGCCGAGGATCCCGCGGCGACGATGGATTGGCCGAGCGGCTATCTGCCGCTGGGGAAGCTTTCATTTGGCGTCGACGTGGGCCGCGATGGCGACCGTACCGTCGGCTGGCTGGATGAAGAAGTGGGCGACGTGGCGTGGACACGGATGATTCTGCGCTTGCACGGCGTGCCCTTCTTTACGCCGGACGGCGAGTTCGCGCGCAACGACCAGGCGCACATTCTGCTGCCGTGGGTGAAGCTGGCGGATCGCACGGCGATGGACTCGACCGGAATCGGGCTGGGGCTTTTCGAATTCCTGGCGGCGAAATGTCCGGGCCGGGTGATGGGCCTGAATTTCTCCGGGTCCTTGCCCAAGGGCGACAACGTTCCGGCCGCCTATCAGACGTCCAGCGGCAGCGTGAAGATCAAGACCGACCTGGCGGTGCGGCTGAAGCAACGTTTCGAGCAGGGACGCAACCGCATCCCGCACGACCTGCAAATTCGCCAGGAGCTGCAGGCAGTCAAGAAAGAATATTCGGGGGGAGCGGTGAAGTTCGACGCGCCACGAATCGAAGTGGACACCGCCTCTGCCGGCGGGAAAAAGAAAAAAGTGTACGCGCACGCGGATTCGTTTTGGGCCAAGGCCATGGCCGATTTCGCGGCGGCTTCCGCGCCGGCCGGCGCCTATGCGCACGCGGACGCGCCGGAAGGGCGCGATTTGCGCGAGCCGCGCGGCGTCCTGTCGCAGTTGGTGGCACGCCAGGCGAACGTCGAGCGGCGCGGCGAGCAGCATGTTTCGTTGTTGGAGAGGCGGAGGGGCTCGCTGTGGGGATGAAGAGCCACAAAGCTAAGAGCGCGCCTCGCCGGCGCGACGCGAGAGCCGCCAAGCGCTCTGCGGCCATGGTGAAAAAAGAGGCGAAGCAGGCGGCCGTGCGCGAGTCGCTGGCGCCGGAGTTGTTCACGTTGCTGGCCGGCGATGGCGAGGATCCGACATTCCGCAGGATCAGCTCGTCGACGACGATGCGCGACCTGAATCCGGCGATGCACTTGCGAATGCAGCAGGTGTGCTTCTACCTGTTCATGACCACGCCGTTCGGCAAGCGGCTGGTCCGCGTGATGGTGGATTACATTCTGGGCGAAGGCTTCAAAGCGATCGCCGAGAACCCCGACGTCCAGGAGCTGATCCGCAAGTTCTGGGACGACCCGAAAAATAACCTGGACGAAACGCTGGACACCTGGTTCGTGGAGCTTTTGGTTTTTGGGGAGCTGTGCATCCCGGTGGCGGTGAACGACGTGGACGGCTCGGTGAACCTGGCCTACGTGGACCCCATGCAAATCGAGTATGTGGAGTTCGGCCTGATGCAGACGGCCGTCTCCCAGGAGATCACCATGCCGCAAGCCGTGCGGCTGGTGAAGCGCGCCGGGGAAACGGAAGGGCGGCGGCTGCGGATTATCCAGATCGACGAGGATCCGGCCTCGGCCACCTTCGGGACGCTGCAGGGCGATTGTTTCTACTGGGCGATCAACAAGACGAAAGCGGCATCTCGCGGGATTTCCGAACTCTTCGCGCTGGCCGACTGGATCGACGTTTTCGACAACATGGTTTTCGATTTCGCCGACCGCGTGCGGCTGCTGAATTCCTTCGTGTGGCACTACACGGCGAAGGGCGCGGACGAAGCGGCGGTGAACAAGCTGCGCGACAAGGTGATGAAGTCTCCGCCGCGGCAGGGCGGCATCGAGGTCACCAACGACCAGATCAGCATCGAGGCGCGCACGCCGGACCTGAAGGGCGCGGACATGAGCGAGGCGGCGCGCACGGTGAAGCTGCACATGATGGGCGGCGCGGGACTGCCGGCGTGGTTCTTCGCCGATCCGGTGAACGCCAACCGCGCCACGGCGGAAGAGATGTCCGGGCCGACCGGGAAGATGCTGACCAGCCGGCAAAACGTGGCCAAGCGCATCGTGACGCAGATGATCGCGTTCGTGATCGAGCAGGCGCGCGTGCACGGCGTGCTGGCGCAGGATGCGGACATCGATTGGAAGCTGCAGGTGCCGGACCTGAGCGTCAAGGATATCGGCGCGGCGGCGACGGCGCTGCAGACGGCTGCGAACGCGGCCGGAATGGCCGAGGATCGCGGCTGGATCCGCGGGCAGACCGCGGCGCGGGCGTTCATCACGGTGATGACGCAGCTGGGCGTGGAAGTGGATCCCGACGAATTCGACGAAGCGCAAAAGGAAAAGACGACGCGCGACGCGAAGCAGCAAAACAACCTGAATCCGCAATCGCAATTGGCCGACGCGCTGAAGCGCGCCGGGAAACCTCCCGCGGCGCTCGAAGATATGCCGCCGGCTTCGCAGAGGACGCAATGAGCGGGCAAAGCGATTTCGCCGCCAAGGTCGAACAGTTGATCAAGCAGGCGCGGGACTTCGGTCCGGCGGTGCGCGACCGGGTGATGGAGCTGCTGGAAGAAGCGCGCAAGAGAATCGTCGGCGATATTTCGAACGTCGACCCGCAAAGCTTCAAGAGCGCGCAACTGCGGCTGCTGGCCAAGCAGATCGACGGCGCGATGGATAAGTTCCGCGCGGAATTCACCGGCGCGGTGACGTCGGCGCAAAGCGATGCCTACGACCTTGGGGGAATCAGCATGGCGCATCCGCTGGACGCCGCGGGGATGCCAACCGGCACGGTTGCGGGCATTTCGGAATCGGCGCTTTCGATCGCGCAAGGATACACGGCGGATTTGATCGCCGGACTGAGCAAGGATGCGGCCGGGAAGCTGAACGCGGCTATCCAGCGCGCGTTCCTGGGCGGCCAGTCGGTGTCGGACATTATCGCGCAGGTGGGCCGCGCGCTCGCCGGCGACAAATTTACCGGGCTGTTCGGTCCGATCGGGGATCGCGCGGAGACCGTGGCGCTGAACGAAATCCTGCGGGTGCATTCGATGGCCGGCCAGGCGCGGCTCGAAGATTTGCAGCAGCAAGTGCCGTCGGTCAAGAAGCAGTGGATCCACATCATGGCGGCGCGGGTTCCGCGCATTGCACACATTCACGCCAGCGGGCAAGTGCGCGCGGTGGACGAGCCGTTTTCGGTTGGCGGCGAGGAGCTGATGTATCCGCGCGACCCGAACGGATCGCCGGAGAACACCATCAACTGCCACTGCCTACTGGCGCCGTACGTCGATGCGGCGGACCTGAAGCCGACGGCGGAGCAGAAACAAGTTCTCAAGGATGCGGGGATTCAAATTTCAGTTACGCCCTGACGGGGCAAAGGAGAAGTCATGGAAAAAGTAGAGCAAGGCGGCGAGAAGCAAACTTTCCCGGAGCACTTTCCGCCCGAGCGGCAAGAGCTGTGGCACAAAACTTACGCGGATGCGATGGAGCAATCGAAGGTGGATGCGCCGGAGGGCGCGTTTCACACCCAGACGGCCAAGCGGGAGGCCAACCGGCATTTGCGCGTGCCGGTGCTGAAGAGCTACGCCGATGCGATGAAGTTGGAGCGCTGGCAGTACAAGGAGCGCAAGACGCTCGGCGCGGACAGGATTGCCGCGTTGGGGCACGATCCGCAAGGTCCTGGCGAGCACTTGGCGGTGGTGACCATCGACGGGAAGAAATATTTCTTCGCGGTGCCTGGCGCGCGGCGCGCGGAAGTGGAAGGGGCATCCGAGGCGGCGGGAGCGGCGGGGCAGGGTGGCGGAGCGAAGGACGGCGGAAAGAAGTAACGCTACGACCCTTAGAGTCGGCTGAATGCCGCTTCTCCGGGTAAAGGAGCTGCTTGTGGCTAAAACGAAGAGCGTGGGAGGGAAGGAATATCCCGCCTCGGCTTTTGCTTACGTCGGGAACGCGGACGATCCGAGCACCTGGCATCTTCCGATTCCCGACAAGGCGCACGTTGAGGACGCGCTCGCGCGTTTCAACCAGACGGAGCTGCCGGCGGCCGCCAAGGCGAAGGTGGCGCGCAAATTGCTGGCGGCCGCGAAGCGATACGGCATCGACGCGAGCGGCTTCGCCAGCGAGCATGCAAAGGCGAAAGAGGCAGCCGACTACGCCGAGTCCTACGAGGACATCCAGCAGGAGCTGGACGAGGCGCTGCGGGAAGATTTTGGCTTGGACGCATCGACCGGATATCGCCGCTTCTGTTTGGTCGAGACCTTTCCGGATTACGTGATTGCGCGCGGCCCGGACGGCGAGCTGTATCAAATCGATTACACCGACGACGGCGACGATATCACCTGGGGCGAGCCGCAACAGGTGGAGACCGCATACGTCCCGGTGCGGCAGTCGGCGCGCTTCCTGGCGGTCGAATCTTCCGCGAACGGGGATGGCTGGAGCTGGCCGGTGCAGATCATGCAGAGCGGATGGGCGCACGGCAGCGTCAACGGCAAGGAAGTGCCGCACTACTTTCCCGCGAGCGTCGTCGCGCAGGTGGCGGAGGCCGCCAACGGACAGCGCTTCCGCCGGCGTCATCCGAACGAGAGCGAAGGCACCGGTGCGGATCTGCCGGACCTCACCGCCGGCTGGACGTCGGAGTGCCGCATGGCGGGTAACGCGGCGGTCGGCAAAGTGAACCTGCTGAAAACCGAGACGGTAATGCGCGAGAAGTTTCTAGCCGCCAAGCAGGCGGACAAGCTGGACCTTTTTGGCGTTTCGATTTTCGCGTTTTTTGGATTCAAGCCCGGAATGCAGGACGGAAAAAAAGCGCTGATCGCCACGCAGCTGGCGAAGTATGTGGGGCTGGACCTGTGCGCCGAAGCCGGCGCCGGCGGAAAGATTTTGCCGTACGCGGCGTCACAAACGGTCTCGGGGGAGATCGCGCAGATGCAGAGAAGTGCGGTGAAAAAAAAGATTTCTCCCCCGAGCACGTCGCAACAAGGGGGAGAGAATGGCGACCCGAAAGGCGCTCGCCCAAAGCAAGGAGCAAACATGAGAGAAGCAATTCTCAAGGTGCTCGAGGCGCTGAGAAAAGTCGACGCCGCGGGCGCAGAGGAACTGCAAACCGAATTCGGAGGCTTGCCGGAAGACAAGCACTTCGAATTTTTCGCCAAGGTCAGCGGGGCCGCGGCGAGCAAGATCGAGGCGTCTCTGGTTCGCAATCCCGCCGAGGCTCGCAGCGCATCCGCGATGCTGTCGGACGCCAATCAGGCCGCGCTGGACTCGCGCAATGGCGAGCTGGTGGCGGCGGCGCAGGAAGCCGTGAAGGGCGCGAAGAAAGTGCAGTTTGTCGCGCTGCTGGAGCGGAAGATCAGCGAGTCGAAGCTTCCGGTGGGCGCGGCCAGCCTGGTGCGCGAGCACTTCGAGGGCATAACCGCCGATGAGGCGGCGGTCGACAAATTCATCACCACGACGCGCAATGTTTTTGCGTCGCACAGCCCGATCGGAAGAACGGTTGGGACGGTGGAAGTGGGCCGCAACAGCCGCGACAAAATCCAATTGGCGGTGGACGCCATGTTCGGGGTCAAGGAAGCGCAGAAGGACCCCAACTGCAAGCCGTTCCGCGGCATCAAGGAAGCCTACATCGTGGCCACCGGCGATAACGAGCTGCGCTTCGACAAAGGCGGCTTCTACCGCGTGTCGGAAGCGGTGCTGACCACCGATTTTCCGAACCTGCTGCTGAACTCGATGACCAAGCGGCTGCTGCAGGATTACGCCGAGCTGAGCATCGCCGACGGCTTGAGCGTGCTGTACACCAAGAGCACCTTGGGCGACTACAAATCGCAGGACCGCGTGCGGCAAGGCTACCTGACCGACCTCTCGACGGTCGCGGAAGGCGCGGCGTATGTGGAGCTGACCAAGCCAACGGACGAGAAGATCAGCTACACCATCTCTAAGAAAGGAAATGTCGTCACCATTTCCGAGGAGACCATCCGCAACGACGACCTGCAGAAAATCGCGGGCTATCCCAACCGGATCGCGCGCGCGGCGCGGCACACGCTGGCCACGCAGATCAGCAACGTGTTCATTACGCCGCCGAACTACGATCCCGACGGATTGGCCTGGTTCCATGCGACACACAACAATCTGAACACCGTGGCGCTTTCCTCCGCCGAGCTGGACGCGCGCAAGGTGCAGCTCTACAAGCAGACGGAAAAGGATTCCGGCAACCGCCTCGGTCTGCGGCTGTGGGGCATCATGATTCCGCCGGACCTGGAGCCAACCGCGCGGCAGATCAACAACAACATGACCGGGACCAACAACTGGTACCAGCAATTCGGCGAGAAGGGCGAGCGCATCCTGGTGAACCCGCTGCTTGTCGATGTGACCGACTGGTATTACTACTCCGATCCCACCATCGCGCCGTTCCTCGAAGTGGGATTCCTGGACGGCTACGACACTCCGCAGCTGTACCTGGCGAACCTGCCGACGCAGGGAACGAGCTTCACCAACGACGAGCTGCAATACAAAGTGAAGTTCGTATTCGGCGTGAAGCCGATCGACTTCCGCGGCGTTGGCAAGGAAGTGGTCGCCGGCTAATCGGGCTAGCTGTGGTGTGGCGGGCCGGGAAGTTTGGAAGAGCTTCCCGGCTCGGTTTTTCGGAAATTCGCGCCCGAGCGGCGCAAAGGAGCAAGCGATGGAATTGCAACTGGTTCGCAGGGTTGTCATACCGATGATTAATTGGGCCGCGCTGGCGGTGGCTAACGACGTCGACGAGTGGGAAGCGCAATTCTACGGCCGCATCCTCGAGGTCGAGACCTCTTTAGGAAATCTGGGAACGGCAGCCGCCACGACCATTGACGTGAAAAAGAACGGCGTATCTATTTTTCCCATTGCTCCAAGTATCGCCTTCAACGCGGCTACAAAACGCCGTCGCGATTCGGCGAGCGCGCTCCTGCCGGTCGGGACGGTTGGCGCGGCCGGAAACCTGACGCCCACCGCGGGGGAGCCTAGCGGCGTGGACTTTGCGCCAGGCGACCTGTTTCGGCTGGACGTGACGGCAATTGGAACGGGGTCCTCCAATTTGAAGGCGTTGCTGAGCTGCATCGTCAAAGACGTTTAGGCGCGAGCGAAAATGGCGCACCAGTTCGACCAATTTCAGGCGCAGCGCGACGTGGCTCTCCGCGACGCGGCGGGAAAACTGCCGGCCGGAAGCCGCGACGCGCTGCTGACGCAGGCGATCCTGCAACGCTATTCGCAGGACCGCCCGCGGGAAGTGGTCAGCGACATCCCGGGAAACGGTACGAATTTATTGCCGCTTCCGGGAGCGGGCACGGACGTCTGGGAAGAAGGCTATTCTTCCGTGCGCACCATCGAGTTTCCGATCGGAACGTTTCCTCCGAACCTGATCCTGGAAGAGGACTGGCAGATTTACGGCACGCCGAGCGGAAAGAAGATCATGGTGATCTCGACGGCCCCGCTGGCTACGGACACGGTGCGCATTACATGGACGGCGCGGCACCTGGGGGATGGATCCACGGTTCCGGACCCGGACTTCGAAGCGGTGTGCGATTACGCCGCCGGGCTGTGCTATGAGGCGCTGGCGGGCATCTACGCGCAGACCGGGGACGCGTCGATCTCCGCGGACAGCGTGAACTACCGCACCAAGAGCCAGGAATACATGGGACTGGCGAAGGCGGCGAAGAAACGCTACTTCGATCACGTCGGCGTGGACGATTCGAAGGGCGTGGAAGTGGGCCCGGCGATTGCCACCGGGAGCATGCACGAGAATTTGATTGGCGGGTTCGACCGCATGACGCATCGAAAGGCGTCGAGATAACGATGGCTTCACGGATCAGCGTGATTGGGCTGGACACCGCGACGGAGGAGATCCGCGCGGCCGTTCTAGACGTCGGGGTGCCCAACGGATTGGCGGTGGCCGGCGCGCGCGGAGAGCAGCTGGTGAAGCAGAACATCGCCAGCGCGTTTCTGGGGCGTCCGCCGGCAGTGGCTACCGGGACGCTGGCCAACAGCATTACGTTTCAGCTATCGCGCGAAGTGAACTTCAGCCGCGCCTTAGTCTTCGCCGCGCCTCCGGCGGACGCCTACGCCGATTACGTGGAGTCCGGGACCGGGCCGCACTTTCCGCCGCCGAGCGCGCTGCTGCTGTGGGTGAAGAAGAAGTTTGCGGTGACCAACGAGAAGCAGGCGCTCTCGATCGCATTCGCCATCGCGCGAAAAATCGCCAAGCGCGGCGTTTCCGCTTTCGGGATGTTCGCGCGGGCGCTGGCGGTGCTGGAGCCGGAATTGGGCGGCATCATCGACGCGCAGGTGGCGCAAGCCATCGCGGCCGCGGGCGTGGGGAAGAAATAGATGCCGACCACGCTAAAACAGGTCAAGGCGCGGATTCAGGCCATCGTGCAGGCCGCAGACGCGAATGCGAAGGTCTATACGTATCGCCGTAACCTGACCGCGGAGTCGGACATGGCGCAGTTTACGGGAGCGGATTCGAGGGTGCACTTCTGGCACATCTACCGGGAGAATGTGGTGCTTTCCGACCTGGTGATCAACCAGGACTTCGTGCAGCAGGACGATTTGCTGGTGATCGAAGGATTTCTCGGGGTGTTCGACGCCGACGACACCGAGGAGATCTTCGATGCCAATGTGGACGCCGTGCTGCAGTCGATAAATGCCGACCGGCGCTCGGCTGGGGGAACGAAACTGAACGGCCTGGTCAGCACGGCGTCGACGCCGAAGATGCGCAAGATGGATTTCGTCGAGTACGGCCAGACCAAGGTGCTTTGCCATCACGCGGAAATCGCGATGACCGTGACGCCGAGATATTTGCAGTAGGGGAGCATACGGATGAGCCCACAAGAAGACTTCGTAACGATCCGCGTGACCGGCGGCGGAGCCGCGGCGTTTTCCGCCGGCGAGAAATATTCGCTGACCGTGGCCGCGGGCGAGCTGAAGGACAAATGGAACGATGGCTCGCCGATCACGCGCGCGGAGCTGGAGCACATTCTCGCTCCGCATGGACCTTTCGAACTTGCCGAGGCCGCGCAGGCGGCTCCGGAACCGAAACGGCGCGTAGTGCCGATGCCGAAGTCTCAGGAGGAATAAATGGGCGTCCCGTCAAGAATGGAAGACAGGGTACTCGTCCTGTCGAAACTCAAGCAAACGAGCTACGCCACGCTCCTCACCGATGTGCAGTTGCAGGCGGGCAAACGCTTCATGCCGGAAGCGGCGGTCTTCGGGCAGCCGGACATCAAGCGCTGGACGTCGCGGCCGCTTTCGATGACCGGGCACGACTACGCGATCCAGGTGCAGCAGGTGGAGCGCAGCCTCTCCGAGAGCATGGCGTTCCCGATGGATAGCTGGCTGGCGGCCTGGGCCGCGGCGTTCGGGATGGGCAAAGTAACATCGACGCAGCCCAACGCCGCCGGCAATCCCACCGCGTGGAAACATGTTATCAAGCCGCAGGACCCCACGGTGGACGGCAAGGACCTTCCGGTCACCACCATCTACGACGAAGTGAACACCGCCGCCAATTTGCAGCGCCGGCTGCAATCGATGTGCGTGAAAGATTTCACCCTGGAATTTCCGGCCAGCGCGCCCGGAAAAATCAGCATCAACCTGATCGGCTCGGGACAAACGACCGCGGGGCTGTTGGCCGCGCAGCCGGCCATTCCCACGTACAACGTTCTGATGTCCAACGACATGAGTTTTCTATACGGGCCGCAGGGCGCTCCCGTAGATATCTCCAGCCAAATCGTGCTGGGCAGCGTGAAATTTGCGTTTACCTGGGGCATGGACGACAGCAATTCGCGCGCGCCCGGCGGCGGACTCTATCGTTCGCGCGCATGGCTGACGCAGCCGGACATCACCATGGAATTCCAACGCTTCGTGGACGACGCGCTCTCGACGCCCAACGACGACTGGCTGGCCGATACGATTCAGGAGGTGAACCTGACCGTGGCCGGCGCGCAGATCGGCACCGGTCCCGAAAAGCACCAGATCAACATTCGCGGCCTGGCGGTGATTCCGACGGTGGTGAAGCTGGGGCAGTCCGGAAACAAATCGGTCTACCAGTACAGCATCGCAGCGGATCACTGGCTGAAGCAAGGCGCGGCCGACGTGGTCACCATCACCTGCCAGAATTTGGAAACCAGTTTCCTGGTGTAGTCGCTTTATCCCGGAACGGGCGCTTCCTCAGCGCAAACAAGCTGGCCGGGCACAACTCAGGGCTTTGGAGCTTGAACCAAGTGAGCGCCGCAAACTCGCGCGGCGCTCCGAGCCTGAGACATCTCGAAATCAAAAGAGAGGTGTCTCATGAACGACGCAATCAATATCCTCGCCGCCGAGCAGGAATCTCTCGCAAAACCGGAGCAGCACGACCTGCTGCCGCTCGATGCGCGCGAGCGCGCGGTGGTGTTTCGCTCCGGCGGCAAATCCTACCAGCACGTCTTCCGGCGCCTCAGCGCGACCGATTGGGAGAATTTCTTCGCGCACGTTGTGGCGGAATTCCGCCAGGAAAAAGGCGGCTTCATGCAGGTGGTGGACACCGACTACGCTTCGCTGGTTCTGTACGCGAAAGCGATTCAGCGCGTGTCCGGGTATCGCACCGCCGATGGCCGCGAACCTCACCAGCTTCCCGGATGGCCGGAATGCATCCCGCAGCATCACCGCCTGGCCGCCATCGATTTGCTGATGAAGGTGCAGCTCAGCGAGCTGGCGGACGATTCCCTGCTTCCAGCCGATGGCGCGGTGGTCACCATCGATGCCATGTGGAACGAAAATTCTTCCGAGCCGGGAACGATGAAGCAGTATCGCGGGCTGATGCACCGATTCGCTTCGCCGACCGCCGAGCACCGGCGGCGTTTCCTGAAATCGAAGAATCGCTCGTTCGTGGCCGGAGGCAGCCGTAACGGCACGACGATGATTCCTTCGGCGCATCCGGTGCTGGTGAAGCTGTACGACGAACTGATCGAAGGCGCGGAAGGCTATATCGCCGGCGGCCGGGAGCTGAGCGGCAAAGACGAGATCGTGCGCGAAATGGATGCCTTCCATAAATCGGCAACCGTGGCGCGGCTATTCCGCACCTCGGCATTGATCGACGAGGAGAACGCAGCGGCGTGATTGTCATATCCCAGGACGAGCAGGGGCTTCGGCTGGCGGCCGCGGAGATGCTGGAAGATGCCTTCGAAGCTCCACAGCGCGAGGAGAACGAGCGCATCGCCGCGATGTCTTCCGATCCGGAAGCGGTGCTGCGGGCGACGCTTCCGAAACGCTCGCTTTCGCCGGGCTACTATCTCTGGCTGGTGTTCTTGATCGAGGCCGTCGAGCAACCGATGGAAGCGGGCGTGGTGATGAGCGAAGCGCATCTGGGCGCCGAGGAGCTGCTGGGATTGCAGGTCCTTCGCGGCGCGCGCGCGGAATTCAGGCGCAAACATCCGCCCTGCCGCCGGTGCGGAACTCCGCTGCGCTATGAACACCAGGAAACTTGCAACGAATGCCAGCGAGCGGCTGCCGCGGCCGCGAGGTCCAACTGATGGCCTCGACAGCTTCCATCGTTATTGAAGTGGACGACAGCGGAGCGATCAGCGCGTTCCGCCAGATCGGCGCGGAGGGCGCGAAGATCGCGCCGAGCCTACAGCCGGTGGTTCCTCAACTCGAAAGAATCGGGCACAGCGCGCGCCAGGGCCGAGAGGCCGCCGTGCTACTCACGGAGGAGCTGGGCATCCACATGCCGCGCGCGCTGGCCAACGTCATCTCCGACACCACGCTGATCGGCCCGCTGATGCGCGGCGCATTCAGCACCATCGCGGTGGTGGGATTCATCGATATTGCGGTTGGCGCGGCTAACGCGGTTACAAAGTTCGTCGACAAAATGGCTGGTTGGAGCGAAAGCGCGAAGGTAACGATGGACGCGCAGAGCGAGCTGAACAAAACCATAATGGAGAGCAGCGACAAGATCGACAAGCTCGACAACGCCTACAGGCTTATCGGTCTGGAGGGAGTTGCCGCATTCGCCGAGAAGCAAAAGATCGCAAACGAGGACCTGGGTATCGCGAAGACAAGGGTCGCCGACCTGACCGCGGAGTTAAGACGGCTGCAAGTTCAGGCGCAAGAGACTGAGACCGTGCAAGTCTCTGATCCTGGGACCGGATTCATCGGCACCAGCACGCAGTCAACCGCTGCGGCGGACGCGGCAAAGGCGAAGATTCAGGATCTCACCAATGCGCTGGCGGCCGCGCAGCAGACACTGAAGGAACTGGGCGCGGAAACCAGAAACACCGGGAAGGAGTTGAATGTCGCTTTTGCCAAGGAAAAAGCAGACGGCATCCGCGAGATTGGAGTTGCTGCGCATGAGGCGCTCACCAAAGTGCAGGCCATGACGGCGGAGGCCAATAAAAGCGGCGCTTCGCCCGAGCAGCAGATCAATAACGAGCTGCGCTCGCGGCTGGAATTACTGGCCAACGTGCTTACGCTCGATGGGCAGGATGGCGCCGTCCGCGAAGCGGTAGCCAAGGCCAGCGTGGCGGTGGAAAAAGACGCCAGCGACAAGCGCATCAAACTGCTGCAGAACGAAGCCGATAAAAAGCTGCAGCAGATGGACGATGGCCTGCAGGCCGAGGAGAGGGAAGACCAGCAGATCCTTGAGAAGCGCCGCCGCATGGAAGACGAGACGCTGGGTATCGAGCGCAGCTCGGCGGTTGCGCTGGCGGCTCCGTGGGAGCGCGCGAACGTTTCCATCATCGCGAGCTATCAGGAAAGGATGGATAAAATCCGCGAGATGCTGAACACCGGAGATTTGGACGAGGAGCACGCGGCGCGGCAGCAGGCTGCCGCGTGGAACGAGGCTTTTGGCCAGATGCGCGACCGACTCGCCAGCCAGATGCAGAGCTTCTTCGACGAGATTACCAGCGGAAACATCGGGCAGGCATTTAAGCGGATGTTCGAGCAGATCGTGTTTCAAATGGTCGCTACGTGGGTGCTGGGAATGCAGGGAATGCGGGCCGCGTCCGCGGGCGCGATGGGCGGGGGCCCGGGAGGAATTCTTGGCGCTCTGTTTGGCGGCGGCGCGGGGGGCGGAATTTTTGGAGGCGCCGGTGCGCCAGGTGGAACTCCGTCGATTCTGGGCGGCGGAAGCGCCTCGTCGTCTGTACTTGGAGGACTCGATAACCTTCCGCTTTTTTCCGGTCAGGGCGAAGCGGGCGGAGCATTTTCATTGCTGGGGCTCGGACTCTCCGCCGGACAGGGGACTGCGCTGGCGGGAATGGTCATGCCATCGGGAAGCGGCCCGCAGGGCGGCGGACTGCTGGGGATGCTGGGCGGCGGCGGACTTGGAAGCTTGTTCGGACTCGCCGCGATGGGCGGCGGCGCGCTGCTGGGATCGGGCAACACCGCGCTTCGCTCGATTGGAGGACTGTTGTTGGGTGGGGGACTCGGCGCGGGGATCGCCAGCACGATCGCAGGGACGGCGATTGGAAGTGCGCTCGGCGCTTTCGGCGCGCTGCTGGGACCGATTGGAGCGGTAGCCGGATTTCTGATCCCGCTAATCATGGGTTTGTTCGGGCCGCACAAGGGCGATATCGCGCGAGTGCAAGTGATGGAGCCGCTGATGGCGCAGATCAAGATCATCAAGGACTCCTACGACGTTTTTCAGACCCCGTATAACACCGGCGTGAGCGAACTGGAAAAGCTGCGCACCGATGCAATCGCCAACCTCAAGAAGATCGGCGGCCGCCAGGTGAAAGGTAACACGCGGTCCACCAACAAGCTGGTCGACGACGCCGAGACGTATCTAAAAACAACCGAGGCGGAAAGGCAGCGCCGCGCGCAACTTACTTTCGGAGCGCCGCAGTTTCACGAGGGCGGAATCGTTTGGCCCGGGATGTCCGCTCTTTCGCCGGGCATTCCCGGCGTCGGGCAGTTCCACGGCGGCGGCGTGGTCAACGCCAATTTATTGGAGGGCGAAGGAGTGGTGAACCGCGCGGGGATGCGGAGCCTGGGACACGGCGGACTGAACCGGTTGAACTCCGGTGCCGGGCCCGGCGGGGACGTGCATGTCCACATCAATGCGGTCGACGCCGCGAGCTTTGATTCGTGGCTGAAGAATGGCGCAGGCGGTATTTCCATTTTGAGGTTCTTGCGTTACGCCAGCAACTCGGGGATGGCATGAGCGAACAGAACGTCCTGAATCCGACGCAGACGAGCCTGTTCAATCCCGACTGGGGATACACCGAGGGTCTGCAGGAAATGCGATCGGTGTTCCAGCCGCAGTCGGGGAAAATATTTTCGAGATTTCAGCAAGGGCTGGGCCGCGTCTATGACCTCGCTTGGAATGGCCGGGACCTAACGACCAAGCTTGCCTTTCAGCAGTGGGAAAATCAGTATCGCGACGACTACTTCACGCTGGCCGACTATGAGAGCAGCCGTTATTTCACGGGAAGATTCGACGCTCCGCTGGTCTACAGCCCGCGCGGAAACAGCCAGTACGACATCAAAGGCCGGTTTGTCGAACTTCCGGGCGTGGCGATTTTCGCTTACCCCTCGAACTGGACGCGCGACGCAGTCCTGATCGATGAGCGCAACAGCGCCGGTGAGGATCTGGTCAAGCTAACCGGCACATGGACCGACGACAATTCGGCTTCAAATCGTCTCTCGCACGCCTATGTTTCCGCGACCACCGGCAGCACCGCGGAGTGGGTGTATTGGGGCTACGGGTGTCGCGTGTGGTCCCTGGTGGCGCCAAACTCCGGGCAATTTCAAGTGACGCTGACCGACGTGTGGAACGGCGCCGTTAACGGGCCGTTTACCGTCGATGGATACAACTCCGTCCAGCTCGCATCGGCGCCGCTTCTGACCATCCTTGAGACTCTCGGGCTGAAGCGGCTAAAGATCCAGGTGCTGGGCACGAAAAATGCGGCGTCTACCGGATTCAACGTTTACGCCGACGCCATTGAGGTGATGAGGTGAGGACGCTGCCGGCTGGCATGGCCACGGAGTTGGCGAAGAGATTTCGCGGCGGTATTTCTCGCATCCACCTGATCGATGTGCAGCGCAGCGACGGCACGAACTATTTCTGGTCCACGCACGAAGGCCAGTTTCTTTCCCGGCTCACCGGGATCACCCAGACCTACAAACCGTGGGTCAAAGTGCCGCCTTCGATCAAGATGACGCGTTCTCTTCAGGCCGATGCGGGGCAGTTCACGATTCAGAATTTAAGCGGCAACACCATCGACCGCGAAGTGGCCGCGCTCTTCAAAGCCGGCGAGTTCGAAGGCTCTTATGTGGTGTACCGGCCGTGGCTGATCCCCCTCGACGCCGCTCCCTTTGAGTTTCACGGATTCATCACCGAGCAGAACATCGGTCTGGAAGAAGTGACGATGCAGATTTTGCAGCTCTTCCAACCCAACGAGCTTCCGGTTTACGACCAGCGGCAGACGCGCGACTGCCATTGGCGATTCACTTCGGCGCAGTGCGGCTATCGTCGCGGGCAACTCTTCATCCCGCTGACGACGGCAACGGCATTCAGCGCCAACACCATCGGCGCGAGCGGACTGGCGCTGGTGCCGAATCTCTTCAAGGATGAGCTGGTGATGATCGTCTCCGGCACCGGCGCGGGCCAGGAGCTCTATGTTCTTTCGCACACGGCAACGACGTTCACGACAAAAGCTAACTGGACGACGAACCCCGACGGCACTAGCCGGTTCATTGTCACCGGGCCCGGGACGATGAAGGTGGCGGCGACGACCGCGAATATTTTCAGCGCGACTACGATCGGAAACAGCGGACTGGCGCGCGCCGTGAACGGTGACGTTGATGCCGCCGTGTTCCTCATTGCGGGGACTGGCGCAGGGCAGAATCGCGCGATCTCCAGCAACACGGCGACGACCTTCACCGTCACGCCGGGATGGACCACGATTCCCGACGCGACCAGCATCTTCCTCGTAGTCTATCGGTCATGCCCCAAGGATCGCGGCTCGTGCGTGACCCGCGGAGTGACGGAGCGATTTGCAGGAGTGATTTTCCTGCAGCCGCAGATCACGGCAATCAACGGGCCGGGCGGCGTTGGCCTCGGCGGAACGGGCGTAGGGAGGGGCGGCGGTGGGGGCGGTCCCCGGCCAGTCCGCTACTCGCTTTAAGATGGCAACGCATGCGGCACAATTCGATCTCTCCAGCGCGTCTCTCGATCGGCCCAAGACGATCGCGTACGGGCTGGTGCGCGGCGCGGGCAATCTGATTTTGCAGCAGGCGCTTACCGATGGGACGCGCGTGGCGTTCTACATGCTGGGCGAGGGGCCTTGGGACTCTATTCTTCGGCTGTGGATCAACAACACGCGCGTAACGCTTCCGGCGTCGGGGACCGTCCATTTTCATCCAGGGCTCGACGGCGAAATTGGCAATGGGCTGGCGGCGGTGTCCACCGGAGGCGACCAGCATGTCGACCAGCTCTTCACGCTGGTTCCTGGTGGACTCGATCCCATAACGTTTAGCCGCTACGCGTGGCTGGCTCTCAAGGTGGCTCCCGATCCCGCGGCTCCGTCGGCGACGCTAACGGTCCTTGCGGACTATCAGGCCATGCAGGTGCGGCAGTTCGATTCCAGCGGCAATCAGACAGCGTTTGGGTGGACGCAGAACTGGGCTTGGATCATCTGCGACTTCCTTATTCGCAAATTTGTTCTGCGGGAAGGAAAGGTGAATCAGCCGCTGGTGGCTGCGGAGCTGGCGCGCTTTGACTGGGCGTCGTTCGCGGCGGCCGCAACCTACTACGACGCGGTTCTCTCCGGCGGCCAGAAGCGGTTCAGCGATGGAGGCGTTGTATTCGCCAACGACTCCGAAACCGCCGACCGCGCGTTGGAACAGATGCTCAACATCAGCAGGAGCTACATTCTGGAACGCAACGGAAAGCTTTCGCTGTACGCCGACCAGCCGCGGGCCTCCGTGTTCACCTTTACTTCGGACAACGTCGCGCCACTTTCTTCGAAGATCACGCCTTCGGCCAGCGTCGCTTCCTCCCACGGCAGCAAGTACGCCAATGCCGGCACTCTCACGTTTAAGGGACGGAAGAGCAATCTTCGCGCCGCTGCGAATCGGATCACCGCGACCTATCGCGATCTGAGTATCGCCTCGGGCAGCACGGATGACGCGACGCGCTTCGCCATCTCTACGCTGAAGCTCGACCATGAAGCGCACCAGCGCGCGGTTGGCGCACGCGGTCCGGGTCTGTCGGTACTTCCCAAGATTACGGAACTGGCGCTCGATCTCGGCGTGAACACGCCCGAGCGCGTATGGCGGATCATCGACGCTATGCTGGTTCGGCAGCTCGGCGACGATGTGGACGCCAATAGCGCTTACAACGCTCCGTTCTCGGCGGAGTGGACCGGCTTTGAGGATTCGCTGGCCGTCGAGCCGGGAGACGTGGTCACACTCGACAAATCGATCACCGAGGAATTCGGAGGGAAGCTGATCGAGGTGTTGCAGGTGGAAGAGGTTCCGGACGGCTCTAGGAACTTCACCGGCCTAGAGTACATGCCTAACGCCTTTCCCGACGCCGCGCCCGTCCAGCAGTCGCTAGAGGCTCCGGTACCCGGGACTGGACTTACGCCAGGGCTCACGGTGAACGGCACTGGGAATTTGGTGGCGATCGACTATATGGGGGGAGTCGTCGTCATCGACAACGCCAACTTTGAGGTGTCCCCGAACCTGGTGAATGGCGCGCCTCCGGGGTGGTCTGTTGCGAACGCCACTGCCAGCTACGAGACTGTGAGCCCGCAGTCCGGATCGCAAAGCCTCAAGCTGGTTATCACCGGTGCGTTCGGCGCAGTATCCTCGTTACGCAAATTCAAGGTGATAGCCGGCGAGCTCTACAGCATCAGCGGCTACATGAAGACCGCGGCTCTTGCGAATGGACAAATCCAATGCGCTTTTCTCGATGCCAACGGCACGTTCATTAGTCAGGCGATTGCTCAAACCGGCACAGGCGCTGGTACGGGAAACTGGACTTTCTATATCGGTAAGGGCACGGTCCCCACAGGCGCGGTATACATGGTGATCAATCTTTCCAGCGCAGGCGGGGTCACCGGGACGTTTTGGTATGACAACATTCACGTCCTGCGCGCGGTGACATCGTCGGAGGTTACCGCCCTCAACACCAGCGGCCGTTCGACATCGACGACTGGAGCTCTCTCGCAGGTCGGCACAACTACTCAGATAAGCGTGGCCTCAAAGACACTCCAGTTTGGATTCGGTCCTGTCACTTACAGCGCTGGTTCAGTTAACCCCGGCGGATCGCTCCCCGCCACTTACTTCGTCTTCGCCGATGACCCTGGGTTCGCTGGCGGCGCTGTGACCTATCAGGCCAGCCCCAATGAGTCGGACGTCTACGCAGCGGACGGTCGAATTTATTTCGGTAAAATCACTCTCGCTTCCGGCGGCGGAGGCGTAAGCACATCACCGCCGGGGACCGGCGGCGGCCGCGGTGCGTTGGCCTGAAAAAAAAGGAGTCCCCGATGTTTAAGAGTAGGGATCTTGGCGTGAAGATGATGACATCGGCTAATCTGGCGAGCTCCTCGCCTACTCTCTCCCCCATAACCGTCTCGACAGTCCAGATCGAGGATGCAAACGTGGTGTACGAAATAACTGCGGCGTTGGGTGAGCACAAGGAAGTCCAGCGGCATACCGTCGGAGTGGGCGGAACAAATCCCCATCAAGCCCAACCGATGAGCGCATCCGATCTCCAGGCTGCTCTGGACGGCTTCAGGCAACACGTTGCGGATACCGTTGCGTGGCGCGCCATCATGGAAGAATCGAGCGCGCAGGTTAGCTAGTTTGTTGGAAGGTAGCTGGTGGGGGAGCAAAACCCGCCCCGATCACAGCGGGACAGGAATCACCTGGATGATCCTCCAGATAGCCTTGCGGCTGCTCCCCCGCTGTGATCGGAGAAGCGGGGGAGAATATACCAGCCGGCGGCCGCAACTCAAACTGGAGGATGCTCATTTTTCCGGTCGTAGGAGTCGAGGCAGCGGTCCCATGCTGGAAGCAGGCTAACGAGCTGCTCGTGGCCAATTTCTGAGGCAGCCTGCAGTCAAAACCTGCCCCGAAGCCAGGCGGTCTTGCTGACATCGAGCGATACCATACTGACACCGAGCGCTAACATTACTGACACCGAGCGATCAAAGCACCAGGGTACCCCCTCCCCCCCCCTTTTTTGGAACTGTTCATTCTAAAGGGCTTAGAGATCCTCCGTTTCGGATCTGTTCATTCCAAAGGAGATAAGGATTGACTAAGCGGCAGGCGTGGTTCTTTACCGGTGTAGTGTAGCAGATAGTAATCCGAAGTCAAGAGAAATTGGTGGTGAGGGATGCGATTGGCAAGCGGAGCGGTTGCCGGAAAAATGCGATCGCTGGCGCCCGCGGGGTTGCGAAGCTGCTACGTGGTGGCGAAATCGCGCAGGGCGGAAAGGAGCCGGTCTACCTCTTCGGGGGTGTTGTAATGGACCAGGCCGATGCGGAGAAGGCCGCCGGTTTTTTCTACGCCGAGGCGTTCGGTGAGGTTGAGGGCGTAATAGTTGCCGTCCCAGGTGAAGATGCCGCGGTCACCGAGGAATTTAGCGATTTCGGTGGGATGGCGGTCTCCGATGCGGATGGAGACGGTGGAGCAGCGCTGGTGGAAACGGCTGGGATCACCGATGCCGAAGAGGCGGAGATGGGGAACTTCGCGGAAGCCCTGGAGAAGGCGGGCAAGCAGCGCCATTTCGTGCTGGTGAGTGACCTGATAGGCAGCGAACAGGGCGCTGCGGCGAGCGGTAGCGGTGGGATGGTGGCGGCGGCCCAGTTCGGCGAGATAGTCGACGGCGGCGCCGATTCCGGCGATTAACTCCTGAACTTGAGTGCCAGTTTCCCAGCGGTCCGGAAGAGAGTCGGATGCAGGGCGGACTTTGTAGGGCTGAAATTGAAGCAGGCGCTCGCGCTTGCCGTAAAGCGTGCCCATGTGGGGGCCGAAGAATTTGTAGGGGGAGCAGGCGAGGAAATCGCAGTCGAGGGCGCGGACATCGATGGGACCGTGGGGAGCGTAGTGAACGGCGTCGATGAACATGAGTGCGCCGGCGGCGTGGGCGAGCTGGGTGATTTCGGCGACGGGATTGATGGTGCCGACGGCGTTGGAGGCGTACCCTACGGCGACTAGTTTTGTCCTTGGGGTGATTTTGCGCTTGAGATCGTCGAGATCGAGGGTGCAATCGGCTTCGCGGATGTCCACCTGACGAATGACCGCACCTTTTTCTTGGAGGGCACGCCAGGGAGCGACGTTGGCGTCGTGGTCGAGGGTGGTAACGACGATTTCGTCGCCGGGTTTCAAATCGCGGCCGATGGCGCGGGCCAGCGCGAAGGTAATGGTGGTCATGTTCTGGCCGAACACGACTTCGTCAGGATCGCAATTAAAGAAATCGGCCATGGCGGCACGGGAGGAGGAGATGATGGCGTCATTGGAGCGGCTGGTGGCGAAGGCGCCGCAGGTGTTGGCGTTGGAGGAGAGGAAATAGTTTTTAACGGCTTCGATGACTTGTTTGGGGACTTGGGTGCCGGCGGGGCCGTCGAGGAAAGCGGCGGGCCGGCCGTTGACCTGCAGATTCAGCGACGGAAATTGGGATCGGACCCAGGGCGAGTCCAACGGAGGGACGTTGCCGGGCCGAGGCGAAGCTTGCTGCAGCGCGACGGGATTGGTTTTGGCTGTGCTCATTTTCTTCTCGTCCGACCGAGATGCCAAATTGTCTGTGCAGTTAGTTTCTCACAGTCGGGCGCCGGGTTTGAAATTGGTGGGGCGTGATAAACTGAGATCCTCACTCATGCCGGGGTAGCGCCGGCTATCAACTCCGCGCTACGTTTCTCAAAGAGGTGCATCGTGACCGAAAGTTTTGCGCCGACGGAGCGCACGCGTGTGGTTCGAGAACCGCACCGGGGCGTTTATGAGCGATCGGAAATTTACAGGATTTTAGACGAGGGGATGGTTTGTCATGTGGGATTCACGACGGAGGCGCAACCCTTTGTGATCCCGACGCTGTACGCGCGGGTGGGCGACGCGCTTTATTTTCACGGGTCGGCGGCCAGCCGGATGTTGCGCGGGGTGGCGACGGGCCTTTCGGTGTGCATCACCGTTACGCTTACGGACGGACTGGTGCTGGCGCGATCGGTGTTCAACCATTCGATGAATTATCGCTCGGTGGTGGCATTGGGCAGGGCGACGCTGGTCGCCGAGCAGGCGGAGAAGATGGAAGCGCTACGCGCCTTTACGGAAAAAATTCTGCCGGGGCGATGGGAAGACGCGCGGCAACCCAATGACAAGGAGTTGAAAGCGACGAGCATTTTGAAGCTGGCGTTGACCGAAGCATCCGCGAAGGTGCGCTCCGGCCCGGTGCAGGACGACGAGGAAGATTACACGCTGCCGGTGTGGGCGGGCATCGTTCCGCTGCATCTGCAGGCGGAAGCACCGATTCGCGATGAGCGTTGCGATGCGGCTATTCCAACGCCGAAATACGCGGCCAATTACCGGCGGCCCTAGATTGCGCGGCAAAATTCCTAGTGCGCCGCGGAGCTTAGCTTTGCGGCGGCAGAGGAGATCAGCGCGGCCTCGTCGTGCAAAACCGCGGCAACCACGCCAATGGCTTCGTCGGCCTGCTTCCACTGCTTTTGCTCGATGGCTTCGCGCACGGCGGGCATGGTCTTGACCGCATAGCCGGTGTAGAAGCCCGGCGCGTAGAGCTGGTGCTTGAACCACGGGCGATTGGGCAAGCCTCGCTCGTTGGTAAGCTTGCGCTCGCTCTCCATCAGCAAATGGTTTACTCCGGCCAAGGATGACGAGGCCAGTTTTGCGCCTCCGTTGGCGCTGGCGGCGTCGAAAGCTTTGCGGTACTCGGCGGCGCTAACCGCCACTTCATCGACGGCATTCTCCAGCGGCGCGAAATTCAAATGGGGAGGAACGGTCTCCGCCGGGGGAGCGATGAGGGAATGCCGTGGATCGTCGGTGGCTTTGAACAGGCCTTCCTCGAGTTCGCGGTTGCGCTCGCGAATGTCGTCCTGCGTTTTCTGGGCGAGGGCTTTGAGCTCCTTGACGTAGGTCTGCACGGTGTCGGCGAAGTCGCCGAATTCGAAGGGCAGCAACTCGGCATCGGCGAGGCGCATGACGATGGTGCCGCCGGTTTGCGCCAGCGCGCGTCCATAGACAAAGTCAGTGTCGCTGAAATGGGTGTACCAGTAAAAGTCGTCGTAGATGGAATGGTAGATGCCACCGCCATCTTCGCCGCCGAATCCTATGTTCATCGAAGCGATGCCGTCATGCTGCAGAAACGCGGTGTAGTCCGAACCGGAACCGAGAGCGGGAATACGCAGGTCGGCACGCTCGCGGATTTCCTTGCGCTGCTCGGCGGATTTGGCGTCGGCAATTTCATGCAGGCGGCCGCGCTTCCAAGCGGAAAGTTTAGTTTCCGGATCGGAAATATCGCGCGCGACATCGTTGGTGAATTTTTCCAGCGTGTGGGAACCCTCCACGCGCAGGTAGCCCCGTCCGTTACTGTCGGAATTAACATAAGCCACGGCGTGGGCGCGCAGATCGTCGTAATGTTCCTCGGCAAACTCGGTGGAACCGAGCAGGCCCGGCTCTTCACCGTCCCAGGCGCATAGAATTATGGTGCGCTTGGGCTTCCATCCCTCCTTGAGCAATTCGCCCAGGGCTCGAGCTTCTTCCAGCACGGCTACCATTCCGGAGGTTGGATCTTCGGCGCCATTGACCCAGGCGTCGTGATGGTTGCCGCGAATGATCCACTCATCGGGAAACGCGGCGCCGGGAATTCTTGCGATAACGTCATAGACCGGTTTCAAGCCCCAGTTCGATTTCACTTTGAGATGAACTTTGGCAGGGCCGGGGCCGACGTGATACGTGATGCCCAGGCCGCCGCGCCAACCGTCGGGCGCGACGCGGCCAGTGAGTGCGGCGAGAAAAGGTTGGGCATCGCCGTAAGAGATGGGCAGAACAGGGATTTTGGTGAGTGTTTGCGCGTCTTTAATATCCAGGCGCTTGGCATTTTTTGTAGCGCCGATTCCCGGGGTAAGGGGGTCGCCGGGATAGATCGGCATGTCGGCCACGCTGCCGCGCTGCACGCCGTCCCTAGGACGCCACGCGCCGGCGGGAAAAACATCGCCCTGCATGAAACCATCTTCGTGAGGATCGGAAAAGATAAGACAGCCGATGGCGCCATGTTCGGCGGCCACTTTGGGCTTGATGCCGCGCCAGGAATGATAGTAGCGGGCGATGACGATCGCGCCTTTTACGGAAACACCCATGCGATCGAGTTGCTCGTAGTCTTCGGGTATGCCGTAGTTGACATAGACCAGCGGAGCGGTCACGTCGCCGTCAATCGAATAGACATGATAGGTTGGCAACTGCTCGCTCTGTTGATCGGAGGTGGGATCTTCTTTCAGCGCCGGTTCCTGGAGCTTGGCGACAAACTTGGGGCCGCCTTCGACTAATTCGACGGCGCGCTCTTTGGGGGTGGGGTACAGGACATCATATTGCTCGAGGTGAGCGTCGAGTCCAAACTCCTTAAATTTTTCCAGAATCCAGTCGGCGTTCTCCTTGTCGTAGGGCGACCCCACATGGTGGGGATGGGCGGCCAAATGCTGCATGTACGCGCGAAGATTTTCCGGGGTGGGGATGGCGCGAAGTTTTTCCTCCCACTGCCGCTCGGTGCGCGAAGATTCCGCCGAATAACCGAACAAGGGTTGCTCATCGGCGACAACGTGGCTGCCGAAGGGCGCGAGCGACACGGCGGCAAACAAGATTCCAACGATGCTTCTCCTGCGATTCATCCATCCTCCTCGACGCACCAGATAGCGCCCGTATTCTGCCTCAAATCGATTCGGTTTGAAAATGAGCTATCACCAAAAATCGCGGAGCGCTTTCGGATGGCCAGGGTTGGTTAAATCAGCGGCTTGGACATAAGAATGTAGTGGGATGGAAGCTTGGTGACGAGGCCGGAAGGGAAAGGCTCGGTACGGATGACCTGGTATCCCAGGCGCTGGTAAAAGGGAAGCAGTTGCGCGGCCCGCGCGCTAATGACGCGCAGATCCATTACCGCGGCACCCGAACCTTGCGCGAATTTCTCCGCGGCGGCGACCAGTTGCGTTCCCAGGCCGGCGCCTTGGCGCGCAGGCTGCACCGAGAGGAGTCCCAGATAGGCACGATCCTCGCGGATTTCGATATAAACGCATCCCACCAATCCGCCGGAATCCTCGGCCAAAAGAAATTTGCCGCTTCCCATATACGCGCGGATTCCGAGATCATCGACGCGATCGCCGCCAAAAACGGTTTGCTCAACGACAAACGCAGCATTGATCAATCGACTGAGCGCAGGGACATCTTCATCACCGGCCCGACGAAACTGGAAGGTCATGCGAGGTATGCCGAAAGGGCGGCGGCCATGACGTTCACGCAAAACGGGTTGTAGCTGCAATTCAATTTACGTCCTATATGGTAATATGGAAGTATGGCAACACGAAAGATGACGTTTACGTTTCCCGAGGACTTGGCGCAACAGTTTGTCCGCCGTGTTCCTGCTCGGCAGCGTTCCCAATATCTCGCCGTCGCGCTTATCGAGAAACTGACAGCTCGGGACAGGCTCTTAATTGAGTCATGCAGGATTGCGAACAGTGATGCGGAGGTTCGAGCCATTGAAAAAGAGTTCGACGCAATCAGTGAGGAAGCCAGCGAGCCCTGGACCAGTTCCAAAACGAGGCGAAATCTGGTGGGTAAGGCTCGATCCCGCACTCGGAGCAGAAATTCGTAAAACTCGGCCCTGCCTGGTGTTGACAACGAACATTGTGAACCTGCACCGAAGAACTGTGGTCGTAGCTCCGCTTTCCAGTTCTGCGACCAACAGTCCGCCCCTCCTAGTGCCGCTGTTATGCCAGGGGCGACCGACGGCTGCCGTTATGGACCAAATTCGCGCAGTGACCAAGGAACGATTTCTTGATTTCATCGAAAGCATCGGTCCGCAACAAATGAATTCGGTGGAGAACGCCCTCCGCAACATCTTGGAATTGTGATTAGCCTAACGCTGCCTTGCCGTTGAATTTTGCGCTGGAACCCAACTCTTCCTCGATGCGCAGCAACTGGTTGTATTTGGCGATGCGGTCGGTGCGGGAAGCGGAACCGGTCTTGATCTGGCCGGCGGCGGTGGCTACGGCTAAGTCGGCGATAAAAGTGTCTTCCGTTTCGCCGGAGCGATGGGAAATGATGGAGTTGTAGCCGGCTTTGCGGGCTAGTTCGATGGCGTCAATGGTCTCCGTGACCGTGCCGATCTGGTTCAGCTTGATCAAAATGGCGTTGGCGATTCCTTCGTTGATGCCGCGGGATAGCCGCTCGGTATTGGTGACGAATAGATCGTCGCCCACCAATTGAATTTTCTTCTTCGCCGCTGGGCTGCCCGCGCTCTGGGTCAGTTGTTTCCATCCGGCCCAATCATCTTCCGCCATGCCGTCCTCAATGGAGACGATCGGATATTTTTCGGTCCAGGCGGTCCAGTAGGCGGCCATCTCCGCGGAGGAATGCGCGGACTTGTCGGACTTCTTGAAGACATACTTACCGCTGCTCTTGTCGTAAAATTCGCTGGAGGCCGGATCGAGCGCGATGCTCATCTGTTCGCCGGCCTGGTAGCCGGCGGCGGCGACCGCTTCCAACACAATCTGGATGGCCTCTTCATTGGATTTGCAATTGGGAGCGAAGCCGCCTTCGTCGCCCACCGCGGTGGAGTAGCCGTGCTTTTTCAGCGCTGCCTTCAGCGCATGGAACACTTCCACGCCCCAGCGCAGGGCCTCGGAAAAGCTGGGAGCGCCGATCGGCATTACCATGAATTCCTGGAAGTCCACGGAATTGTCGGCGTGCGCGCCGCCATTTAAAATGTTCATCATCGGAACAGGCAGCAAATTGGCGGACCGCACCGTGGAATAATTGGCCAAGTATTTGTACAGCGGCAATTTTTGCGCGGCGGCCGCCCCGCGTGCCGCCGCCATGGATACGGCAAGAATGGCATTGGCCCCCAGGCGCGATTTGGTGGGAGTGCCGTCCAACTCCATCATGCGCTTGTCCAATGCGCGCTGGTCGGCGGCATCCAGGCCGGCGACGGCTTTGGCGAGCTCCCCGTTCACGTTGGCCACGGCCTTGAGCACGCCCTTCCCCAGATAACGCGACTTGTCCGCGTCGCGCAGTTCCAGCGCTTCGTGTTCTCCGGTGGATGCGCCCGAGGGGACTGCCGCGCGGCCCCGCGCCTCGCCAACGTAAACGTCTGCCTCTACGGTGGGATTGCCGCGTGAATCAAGGATTTGCCGCGCGTGCACCCTGGTGATCTTGGTCGACATACTTGTTGTCTCCTGGATTAGCCACAACCCAAGGATTTTACAGGAACAGCGAAGCAACGCCTAAGCGCGGCGGCAGGGAGTCTCATTCTGGCCACTGGCGGCCAAGCGGCTGCCCAAGGCTTGGCAAGACTCTTACGCCACTTCGGGTTCTTCGATCAACGATTCCTGGCGGACCACCACCACGATGCCGGAGTCGGTGACATGGAAGCGGCGTTTATCGGCTTCGGTGTCGTAGCCAATTTCGGTGCGCTCGGGCAGGGTGACGTGGCGATCGATGATGGCGCGGCGGATGCGCGAATGGCGTCCGACGTTGACGTGGTTATAAAGAATAGAGTCGGACACTTCGCAATAGCTGTTGACCCGGACATCGTAGCCCACGACGCAGCGTTGCACCCGGCCGCCGGACACGATGGAGCCGCCACCGACGATTGAGTCGAGGGCCACGCCCATGCGTTCGGGATCGGCGAAAACGAATTTTGCGGGAGGATACTGGTGCTGCCAGGTACGCAGCGGCCAGTCTTTGTCGTAGAGATTGAAGATGGGCGATACGGAAACCAGGTCCATGTTAGCTTCGTAGTAGGCATCCAGAGTGCCCACGTCGCGCCAATACAGTGCATCCTTTCTGTTTTCATCGATAAAGTTGAACGCAAACACGCGGTGCTTGCTGATGATGCGCGGCAGGATGTCCTTGCCGAAGTCGTGGGCCGACTTGGGATCCTCGGAGTCGGCCAGCAAGATGGGGATCATGAGATGGGTGTTGAAAATGTAGATGCCCATGGAGGCGTTGCAATGGCCAGGGTGGTGCGGGGACTCCTTGGGGGCGGCTGGTTTTTCCTCGAAACCGACGATGCGCCAATCCTTGTCTACCTCGATTACGCCAAATTGCTTGGCCGCCAGGGGCGCGGGAATCTCGATGGTGGCGACGGTGACATCCGCGCCGGAATCGACATGCTGCTGAAGCATGCGGCTGTAATTCATTTTGTAGATGTGGTCGCCGGAAAGAATGAAGACGTATTTGGAGCGTTCGCTGCCGATGGAATAAATGTTCTGGTAAACGGCGTCGGCGGTGCCCTGATACCACTGCTGCGAGACGCGCATCTGCGGCGGCAGCACTTCTATGTAATCGCCCAGCCCGGCCAGGGGCGACCAGCCCGCGCGGACGTGGCGGTTCAAGCTCAGCGCCTTATATTGGGTTAGCACGAAAACGCGGCGCAGGTCGGAATTGATGCAATTGGAAAGGGTGATGTCGATGATGCGGTAGAGGCCGCCGAAAGGAACGGCGGGCTTGGCGCGGTCACGCGTCAGCGGCCACAGCCGTTCGCCCTGCCCCCCGGCAAGCAGTACTCCGATGGCATCGCGCATCGCAGACATGGCAACCCCCCGGCCTTCGCACTCGTGGCGCGGCACATTCTAACAACAGAACCGCGCTAAAGCGCAACCAAGTCCGCCTCTGCCATTCCCTCGCAACGCGGTGGCGCACACCGGCCGGATCGGTCCTGCCGGAAGAGGTCCTGTCGGAAGAGCCGGCCGAATCTGCCCACCTGAATAAAGATTGCTTGACTTCTGTGCCCTTTATTGATTAGAAGATGCCATCTACCTCGTGCGATAATCTCCAGGGGCGGTGTGTATCAGCGAGAGACACCGCACAGTGTCCAATCCGAACCGGATTGGGGGTGAATTTAAAAACGTGGCAGAAGTCATCATCCAAGAGAGTGAGTCTCTGGAAAATGCCCTGCGCCGCTTCAAGCGCAAGGTGCAACAGGAAGACATCATTAAGGAAATCAAGAAGCACAGCTTCTACATGAAACCCGGCGAGAAGCGCCGGGCCAAAGAAGCGCTTTCGCGGAAGCGACTGCGCAAGAAGCAGCGGCGGGAAGCGGACTAACCTCCCTTTCGCCGCGGCTCGGCGCCGCACTTCCGAGAATCAGGCCCCGTTAAGGCAGAGACGTTTGGGTTTCCGTTGCAGCTTCGTGCCCGCAGGCCCAAGGGATCTCTCTCGATTCCTCTCGAGAAAGGGATCCCCCATGTTCCCAGGCCCATGGTGCAAGGTGCGCCCATCTCCCTGCCCTTTCCGGGTCTAGGGAGAGCGGCTCATGGAATACCACGACAAGGTCCTGAAGTGCGCGGAGTGTAGCGCCGAGTTTGTTTTTACCGCGGGCGAACAGATGTTTTTCGCGGATAAGGGCTTCAAGAACGAGCCCAAGCGCTGCAAGGCTTGCAAAGCCAAGCGCGCCGAAGGCGGTGGCGGCGGGGGAGGCAACAGCTCCCCAATGCGTTCGGAAACAAAGACCAACTGTTCTCAGTGCGGCAAGGAAACCACCGTGCCCTTCCGCCCCACCCAGGGCCGCCCCGTATTCTGCCGCGAGTGCTTCCAGCAACGGCGCGCCATGGGCGCCGCTTAATTTAGAGACCGTTTAGCCGCCAGGCTCACGGAAGCGTTCTGCGCCGCTGCTCCGTTATCAGGCGGAAAGATGTATTTTCCACCACCAGCGGGGTATGATACGCGCTTAGCAGTCCCCACAACCCCAGGAACCGGAGGGCCAGCCCATGGCTCACCGCTTTACTATCGGCGTTGAAGAAGAATTTCAGATTATTGATCCCGCCACCTGTGAGCTCCGCTCGCACGTCATGCAGCTGGTTTCCGCGGCTTCGCCGGACATCGTCGAGCAAGTCAAGCACGAGATGCACCAATCCATCGTCGAAACCGGCACCAAGATTTGCGAAAACGTCAGCGACCTGCGTATCGAAATGCACCGCACTCGCGGCGAGCTGGTAGCTGCCGCCGAACGCGCCGGCCTGCAAGTGGCCGCCGCCGGCACCCACCCCTTCTCCAGCTGGATCGACCAGGTCATTTCCCCCGGCGAACGTTACCAGAACATCGTCGAGGAATTGCAGCAGCTCGCCCGCTCCCTGCTCATATTCGGCATGCACGTCCACGTGGCCATGCCCGACAAGCAGACCACCATCGACATGATGAACATGGTGCGTTACTTCCTTCCGCACTTGCTCGCGCTTTCCACCAGTTCGCCCTTCTGGATGGGCCGCAATACCGGTTTGAAGTCTTTCCGCACCACCGTCTTCCGCCGCTTCCCGCGCACCGGTGTTCCCGAGCAATTCGAATCCTGGAGCGCTTACGAAAACTTCCTGAACCTTCTGGTCAAGCTCAACTGCATCGACAGCGGCAAAAAAATCTGGTGGGACGTTCGCCCGCATCCCACCTTCGGCACCCTCGAATTCCGGATGTGCGATGTCGCCACCAAAGTCGAGGAAGCCGTGGCCATCGCCGCGCTCACCCAAGCCATCGTTGTCAAGCTGCACCGCCTGTACACCAGCAACATGAGCTTCCGCGTCTACCGCCGAGCGCTTATTGAGGAAAATAAGTGGCGCGCCGCGCGTTACGGCATCGAAGGCAAACTGATCGACTTCGGCAAAGAGGCTGAAATACCCATGCGCGACCTCGCCGTCGAATTGCTCGAATTCGTCGACGACGTGGTCGACGAACTCGGCAGCCGCGGCGCCGTCGAATACGTGCACACCATTCTCAACGAGGGCACCAGTGCCGAGCGCCAGCTCCGGGTCTTCCAGCAGACCGGCGATCTGCGCGCCGTCGTGAAGCATTTAGTCGAGGAAACTCGCGGCGGCGTTACCGCCGCACGCGCCTCCTCCGCGCATGCGATTAATTGAATCGAGCCCAGAAGTAACCTTCAGTACGCATCCGAAGTTCCCTTAGGAGCGCACCATGAAAAAAGTTGGCCTTCTCTGCGGCCGTGAATACAGCTTTCCTCCCGCCTTCATCGTCCGCGTCAACCAGCTCGGCAAACCCGACGGCGTCGCGGCGGAGTTCGTCAAGCTGGGCGGCACGCGCATGAACGAACTCGCCGAATATTCGGTCATCGTCGATCGCATCTCCCACGAAGTGGAATACTATCGCGGCTATCTCAAACACGCCGTGCTGCAAGGCGCTTACGTCATCAACAATCCCTTCTGGTGGACCGCCGACGACAAATTTTTCAATTACGCCGTAGCCGCAAAGCTCGGTATCGCCATCCCCAAAACCGTCCTTCTGCCGCAAAAAGGCTATCCCTCCGACGTCGACATCACTTCCGAATCCCTCCACAACCTCAACTACCCCGTGGATTGGGACGGTTTGCTCGACTTCGTCGGCCGCCCCGCCATCCTGAAACCCTTCTCCGGAGGCGGCTGGAAGCATGTGTACAGGGTCAGCAACAGAGAGGAACTCCTCGCCGCCTATGACAAAACCGCACCCTACTGCATGACCCTGCAGGAATTCATCGATTTCACCGGCTACGTGCGCTGCTTTACCTTCGGCAAAAACGACATCACTCCCGTTCGCTACGATCCCAAGGAGCGCCGCTACCTCATCGAGCACGAATACCTTTCCAATGATCTCGGCGCCCGTATCGTCAAGGACGCGCAAACCATCAATCAAGCGCTCGGCTACGAAATGAACACCATCGAGTTCGCCATCAAAGACGGCATCCCCTACGCCATCGATTTCCTCAATCCCGCCCCCGACATGGAACGCGATCGCATTACCGAGTTTTATTTCGAGCACGTCGTTGAGAAAATGGCCAAACTGGTCATCGACCGCGCCCTGCGCGGCAATGTCGCAAACACCTGGCCGCGTTGGGAAGAAATGCTCGGGTTCGGCGGCGCCGCCGGCTTCACCGCCGCGCCAAAGGCGGCCCCGCGCCAGGTCACCACATCCTCTTCGGCCGCCTCCGGAGCTAAAGTCAGATGACCGGGGCCGGTGTCCCCTCCCCAGCCGCGGCGCAATCCGACGCATGCTGGCGCGACGCCTTGCTCTCGGCACTCTCCGGTTCGCCCCGTTTCGCCGATACCTTCCTCGCTCGCTTGCGCAGCGCCAAGCTAACCTTCGGTGACCGCGTCCATTGCCCGTTCTTGCGTCCCTTTTTCCTTTCTCCGGACGAAGAGCAGCACGTTCGCATCGTCGCAGAAACCATCGCCGCTCTCGGCGAACGCGTGGTCGCCGCCGCACTCGATGATCGCGCGCTCTTCGCGCAATTCCACCTGCGCCCTGAAGAAGAACGCCTCGCCCGCCTGCATGCCGGCTACGGTTTCGCCAGCACCGCGTCCCGCCTCGACGCCTTCCTTCTCCCCAACTCCCTGAAATTTGCCGAATACAACGGCGAATCTCCGGCCGGCGCCGGCTATTCCGAAACTCTTGCGGAAATTTTCCGCGATCTTCCCATGATGGCGGCTTTTTCCAAACGCTATGAAGTGCACAGCTATCCGCTCAGCGCCAAACTTCTCGACGCCCTGGTCATGAGCTACATCGACTGGGGCGGCTCGAGCAAGCGCCCGCAAATCGCCATCGTCGACTGGCGCGAAGTTCCCACCTGGAGCGAATTTGAGATCCTCAAGGAGCGTTTCGAAAAACTGGGCGTTCCCACGCTGATCGCCGATCCTCGCGACCTGCTCTTCGACGGCAAAACACTCACTGCTCACGGCACGAAAATCGATCTCCTCTACCGCCGCGTGCTCATCAACGACATCGTTGCTCGCCCTGCGGAATGCGCGGCCCTCGTGAAAGCTTACGCGGCCAATGCCGTGTGCACCGCCAACACTTTTCGCTGCAAGATTGCCCACGTGAAGGCTTTTTTCGCCGTCCTCACGGACGAACGCAATGGCGCATTGTTCTCCCATCAGGAACGCGAAATGATACGCCGCCACATCCCCTGGACTCGCGTGGTCTCCGATAGCAGCACCGCGCATTACGGCGAGCACATCGACCTCCTCGATTTCATCCGCAAAAATCGCCAGAATCTCGTGCTCAAACCCAGCGACGAATACGGCGGGAGCGGCGTCACCCTCGGATGGGAAACCAATGAACACGATTGGGACGAAGCCATCGGCCGCGCCATCTCAGCAACCGAGCCGGGTACCCACCAGCCCAGCGCCCAGCGCGGCGCCTGGATCGTCCAGGAACGTATTCCCATCCGCCGCGAAGTTTTCCCCTACATCACGCCCAGCAAGAACGTGGAGTTTCGCGACATGCTGGTCGACTTCGCTCCCTATCTTTTCCGCGGCAAACTCTGTGGCTTCCTGACCCGTCTCAGCGCTACGGGCCTCGCCAATGTAACCTCCGGCGGAGGCCAGGTTCCCGCCTTCCGCGTCACCCCCCGCCCCGCCTGATCAAATCTGTTCCGGCTAACACCTTGGCTCCGCGATTCGCTTCCGTTACGCAGCGCCTTACAGCGCAGGGCGGAGTCCGCGCAGCCTGCGGCCTCCCCTTTACCTCGCCATGGTTTTTAATTTGTGATCCTGAGCCTACCGTCGGCGAAGCACCCAATCCCCACTGCTGGATTCCCTCTATAAGGTAAGAAAATCGTTCAACTACAGAACTGCCGCTGGGAGTCGTCGCCCTCCTGCGCTAAAATATTCGCATGAACTTCGGCCCCGCCTCGCCTGACCTGCTCCCCGGCGCAAGAAACGCCGTGGAAACCTGCCTCGGCATTAAGCCCGGCGAGAAAGTGGCCCTCATCGCCGACGAGCCTAGCCGTGCTGTCGCCGCAAGTCTTTCGGCTGTCATGGACACCGTCCAGGCGGTATGCACCAGCCTCCTGCTCGAAGACTTCAGCCCGCGCCCCGTCAAATGCGCTCCTGCTCCCGTACTTGACGCTCTCGAAGCCGCCGACGTCGGCATCCTGTGTATGAACCCGCAGCCCGGCGAGCTTGCCGCGCGCATGGCCATCGTCAAAGTCGTCGAGCGCCGCCAGATCCGCTATGCCCACATGGTCGGCGTAACTCCCGAAATCATGCGGCAAGGCATGCGCGCCGATTACCGCATGGTCGACCGCCTCAGCGACAGGCTTCGCGAGCGCATGCTGCGCGCCGAAACGCTCACCGTCAAAACCTTCGCGGGCACAAAATTCGCCGCGCATTTCGATCGCGGCTTGGATTGGGTCAAGACCAGCGGCCTGATCAGCCCGCGTTACTGGTCCAATCTTCCCGCCGGCGAAGTTTTTACCACGCCCGCCGCCGTCGACGGCACTTTTGTCTGCGACGCCACCGCCGGCGATCACTTCAACGGCAAGTACGGCGACCTGCAGCGCACTCCGCTGGTCCTTGAAATTAAAGGCGCACGCCTGCGTCACGTCGAGTGCAAACGCAAAGATCTCCAGCAGGAATTCTGGGACTACTGCCACACCGACGAAAACAGCGACCGCGTCGGCGAGTTAGCTTTCGGCACCAACCTCGGCCTCTCCGAAATGATCGGCATTCTGCTTCAAGACGAAAAATTTCCTGGCGTGCACATCGCCTTCGGCGACCCCTACGGCAGCCAGACCCACGCCGACTGGAAATCTCGCACCCACGTTGACGTCCTCACCCGCAACTGCGACGTCTGGATCGATCAAGACCAAATCATCTCCCAAGGCCGCTACCAACTCGACTACCTCGCTCTCTAGGCCGTCTAGCCCAGCTCCGCGAACTCCGTCTTAAGCCGATTTCTCTTGACTTCGGATTACTATTTGCTACACTACACCGGTAAAGAACCACGCTTGCCGTTCAATGAATTCCTTATCTCCTTTGGAATGAACAGATCCCCAAAAAGCAGTCTGTAACCCCTTTGGAATGAACAGATCCGAAACGAAGGATCTCTAAGCCCTTTAGAATGAACAGTTCCAAAAAAGGGGGAGGGGGAGGGGGGATGACCCTAACGGCAAGTCCTATTGGCCCATTCACCCTGACACGTCATCCTATTAGCAGCTTAGACGGCCACGGCCATAGCCATGAACCCTTGTACTCCCAACAGCATCGCCAGTTCGCGTTACAGGCAAACCACTCGGCTTCGCCAACTGGCTGCCCGCCTGGCACTGCTCTTTCTCGGCTCGATGAGCCTGTTGGCCAATGGCGTTGCTGCTGGTGCCCAGGGTGCGCCCCCCACTGCTCCCGGCATGCTCAGCGCGGAGCAGGGACGCGGCATCGCTTCTGCCGCCCTAGACGAAGATAGCTCCTTCCACGCGCAGGACTGCTCGCACCTGGTCCACCAAATCTATTCTGCCGCCGGATACGACTATCCTTACGCCAGCTCCTACGATTTGTACGCCGGAAACGGCAGCTTCCGCCGCGTGCGCCACGCGCAGCCCGGCGACTTGATCACTTGGCCCGGCCATGTCGGCATCGTGGTCAATCCCAGGCAGCACAGCTTCTACAGCCTGGTGCGCTCCGGCCTGCAGACCGAGGATTATCTGGGCCCCTACTGGCGATCGCGCGGAACTCCACGATTCTATCGTTATGTGCTCGGCGCGGGATCGCGCATGCAATCTGCGAAGCTCGCAACTCCTTCGCGGAGCGGCGGCAAGAATCTTGCGCAGCGAGGCGGCGCCGCCACAGCAGAAATCCGCACGGAACCCTACGATGCGGGTTCGCAGAGCAGCGAAGACGCTGCCTTGCGCTCCAAAGTGCCAGCGGAACCGGAGCCCGACCCTCCGGCTACCGTGGATTCCGAACCTGACCCTTCCGGGATTTTGGTTACAACGGAGCAGCGCCGGCCGACTGCGGCGGAGCTGCTACGCGGAATCTTGGAGCGCAACGACGGGGCGGCGGCCATTCTGCGCTCGGCGCAGTCACTGGCGGCGCACACGCCGATCGTAATTTTCGATGAAATCCGCGTGGAGCGCACCAACACTAGGCGCGATAAGGGCTGGGCGCAACTGCAAATCGATTCGCATGTTTGCATCACCGGCCAAGGCCCGGACTTCAAGCGGCGCCACGAGAAAGTGCGCTGGGAGCTTCACCGCGATGCCTCCGGTTGGACCGTATTCACCCCCCAGGATCGCGCTTACGTTTCACGCGACGCCGCCGTGCGCGTGCTCGCCGCGCAGCTTGCGGAAATGACCCAGAGCGAGGCCGCCGCGCAGCACGATGAAAATATCGTCGGCCAGGAAGCGCGCATCGCCAATCTGCTGAGCGCCCTCCTGGAAAAGTAAGAGCCGTTCGACAACACCTTGATATCGTTCGACAACACCTGCACCTCACGGTATAGTTTCCCACCGAAACGTAGTCAGTAAGCGGCGGAGGAAAGAAACCGCGAGGCGGTGAATTCCTGACGATGAATAATTTTCTGGCAATGCTGGCGCCTGAGCGGTTGGTTCATCTTTCCACCGTCGACTTGGCCATCATCGCCATCTATTTTCTGGCTGTTTTGTGTATTGGCTTCTACCTGAAACGTTTCGCCAAAAGCGGCGAAGATTTCTTTCTGGCCGGCCGCGAAATGACCGCGTGGGTCGCGGGCCTGGCTTTCCTTTCCGCCAATCTCGGTTCCCTCGAATTGCTGGGCTGGGCCGGCTCCTCCTATCAGTACGGAATTCTCGCGGCGCACTGGTATTGGATCGGCGCGATTCCCGCCATGCTTTTCCTGGGCATCGTGATGATGCCGTTCTACTACATTTCCAAGACGCATTCGGTGCCCGGTTACTTGCAACTGCGCTACGGAAAAGGGGCCAGCGGGCTGAGCGCGGTGTCTTTCGGCTTCATGACCATCCTGATGTCCGGCGTGAATATGTTTGCGATGGCCAAGGTGATGCAGGTGGTGCTGGGCTGGAACATTCACTTCAGCATCTGGGTGTCGTCCGTCACGGTAGGCATTTACGTGGCATCCGGCGGACTGTTTTCCGCTATTTTCAACGAAGTGCTGCAATTTTTCCTGATCTGGTTTGGCGCTCTGCTGATTCCGATTCTGGGTTTGACGGAAGCCGGCGGCTGGAAGGGGCTGGTCTCTCGCATTCAGCATAATTTCCCGGAACAGAATTTTACCCATGCCTGGAGCACGCTCGGACACTTTCAAGACAACCCGATGGGCATGCACTGGACCGGTATTGTGTTCGGATTGGGTGCGGTGATTTCGATGGGTTACTGGACCACCGATTTTCTGGTGGTGCAGCGTGTGCTTTCTGCAAAGAACTTACGCTCGGCAAAAATGGCGCCCATTATCGGATCGTTTTTCAAGATGGCCGTTCCGCTGATCGTAATTCTTCCCGGCCTGATCGGCTTGGCAGTGCTTCCGGATAAGCTGGTGCCGGAAAGCATGCTGCAGCCGGGCCAACACAGTTATAACGATGTGTTGCCGCTGATGCTGGCGCGCTATTGCGGACCGGGCTTGCTGGGCTTGGGCGTAACTGCCTTAGTTGCAGGCTTTATGGCCGGCATGGCTGGCAACGTCAGCGCCTTCGCCACCGTGTGGACATACGATATTTACCGGCCGTTCATCCGCAAAACGGCCACCGACCAGCACTACGTTTCGATGGGCCGCCGGTGCACGATTATCGGGTTGTTTATCAGCATTGGCACGGCGTATCTGGCCATGGGTTTTGCCAGCATCATGGACTATGTGCAGGCGCTGTTTAGCTTTTTCATCGCGCCGCTCTTTGGAACCGTGTTGATCGGCATGCTGTGGAAACGGGCGACGTCGCTCGGCGGATTTCTAGGGTTGCTGGCCGGGACATTGACCGCGATTGGCATTTTCTTTTCGATGAAAATCGATCACAACCTTGTTGCCGTATTTGCGCTGTCGCCGCTGGCCAAGGGGTTGGCGCAAGATATGTATCAGGCGCTGTGGTCTTGCCTGATGTGCGTGATCGTCACCGTGGCAGTGAGTTTAGTCACTGCCCCCAAGCCGGAGGCGGAACTGGCCGGCCTGGTGTACGGGTTCACGCCGATCCCCAGGGAAGAAAACGTATCGTTGTTGCAGAAGCCTATTTTCTGGGCGTGTGTGGCGGTAGCATTGTTCGTGATTCTGCAACTCATCTTCTGGTAGGGCACATGAGCGAAAGTCGTCACATTATTCCCGTATGGTTCTTCGTCGGCTTGCTGTTGCTGACCTATGGCGCCCTGATTCTGGCCAGCGGGATCGCGGAATGGAACGATCTGCCTTCCACGGTGTTGGCCAATCTGCACGCTCCCGTGTGGTGGGGCGGGCTGATGGTGCTGCTGGGCGGTGTGTACATCCATAAATTCCGGCCGCGGAGGGTTTTGTGAGCAGGTTCGGCGTAATCATCGGGAATCGTGGTTTTTTTCCCGACGTGCTGGCGCGCGATGGCCGTGAAGAGATCCTGCGGGTGCTTGGCGAGCAGGGGCACCAGGCGTTCTGCCTGACCCCGGAGGAGAGCAAATTCGGATCGGTGGAAACCTACGCCGACGCGCGGCGCTGCGCGGACCTGTTTCGGTCGCATGGCAATGAGATTGACGGCGTGATCGTATCGCTGCCCAACTTTGGCGACGAGCGCGCCATTGCGGATACCTTGCGGCTCACGCGGCTGGATGTTCCGGTGCTGATACAAGCGACTCCCGATGCGCCGGGCAAAATGACCATCGCGCATCGCCGCGACAGCTTCTGCGGAAAAATGTCAGCCTGCAACAACCTGAAGCAATATGGCATTCCCTACTCGCTGACCGCTTTACACACCGAAGCGCCAAGTTCCGCGGAATTCAAGAAGGATCTCGAATGGTTCTCCGGAGTGTGCCGGGTGGTGAAGGGGCTGCGCAATCTTCGCGTGGGTGCGATCGGCGCGCGGCCGGCCGCGTTCAACACCGTGCGCTACAGCGAGAAGTTGCTTGAGGCTAACGGCATCACCGTGGAGACGCTGGACCTCTCCGAGGTGATCGGGCGTATAGGGCGCATGAAAGACGACGATGAGCGCGCGATGCAAAAGCTGAAGAACATTGAGCGCTACGTAACCACCAGCGGCATTCCGCAAGCGGCACTGCTGAAAATGGCCAAGCTGGGGGCGGTGATTGACGACTGGATGCACACGGCCCAGGTGCAGATCAGCGCGGTGCAGTGCTGGACTTCGCTGGAGGAGAATCTCGGCGTGGTGCCTTGCACGGTGATGAGCATGATGAGCGATTCGCTGCTCTCCAGCGCCTGCGAGGTGGATGTCTGCGGCGTCCTGGGCATGCACGCGCTGCAACTGGCTTCGCAAACGCCCAGCGCTTTGCTGGACTGGAACAACAACTACGGCAGCGATCCGAACAAAGCGGTCTGCTTCCACTGCAGCAACCTGCCCAAGCACTTTTTCAAAGACGTGCAAATGGATTTTCAGGCCATCATCGCCGGCACGGTGGGGAAAGAAAACACCTTCGGCACCTGCGTCGGCAAGGTCAAGGCGGGGGCCATGAGCTACGCGCGCTTCTCGACCGACGACCTCAACGGAAAAATCCGCGGTTATTCCGGAGAGGGGCGCTTCACCGACGATCCGCTGGAGACCTTCGGCGGCGCGGGAGTGGTGGAAATTCCGAACATGCAGAAACTGCTGCGCTACATCTGCGAAAATGGCTTCGAGCACCACGTGGCTGCGAATTTTTCCACGGTGGCGCCGGTGATTCATGAGGCCACCACTCGCTACCTCGGCTGGGACATGTACGCGCACGCGTAAGCACGCGATGACGCAGCCGCGAGCGCAATCCAACTTGGAAAACAACTCATGGCCATCGTAGCGGGCGCAGATTTCGGCACGCTCAGCGTGCGCGTGACGATCGTCGATACGGAGCGCGGACGCCTGGGTTCCGGCATAGCGGAATATCCGCTGCACCGCAAGAAAGACGATCCCGACTATGCCACGCAAGGCCATGACCATCACATGCAGGCGCTGGCGGAAGCCACGCGCAAGGCCGTCGCGGCGGCAAAAATCTCCGGCGACCAGGTTGCCGCACTGGCCATCGACACCACCGGGTCCAGCGTAATCCCCGTAGACGACAAGCTGCAGCCGCTCGACGAGTATTACCTGTGGTGTGACCATCGCGCCTGGCGGGAAGCCGCCCAGATTACCGAAGCGGCGCACCGCCAGAAACTGCCGGCCATTGATTGGTGCGGAGGAATTTATTCCTCGGAATGGGGTTTCTCCAAACTGCTGCACTGGTTGCGGCACAATCCGGAGAAGCGTGAACGTTTCGCCACCGCGTTTGAGCATTGCGACATGGTGGCCGCGGTTCTATGCGGCATCAGCGACCCCGCCGCGGCTCCCCGTTCGGTTTGTGCCATGGGACACAAGTGGATGTGGAACGCATCGCTCGGCGGCCTGCCCAGTGAAGAATTTCTAAGCGATGTCGATCCGCTACTGAAAGGTGTGCGCGGGAAACTGGCGGGGCGTTATGCAACCAGCGATCAGCTCGCCGGGAGCCTGGCTCCGCAATGGGCGGCAAAACTGGGGCTGCGCGCCGGCATTCCTATACCGGTGGGCGCCTTCGACGCGCACTGGGACGCAGTGGGAGCCGGGGCCCGGACGGGTGACGTGGTCAACGTGGTGGGAACTTCGACCTGCATCATTGCCATGAGCGACGACACCCGGCTGATCCCCGGCGTATGCGGCGTGGTGCCGGGCTCGGTACATCCACGGAAAACCGGCGTGGAAGCGGGGCTGTCCGCCACCGGAGACATTTTTGAAGCGATCGCGCGCCGCGCGAATAGCAGCGTGGCCGCCTTATCGCAGGGCCTGGCTTCCTACCGGGCGGGGCAAACCGGTTTGCTGCGGCTGACCTGGGACAATGGCGACCGCACCGTGCTGGTCAATCCGGAGCTCGGCGGCATCACGGTGGGATGGCATCTGACGCATAGCGCCCAGGACGAATTATTCGCGGCAATTGAGGGCACGGCGTTTCACACTCGCGTTATTCTGGAGCGGATGGAACAGAATGGCGTTCCGATTCGGCGGGTGATTAATGCTGGAGGCATCCCGCAGAAGAACGAAGTGCTCAACCAGGTTTACGCAAATGTGCTGGGAAAGCCGGTGCTCATTCCCAAGACGGACGTGACCAGCCTGGGCTCGGCGATTTTTGCCGCGCTGGCGGCCGGCGCGTTTCGCACCCTCGAGGAAGCGCAAGACGCTCTCTGCCCCGAATATCGGGTGGTCGAAGCGGATGGCAAAGCCGCGCAAACGTACCAGGAGCTTTATATTGTGTATCGCGATCTATACTTTGCTTTCGGCAGTACCAATTCACCGGCGGTGCCGGTCGGCTCCATTCTTCCGACTTTGCGGCGAGTGGCCGCCGCTGCCCGAGGAAGTGCATGAGGCTCAAAGCTCTCCGTGAAGAAGTATTGCAAGCCAATCTGGAACTGGTGCGGCGGGGACTGGTGCTCTATACCTTCGGCAACGCCAGCGGCATCGCGCGCGACGAAGGTCTGGTGGTGATCAAGCCGAGCGGCGTCGCTTACGAGAAAATGAAGCCGGAAGATCTGGTGGTCACCGGCCTGGACGGAAAAACTGTGGAGGGCACCCTGCGGCCTTCTTCCGATCTTCCCACCCACTTGATTCTTTATCGTAAGTTCGCCTCGATTGGAGGGATTGCGCACACCCATTCGCGGGCAGCGACGGCCTGGGCGCAAGCGCAACGCGAAATCCCTTGTTTCGGGACCACCCACGCCGATTATTTCTACGGACCGATTCCGGTGACCCAGCAGCTGAGCGCAGCGCAGGTTCGCACCGATTATGAGTTGAATACCGGACTGGCGATCGTGCGGCGCTTCGCGAAGCTCGATCCGCTGGAAGTGCCGGCTGTACTGGTGGCCGGGCACGCGCCGTTCTGCTGGGGCGCTACGCCGGCGGAGGCCGCGGACATCGCGGTAATCGTGGAAGAGATCGCGGCCATGGCATCGCAAACGATCGCCGCGAACCCGCAAGCGCGCACGCTATCGCAGCACCTGCACCACAAGCATTTTCGCCGTAAACACGGCCGCGACGCGTATTACGGCCAGGATAAGTAGCCCGTCACCAAGAGCGCTAGATTAGCGGGCTGCATTAGCGGCATAATCCTTAAGCCATTTCCGGGCGATTGGCGCCAAGGATGACATACGGCCGAAACGTAAGCGCGGGCGGCGCGTCGAAAGACCAGACGGGACAAAACAGCATCGTGCGTTCTGACCATAACCAGGGGCCAATCCAGCAGGCATCTTACCGGCGCGCCCTCCTGCTGGGCTGCTTGACGCTGCCCGCGCTGATGGGCGGGTGCGCTCGTTCGCCATCCAGCCACGTGCTGGGAGACGCGGCGCATCCCATGCCGGTGCACCTGTACACGGTGGCGGAAGAGAAAGCGCAACGACGGGTGCAGGCGGTGGGCACGCTGTTTGCCCTGGAAGAAAGCATCCTCAGTTCCGAGGTGGAAGGCCGAGTGGTGGAGGTGCTGGCCGACGTTGGAGATACGGTCCGCCAGCAGCAGCCGCTCATCGTGTTGGACCCGCAGGAGCTGCAATTCGAGGTGGACCGGCAGCGCGGGCAAGTGCGGCAAGTATGCGCGCAGCTGGGGGTGGGACCGAACGATCCCCCGCCCAGCGATCCAAAAACCATTGCATCGGTGCAGCGCGCGGAAGCGGACCTGTTTGACGCGAATGGAAAATATAAGCGCGCGAGAGAGATGTTCAAGGACCACTTGATTTCGGAGCAGCAGCTCGATGAAGCGGCCAGCCGCTTTCAAAGCGCGCAGGCCAGTTACAACGTGGCGCTGCAGGAAGTGGACCGGCTGAAGGCGTTGCTGATTTCCACCGAGGCCAGCGAAAAGCTGGCGGAAAAAAAGCTGAGTGACGCCACCATTCGGGCTCCATTCCCCGGCTCGATCAAGACTCGGAATGTGCATCCCGGCGAATACCTGCGGGTACAGAGCCCGGTAATGGTGCTGGTGCGCACGGACCGCTTGCGCGCGCTGCTCGCGGTTCCGGAGCGGTGGGCCGGCTGGGTGCGCGACGGCGCGCTGGTGGATCTGCAGGTGGAGGCTTTCCCGGGAGAGACATTTCATGGAAAGGTTTCGCGAATCAATCCGGCGGTGTCGCAGGATTCGCGGACGTTTGAGGCGGAAGCGTTGCTGGTGAACCTGGACGGCAGGCTGAAGCCGGGCTTTTTTGTACAGGCGTCGATACCGAGCGAAAAAGAAGAAAAAACGATTTTCCTTCCGGAACGGGCGGTGAATTACCGCTATGGGGTGTACAAGGTTTTTCTGGTGAACGGTAATCACGTGTCGGAACGGCAGATTCGTCCGGCTGGCCAAACGGAAGATACCCACGGGCGGCGATTTGAAGTGGCCGACGGGTTGAAACCGGGAGACCGCGTGGCGGTGGCTATTTCCGGGGATTTGCACGACGGCGCCACGGTGGAAGAAAAACCCGACGCGGGCATACCGGCGCTCAAATAAGAGACGTTTCGTTTGATTCGTTCAGCGTAGATACCCATGAAACTGGCCGAAACTTGCGTCAAGTATCCCGTGTTCACGGTGATGCTCATCGCCTTTTTGGTGACGCTGGGAGTGTTTTCGTACCGCGGGCTGGCGGTGGATCTGTTTCCGAAGGCCGATCCTGCAACGATTAATGTGAATGTGCAGTTGCCGGGAGCGACTCCGGAAGAAGTGGTGACCGGGGTGGTGCTGCCGCTGGAAGATGCGATTTCTTCGGTGAGCGGGATTGATGAGATCAGCGTGTATTCCAGTGAGGGCTTCGCGGATATTACGTGCACCTTTGTGCTGGAGCGGGACATTGAAGGGGCGGCGCAGGATATTCGGGAGAAGGTGGCGGGAGCGATTGACCGGTTGCCGCGCGACACGCTGCCGCCGGTGATTACCAAGCTCGATCCGCAGTCCGATCCGATTCTGACCTTGTTGGTCAGCGGACCGATCGGGCGGCGCGAGCTTACCGAGGTTGCGGATAAGCAGATTCGGCGGGCAATCCAAACCGTCGATGGCGTGGGCAGCGTGGAATTGAATGGCGGGCAGGCGCGGCAGATTCGCGTGCTGCTCGATGCGCAAAAGCTGACAGCGCACAATTTTACGGTACTGGACGTGCGGGATGCGCTGCGGAGGGAAAACATCGAAGCGCCGGGCGGCCGGATGATTACCGGGCCGCAGGAACTGGGACTGCGCACGCTGGGGCGAGTGGTATCGGCGGAACAGTTTGGCGACATCGTGATTGGAACGCGCGGCGGAACTCCGGTGCGGGTGCGTGACGTGGCGCAAGTGGAGGATGGGGCGCAGGAGCTGCGGACGTGGTCGGCGCTGTTTCGCAAAAATGTTCCGGGGCAGGAAGTGGTGGCCATCCAGGTGGTGCGGCAATCGGGGACGAACACGGTGCGGGTGGCCGACGACGTGAAGAATAAATTGGAGGAGCTGCGCGCGCAGTTGCCGCCGGGAGTGCAACTGCAGGTAGTGCACGACATTTCCGATTTCATCAAGGCTTCGGTGCATTCGCTGCTGGAGCATCTGATCCTGGGGAGCATCCTGGCCAGCGCGATTGTGTGGCTGTTCATGCGCAACTGGCGGGCGGTGCTGATCGCGGCGGTGGCGATTCCGGCGTCGATTATTTCCACGTTTACGCTGATGCGGGGGATGGATTTTTCGCTGAACAATATGACGCTGCTGGCGCTGACGCTGGCGGTGGGCATCGTAATCGACGACGCGATTATCGTGCTGGAGAATATTTACCGGTTCATGGAGGAGAAGGGGAAGGATCGCGTGACCGCGGCGATTGAGGCCACCCGGGAGATCGGGCTGGCGGTGATGGCCACGACGCTTTCGCTGGTGATTATTTTTCTGCCCATTGCGTTCATGAACGGTTACGCGCGGAAGTACGTGAATTCGTTTGGCTGGACCATGGCCATGGCGATTCTGGTGTCGTTGCTGGTGGCGTTCACGCTGACGCCGATGATGAGTTCGCGGCTGCTGCGGGTCAGCGAAAGCGACAGAAAACATCACGCTTCGGGGATTATCCACGCCACGGAGGGACTGTACCTGCGCATGTTGCGCTGGTCGCTGGCGCATCGCGGCGTGATTGTACTGATTTGCGTGATGACGTTTCTCTCGACATTTGGGTTGTACCAGATGGTGGGGCGCGACTGGATTCCGTCCGACGACCAGGGTGAATTGAACAGCTCGTTCACCATTCCCGAGGGCACTTCTCTGGAAAAAACCACGCAGCAGGCCAGCGAGATGGCGGAGAAGATTGTAGCGCTTCCGGAAGTGGCGTTCGTTCAATCGCTGACCCACGGGCCGACCAATCACGCGCACTTTTTTATCGTGCTGGTGCCGCGCAGCGAGCGGAAGAAAAACCACGAGCAGGTGGCTACGCTGGTGCGCGGCATCCTGTCGCAATATCGCAACACCATTTACAACGTGCGGCTGCCTTCGGTGTTCGGCGGCGAAACCTATTTCCCGATCGGGGCGGTGATTCGAGGCCCGGACTTGACGCAACTGGCGGAGATCAGTGAACGAGTAGCGGGATTGATGATGAAGTATCCGGAGTTGGTGGACGTAAATCCGAGCCTCAACCTGAACACGCCGGAGCTGCAAGTGAAGGTGGACCGGCAACGAGCCGCGGATATCGGCGTGCGGATGACGGACATCAGCGACGCGGTGCGGCTGTTCTATTCCGGGGAAGACGAGATTACGCGATTTAAGGAAGGCTCGGAGCAGTATCCGGTGACTATGCAACTGCTGCCGTCGCAGCGGGACAATCCCGATGTGCTGGCGCGGATGATGGTGCCTTCGAGCAAACTGGGGCAGGTGCGGCTGGAAAATGTTGCGTCGATCGTGCGCGGGGCGGGCCCGGCGACGCTGTGGCGCTACAACCGGGAATTTCAGGTTACGGTGTACGCCAACGTGGCTTCTGGGTATCCGCTGGATCTGGGCGCGGCGCATACGGTGCAGTCGATCAAGGAAATCGGGTTGCCGCCGGGATACTCCTATCGATTTACGGGGCAAGTGAAGGTGCTGGAAGAAACCACGTGGAACCTTCTTCTGGCCATGCTGCTGGCTTCCATTTTTATGTATATGGTTTTGGCCGCGCAATTTGAGAATTTCGCGTATCCGTTCATTATTATGCTTACTCTGCCGCTGAGTATCCCGTTCGCGCTGCTCTCGCTGTGGATCACCGGACGTGCGCTGAGCCTGTGGAGCGCGCTGGGAATGTTTCTGCTGCTGGGCATCGTGAAGAAAAATGGAATTTTGCAGGTGGATTACACCAATCGTTTGCGGGCTGAGGAAGGGATGCCTTTGCAGGAAGCATTGCTGGAAGCCAATCGCGTGCGGCTGCGGCCGATTTTGATGACCACACTTTCCATCGTGGCCGGGCTGATCCCGGTGGCCATTGGCATTGGAGCGGGATCGGAGCAACGCGCTTCGATCGCCGTGACCATCATTGGCGGTCAAACGCTATGCTTGCTGCTGACGTTGCTGGTGGTGCCGGTTGCGTATTCCTACCTGGCGGAATTGGAAGCGCTGCCATGGCCGGTGTTCGCCGGGCGATTCTTTGGCCGCTTCCGTGCTTCGGCACGTAATTCCGGTTCCGATTGACTCTGATCAATCCGCAAGTTTTCGCATCGCGGCCGGCCTTATGACGTGGGGCCAGACGATATTTCGCTTTTCTTGTGGGCCGCGAGCGTTTAGGATGCCTTTTCCCATTTACGCCCTGTGGAGGAAACGTTGCGAATCCTTGCCGCTTTAGCGCTGTTCAGTCTGGTGGCTGTGCCTGCATTAGGCCAGAAACAGAAGTCGAAGAAACCCGCCGTAAACACCGCCGAGAAGAAACAGGAGAGCGCACCATCCACTGGCGAAGCTGAAAAAGCCAAGATCGACGATGAGGAGGATAAAGGGCCGTGGAAGGCGCTAACTTACCGCCTGATTGGCCCGTTTCGCGGCGGCCGCGTTCTGGCTGTGGCCGGCGTGGTGGGGCAGGACAATACATATTATTTTGGCGGCGTCGCCGGCGGCGTCTGGAGGACGACGGACGGCGGCCTCAATTGGAAGCCGCTCTTTGACAAGCAAAAGGATGCTTCGCCTTCCATCGGCGCGCTGGCCATTTCCGAATCGGACCCCAATACCATTTATGTGGGCACCGGGGAAGCGTGCATTCGCGGCAACATCGTGGGCGGGAACGGAGTGTACAAATCCATAGATGCAGGCAAGACCTGGAAGTCTATTGGCCTCGGCGACACGCATGCCATTGGCCGCCTGATTGTGAACCCGAAGAATCCGGACATCGCATTCGTCGCCGCGCTAGGGCATCCGTTTGGGGAGAACGAAGAGCGCGGAGTGTTCCGCACGCGCGACGGCGGAAAGACGTGGGAGAAAGTTTTATATAAGGACGCCAAGACCGGCGCGATCGACATCACCTTCGACCCCAATAATTCCAATATTTTGTTCGCGGCGCTTTGGCAAGCCAAGCGTACTCCCTGGAGCATGGACAGCGGCGGGCCCGGAAGCGGGTTGTACCGTTCGGCGGATGGCGGCACGACCTGGAAAGAAATCAAGGCGCATGGTCTGCCGGAGACGGTGATCGGGCGGATCGGCGTAACGGTTTCTGGAGCAAACCCGAACCGTGTATGGGCGGTCATCGAAGCGGAAAAGGGCGGCATTTACCGATCCGATGACGGCGGCGAGAACTGGCAGCTTCTGACCGATGATCACCGGTTTCGGCAGCGAGCCTGGTATTACTCGCACATCTTCGCCGATCCGAAATCAGCGGACACCGTCTATATCTTAAACACCGGCGTATACCGTTCCAACGATGGCGGCAAGACTTTCACCGCGTTGCGTGTGCCGCACGGGGACAATCACGGGCTGTGGATCGATCCCACCAATCCCAAGCGATTGATCAACGGCAATGATGGCGGCGCGACCATCAGCACGGATGGGGCGCAGACCTGGACCAGCGAATACACCCAGCCCACCGCGCAGTTTTATCACGTCACTACCGACGATCGCTTTCCTTATTACATTTACGGCGCACAGCAGGACAACTCCACGGTGGGAATCGCCAGCGCCAGCGCCGAGGGCGGGATTGACCGGCCGGATTGGTACGACGTCGGTGGCGGGGAGAGCGGCTACATCGCGCCCGATCCCAAGGATCCGCAGATCGTTTACGCCGGCTCGTATGGCGGAGAAATCACGCGCTACGATCATCGCACCGGCGAATTGCAATCGATAAATCCGTGGCCGGTGAATCCTATCGGCTGGGCCGCCGCCGATGTAAAACATCGCTTCCAGTGGACCGAGCCCATCGTATTTTCTCCGCACGATCCGAAAACCTTGTATTTTGCCGGCGAGGTTCTTTTCAAGACCACCGATGCGGGAATGAGCTGGAGCATCATCAGCCCGGATTTGACGCGGAACGACAGACAAAAGCAGCAGGCCTCCGGTGGTCCGATCACGAAAGACAATACCGGCGTGGAAGTGTACGACACCATTTTTTCGGTGGTGGAGTCGCCCGCTCAGAAGGATTTGATCTGGGCAGGGACCGATGACGGCCTGGTGCAATTGACGCGCGACGGCGGGCAGCACTGGGAGAATGTTACCCCCAAGGCCATGCCGGAATGGGGCACGGTCAGCATGATCGAAGCCTCGGAAAAAGATGCGGGCACCGCGTATGTGGCCGTGGAGCGGCACAAGATGGACGATTTCGCGCCATACGTTTTCAAGACTACCAATTTTGGGAAAACTTGGAGCACGCTGGTGAATGGCATTCCGGCGAATGTTTATGTTCATGCGGTGCGAGCCGATCCGCGACGCACAAACCTGCTTTTTGCCGGTACGGAAGCCGGCGTGTTTGTGTCCTTCAATGATGGGGCGCAATGGCAGCCGTTGCAGCTGAATCTGCCGGTCTCGCCGGTCAACGACCTGGTGGTGAAGAATAATGATTTAGTGGTGGCCACGCATGGTCGTAGCTTCTGGGTGCTCGACGACATTACGCCGCTGGAACAATACAGCGATGCGGTACCGCAGGATGCGGCGCATTTATTTACCCCGGCGTCGGCAAGTCACACTTTGTTCCGTGGCTCATTCTTCGGTGGCGGCCCGAACACCGGGAAAAATCCGCCGGCTGGCGCGGTGATCGATTACTGGCTGAAAACATCCTTGAAGAAGGCGGATGCCGGGAAGAAGGAGACCGAGAAGAAAGAAGGCGACCCGAAACAGCCGGCCCCAAGCGAGGAGGCAGCCGCAAAGCCCGACGCGAAATCCGAGGATGAAGCGCCAAAGGTCACGCTTGATATCCTCGATGCTTCCGGAAAAGTGATTCGTCATTTTCCCAAGAAGGATGAAGATGGTGATCAAGAGGAAGGCTTTCGCGCGCCGGACCGCAATGCCGGTACGCTTCCCCTCGAAGCTGGATTGAACCGCTTCGTTTGGGATTTGGATTATGAGGGCGCCAGTAAAGTGCCCCACGCGCCCCTGTGGGGCGGCAGCACCAGCGGGCCGCGCGCGCTTCCCGGAAAATACCAAGTGAAGCTCACGGTGCTGGGGACGAGCTACACCGCGCCCCTGGAAATCAGAGCCGATCCGCGCCTGACGGTGAAGCAAGCCGATCTGGAAAAGCAGTTCGCGCTGCTGCTCAAGATTCGCGACAAGGTCACGGAAACCGATGACGCCATCAACCAGATCCGCGATTTGCGGGAGCAGATGAACGCAATCAACAAGCGGCTGAAGGACGACCCGCGCGCCAAGCCGATCGCCGACGCCGGAAAATCGCTGGACAAGAAAATGACGGAGGTCGAGGAGGCCTTGATTCAAACCAAGGCCAAGAGCGGCCAGGACGTGTTGAATTTTCCGGTGCGGCTGAACAATCACCTGGTAGCTCTGGGAGGCGTGGTTGGCAGCGCGGATTCCGCCCCGACGAAACAATCGTATGAAGTGTTCGATATGCTGAGCGCCGCCGTCGATGAGCAATTGACGAAATGGAAGGCGATCGTCTCCAGCGACGTGAAATCTTACGACGACTTGGTGAAGCAAAAGGAAGTCCCGGCGTTGATCGTCAAACCGGCGACTGAGAGCCGCTAAGCAAGCGTACGATCTCATGGGGCCGCCCGGCGGATCGAAAGATCGACGTATGTGCCCCCGGCAAGTTGTTCTAAAGTAGGCTGGCCTTGATTCCACGCCCGCCACTGCCACTTAGCTCTCACGGAAAATCCGTCGACACCTTCGCCGCCGCGGCGGAACTGGAGCATGAGTTGCGGCGTGGTGTGAAAGGCGATGTTCGCTTCGATCGAGGGAGCCGCGCCCTCTATGCTACAGACGGTTCCAACTACCGGCAGATTCCCATCGGACTGGTGCTGCCGCGCGACGATGAAGACGTGGTGGCGGCCGTGGCGGCTTGCCGCGAGTTTGGAGCGCCGGTGCTGCCGCGGGGCGCGGGGACCAGCCTGGCGGGGCAATGCTGCAATGTCGCGGTAGTACTGGATTTCACGAAGTACATGAACCGAATTCTTGAGCTGGACGCCGTCGGACAATTCGCCCGCGTGCAGCCTGGGCTGGTGCTGGACACCTTACGCAACCGCGCGGAGCGGCACCAACTAACGTTTGCCCCGGACCCTTCTTCCCACAATCGCTGCACCATTGGCGGCATGATTGGAAATAATTCGTGCGGCACGCATTCGCTGCTGGGCGGAAAGACGGTGGACAACGTCGAAGAGCTGCGCATTTTGCTGTACGACGGCTCGCAGATGAGCGTGAGGCCCACCAGCCAGAACGAATTGGAAGCGATTGTTGCGCAAGGCGGCAGGCGGGGAGAGATTTACAATTCTCTGCGAGTCATACGCGACGAACATTCCAGCCTGATCCGCGCCCGCTTTCCTAAAATTCCCCGGCGCGTTTCCGGATATAACCTGGATGAATTGCTGCCCGAGAACGGATATAACGTGGCGCGCGCACTGGTGGGAACGGAAGGAACCTGCGCCATCGTGCTGGAGGCCAAGCTGAGGCTGATTCATAGCCCGCAGCACCGCGCGCTGGTTGGGTTGGGATATAAGGATGCGTTCCACGCCGCCGACCACGTTCCGGAAATCCTGGAATTCCGGCCCATCGGGCTGGAGGGCTTTGAAGGAAGCATTGTGGACGGCCTGCGGAGAAAGAGAGCGCCGCATCTGGACCTGCTGCCCGCGGGCGGCGGGTTCTTACTGGTGGAGTTCGGAGCGGATGACGCCAGGGAGGCAAGCGACGCGGCACGGAAATTGATGGAACACCTGAAGAAGGTTGTTGCACCGCCCGCGATGCGGCTGTATTCGGCGATGGAGGCCAAGGCGGTCTGGCAGATCCGAGAAGCGGGGCCGCGTGCGGCGGCGTTCGCTCCGGGAGCGGCAGCGGAGTGGGAAGGCTGGGATGACGCGGCGGTCGCGCCGGAAAAGCTCGGGGGATATTTGCGCGATATTCGCAAGCTGATGAACGAATATCAATATCGGGGAGCGTTTTACGGGCATTTCGGTGACGGCTGCGTGCACATGCGCGTGACGTTTGACCTGGAAAGCGAAGCTGGCGTCCGCCGATACCGCGAGTTTATCGAACGCGCAGCCGATTTGGTGGTTTCCTATGGCGGGTCGCTTTCCGGAGAGCACGGCGACGGGCAATCGCGCGCCGCGCTGCTTCCGAAAATGTTTGGGCCGGAGCTGGTAAAAGCATTTGGCGAGTTCAAGCGCGCCTGGGACCCGGAGAACAAGCTCAATCCGCACAAAGTCGTCGATGCGTACCTGCCGACGGAAAATTTACGGCTCGGCGCGGACTACCGGCCGATGAAACCGGAGACGCATTTTCAATATCCCGACGATGAGGGATCGCTGGCCAAAGCTACGCTGCGGTGCATCGGGCTGGGGGCCTGCCGTAAAGACGATAGCGGCACGATGTGCCCGACTTATATGGCCACCCGGGAAGAAGAACATAGTACCCGTGGACGAGCGCACATGCTGTTCGAACTGTTGCAAGGGGAAGTGCTGTGCGACGGTTGGAATGACGAGCACGTTAAAAAATCGCTCGAGCTGTGTCTTTCGTGCAAAGCGTGCAAATCCGAATGCCCGGCAAATGTCGATATGGCCACGTACAAGGCCGAATTTCTCTCGCATTATTACGAAAACAAGCGGCGGCCTTTGCGCGCTTATGCGTTTGGGATGATCGGCGTTTGGGCGAAATGGGCCTCGATGGCTCCGGCGATCGCCAACTTCTGCAGCGATGTGCCGGGGATCAGACCCCTGCTAGGATGGCTTCTGAGGCTGGCGCCGCAGCGCCAAATACCGCGGCTGGCTAGCCAAAGTTTCCGGCGATGGGTGCGCAGCGAGCGGCCTGAGCTGCTTGAGCCGGTGGAGGACTCCGGAAAGAAAAAAGTGCTTCTGTGGATAGACACCTTCAACAATTATTTCCACCCGGAGACCGGCCGCGCGGCCTTGCAGGTGTTGGAACAGGCCGGCTTCTCCGTGAAATGTATGCAGACAGATTTGTGCTGCGGCCGGCCATTGTATGACTTCGGTCTGCTCGATAGAGCCAAGCAATACCTGAAGGCAATCCTGGAGGCCATGGGCGAAGAAATTGATGCGGGGCTGCCGGTGGTGGTGCTGGAACCGAGTTGCGCTTCCGTGTTTCGAGATGAACTGCGCAACTTGTTCCCGAATGAGGCGCGCGCCGTACGATTGACGCAGCAGACCTTTTTGCTCAGTGAATTCCTAGAGAAATACGCGATCGGGTATGAGCCTCCGAGGCTATCCGCGAAGGTGCTTCTGCACGGGCATTGCCATCACAAATCCTTGATGAAAATGGACGACGAGCAATCGTTGTTGCGGCGGATGGGTGCGGACCTCGAATGCCCGGAGACGGGCTGTTGCGGAATGGCCGGACCGTTCGGATTCGAGCGGGAGAAGTACGCCGTGGCGCAAGCGGTGGGCGAGCGCGCGTTGTTGCCGGCGGTTCGAGCAGCGGCGCCCGAAACGATCGTGATCGCCGACGGCTTCAGCTGCCGCGAGCAAATCCGGCAAAGCACAGGCAGAAACGCGGTGCACCTGGCCGACGTGCTCTACTCCTCATGGCGAACGGATAAGAAGACGGAATAAGCTCTCCGATATACTTTCTCCAAAAATCGCGGTTCGGGTTAAGGCTTGGGGCCATACTTACTGACCGCGGCAGCGAGCAGCCAGCGCTTCAGCACATTAAGGAATTGCGGCCGAACATCACGAAAGCTGATGCCCACGCCAAGATTCGGCTGGGAGTAAACGACCGTACCGGAGCCTTCGAAAAACTGACCCTCGGAATAAATTTTAATATTGACCAGGCAATCTTTCGGTAAGGGAGTGGGCATGTCCAGATAGCAGCCATGGAGGCTCAGCTCAGTGACGCGAGCAGAAATGTTCGACTGCGAAGATTGATCGGTCACCTCCGCGGTAGCGATGAAAGGATAACGGGGAGTGCGGCGACGTTCGTCTCCCACGGGGCTCTCCATAACGACAATGGGAGGGATTGTATCCCTGATGGCAGGGAAAAGATGAACTATCAGTGCGGCTGGCCCTCCATTCGTAAAGTGCGCAGACCAGGTGAAGCGTGCGAAGGCGGAAGACAATTGTCCGGACTAGACCGGGTCCGATTGAAGTTTTGCGGCGTGCGTGTCCATGCGGTCGCCCAGCGGGAACACGGCGCGTACGATGGTGCCGGCGCCGCCGGAATTAATCTCGAAATGTCCGCCCAGCTCTCGGACCCGCTCGCGCATTCCAGTGATGCCCACCCCCAGAACAGGGTCTGCACCCTCTTGCGAGCTCAACCCCTTGCCCTGATCGCCGACTTCCAGAGTGACGCCGCTTTCTTCGGGAAGGATTTTGACCGTGGCGGATTTGCTGCCAGAGTGGCGGTGAACGTTGGTCAAGCACTCCTGCAGAACGCGAAAAACGGCGAGTTCGACCTGGTCGGGGAGCTTGGAAATGTCGGCGGGCATTTCGAGATCGATTTGAATGCCGCTGCGCTCGGAAAAACTACTCAGGTACCAGGGCACGACCGCTTGCAGTCCAATCTCGTCGAGCAAAGGCGGATGGAGGAGATGGGAAATGACGCGAATCTCGCGCATGGAACGTTCCAGGAGGGTAATGGCTTCGGTCAACGCCGATTTCTGCATGGTAGAGAGCGCGGCCTCGGTGGTTTCGATCATTTCCAGGTTCATCTTGATGGCCGCCAGATATTGACCCTGGCTGTCATGCAGCTCGCGGCCGAGCCGGCGGCGTTCGTCATCTCGAATGGCGACGATACGCGAGGAAAGATGGCGCAACTCGCGATTGGCATCGTGCAACTGCTGCGTTTGTTCGGCGATACGCTGCTCGGCGCGCTTTCTTTCGCTGATGTCGCGAATGGCGCTGGTGATCAAGAGACCTTCCTCGGTCTGTAACGGACTGGAACTGATCTCCGACGGAAACGTGGAGCCATCTTTGCAGACTGAGGCCAGTTCTCCCGCGTGATAAGTGCTCAGGGTCCAGGAAGGCACCAGAACACGAATATTGCTGCCTAGCAACTCCTGGCGAGTGTAGCCGAACAGATCATCCGCACGCGAGTTGGCCAGGACGATCTGGCCTTCGGCGGTGGTGATCAGCATGGCGTCGGGCGCGGCTTCGAGCAACGAGCGGAACTTGAGTTCCGCTTTCGCCAATATCTCCGCTTGCCGGCGCTGGCGCTGCGCACTGCGGCTCAATTCCACAAAAACAGCTACCTTAGAGCGCAGTATTTCCGGCACGATGGGCTTGAACAAGAAATCGACGGCGCCAAGGTCGTAACCGCGAAACAGGTGTTCCTCGTTGCGATAGGCGGTCAAGAACAAAATGGGAGTATGCTGGCTGCGTTTCCGCGAGCGAATCAGCTCGGCTGTTTCGAAACCATCCATGTCCGGCATCTTGACATCCAGAAGAATTGCCGCGAAATCATTTTCCAGCAGGTGGCGCAAAGCTTCGGTGCCGGAGCGCGCCGAGACCAGCTGTTGGCCGAGGGAGTCCAATGCCGCTTCGAGCGAGACCAGGTTATCGGGATTGTCATCGACGAGAAGGATTTTCACCTTCTCTTGCGGCGCAGCCTCTTCGCGATGGGCACTGGAGGGCGCCGCACCGGCGCCACCCGCGGCGGCGGTAGCTTGTCGCGAAGGAGCGCTCATACCACGGCTCCCGACGAAACGCGCTGTGGCAGGCGTTCGGAGCGTCGCGAGATCCACACCCGCATTACGGCAAAGAGCTGCTCGAGATCCACGGGCTTCGTGACGTAGTCCGAAGCACCGGCTTCGAGGCACTTATCGCGGTCGCCCTTCATGGCTTTGGCGGTCAAGGCGATGATGGGGAGGTTCTGGAATGCCGGAACTTTGCGAATGGCCTGGGTGGTTTCATAGCCATCCATTTCCGGCATCATGATGTCCATCAGGATGATGTCGACGTCCGGCGTTTTGCGCAACAATTCGATTCCGGCGCGGCCGTTTTCGGCGTGCAGCACCTTGATGTCATGGTGCTCCAGCAGGCTGGTGAGCGCGAAAATATTGCGCAGGTCGTCGTCAATGACCAGCACCTTCTTGTCGGCGAGGGCGGAGTCGCTCTTGCGCATCTCCGCGAGAACCTGCCGCTGCGAATCGGACAACACCGATTCCGGACGGTGCAGAAGCAAGGCAGTCTCATCCAGCAATCGCTCCAGCGAAGAAGCGTGGCGAATGATTCCGGATTGACTCACCTCGCTCAAGTCCACTTCGTCATCGTTGTTCTTGTCGTTGAAGAGAATGATCGGAGGTTTGCCGGTCTTGTGCACTTCCTGAATAAACTGCAACACGTCCATATCTTGCAAGTGCGCATCCACAACGATGGCATCCGCACGATCCCGGGCAAACAGAGACAGCGCCTGCTCCCCGCTGGCGGCGGCGATGATTTGAATGTCGTCACCGCCGACCACCGGTTTCAGATCTTCCCGAAGGGCGCACTGTCCCACCACCAGCAACTTCCTGACGCCGCGATCCATGGAGTGCTGAATCACGCTGAACGCTTCATCGATCGAGCCGCTGCCCACGGACTTTTGCATGTAGGTCATCGCGCCCAGTGCCAAACCGCGCCTGCGATTGTCGTCACCGGAAATCACATGGACTGGAATGTGGCGAGTTGCCGGATCATGCTTCAAGCGATCCAGGATGGTCCATCCCACCATGTCTGGCAGCGAGATGTCCAAAGTCACGGCGCCAGGCTTGAACTCACGGGCCAGAGAAAGCGCCGTAGCGCCGCGCAAGGCAACTACCGCTTTGAGATTGTTGCTGTGCGCCATATCCACAAGAATGCGCGCGAACGTCACGTCATCCTCGATAATCAGCAGCACCGGTTCTCCCGGTTTGATGTTGTTGCGGTCGTCTTCAACCACCAGGTCCTCGGCGAGTATTTCGGTAACTCCCAGGCGCGGCGGCGACAAACTGCTGGCCGTGGCTTGTTCCACCGCCTCCACCGACACCGCCGTATCAGCTGAATGCTGCAAACGCGGCAATTCCGTCACCTTGGCTTGCATGGTGCTGACATACACCTGCGGCAGATACAGAGTAAACGTGCTGCCGACTCCCGGGGCGCTCTCCAACCGGATTTCTCCGCCCAGCAAACGCGCCAGTTCGCGGCTAATCGAAAGGCCCAGCCCGGTTCCTCCGTACTTACGGCTGGTCGTACCGTCGGCTTGCTGGAAGGCCTCGAAGATGATGCGCTGCTTTTCTTGTGGGATCCCGATGCCGGTATCGGTTACCGAAAAGGCTACAACGCTTTTCACCCGGCCAAGCACCGGGTGGTTGCTGCGCCAACCGGAGGCCGGCCGCGAGATTTTCAGGCATACCGAGCCATGCTCCGTGAATTTCAACGCATTCGACAACAGATTCTTGAGCACCTGCTGCAAGCGTTTGGTGTCCGTGTGGATCGTGTCTCCCATGGTCGGATCGAGTTCAATCGTGAAGTCAAGACCCTTGCCTTCGGCGACATGGCGGAAGGTGCGCGAGCAGTAGTCTTGAAGCTGGGTCAACTGCACTGGGCCGAGTTCCACGTCCATCTTGCCGGATTCGATCTTGGAGAGGTCGAGGATGTCGTTGATCAAGGCCAGCAGGTCGGTACCCGAGGAGTGAATGGTCTCGGCAAATTTGACCTGCTTGGGCAGCAAATTCTTTTCGGAATTTTCCGCCAACATCCTGGCCAGAATGAGCAGGTTGTTGAGCGGTGTGCGCAATTCGTGGCTCATGTTGGCCAGGAATTCGCTCTTGTACTTGGAAGTGAGGGCCAACTGTTCGGCCTTTTCCTCCAACTGCGCCTTGGCCTGCTCGACTTCGCGGTTTTTCGTTTCGACCTCGGTCTTCTGCTCCGCGAGGAGTTGGGCCTTTTCCTGCAGCTCCGCGTTGGTGGTCTGCAATTGCAACTGCTGGCTCTGCAGTTTCTCGGCCAGCGCCTGCGATTGCTTCAGCAACTCTTCCGTACGCATGGTGGCCGCGATGGTATTGAGCACGATACCGATCGATTCCGTCAGCAAGTCCAGGAACGCGAGGTGGACTTCGCTGAACTGACTGAACGACGCCAGCTCGATTACGGCGCGCGCCTCGCCTTCAAACAGCACCGGCAGCACTACGATGCTGGCTGGAGCCGACCCGCCGAGGCTGGAGTTAATGCGGATGTAATCGTTCGGAACACTGGTCACCAGGATGCGCTCTTTTTCCATAGCGCATTGGCCGACCAGCCCCTGCCCGATCCGGAACTGTTTAGGCACTCCGTTTTCTTCGGTATACGCGTAACCCGACAAATATTTCAGTGTCGTCTCCGTCTCCGAGCTTTCCGTCAGGTAAAAAGCGCCGTGCTGCGCGCCGACCAGCGGGGTCAGTTCGGACAATAGAAGCTTGGCTACCGTGAGCAGATCGCGTTGGCCCTGCATCATGCCAGTGAACTTTGCGATGTTGGTCTTGAGCCAGTCCTGGTCGGTGTTCTTGCGAATGGTTTCGGCCAGGTTAGCGATCATCTGGTTGATGGTGTCTTTGAGCGTTTCCACTTCGCCTTGCGCTTCCACCGCAATCGAGCGCGTCAAGTCGCCCTTGGTCACCGCGATGGCCACGTCCGCAATCGCGCGCACCTGGGTGGTCAAGTTCGCGGCCAGCTGGTTTACGTTGTCGGTCAAGTCGCGCCAGATACCTGCGGCTCCCGGCACGCGCGCCTGGCCGCCCAGTTTTCCTTCGATGCCGACTTCGCGGGCGACCGTGGATACCTGGTCGGCGAACACCGCCAAGGTATCAATCATGGCGTTAATGGTGTCGGCCAGCTCCGCGATTTCACCCTTGGTCTCGAGGACCAGTTTCCGCTTCAAGTCGCCGTTAGCCACGGCGGTCACAACTTTCGCGATACCGCGCACCTGGGTGGTCAAGTTCGCGGCCATCAGGTTGACGTTGTCCGTCAAATCTTTCCACGTGCCGGCCACGCCGCGCACATCCGCCTGCCCGCCGAGTTTGCCGTCGGTGCCCACTTCACGGGCCACGCGGGTTACTTCCGAGGCGAAGGAGTTGAGCTGGTCCACCATGATGTTAATGGTGTTCTTCAACTCCAGAATTTCGCCGCGGGCATCTACCGTAATCTTGGTGGACAAGTCGCCTTTAGCCACCGCGGTTGTAACCTGCGCAATGTTGCGCACCTGTGCGGTGAGGTTGCTGGCCATGGAGTTGACCGACTCGGTGAGATCCTTCCACGTGCCGCCGACGCCGCGCACCACAGCTTGGCCGCCGAGTTTCCCTTCCGTACCCACTTCGCGGGCCACGCGCGTCACTTCACCCGCAAACGCATTGAGCTGGTCCACCATGACGTTGATGGTGTTCTTCAGCTCCAAGATTTCTCCGCGCACGTCCACCGTGATTTTGCGGCCGAGGTCTCCTCTGGCCACCGCCGTGGTGACTTCGGCGATGTTGCGAACCTGGGCTGTCAAGTTTCCGGCCATGGAGTTTACCGACTCGGTAAGATCCTTCCACACGCCGGCGACACCTTTGACGTCAGCCTGTCCGCCCAATTTTCCGTCGGTGCCCACTTCGCGGGCCACGCGCGTAACTTCCGAAGCGAAGGAATTGAGCTGGTCCACCATGATGTTGATGGTGTTCTTCAACTCCAGAATTTCGCCGCGCGCATCGACCGTGATCTTCGTCGAAAGATCGCCCTTGGCCACCGCCGTGGTCACCTGCGCGATGTTGCGCACCTGGTTGGTCAAGTTGCCGGCCATGGAGTTCACCGATTCCGTCAAGTCCTTCCACGTACCGCCTACACCGCGCACCACCGCCTGTCCGCCGAGTTTTCCTTCGGTTCCGACTTCGCGAGCCACGCGGGTGACTTCGCCAGCGAACGCGTTCAACTGGTCCACCATGACGTTAATGGTGTTCTTGAGCTCCAAGATTTCGCCGCGCACGTCTACAGTAATCTTGCGGCTCAAGTCGCCGTTGGCCACTGCGGTGGTGACTTCCGCGATGTTGCGAACCTGCGCGGTCAGGTTACCGGCCATGGAGTTTACCGACTCGGTCAAGTCTCTCCACACTCCGCCAACGCCCTTCACTTCCGCCTGCCCGCCCAGTTTGCCTTCCGTTCCCACTTCGCGAGCCACCCGCGTGACTTCGCCGGCAAACGCATTTAACTGATCCACCATGGTGTTAATGGTGTCTTTCAGTTCGAGAATTTCGCCTTTCACGTCGACCGTGATCTTGCGCGACAAATCGCCGCGAGCCACCGCAGTCGTCACTTCGGCTATGTTCCGTACCTGGGCCGTGAGGTTGCCGGCCATGGAGTTCA
>DATGEY010000132.1:0-65149 GCA_035309625.1 Candidatus Acidiferrum sp.
ACCGTCGCGGGTACCTTTGCTTTTCCCTCGATTTCCGTTTTAACTAAACCTCGGAAGGAATTCCATGATCGGCGCAATCGACATCGGCGGAACAAAAATCGCCGTGGGCATGGTCGACGACCACGGCAAGGTCCTGTCAAAAGCCGAATCCCCCACGCAAGGCGACCGCGGCTACGCCGACGGGCTGGCCCGCATCACGAATATGCTCCGCGAAACTGCGCGCACCGCCGGAGGCGAACTCCGCGGCATCGGCATTGGATCGACCGGATGGGTATACCCCTTCACCGGCGAATTCGGCGACGTCGATTTTCTTCCGGCCTGGAAGGGTTGCAACCCAGTTCAAGATCTTGCCCGCACCTTCGGCGTGAGCGTCGCGCTGGAAAATGATGGTGACGCCTCCGCCCTGGGCGAAGCCGCCTGGGGCGCAGGGCGCGTCAAAAGCCGGCTGATCTATGTAACCGTAGGCACCGGTATCGGCGGCGGGATCATTCTCGACGGCCAACTCTACCGCGGCGTGGACCGTTCGCACCCCGAAGTGGGCCACCACGTGATCGACGCCTCCGGTCCGCCCTGCACTTGCGGCTTCCGCGGCTGCTGGGAAGCCCTCGCAACGGGGCCGGCAATGGTGGCATGGTACAAGAGCGACTCCGACGGCGGCGGCCCGGCGCGCGCGAATGCCCAAGAGATAGGCGCGAAAGAAATTTTCCAGATGGCGCGTGAAGGCGACGCCCGCGCGCAGCGCGCCGTTAAGCGCGAAACCTATTACCTGGCGCTAGGGCTAGCCAATCTTATCTGCCTGTTCGTCCCTGAAATGATCGTGCTGGGTGGAAGCCTGATGAAGGGCGTAGCGCTGGAGGACCTGCGCAGCGCAATCGCGCAAGGCTGCCGCTTCGTGCCGTGGAAGAAGACAGATCTAGCTCTGGCGTCTCTGGGGGAAGATGCGAACTTGATTGGGGCGGCGCGGGTTTGGCATAACCGCTTTGCACCGGGAACGAAATCCGAGGTGTGAGAGCAGTGCGTAAGCCGGTCAGGCCATCGGCGGCAGCCGAAGTGGCGCTCTGAAGTGAGGGACCGAGGAAATTATGAATGCCGGTGCAATACGTGAACCGAAATGTCCGGCCAGAACTCGCGAAAAGTATTGGTAAGAGCGTCGCGCATCAACGCATATCCGTAACGGCTGGCCAGAGCTCCGAGCGTGCGGGCCTTGCTCGGATAGTAAGAAGCTGAAATACCCTGGGCCATGGCGCGACCCAGGAGTTCCGAAGTGTTGAGGGTGTTGTGCCCGTCGTAGGCGGGAGTGATGACTACGCGAGACGCCGAGTAGGTGACCCGCTTCCAAATGCCTCCGCGGTGCCCCATGGCATAGTACCGCTCATCCTGATGAAGAAGGGTGGGCAACGCGAAGAGCACCAGATAATTGCCGTCCGCCTTGTCCACGAAGCCGCGCCAATAATATCGTCCAAAGCCCGCGACACCTTTGCCGAGTTGCGGATGCGCATCGGTTCCTTCCGCGAGAAGAGAAGTAAAGCCGACGAAGACAAAGGACGAGTAGTCGAAGGTATTTTGTGTGGCGATGATAAAGGATTCCTTTGCGGTGGGCGCTGGTGGGATCTCGCCCGCGCTCACCGCGCGGAAATTGGGCATGACGCCGAGAATGCGCGCGGGCTGCTTTTGCGAAGCCGCGGCGTCCTGGTCCGCCGGCTTGGCATCCGGTTGTTTGGAGTCCGATTGTTTGGCGGTAGCCGTAGTGCTCGACGCCGGTGGCTTTGGAGGTTGCTGATCCTGAGCGGTGGTCGCATCGCTGAGGACCGTTTGCTTAGGTTCGGGCGCGGATGGGAGATTGTCTCGCGCCGCAGCGGATTGCGCGCGCCCGCCTGCGGCGGCCGAAAATAAAAGCAGCGAAGCGAGAAATAAACGCAAGAACGACCTCCCGAACGAGTTTCCGGTTACGGCAATTTTCCGGCGGCGCCCCGAACATTGGCGCTGCATCTTCAACCAGCATGCGGGCATGCACGGTTTCATCAAAGACGTGAAGCCTGCTGATTTGTTTAGACTTGTTCAGATGAACGCCGCCGACCTTTGGTTGCGTCCCCAGCTGACACCGGCACCGGCAAGCCCGCGCCTTCCGACGTCTCCATCAGTGTACCGTCGCCGGTAAGGCGCGCCGCTTGAAAATCGCGCAAAGTTTCCGGAGCGCGGCTTGATTTTTCCAATGGCAAGGCGCAGGATTCCGCAACTTGCACAAGGCAAGGGAGGAATCATGATCTGTCGCAGTATTTTGCTGGTTTTGGGAGTGTTGGGGCCGACGCTGACGCTTTCGGCGCAGCAAAGGAATACGTCTGCCACGCACACGCTGAAGGCCACGCCAAAGACCGTCGCATGGGGCTACTACGATGCCAGCACGCCTCCGGTTCTGCGTGTGAAGTCCGGCGATACCGTGGAAATTGAGACATTGCTGACGTCCAGCCCGAAGCGATTGGAGGGCGCGGGCGTTCCCGCGGAGCAGGTAGAGCAATCGCTGCGCGATATTTACGATCAGGTGAAAGAAAAGGGCCCGGGCGGCCACATCCTAACCGGACCGATTTACGTGGAGAACGCACAGCCCGGCGATGTGCTCGAAGTGCGCATCCTTTCCGCGCGGCTGGCCATTTCCTACGCCTACAACGGTTTCGGGCCGGGCCGCGGTTTTTTGCCGGAGGACTATCCGTACCCGAAGATGAAAATTATTCCTTTGGACGAAAAGCGCATGGTCGCCCAGTTCGCTCCCGGAATCGAGATTCCGCTGCACCCCTTTTTCGGCAGCATGGGCGTGGCTCCGCCGGAACCCTACGGAAAATTCAGCAGCAACCCGCCGTGGATTCATGGCGGAAATATGGATAACAAGGATCTGGTCGCGGGTACCACGTTGTATCTTCCGGTGCACGCTCCCGGCGCGCTCTTTGAAGTCGGCGATGGACACGCCGGGCAAGGCAACGGCGAGGTGGACATCACCGCGCTCGAAACCTCGCTGGTCGGTACATTCCAATTCGTGGTACGCAAGGACATGCATTTGCGCTGGCCGCGCGCCGAAACGCCGACGCAGTACATCACCATGGGCCTGCACGAAGACTTGAACGAGGCGGCCAAAGCCGCCGTGCGCGAGATGATCGATTACCTGATGACCGAGAAGCATCTTTCGCGCGATGATGCTTACATGCTCTCCAGCGTAGCCGCGAACCTGAGCATCACCGAACTCGTCGACGGCAATAAAGGCGTGCACATGTCCATCCCCAAAAACATCTTCGTTTCCGGTGCCGCCCAGTGAAAGCCACGTGGCGCGCCCTGGCATTTGTAGCCCTTGCGCAACTGTATGCGACGCCGGGCAGCCTCCGTGTCCTCGGCGCACCCCCCTCGGCGGCCTCCGCGTTAAATCTTTCTTTCCCTGCCCCCGAAATCCCCGACTGGTGCCGCAAGCTGCCGCACCCCGAATACGCCAGCCTCGAACGCGTGCTGCCCAATGAGCCCTGGTTTGAAGTCTACAAGGTCTCGCCGGGAGTCTTCGCGCTCTACGAGCCGCACCAGTCCGAAGAGACCATTGGCTACCTGATCGTCGGCAACAAGCAAGCACTGCTTTTCGATACTGGAATGGGCATCGCCGATATACACGCCGTGGTGCGCCGCCTGACCTCGCGCCCCGTCGTGGTGCTCAACTCGCACACGCACGACGATCACGTGGGCGGCAATTGGCAGTTCCAGTTTGTCTATGGCATGGACACCGCCTTCACTCGCGCCAACTCCAAAGGCTCGCGCGAAGATGCGCAAGCGGAAATTGCGCCGGGAGAAATCTGCGGCGAACTGCCAAAGAGTTTCAATCCCAAGATTTTTGCCACCAAACCCTGGCATATCTCCCTGTTCGTCCATGACGGCTTCAAAATCAATCTTGGCGGGCGAACGGTGGAGATCGTCGCCACGCCCGGCCACACGCCGGACGCCATCTGTCTGCTGGACCGCGCCAATGGCTTGCTTTTCACCGGCGATACTTACTATCCCGCGCCCATCTGGCTGTATCGGCCGGAGACCGATCTCGACGCCTACGTAACCTCCGTAAAGCGTATCGCCGCACTCGCTCCGGAACTAAAGCTAATACTTGGTGCGCACAATGTTCCGGTAGCATCGCCCTCCGTGCTGCCCAAACTGGTGGACGCGATCGAAGCGGCGCGGGCAGGAAAAGCCCAGAGCAAACCCGCGGGCCCAGGGAAAGAAATTCGTAGCATCGACGGATTTTCGTTTCTTTTGCGGGCGCCGTAGCGACAAGGCTAAAATAGAGTTTCCGGCTCGTGGCCAGGACCTTCCGATGCGCCTGCTCCTTCACGCAACCCGCTACGCCGCCGCTCTTCTGGTCTTCTGCAGCGCCACGATCGCACTTGCGCGCGACAAAAACGTTTGGAGCTATGAAGGTGGCCTTTTCGTCATCACCAACGGCTCGCTGCCCAGCGGTCCCTGTTTTCGTCTCGCTGGCCGGGTGACCTCCGGAGATTTTTTCGACCACCTCAAGCGCTTCGACAAAGAGACGGGAACCGTTTTCCGCCGCGGAACAGAGGCCGTCGAAACCTTCCCCGACCAGCTAACCCTGACTTTCATGGTGCACGATCACTATGACCAGACCTGCCCGCCGCGAGAGGAGCATCCCGGCGCCCCCAAATACTTGACACGCGAAATGATGAGCACCCTGCATCTGTATCTGTACTGGAAGCGGGGAGTGGAATTGCGCCCGGTAGAAAATGTAGAGCGAAAATATTTCGGTGTGAGGGACCTCATCCCGCCAGCCGTTGCGCAGGCCCACGGCTTGCCGGAAAAGCTCGAATGGGCCTACGAATACATCGTCCCCAGCGCCGGTGTTCCGCTTACGGACAGCCTCGTGCTGGTTCTGCGCGACGAGGAAAATCACATGGTTGCGCGAGTAGCCGCCCGCCTTTGACCTTCGTTCCAATCATCCCATCGCGCTGAACTTCTCCGGCTCGATCTTGTACAGCACACGCGTCTCTCCGGCCTGCCGGAAGGGGTACACATCCTTCCCTAAATACTTTTTCGAGAGACTGTTGATGTGATCGTCGGCGCCCTTCTCCGTCACTTCCACCACTTTCCCGCGAATCTCCAGGTAGCGATAAGGGTTTTCCGGGTCCTGGATAGCCAGCGACACGCGCGGATCGCGCCGGATGTTCTTGTCTTTCTGGCGCCCGCGCGCCGAATTGATGCGCACATGCTTTCCGTCGTAGTCCACCCACACGGGCGTCACTTGCGGACTGCCGTCGCGGTTCAGCGTGCCCAGGTTGGCGAACGCTTTCTTCTGCAACAGGTCTGCGTATTTTTCGGGTAATTGCTCGGTCATTTCCATCCTCCGCGAGGATTGCTCCTCGATTTGCGGTTTTTCAAATTCGCGTGAGCGCGCAAGGTCAGATATTTGCAGTCATCTTCATCGCTTGTGCCCTGCCATCCTGTTCACGGAGGCGCTCCAACCAGCCGCTGCGCTCCAGCCAGACGCCGGTTTCGGTGCCGCGCAAATCTTGCCCCGCCAGCGCCCGCAGATCCGCTTCATCGTCAACGTCCATCTCCAGACGCGTATTACGGCGTACCACAATCTGCGCGCCCGCGCGTTCCGCTTCGCCGCAATGTTTCGCGAAGCTGCCGCTTCCGAAGTGCGACCGAAACAACTCCGGCGGCGTGCGCAAGATAACATTCGTTCCGGTGCCGTCCCGCGACGGCACAATCACCAGCGCCGGCGCGCCGCATTCCACGGCCAGCAATTCATCGATGTCGCTTGCGCGCACCAGCGGCACGTCCAGCGGCAGCCTCAGCAATGCCGTCACTCCCCATTCGGCGCAGTGCCGGGAAGCCGCATCCACCGAAACACTCTCGGAGATTTGCCGCTCCTCGCGCAAAAGCTCCCATCCATTCTCCTGCGCCGCCTGCATGGCAGGAACGTAATTGGTCACCACAAAAATCCTGTCGGCCCGCCGCACGCCGCGAACCGCACGAATGGTGTCCGCCAGCATGGCCTGCGCAAGAGCGAAGCGCTCCTCGGAGTTCAAAAGTGGGGCCAGGCGTTGCTTCGCCTGGCGCAAATCCTTGATGGGTAAGAGCAAAGCGCGCATCGTGGCCTTTTAGTACGCACCTTCGGAGTAGGAAACGTGCGCCCCGCCTTGCAGAAGATTCAAACGCCCATGCTGCGGGGAAACCGGCTCATCGTCGCCGCTGTATAAATGGCGAATCTTGTAGGTGGTCGTGCGCTCCGCCGGCACCCGCCTGATCGAGCGAATCATGCGCCGGAAATCCTGCGGTGCAACGTATTCGCCAAAAGTCGCTCCCGCCGCTTTCGAAATGTTTTCTTCCATCAGCGTGCCGCTAAAATCGTTGGCCCCGGCGTTCAGGCAGGCCAGGGAAGTCTCGAAGCCCAGCTTCACCCATGACACTTGAATATTCTTGATCGCTCCATGCAACAAAACGCGCGCCAAAGCGTGCACCCGCAAGTGCTCTTCGCGTCCGGCGCCGGCCCGCGCGCCGCCATGTTTGTACAGTCGCGTATTTTCGTGAATAAATCCCAGCGGCACGAATTCGGTGAATCCCCCGGTGCGCCTCTGAATCGAGCGCAACAAGAAAATGTGGCGCACCCAATCCGCTGGCTCTTCCACGTGCCCGTACATCATGGTCGAAGTCGTGGGAATACTCAGTTCATGCGCGGTGCCGATAATTTCCACCCAGCGGGCGACCGGCAGCTTGTTGGGGCTCAGCTCCTTTCGCACCCGGTCGTCCAGAATTTCCGCGGCCGTCCCCGGAATGCTGCCCAGCCCCTCATCCTTCATCATTTTCAGATAGTCCCGCAGCGGCATTCCCGTTTTCTCGACGCCGTAAGAAATCTCCATGGGCGAAAACGCATGCACGTGCATCGCCGGAATCGCGCGCTTGACCGCTCGTAAAATGTCGCGGTAAAAGAAACCGTCGAGATCCCGCGGCAGCCCGCCCTGGATGCACACTTCCGTCGCGCCCCTGTCCCACGCCTCCCGCGCCTTACGTACCACATCCTCCGCGGAAAGCGAGTAAGCATCCGGTGCGCCCGGCCCTTTGCCAAATCCGCAAAAGCTGCAGCCCACGAAGCAGACATTCGTAAAATTGATGTTGCGGTTGACTACGTAGGTGATGGTGTCCCCGACGGTCTCGCGCCGAAGCCGGTCCGCTAACGAAACGAGCGCGTCCAGTCCCGCGCCATGGGCTTGGGCCAGCAGCAGCCCTTGCTCGAATGTGAGCTCGGTGCCCGCGCGGACCGCCTCCAGGCACTCTTGTACTTCCGCATTTCTCGGCGACATGGAAGTTTCCGTATTGGTCTCTGCGGGGTCGGCACTCATCGGCGGCATCCATGCTGAGGCGTTGGGGGCCTCGCGGCGCTTGCTCAATTCCTGACCTCTGTATCCTAACAGAGATGAATTCACTCTGTATGGAAATAGGACCGGCAACAATCGGCCCACCCGTGCTGGCTGGCGCCGTTTCGGCTACCATAAGGAGCGGTCATGAGCCGCGGCAAAGCAATCTTGCTGGCCTTTGTCATCGCTGTCGCTTTGATAGCTGTGATCGCTGCTTCGCTGCTGCACAATGGCGTGAGCTCTCGCGCTAACCCCACTGCCTTAGAAACCATGATAGCTCGCAAAGCCCGCCATATGGCCATACCTTCCGATGCCCGCAGGTTACGCAATCCCGTCGCGGATACTCCCGATAATCTTCACGACGCGCTGCTGCACTTTGCGGATCACTGCGCCATCTGTCACGCCGATGACGGCAGTGCCGGCACCATGCTCGGACGCAATCTTTATCCCAAGCCCCCGGACCTGCGCCGCGAAGACACGCAAAAGTTGGCCGACGGTGAACTTTTCTGGATTATCGAAAACGGCGTTCGCTTCACCGGCATGCCCGCCTTTGGGGGTGAACATGGCTCCGAGCAGGATAGTTGGAAACTGGTGCGTTTCATTCGCCATCTTCCGCAGCTGACCCCCGAGGAGCGGATGGAGATGGACCGAAACAATCCCAAAGGCCCGGATGATCGCGAGGAAGAACAGGAAGAGAACGATTTCCTGGGCGGTGCGCCAGTGCAACAAAAGCCGGAACAACAGCATCATCCTTAATGCGGGCCAATGGAAACGGTAATGCTTGGCATTGCGAGCCCAGGAGAGACTTATGAGAGTTCCGATGAAAATCAAGGTATGTGGCGTGCTTGCAGGTTTCGCCCTGATGGCCGGCATGGCCCTGGCACACGGTGACAAGAAACACGTAATCGGCACGCTGGAAAAAGTCAACGCCGATTCCCTGGTAGTGAAAACTGCCAACGGGAAATCGGTGGAAGTGAAGCTAGTCGCGTCCACCCTTTACGTTTCCCATGCCGCAAAAGAAGACAAGCCCGCCAAACTCTCTGACCTCGCGGTGGGCGACCGCGTGGTGATACACGCCACGCCCAAGGGCGAAAGTCTGGAAGCCAATGAGGTCAGATTCTCCGCGCCGCATGCCGTCGCGGCGGTTAGACCAAAATCCTAGCCTTCCACAAAGTGGCAGGAATGCGTCTTTAGCACCAGCCACACTTTTTTTTCTGCGGCCAGCTCCAGCGCTCGTTCGGCGCCGGGCGTTACATGCACCGTGAAAACCACGCCGCAGTCTATCCGCGCTACCACCAGCGAGCCGCGCCTCTCCAACGATTGGATCTTTCCAACCAGCACATTGCGTGCGCTCAGCGCCCGTGGCGGCTCAGTGGCCAGCAAAATATCTCCGGCGCGGATCGCCACGCGAACCTGATCTCCCGGCGCCGCGTGCCCCAGAGGCACCTCAATTTCGCAGGCGGCGCCGTCCAGCCGTACGCGCATCACCCCGTCGGGCTCTCGCAGGTCCATCACCGTTCCGCTCAGCAGGTTCTCGAATCCGGCTGCCTGCGCCAGTCGCCGGCGCCGCGGCGCGTCCAGAACTTCCCGCGGCGCGCCTTGGCTCACCATCCGTCCGCGTTCCATCGCGATCACCCGTTCGCCCAGTGCGTCCACTTCTTCGCGGCTGTGCGTCACGTACAGAATGGGGATTTTGTGCGCCTTATTCCACGCTCGCAAGTCGTCAATGATGGATGTCTTTAGCTCCGCGTCCAGCCCGCTTAACGGCTCGTCCAGCAACAGCACCCGCGGCCGGGTGACCAGGGAGCGGGCCAACGCGACGCGCTGCTGCTCCCCTCCCGAAATCTCCCCCGGCTTTCGCTCGCGCAGTTTTTCCACCCGGAACATTTGCAGGATTTCCGCAATTCGCGCCTGGCGCTCTGGCTCCGCTCCCCCTGGCAAGCCATACGCCACGTTGCCGATCACCGTCAGGTGCGGAAATAGCGCCAAACTCTGGAACACGTAGGCCATCCGCCGGTGCTGCGGCGGCTGATTTAGTTTCTTCTTTGAGTCAAAGAGAGTTTCGCCATCGATTTCGATGCGCCCGTCGTTCGGTTCCGTGAGTCCCGCGAGGCAATCCAGCAGCGTTGATTTCCCCGCGCCGGACGGACCGAACAAAATCGTGATGCCCGGATGCACTTCCATTTCGACATTCAGCAGGAATCCCAAACCTCCGTTTCCGCGATGAACCTTCCGTACGCGCGCCACTAGCATGGCCTGCTCACTTTGCGATCCAGGGAAGCCACATGTTTCGCCCCGCGCGCCGGTTGATTCCATAGACCGCGGAGAGCACTGCGAAGGAAATTACCAGCAGCAGCAGCGCGGTGTGGTTCGCGCTGCCATAATCGAGCGATTGCACCCGGTCGTAAATGTCGATGGAAACCGTCCGCGTCACTCCCGCAAGGTTTCCGCCCACCATCAGCACCACGCCAAATTCGCCGAGAGTGTGCGCGAAGCTCAACACCAAAGCGGTAATAATCCCAGGGATCGACAAAGGCAGGATCACGCGGCGGAACGTCCGCAGGCGATTGGAGCCCAATACCGCCGAAGCGTCCAGCAGCTTGCGATCCACCGTTTCGAACGCGGCCACCAGCGGCTGAACCGCAAACGGCAGGCTGTATAGCACCGATGCGATAACCAGGCCCGCAAATGTGAACGCCAGCCCCTGACCAAACGTCGCCTGCCACATTTTCCCCAGCGCTCCGCGCGGCCCCATCGCCAGCAACATGTAAAAGCCAAGCACCGTCGGAGGCAAAACCAGCGGGAGCGCCACCACGGCTTCCAGCAAAAATTTCCAGCGCCATCTTGAATACGCCAACCAGTACGCCAGCGGGACGCCCAGCATAAAAAGGATCGTGGCGGTGCAGACTGCCAGACGTACCGAAAGCAGCAGCGCCTCAATGTTCATCGGTTTGGCGCAAACGGCGCACGCGAAGCCGGCAGCTCGAATCCGTGCGATTCGAGGATCTTCCGCCCCGTCTCGCTCTTCAAGAAAGCCAGCAAGCCTCGCGCGCCTTCTTTGTTTTTCGCGCTCTTCAGAATGATGGCGCCCTGCTCGATCGGCGGATGCAGACTCGACGGAATTTCCCAGCGTCGGCCGTCTTTCATTGCAGGAGAAATCGCCAGCGATAGCGCCAGAATCCCCGCTTGCGCGCTGCCCGACGCTACGAACTGCGCCGCTTGCGCGATATTTTCGCCGTACACCAGCCGCCTGCGCAACCGCTCATACACCCCCGCAGCGCGCAACGCCGCAACCGCTGCTTGTCCGTACGGCGCGTGCTCTGGATTCGCAATGGCAATTCGCCGCACACCGGGGTCCAGCAGCGCCTTCCATCCCAGCTTCGCCAAATCAACTCGCGTTCCGCTCGACATCCAGATCACGATCCGTCCCAGGGCATATTCCTCGAGCGTTCCGGGCTCGGCCAGGCCGGCAGCCTGCAGTTTCCGCGGATATTCCATATCCGCGGACAGAAAAAGATCGAAGGGAGCGCCATTCTCGATCTGCGCGAAGAAATTCCCGCTCGATCCGTAAGTGATTTCAATCTTTCCACCCGATTCTTTCTCGTACGGCGCACTCAGTTGCTCCAGCGCGAACTTTAGATCCGCCGCGGCCGCAACGCGAATCTCTTGCGCGCGTAAATCGAGTGCCGCCGCCAGCATGCTCAGCGTCAGCATGGCCCCGCAGAGCAACGCTCTAGTCGCCAAATCGCTCCGTTTCCCGAAAGCGTTTTCTACCGTGGCGTTCATACCCGCAGGATCATCACTTCCGTTGACTTGATCAGGGCCGCCGCCCGTTCTCCAACTTTCAGCCGCATTTCCTTGGCCGCGTCCGCCGTGATGATGGCCGTGATTTGCTGCTCGCCGATCTTGAGCGTCACTTGCGCCAGCAGGCCGCTGCACTTCACATCCAGCACGCGTCCTATCAATTGGTTGCGTCCGCTGATTTTCCGGAAGTTCCCGCGCCGCGTCTCGATATCTCCCCGTTCCAGATTCTTGGGGATCAAGCGGTCGATCTCGCTCTCCGGAACACGATGGTGTCCTCCGGGAGTCTTGGCCGTCTTGAGCTTTCCGCGGTAAATCCACTGCTTCAAGGTGGGATAGCTGATGCCCAGGATGTTGGCCGCTTCGCGCGGCGCCAGCAGCTTTTGCAAGGCGCACCTTCCGTGGAACAGAATAGCGCATTGCCAATCGCCAATTCAATACGATTCTATGCGGTTCGAAACCGCCCCGGCCTAGTTTCGCAAAGGTTTGCCGGTCTTGAGCGTGTGCGCGATACGCTCCTGCGTTTTCCTCTCCCCGCACAGCGAAACAAAAGCCTCCCGCTCCAGATCCAGCACGTATTGTTCGCTGACCATTTGCGGCGCGCTCAACGCTCCCCCAGCCAGGATATTCGCCAGCCTGCGCGCCACCGTGGCGTCATACTCCGAAGCGTATCCGCCGCGCACCAACAGGTGAATTCCCATCTTCGCGGTGGCTAGAAACTGTTCGCCGAGCACTTTGATCTGTGTGGTCTGCGCCCCTTCCTGCCAACTCGCCGCCCCCGGCTGGTACCCGCCGCGCACCAATCCCAGCGCCGTCTCCTTGGCGTCCGCCACCAGCCGGTCGCGATTCATGGTGACGCCATCTCCTCGCCGCAAGAAACCCAGTTCGCGCGATTCCTCCGCGCTCGTTCCCACTTTCGCCATGGCAATCGTTTCAAAAATGGGCCGCAGCGTATGAAACAAATCCAAGTCTTCTCCGCTTGCCGCGCGCTCATTCGCGCGAATCAGCATCTCCTTTGACCCGCCGCCTCCCGGAATCAGCCCCACCCCGGCTTCCACCAGGCCGATGTACGATTCCGCGGCCGCCTGAATGCGCGCCACGTGCAAGTTGATTTCGCATCCCCCGCCCAGCGCCATCCCCGCCGGCCCACCCACCACCGGCTTCGGCGCGTATTTCAGCGCCAGGTTCGCGTTCTGGAATTGCTTCACCGCCATGTGAATCTCGTCCCACTCCTGCTCCTGCGCGGCCACCAGCACCAGCATCAGATTGGCGCCCACCGAAAAATTCACCGCATCGTTGGCGATCACCATGGCATCGAAATCGGTGGTCAGCCGCTTCAACCCCTTGTGCAGCATGGCAATCAAGTCCGCGCCGATGGCGTTCATTTTCGCGTGAAATTCGCAGCACACCACCCCGTCGCCCAGATCAATCAGGCTCGCTCCTGAATTGCGCTCCACTTCTCGCCCTGCATCTTTCAACGACTTGAGAAGCAGCACGCCGCTCGGCAAATCCACCGCTTTGGCGGCGCCGCCCGCCAGATCAAAAACTGTCGTCGCACCCTTTGCGGATTCGTAAAATCCGCTCCTGCCGCAAGCCAGCAATTTCTCGATTACCGCCGGCAGCACGCGGCCTTCTTTCCGCACCTGTTCCGCGAAGGCCTTCACCCCGATGGCATCCATCACCTCGAACGGTCCCAGCTCCCAGCCGAATCCCCAGCGCATCGCGCGATCCACATCCACGACGCGGTCGGAAATCTCCGGCACGCGTCGCGCCGCATACAGGCACGTCTCCGAAACGGACGCCCACAAGAATTGCTGCGCCTTGTCGCCCTTCTGGCCCTCCAGAAGCGGTCCCACCAGCGCCCGTAAGCGTTGCCGCGTATCTTCAATCGTCTTCCCGTTTTCGATGGAGGCGAACCGCGCTTTCTGCCGCGGCCGGTACTCCATGGTGTGCACGTCCAGCGTCAGAATTTCTCGCTCCCCGTCGCCCTTCACTCGCTTGTAAAATCCCTGTCCAGTCTTGTCCCCCAGCCAACCCCGCCGCACCATCTCTTCCGCCAGCACCGGGACGCGATACATCTCCCGCGATTCGTCGTTGGTCACCGTCTCGTAAATGTTCTTTACTACGTGCACCAGCACGTCGATCCCCACGATGTCCGCCGTCCGAAACGTCGCCGACTTCGGCTGCCCGATGGCCGGCCCGGTGCATGCATCTACTTCTTCCACCGTCATCCCCAGCGTGCCCATCAACCGCAGCACATTCAGCATTGAAAACGTCCCGATGCGGTTGGCGATGAAGTTCGGCGTATCTTTGGCGATCACCACGCCCTTGCCCAACCGCCGGTCGCAGAAATCGCTTAGCGCCTCGATCACCTCCGGCGACGTCTTCGGCCCCGGAATCACTTCCACCAATTTCAAGTACCGCGGTGGATTGAAAAAGTGCGTCCCCGCCCAATGCTGCTGAAATTCCTCACCCATGCCTTCCGCAATCAAATGCACCGGTAGGCCGGACGTATTGGTGGTCACAATCGCTCCGGGCTTGCGATATTCCGCCACCCGCGCCAGCAGCTTGCGCTTGATCTCCAGATTTTCCGCCACCACTTCGATGATCCAGTCGGCCTCCGCGCAGCGCGCCAGATCGTCGTCAAAATTGCCAATGGATACATGTTCGGCCAGCGCCGCGGCAAAAAATGCCGCTGGCTTGGATTTCTTCGCCGCTTCCAGCCCGGCCCGCACAATCTTGTTGCGCTCCGCAACCGGTGCATCGGCCGCCAAATTCGGCGGCGCCATATCCAGCAAAATGCACGGCAGTCCCGCATTCGCGAAGTGGGCAGCAATACGCGAACCCATGGTCCCCGCGCCCAGCACTACTGCCTTTTCAATCCGACGTTTCATGGATGCTCTTTTCAGAAAACCAGACGGTAGGACAGGTTACAAAACCGGCATTCCGCGGTCAAACCTGATGCTTGTAGCCTTAACTGGCACTAATATAGATGGAGCGATGCTGGAAGACAAAGTAACAAACGCTCTCGACTGGTTGCGCAACGCAAAGGACAAATTTCGTACCGTGGCGACCGGCGAAGAGCCTGTCCGCACGGAACGCCCCCGCGTGGGCCTGGCCCTGGCTGGAGGCTTCGCCCGTGGTATTGCTCATGTCGGCGTGCTGCGCGCCCTTACCAAGGCGGGCATCCCCATTGACTGCGTGGCCGGCACCAGCGTCGGCGCCCTGATCGGCGCCTGCTACTGCGCCGGCGTCCCACTCGACGACATGCAGCGCATCGCCAGCGCCACCAGCTTCGCCGATTTCGGCCGCTGGACCCCGTCCTGGCTCGGGCTCGCCACTAACCAGCGCATGGAGACCTATTTTTCGCGCTTCACCCGCGTCAAGACTTTCGAGGAACTCCAGATTCCGCTGGCCATCGCCGCCACCGACATCAATGCCGGAGTGTCCGTCTTCTACACGCGTGGCTTGATCACGCCCGCTCTGCGCGGCTCGTGCGCCTATCCCGGCCTTTTCGTTCCCATTCAATTCGAGGGACGCACGCTAGTGGATGGCTTTCTCACCGCGCCCGTCCCGGTAGAAGGAGCGTTGTTGCTCGGCGCGGATATTGTCATCGCCATCTATCTCGAAGCCGGCAACCTGGAGGATCCCCGCACCGTGGCCGATGTCATCAGCCGCTCCTTCAATATCATCCAGCGTCACGGCGACATCGCCTGGCGTCAGCAGGCCGACATCATCATCGAGCCCGACGTGAAGCCCTTCGTCTGGGACGACTTTACCCGCACTGGCGAACTTGTGGCTGTAGGCGAAGCCGCCGTGGAAGCGGCCCTGCCTGAGATAAAAGCCTTGCTCACCGGTGAAAAACGCGAACCTGCCGCCTGACGCGATCCAATCCGTATGGGTTCTGCCTGCGTGTACGCCGCCCGGTAAGGCGGGCGCTTTCCATCCGCGAATACCGGCCTCTCAATCAACCTTCGCGATTTCCACCTGCACCGCCTGTCCCGCGCCTTTTCCCCGCTGCGTCAGCCACGCTCCAAAACTCTCGGCAAATCGCTCCGGCGTCACTCGAAAGCTGACCTGCACCATTCCCTCCGCCACCGGCAGCGTGTCGTCAAACTCCGCCGCATTGGTAAAGTTGCGCATGCAAAATTGATCCAGCCACTCCAGCGGGCAAGCCTTCCGCTCCCCTCCGATTACCAACTCCACGCGAAATTTTTGCGCGTACACCTGGCCATCATATCATCGCCACTCGGCGCGCCATGTTGGCTACTTCTATGAGTCCGGATGCCCGGCGTTCGACCCGGCTTGACCCGCTCATCTCACTCCGGCGAAACCCACTGCCCCGCGCAGGCATACAGTTGCAGGCCCACTGCATACAGCCCGCCGTCCGCGGGCACGCAGTACACCACCCGCGCTCTGGACCGGTAACTTCCCAACATGGACCTCACGTTCAACCGCTCGTTGTATTTCGGCGCCCAGCTGGTCAACACCCGCGCTCCATGCGCGCTGATATTGTCCGTAACGCCGGAGTGCGCCGGCGTTCGTATATCCACGCACGATAGGTCCACTCCCACCCTCATATAACTGCGCTCTTCCGCTCGCTTCCCCTTCACGTCCACTTGCATAGGACACCGCCAGAACTGAGGCGTGGCTGGGTCGGCCTAGAGATGTAGTGTGGGGAATTGAGGGCGGGGACAGGTAAATCGCCGCTATCATACCGGGCCGCTTGGCAAAAAGCTCGATATTGTTGAGGCCAAAATCCGGGCCCGGTGTCCGGCTGTGCAACATCCTATCCCAGCAACGGACAGGCGGGCGGGCGCCGGACTCTCTGCTTTTCCGGTAAAAATCTTAATATCAAGAAGTTACGTGCGGAACCCATGGGCCGAAGAATTGCCCGCCAACATCTTCAGGTGGGTGTAACTCTCTGCGTCGCCGTAGCCGAGTGCGTTGCCCAGGAGGCGTTCCATGAAAAAGATGGAGTGGTTTCGAGAAGTGCTTTCGGTTTGGCCAACCCCAGAACAGCTTGCCCTGCGCGAAACCGCTGGCTGGCGCGTTGTTGCTGTCGAGTGGGAGCGCGAAGTGCAAGCCGAAGCCGCCACATCCCCCCAACTGGTCCCCGGCGAAGAAATCCCCTATGGCACCCGCATCGCCGGAGATTGCCTCCATCTGGAGGAAAGCCCCACCGAGATGCAAGTGCTCAATCACCTCGCCGAGATGATTGTTCAGGACCTTTCCTACAATCGCATGGCCGATTCGCTGAACGAGCGCGCTTTCCGCACTCGCAATGGTCAGCCTTGGACGGCTCTAGCGGTTTTCAAACTCACGCCGCGCTTGATAGAGGTCGCGCCCCGTATTCTGTCCGGTTCCGAATGGGACAATCGCAAGCGTCAGCTTTCCCGCGTGACCTGGAACTCTTAGTCCGCCGCCTTTCGACGGTGCGGGCCCTGCGGCTACTCTTCGAGTACGCGGGCCAGTGTGTTATGCACTTTCAAGCCGCCGTTGTAATGGATGAAGCCCAGCTTGCGGAATTTGTTCATGAAAAAATTGATCCGCGAACGCGTGGTCCCCACCATCTCCGCCAGCGTGTCCTGGCTGATCTTTTCGAAAATCGACGGCAGTTCGCCGCCGTCGCCGGAACGGGCTAGCAGCAGCAAGGTGCGAGCCAGCCGCTTTTCGCTGAAATTGAACAGGTGGTCGATCAGGTTCTGCTCCATCCGCAAGTTCCGCACCAACAAATAATTGATAAACCGCATGGAGACGGACGGGTCCTCCTCCACCAGCCGCACCATCGCCTTTCGCCGGATCACGCTGATTTTGCTGCATACCAGCGCCACCGCCGACGTCAGATACACGCTTTGCCCGCTGATGCAGCTTTCACCAAAAAAATCTCCCGATCCCAGAATTCCCAGCACCGCTCCTCTCCCCCGGTTGGAAACTGACGTCAGCTTCACGATTCCTTCATCGATGTAATGCACATCGGTGCACTCATCGCCTTGCGATATAATCGTTTCTCCTGCTTTGAATTCGACGACCTTTCTTGCCGGTAACGCCGCCGAAAAAAATGGCGACCCGTCCAGAAAGCCTTTCCCGCGTGATTTCATGGATCTCCTCTGATATTGGCACTGCCCCGCGCCTTATGTAGGACACGCGACGGATCACCGAGCCAGTTTAACGCCCCGTTTGTATTTGCTCCCTCTTCTACCTGTGTGCGCATCGTTCGTCTGTTCAAAATTGAACAGACAGTTTCGTTCTCCCTCTTTACATTCGCCACCTAAGTCTTACCCTGATTGTTATCGCTGTTCCTCGACACGTGTGCCGCAGCTTATGAAGCTCGGTTATGACATCTTTCGGCAACTGCATGACGGCAGTCCGATCTGGATCGCCAACGTGCAGACGCGCGCGCAGGCAGAACAGCGCGTGTCTTTGCTGCGTCTTTCCCAACCCGCGCGATACTTCTTGCGCAATGCGGAGACTGGAGCGGTGATCATTGACTTTGAGCCGGGTGTCCCGGGAGAAACTAACGCGGGCAGGTAACCAAGGAATATACGCCGCCGGTACGGCGTGGCCTATTGGTCAAACACGGTAATCCTGCGTCGGCCCGCTTGTAGGGTAATCTACCGTTGCTCTCGCGGGGTCTTTCCTGCAACCGCCTTTGCCGCACCCTTCTTCCTTTAACTATTGCCGGCGGGAACGCGCAAGGATAGCGCTCACCACAATGTGCCGGGCCTCCACCGGGTCGATACCATTCTGTTGGTTGAGCGTCCTGGCAAAGCTTTGCGCCTGCGTCCAGGTGTCAAAGCACCCGTACTCTTGTTGGGGCCAGACACCGGAAACGCCCTTGAATACACGGACTACCATGGCTCCGCGGTCGCTGGTGACCGCCGTAAATGCAGAGCGCGGCGTCGCTCCCCCTGCACTCCAAGACGAGTCTTGGTGCGTGATTTGCTGGGCGGTCGGCGAAGGGGCCAAACGGCCAGGATTCGCGGCTAACCGCGAACGAATCTGGGGAGATACCCAGGCCGCCAGCCGCTTGAATTTTATTAGATTCGACCGGACACCCTCGATAGGGCGCGGGGTCGCCGCGGTTTCGTCGGCGCCGGGGCGGTGCGGCTTGCGTTTGAAGCAGCTCCCAATCCAATGTCCGAAAGCTTCCGGATGGCGGGTAAACTGGGCCAGGGATTTGAGAAAACGGCCCCGATTCTTCATAACCACCTTCCAATCGCCGCTGGCAAACAGCTACTGCCGCTTGGCGATGTCCCGCCGAAAGAGGGAACCCGCCAGCGCCGAGAAGGGGTGTGCAAGGCCATTGTATTACTGCCGCTAGTATATTACCAATATTGTATATAACGCCGCGAGTTTAAAACTGCTGGGGGAAACTGGCACGATTGCCGCCCCTTGTGTACGATGGAGTTTGAGGAGCAAAAATGACTCGACCCGCTGGCACTTACGCCGTATTCGAGACTTCGCAGGGCAACATTGTGATTCGCCTGCTGGAGAAGGAGGCGCCCAAAACTGTGGCTAATTTCATCGGCCTCGCGGAAGGCACCCGGGAGTTCACCGACGAAATGACCGGCAAGAAACAAAAGAAGAATTATTTCGACGGGTTGACCTTTCACCGCGTGATTCCCGATTTCATGATTCAAGGCGGCTGCCCCCGCGGAGATGGGCGGGGCGGTCCGGGCTACACTTTCCCCGATGAATTCCATCCTTCGCTCAAGCACTCCAAAGCGGGGAAGCTCTCCATGGCCAATGCCGGCCCTGGCACCAACGGCAGCCAATTTTTCATTACCGTGGCCGCCACGCCGTGGCTGGACAACAAGCACGCCATCTTTGGTGAAGTGGTCGAAGGCCAGGAAGTGGCCGACAAAATTTCCAAGCTGCCGCGCGACTCCGGCGACCGGCCGCGCACTCCGGTAATTCTCAGCAAAGTACGCATCGAGCGGGTTCAGTAGCACGGCCGCCCACAGGACTCCGCGGGCCCAACACCGAGACACGGAGAATACATGCTCACCCCGCAGCGCCTGCTGCGCATCGCCATCGAGATCATTTTTGTGCTGCTGGGCGCGCTGGTGCTCTGGCTCGGCGTCAGCGGTTACATCTTGTTCGACCGCCGCAAGCCGGGCTGGCTGCTGCTAAGCGCCGCCATCGTGATATGGGGATTGCGCGCTCTGTATAAGCCCGGACAATGGTGGTCGCGATGGGAGCATTGGACCCGCGGCATAACGTTGACGCTGCTGGGCGCGGTGATGCTGGCGATGTCCCGGGTGCCGTTCTTGTGGGTGGGACGGCTGCTGGCGGTTGCCGGAGTTTTGCTGATGATTCGCGGCCTGCTCGGCGCAGTGCTGATCCTTTTTCAACGCTAATTCTTCCGCAGCAGCCTCTCGCTTTGGGGCGCTGCTCGGATATAATCGCGCAACACCGCCCTGCGGCAGGCCCAACCGCCACCGATAAGGAGAGATTCATGTTCAAGGAATTCAAAGAATTTGCGATGCGAGGCAACGTCATCGATCTGGCCGTCGGCGTCATCATCGGAGCGGCTTTCGGGAAAATTGTGTCTTCGCTGGTCGACGACATTATTATGCCGCCCGTCGGACTGCTTCTGCACGGCGTCGATTTTTCCGGTCTCTTCCTCACTTTGAACGGCCAGCACTTCGCCAACCTGGCGGACGCCAAGCACGCCGGAGCGCCTACTGTGAACTATGGCCTGTTCCTGAACACGGTAATCAATTTTTTGATCGTGGCCTTCTGCGTCTTCCTTTTGGTGCAGCAGGTGAATCGTTGGACCCGGAAACCCCAACCGGAAACGTCCGCGGAGCCAAGTACCAAGGAATGCCCGCAATGCACCATGACCATTCCGATCCGCGCGAAGAAGTGCCCGCACTGCACGACACAGATTGCCTGAAACGACGAGCTTGTCCGGAATAAGAAACTGCGGCTTGCTTGCATGCGGGACATAAGGCACGCCGGCGCTACGCTACACCTTGGGTTTGCGCTTGTTGAGGTTGGTTTCCAAGTGCGTTCGCAAGCGGTTGACGACCTCATCCTCGCGGCCTTCCTCGATTTCCTTCTGCACTTCCTCCAGCGCGAAGTGCACCACGTCATGGTGATGCAGCTCTTCGCGCGCCAGGGACTCGCTGAAGCGCAGCCACAGCCGGTGCAAGAGATTCACTTCGTTAGCGGTGAGGTTAGGCGCGTGCGGCCCAAGCACCTTGTAGATCTTGTCGCCATTGGGCAGATGGATTTCCAGGTTGAACTGCGGCTTGGGGTCCGGCAATTTTTCCCAGGATTCGCCGATCTCGCGGGCCTGCTCTTCCGTATTGTCCTTGGCGGAACGGCCGATGACGATGGTGCTGGATTGCAGCGCGGTGGAGGCGCGCAAAATACCGTCCCACAGATCGTTGGCCGCCACCACCGCCAATCGTAGGGACTTGCCTCGCTTCTCGGCCATGGACAGCGCCTGGGAAAACAGATGCTGCTCGATGCTGCCGAAGAGCTGATCGGCGTCCAACTCGTTTTCACCGGATGCGGAACGCCGCAACAAACGAACGTGCAATACCACCACATCGCGCCGCCCCGGCTTGATACGATCGAGAACGTTGCCCAGATGATAGAGGTTGAAGTGGTTGCTGACCGGCACAAGGATGTTGCCCGGGCGCGCGCCGACCGCTTCCGGACTTAACTCGCCCTCCAATTCCAGGTTGAACTGATCCATCTCCACATGCGCCACTCCACGGTTTCGAGCGCGACGTTCGGAGACCGTAAACACCACATACAAGATCACGGAAAAGACGCCGCCAGCCATGGTGGCCACCGGCTTGGTGAACAGGTTCACCACCGCGATGACGAACAGGGTGAGCGTTATAAGGCCCAGACCCACCGGAATCTGCACCCCGCGGATATGGAAATTGAGGGGGACCTGGAACTCGCGCTGGCCCGGACTGGTGTAACGCAAGACCAGCACCGCCAGGCCGTTCATGGCAAAGCTCCAGATCACGCCGAAAGCGTACAGGTTGGCCAGGAAGTTGACGTCGCCGCGGCTGATCACAATGGTGAGGATTTGCAAGCCCACCACGATGTTGATGATGCGATGGCTGGTGCCAAAGCGCCGGTGCGGCTGCCGGAACCATTCGCTCAACACGCCATCTTCGGAAACCCGGTTGAGCACGCCGTTGGAGCCCACGATGGCGGTGTTTACCGCGCCGGCCAGAATCAGCGTGCCGACCACCACCACGAACGCATGGAAAATCAGGCGCGCCACCAACGGACCTTGCAGGCTCATGGCCAGGCCGCCGATGAGATTCTCCAGGTAGTTTTGCCGCACATCGTCGGGAATAATCATCACCGCGAAGAAGGAAACCAGCGAGGTAAACACCAGGCTGTAGACGAAAATGACCAGTCCGGCTTTTTTGAGGTTCTTGAGCTTGGGACTCTCGATTTCGCGATAGACCTGGGCGAGCGATTCTTCTCCGCTCATGGCCAGTACGGAATGGCCCAAAGCGATGAAGATGGCGATGATGCCGAACATGTGCGGCAGGCTGCTGTGCGCCAGCCAGCCGAGCGCGCCAGGGCTGAAATGAAGATTTCGAGGATAGGGAAACGGTGGAAGCTGCGAATGCCGCAACACCGCAGTATAGATGCACCAGCCGATCAGGAGCACCACCATCACGGTAACCAGCTTCATGATGTGCAGCGCTTTTTCGCTCGATTCCGCCACGCCTTTGATATTTTCCCACCAGAAATAAACGGTGACGATGACCGCAAAGGTGGCGGCGATGCCGGCGACCGTGGATTCCGCGAAGGGTCCGCTCAAGTGCGCATGTTGCGAGAGTTCGCTGAGCAAACCGCCGAGATATTGTCCGGCGGCGACGCCGCTGATCGGGCCAGTGAGGATGTAATCGAACATCAGCGCGGAGACGCTGAATTTCGCCAACGCTCCACCGAGCGATTGCTTGACCGCGCGGTACACGCCACCGCGCACGAACATGCTGCAGCTTTCCACGTACACCGCGCGCACCGCGTAGGAAAACAGCATGATGGCCAGGATGAACCAGGGAGCGGTTTTGCCGATGTACCCTTCCGCCTCGCCGCCCGCGTAGTACGCTGAGGAAGCCAGATCGTTCAGAACAATGGCGGCGGCACGCCAAAAGGAAATAAACGTAAGTAGAGCGGTGGTAGCTACAATGACACGCGGAATGCCGTTACCCCGGCCGCGCGTAGCAGCGGGGTTGGTGGGAGTGCTGCTCATGTCTGGGTGAACTTTTGACCTAGCAGGCTAAAATGCTCGCATTTTTCCGGCGCGAAGTCTAGCTGCGGTGAGAAAGTAGCCAGATGCCGTCGAAATACCGGACGTTTCGACCTCGAGGGGCGGCGGAAACCCACAGTTGTTCAATACTTCGGAGGACTTATGAGCAAAGTGGAGTCAACCATCAATCGCAGGACTTTTCTCGGTAAGTCCGCGGCGTTAACCGCCGGGGGCGCCGCTTACGCCAGCACTGCGCTTTCCTATGGCAGAATCGCGGGCGCCAACGACCGCATTTCGTTATGTCACATCGGGAACGGGAGCCGCGGAGAAGACCTGGATTGGATCGTCTCGAAACTTGCCGTACAGCACCACGTGGAAATGAGCGGCGTTTGCGATTTATGGCGGTTGAATCGAGAAAAAGCGGTGGCGGCGAACACCAAGTATTACGGCCGGGCTCCCCGCGCGTTTCAGTATCTTGAGGAAGTCCTGGCGCTTAAGGATGTGGACGCGGTGATTATCTCCACGCCGGAGCATTCGCATTCGCCGATTCTGAAGATGGCGGTGGAGGCCGGTAAAGACGCTTACGTGGAAAAGCCGATGGGTAACGTGCTGGCGGAAGCGATAGCGGCGCGGGACGCGGTACGGAAATCCGGCCGAATTGTGCAGGTGGGCACACAGCATCGCAGCGAACCTTACCCTCGAGCGGCGCATGACCTGGTGCAGACGGGAGTGCTGGGCAACGTGAGCAAAGTCGAAATTGTGTGGAATTATCATGGAGCGCGGTGGCGTGGGCGAGAGGAAACCAAGCGGATTCGCGAAGCGGATACCGATTGGCGCAAATGGCTGTTGACCAAGCCTTACCGGCCTTTCGATCCGCAGGTGTATTGCGAATTTCGCCTGTACCGGGAATTTTCCAGCGGCATTCCGGACCAGTGGATGAGTCACGCGATCGATCTGGTGCACTGGTTCATGAACGACAGCTTTCCGCGGTCGGTAATGGCCCATGGCGGCATTTTCGCCTGGCGCGACGGGCGCGAGAACGCCGACACCTTCGAGGCCCTGCTGGAATATCCCAAGGGATTCCTGGTGAGCTACTCGACCAGCTTTGGGAACGATGCACCGAGTTTCACGCGTTACATGGGAAAGAAAGCAACGCTGGAGAATATCGGTGGAGAAGGCAGCCCACGGTATCAATTGGTGGAAGAAAAAGGAACCCACGAGGACGATCCGGATATCGATAAGCAGCGGAAGTCGAACTACGTTTTGCTGCCGGGCGAAAGCGGACTTCCGCCGATGGGTATTGACGACCGTACGCTGGGACACATGGTCAACTGGTTCGAGTGCCTGCGCTCGCGGCAGCAACCCCATTGCACAGTGCAAGATGGACTCGCGCATTCGGTGGCCAACATGATGGCTGCGGAGTCTTACTGGTCCGGGAGAAAGCAGTATTGGGATGCGGCCAGCGAGACGTATTCCGACCGCGGGCCAGTGTAGCGGAGGCGGGAAACCGCAACGCGTGCGGCCGGGGGCCCCCTCCCCCCGGGTTTTCTGTAAGTGCAGATTCTAAGAGACTTGCCGGATCGGCACCTCGGAACTGTTGAATCCAAAGGAGTTGCGGTTTGGCAATTTCGGTCAAAAGCAGGCAAAACGCGGTATTTGCCTGGAACTGCACATTCTACGGGAGTTAGCGCAGGACAATCTTATCTAGATGGAACTACCCGAAGGCATTGTAGCAGATAGTAATTAAATGTCAAGGCCTAATTAAGCACGGAATGGGGCGGCCAAGAAGGTTCATTTCCAACAAGGTTCATTCTCGCCCTCTCAGGTGGGCAGGGAGCGAAAAATTTTCGCACAGTCTGCGCAGGGGCAAATGCTGCGGAGATGGTCGTAGCTGAAGATGCCGGTAGCGTGGCCATCCGTGAATGTGATTTGGATGGCGTAATTGCCTACGGTGGTGGCGGCTTGCGCGCGCGGCTTGGGCTTAAACATGGGCAGAGCCGCGGCAGAGGCAGGACCAGCGCCGGCGAAGGCGCTCTTTCTGATGCGCTCGTCATTGCAGGTGGCGCAGGGGCATTCCTCGCGAAGATAAGCGAAATCGTAATGGCTGGAGTGGCCATCGGACCAGGCGATGTCGACGCCGGCGCCGCTGGTTACATGAACTTTTACCGTAGCGGGCTTTTTGCGGAAATCAAGAGGGATGGGCATCGAGTTTTGGGCAACCGTCAGGACTTGTCCTTACCGTTGCAGCAATCGCCGGGCGGGATGGGGTTGCCGTGCGGGCAGGTCTTCGGATGGCCGAGAAAGCTGCAGATGCGCTGATCCAACTGCGGGCTGATGATGTGCTCGAACTTGCAGGCCTGGGTGTGGGCCTCGGAATCGTCGACCGCGAAAGTGTCCTTAAAGAGGCGCTCGGCCAGGCGATGACGGCGCACTACGTCGCGGGCGCGGCGGCTGCCGCCGGGCGTCAACTGTGCTTCGCCATCGCGCAATTCCACCAACTGCAGTTCTGACATACGGCCGAGCACGCGAGCGGCGGGCTCATCCGGCAAAATGGGGAGGTGGCCGGCGGGCCCGGTGGCGCGAAGAATTTCGACTTGGGCGGGCTTGCCCTCCTCGCCGCAAATCCAGATTTGCTCGAGCAGGTGATCGAAGCGAATTTCGTCGTCGGTGGAAACATTAGTGCAGCAGTCAGCCGTATTCACCAGCGGACAAGCCAACGGATGGCCTGGGCCGTGCAGCGCGGTATCAAATTGCAGGTGGCCGTGGGCGAGTTCGATGCGGCGGTCGGCCTGGCGGGCGATGTCCGGATCGTGGGTGACCATTAGAATGGTATGGCCGGAGTTGTGCAGTTCGCGAAAAATTTGTAGCACGATGGCTTCGTTGACTTCGTCGAGATTGCCGGTGGGCTCGTCGGCGAGGATCAGCTTGGGCTGATTGATCAGGGCGCGGGCGATAGCGACGCGCTGCTGCTCGCCGCCGGAAAGCTGCGCGGGAAGATGGGTGAGACGATCGCGCAGGCCAACGCGGCTAAGGGCGTCACCGGCCTGGCGCTCGTCGGTGATGCTATGAAAATACTGGGCCAACATGACATTTTCGAGCGCGGTGAGGTAGGGCACGAGATGGAATTGCTGGAAGACGAAGCCGACTTTTTCCGCGCGGTAACGGACCAACTGGCTCTCACTGAGCTTGGAGAGGTCGACGCCGTCGACGATCACTCGCCCGGACGTAAGCGTATCCAGGCCGCCGAGAATATTGATCAACGTGGTTTTGCCGGAGCCGGACGGGCCCATCAACGCGACCCATTCGCCGGGCGCAATACTGAAACTCAGACCATCGACGGCGCGCAGGGTGCCGTATTTCTTGGTCAGCGATTCAATCAAGACCTGGGCGGCGGAGCTCACGCTTCACCCCGGAAGACCGCGGCGGGCCGGATGTTGGCGAGCCGCCGCAGGGGATACGCGCCGGCAATCGCCACGATGATCGTCAGTGCCACAGCTACAGGATACACAATCAGGCGGGGGCGCGCCGCAACGCCAAAGACCGCTTTGCCCAGCCACATGGAAAGCAAGATGCCGATGGCCGCGCCGAGAATACCGCCGGTCAGCCCCAAAAGCGCGGCTTCCGCCAGAAACAGGCGCAGCACGCGCCGCGTAGCGCCGCCGATGGCCTTCATCAAGCCGACATCGTTGCGGCGCTCCATGGCTACGTTGGTCATGGCGGCCATGACGCACAGCGCGGTGAGCAGCAGCACCAGGCCGACAGTGGCGGAAAGAATGCCGCTAATGCGATTGTAGATTTTAGCTTCGCCCTCGGTAAATTGCCGGATGGGACGAACATCCGCTCCGGGAAGAGAGCGCAAGGCATCGATGCAACTTTGAATTTGCCGGGGAGTGCCCGGCACGCTTAGCTGAATCAGGCTGATACGCCCGGGCTGCTCCAGGAGCGTTTGCGCCGCTCGCAGGTCTAGAAAAATCTGACTATCTTCCTCACTGCCCATGGAAGGCAGTACGGAAGCCCGGCAGGACAATTCCCGCGAGTCGCTGGTGAGCACCAGGATTTCGCCGTTGTGCAATTGCAAAGCCGCGGCGGCTCGGGGGCCAACTGCGCAGGAAAGTATTTGACCAGAGGCTGCTTTCCGGGTGACAGAGACGAGTGCCGGAGACAGCACTTGCTCCGGCCTACTTCCCGAATACTCAAGACCGGCGAGAATAGCTTTTGTGCTTGCTCCCGGTTGCTGGTCCGTGGCGGCAGGGAGTCTTGCGATATCGACGACACCGTACAGAAACTCGGCTTTGGGAATGTTGGAAGAATCCATGCCCTCGGTAAGATCGGCAAAAAGGGAATCGTTAAGAAACCGCGGCGATTCGGCGGATGTTCCGGAATCGCTGGGGGCGATGACAACGTTTGCGCCGAACGCGCGGAATTCGGTGGTGAGGCGGCGCCGGGCGTCCACCTGAAGATTCAGTAGCGCGGCGGTGATGGCGGCGCCGGCGCCCAGGGCGAGCAAAATCACGAATAAGCGGCCGCGATTGGCGGCCAGCAGGCGGCGCAAAATGCGCCAGAACATTTTACGGTCCGGCATCATTCGCCCCGCAGGATTGGCGCAGGCTCGTAGCGAGCGGCGCGGCGCAAGGGGATCGCGCTGCCGAGCAGCGTGACGATGGCGGCCAATCCAACGATCACCGCGAGCACAAGGAAGGAAAACGCCGGCGCTACGCCGAAGATTTTCTGGCCCACCAGACGCGCCAGAAGGATGCCGAAGGAGTAGCCCAACCCGCCGCCTACCAGCGCCAGCAGTAGTTGCTCCGCCACCAACAGAAAACCAACGGTGCTGGACGCAGCGCCAAGCGCCTTCATCAAGCCAATCTCCGTACGGCGCTGGATGACCGACGCCGCCGAAGAGGCGCCAACAGCAAGCGCCGCGGCAAGCAGAGATGCAAATGTGACCAGCCATAGCAAAGTACGCACGCGGGTAAGAATGGCGCCCTCGCCTTCCGCCACGCGCCGGATTACGCGCACGTCCGCGCCGGGAAGCACCTGCTTGATTTGCAGGGCAATCGAGGAAATGTATGGCGTGCAGTACCAGCGTTCGTAGTCGGCAGGCGCCAACGTGCTTGGATCCCGCTTCCCAAACTCATCTTCGGGCTTGGTCAGCGCGCTGACGTACAGTCGGCGGTACTGGCCTTGCTTTCCGGAAAGTTCCTGGGCCAGCCTGAGCGGCGCCACGATGGAATCATCCTCCGGCCCGCCGCCGGACAAGATTCCCGTGACGAAGAGAGAGAGATGCTTTCCCCCACCGTTCAGGTTCAAGGGGCTGCCTATCTTCGCACCCGAACGCGCCGCAAACGTTTTACCCGCAACGCATTCTTTCGCGTCGTCGTTGAACCACCGGCCCTCCACTTGCCACCAAGGGTTAGTCTTTTCTATTCCGGTGACATAGGTACTGCCGTCCGGAACCGATACCGAATGACTTGCCCAAGTGCCGATCAAAATGGTATGCGCATCCACGGCCGGCGTCGAGTAGGTTTGCGAGGATTTTGTCCAGGCATCAACGGGAGTTTCAAGCGCGGGCGAAAACCCTACGATGTTGTTGCGCCAGAAAATGGTTTTGAGTTTGCCGAGGTCAGATTCCGGCAAGTATGCGCCGGAATTCACCGGACGGTAATCGACGCCTCCGATTTCGAGGGGTAAGGAATCGGCTTTCGGCGTGACCAACAGATTGGCGCCGAGGCTGCGAAATTCGCGGGCCAGACGATCGCCGACGTCGAGCGAAACGCTCAGCGCGGCGGTGGCCACGGCCATGCCCAAGGCCAGAGCAGCTCCGGTGAGGAGCTTATGCCGCGGGCGGCGGCTGAAAGAATCGGCGACGAGTCGTAGGAACATGGGAGAGCTATGTAAAGCGAGGTTTTTCCCTGCGCTCAGAATGACCGACGTGGAGCGAAGCGGTCACTTGGGAACCTCGGTAGCCGCTTGGCTCAGCGAACTCACATCCATGACCAGGTCGCCGCCCTGCACCCGCGACGGAACTCCCACCGGATTGCAGCCACCTGCTTGCCCAATGGAGGGGACATAAATCGCGGAGCCGCAGTGGCGGCACACCACGTTCTGCCCGTCCTGTCGATAGCCCTCCTCACCGCAAATGCGGCAAGCGTCCAGCGCCGTGCCGTATCCATTGGGCTTTTTGATGATCATGAAACGCAGCGATTGGCCACCGAGATTGACCGTAAATAAATGCAGGTTGGCATCTTGAATATCGCTTAAGGGCACGCGCACTTCATTGCCGATCGCGGCGATGGGCCGCGAAGCCGGAGGCGCGGAATTCGCGCGGGTGTAAATAAAATCCGCGGTCAGCACCAGAATCACGGTCAGGGAAGCGATGGTGGATGCCATCATCCAGCGGCGGGCTCTGCGGTTTTGTGATTCCAGCAGCCGCCGTTCGGCATCCCCCGGCGCTTGCCTGGCCGACTTTTCGTGGGAAGCCGACTGCCATTCCCGCAAGATCAGCAGCATGGCCGCGCCAAAAACGAACACAAAGAAAAACAGGTCGTTGCGCACGATGGGCCCGATGAGGGCCATCTCCCGCTTGCCGGAAGGCAGCCAGCGCGCCTCGCTCAATTCGTGCAGGCCGGTGAGCGTCAATTGGAAGGCCACCAGCATCAAAATCGCGCTGGTCACCGAGAAAAACCGGTGCAGCGGCACGCGCAACGTACCCTTGAAGAAGAAAACGCCCACGGCGACCGCCGCGGCAATGCCCAGTATGGTGCCGATCCAGGTCTGCAAGCCTTCGGTGGACATTTCCACGGCGCGCAAAATCAGCGCCAGCTCCACGCCTTCGCGCACCACCATCAGAAAGACGAACAGGAAAATTCCCCAGCCAGCGGCGCGGCCGGCGCGTTCGGCAAAGGTCTCCACTTTTTGCTCGATATCTTTTTTCAGGTGGCGCGCAACGCGGTTCATCCAAACGATCATCGTAATCACAAAGAAGGCGGCGAGCAGCAGCAGTAGGCCCTCGAAACCGTCTTCGCTGATGCGCCATTGCTGCAAGGCAATAGCGATGCCCAGACTCAACGCGGTGGCCAGGGCCACGCCATACCAGACAAAACGCGCGAGGTGCGAGCGGCCGGTACGCGAGAGATAAACCAGGATGATGCCGACAACCAGGGCGGCTTCGACGCCTTCCCGGAGAGCAATGAGCCAAGCCGCGAGCAAAGGGACTCCAGTTGAAAATCGTTTGCAACTACAAAGTCCAGTTTACGCGCCGCCGCGCTCCAGCGTCAAGCCGCGCTTCCCTGCGGGTACCTCGCGTAGAATGAAGTTGTCCCGAGCCTGCTATCCATGAACCTACAGCCCCTTCGCCAAGCTGCATCGCTGCTCCTGTGCCTGCTGATGTCCGCTTCGACGCCCGGGCAGCAGCCGCAGCTGGCTACCGCGTCGGCCAACACTATTGTCCTTCCGGATCCCAAGCGGGCCCTGAAGCTGGCGGAAGCCGGGGCGAAGGCGGAAGCCGAAGGGCGCGTCGACGAGGCGTTGCGGGCCTACGATGAAGCCGCCCGGCTTGCGCCACAGGATCTCGCGCTGGCCGGCCGGAGCGCCGGACTGCGTTCCCGGCTTATCCGCGAACATGTGGACAAGGCCGAGCAGTTGGCCCTGGCCGGCAAGCTGCCGCAGGCTAAGCAAGAACTGCGCGCCGCTATGCGCATCGACCCAAGCAACAAAATCCTGGCCGAGCGTTACACGCAAATGGAATCGATGCAAGACGATGAGCCACAGGTGGTCAGCACCGAAGGTTCCGGAATACCGCGGCTGAAACTGCAGGGCGGGCGGCACAGCTTTGACTTTCGCGGCGACACGCACAGCGCCTATGAACAGGTCGCGCAGGCTTTCGGTATCAAAGTGACGTTCGACCCGGACGTGGTTTCACGGCAGGTGCGCATGCAACTCGATGGTGTGGACTTCAACACCACAGTGTCGCTGGTGGGGACGACGACGGGGACGTTTTGGACGCCGGTCAACGAGCATCTGATGTTTGTGGCCCCGGACACTTTGGAGAAACGCCGCCAGTTCGGTTTGCAGGCGCAGCAGACGTTTGCGTTGAGCTCCGCGGCGAGCCCCGAAGAAATGACGGAATTGCTGCGCATGCTGCGCGAAATAACGGGAACGGCACGCATCGACCTGGACGCCAGCGCTCACAGCGTCACCATGCGCGACTCTCCGGATCGATTGGCGCTGGCCGCCGAGCTGATCCACCAGGTGGATCGCGCGCGGGGCGAGGTGATGCTCGAAATGGAGCTACTCGAAGTGGACCGCGACAAGGCGCAGCAGTTAGGCATCACGCCGCCTTCCTCGGCGCAGCTATTTTTGATCAGCCCCAGCGATATTCGTTCGCTGCAACAAGCCACCGACCTCAATAATGCGCTCACGATTCTAGGGCAGCTTTTCACCGCCAATGGATTCTCGAGCGTTCCCGGGTTCGCGCTGTTGGGCGGCGGTTACACCACCTTTCTGCTTACGCTGCCGGGCACGGCCGCTAACTTTTCCGATGCGCTTAGCCTGGTGCAAAGCGGCCAGCAAGTGTTGTTACGCGGCCAGGACGGCAAGCCGGCCACGTTTTTCGTGGGTGATCGCTTTCCTATTACGCTTTCGCTATTGTCCGGCAGCCTGGGCACGGCGGGGAACTCGACAACGAACAGCAACTCCTTTTTGGGCGTACCGACATCCACCACCTTTCCGGAGACGTCGTTTGCCGTTGGCAACAACCCGGTGGCATTGGCCGCCAATGACTTTAATAGCGACGGCTTGCCCGATCTGGCGGTGGCCAATCGCGGCGACAACACCATTAGTATTTTGCTGAACCAGGAGTTGGGAAATTTTGTGGCTGCCAATTCATTCGCTCTGCCCAAGACTGAGACGGGGCCTTCGGCCATTGCCGCGGGAGCGTTTGGAAACACCGTGACTACTACTTCGGGCGTTCAGATACTCACCAACGATCTGGTCATCACGAATTCTACTTCCAATAATGTGAGCGTTCTCCTTGGGAACGGCGACGGCACATTTCAGGAAGCGGCGGGCTCTCCTTTTGCGGTGGGAGCTAACCCCAGTTCGGTGGTTATTGCGGACTTCAACGGCGATGGCAATCTCGATTTTGCGGTGGCCAATCAGGGCGACAACACTATTTCCGTGTTCCGAGGCAATGGCGCGGGGGGCTTTACGGAGTTTCCCGGATCGCCATTCGCTTTGACCAACACTGGGTCGATCTCCGAAAAAGGGCCGGTGGCGATGGTTACCGGGAATTTCCGCGGCACGTTCAATTCCGTGAATAACAGCCCCGAAGTTGACCTAGCGGTGGTGAACCAAGCCACCAACAATGTGGCCATCTTGCTGGGGTCGGTGGACGCCAACTCCAACATTTCGTTTACGGAAGCCGCGAATTCCCCGGTGGCTGTCGGGCAATCTCCCGTGGCCATCGCGACCAGCGATCTGAACGGCGACACCGTTCCCGATCTGGCGGTAGTCAATCAGGGCGATAACAGCGTTTCCATCCTGCTGGGCAACGTCAATCTGGATGCTACATTCGCTCCCGCCATCGGATCTCCGCTGCCCACGGCCGCCACACCTGCGGGCATTGTTGTGGCCAACTTCACGGGCGGCAACTTTCCGTCGCTGGCGGTCACCAACAAAGGCCAGAGCACCCTTGGAATCTACATAGGATTGGGCGACGGCACATTTTCGAGCCGGATCGAGGTTGCTACGCCGGCCAGTCCGTCCGCCATCGTGAGCGCGGTATTAACCTCCAGTTCGCTGCCGGATGTCGCGTTCACCGCGTTAGGCTCCACGCCAAATCAAGGCGTGGTCACCGTAATCCAGGACTCTTCGGCCTTCGCCACCGGCACCAGCACCACGCAAACGCCTTACCCGGCGTCCGAATACGAGGACCTCGGGGTGAAAGTCAAAGCCACCCCGACTTTGCACGCAAATCACGAAGTAACCCTGCAACTGGAATTTGAAATTCGCGCATTGTCTGGCGCGAATATCAACGGTATCCCCATCATTTCGAACCGCACCCTGACGCAAACCGTTCGCGTCAAAGACGATGAAACCACCCTGATCAGCGGATTATTGGACAATGAAGAGACGCGCTCGCTGCTTGGGCTTCCAGGCCTGGCCCATATTCCCGGACTGGGCTACGCTTTTGGCGGCAGAAATAATTCTTTGACGAATACCGAACTCATGATCCTCATCACGCCGCGCCGCTTGCGTGATCCGATCCGTAGTGCGCGCAGCATCTTTGCCGGGCGCAACGACGCCTCCGCCGCTCGAGGCGGCATACGCGGAAATATTCCCTTGCAGCAACCTCCGCAACAGCCTCAGCCCTAATCCTTCAGGGTCGGGTGAGTCATTGTCTCCAAGCTCTTTTTTTTGAGTTACGCGCGGGACTGTGTCACTCCTGATCCCCTGGCAGGGACTGCTTAAGCCCGAATGTGGGTCTGCAGCCGCCGTTAAACCATTCTTGACTACCCTCTATCCCTCGCACTAGAATTTGTTTTCCGGTCCGCTTCACCTCAAAAGGCATACTCTATGGGCTCGCTGGCTGCCACCTCCGCCCGCCTTTCCAGCAATGCCGCAGCGCGATACATCATCGCCTTCTGCGCAGCCATTTTGGCGATTGCCGCTCGCTGGGCGCTGAGTCCTTTGCTTGGTGATTATCTTCCCTACATAAGCCTTTACCCGGCGGTCGCCTTCGCCGCCTGGTGTTTAGGCGTGGGTCCATCAGCGCTGCTAACCATTGTCAGCATGGTTGCAGTGCGCTACTTGTTTATTTCCCCGCAGTTTTCGGTAAGTATGCCGGACGTGCCGCAAACCGTTGGCCTCGCGGCCTTCGCTTGCGGAGCCGCCTCCATCATCGCCCTTGGCGAATTTGTGCGCCGCGATAGCGCTGCGTTGCACAAGGCCCAGGGCGAACTGGAGGAGAAAGTACAACAGCGCACTACCGAACTGGCCGACGCCAACCACAATCTTGGCGAACTTTCCGCCCGCCTGCTTCACCTTCAGGATGAGGAGCGCCGCCGCATAGCGCGGGAACTTCATGACAGCGTTGGGCAGACCCTGGCGGCCTTATCGATGAACCTTGCCGCGGTGGGAGCGGACATCGAGCGCTTGGCCAAGAGCGCAACGACCATCGCCGACAGCACCGCTTTGGTCAACGATATGAGCACGGATATACGGACGATTTCGTATCTGCTGCACCCGCCTCTGCTCGATGAGGCCGGCCTTTGCTCCGCCCTGACCTGGTACGTAAAGGGATTCTCCGAACGGAGCAAAATCGAGGTTGATCTGCAAATTCCCGAGGATTTTGGACGCTTATCGCGCGATCTGGAGACCGCTATTTTTCGTGTGGTCCAGGAATGCCTCACCAATATCCACCGGCATTCCGGAGGTTCGGTCGCCAGAATCGCTATCGCTCATGCTGATGATGACATTCGCATCGAGGTGCAGGACAACGGCAAAGGCATTCCGCCGCATAAGCGTTCCGAAATTATTTCTTCTCCCACCGGCACTCCGGGCGTGGGCATCCGCGGAATGCGCGAGCGTTTGCGGCAACTGGGCGGAACCCTGGATATTCGATCGAGTGGCGAAGGCAAAGGCACACTGATCAGCGCGCGGTTTCCCGCGGTCGCGCCGCCTGCGCCGCCGGTTGAGGCTAAGGCTAACTCCGCAGCCGCTGGCCTGTAGGTTGGCTCCGCTCAATTGTTGGGGCTTCCACCCGAGGGTCCCGAACCGGGCGCGAGCTTTCCGATTCCCAGCGTCTTGAAGATCAGCGGCCAAAATTCCTTGGCCACATTGCTGCCGGCAATTACAGCCAATTGAGTCCCAAAGCGCTCGAAAGTCTGCCCGGCCGAGCGCTCCGCATCCGGGAGATAGGTATTGGCCAGACCTTCGGCGCCCAGCGGCCCAAGCAATCCCGATACGTTTAGGGTCCGCCCGCCGGCGTCCGTTGGAGTAACCACAACGCGCGTCAGGGCGTGCGCGATTCTTTGCGAGAAGCTGCCATGCGCCAACACAAAATACCGTGGATCTTCATGTAACAGCGAAGGCAGCAGAAATGTTCCGAGCACGTCCGTGGATGCGTTTAATGCCAGGGTCGCTCCGTAGCGTTTACCGTATCCATTCCAGCCTTGACCGTAACCGGGCCAGGAATCACGCGCCTGCGAAATTCCCGCGCTCATCGCCGATACGAGCAATCCGGCGGGTGCAACGCTCTCGTCGCCAGCCAGCAAGAACTTCTCCCCCCTGGTCAGCGGTTTTTTGGTGTATGCCAGATCCGGGAAAAAAATCGAGCGATGGCTCAAAATCACGACTGTCTCGGAAAATCCGCTTTTCCCCTTTTCGGGTTCGCCCGGCTGTTGGTTTGGAACAGGACGATCGGGCAGATCGGCGACCACTCGCTGTGGCGATGCGCAGGTGGAACTACCCGCCGGAAGGGAAATTACAGTTGCGGCCAATGCCAACAGGCGCACATACCGTCCGACAATATTTAGTTTCAACACGCCCGTCCTTTTTTGTTACGTCCGACCCACGCTCGCCAAAACCGGTTTGCTTACCTTACTCGCTTATCGGGTAACCTTCAATTCGTTTCACTACCGTATTCCGTGTATCCCGGCCCGCTCGTGCCGTTAATTGGGCCCTCGGCATCAGGTTTCTCCCGTAGGCGGAATTCGCGGACCCTGTGCTACTATCGCGGTCGCCTCATCGTTTTCACGTTCCCGTCCCTGCCAAGCTTTTGGAGGTTGCTCATGCGCCGTGCACTTCGTGTCCTGCTGATACTCGTCGTTGTCGTTGTTGTTCTTGTACTGGTTGTGCCGTTCCTGATCCCCGTCAACCAATTCCGGCCCATTATCGAACAAAAAGCCTCCGCTGCGCTGGGGCGCAAGGTGGAAGTCGGCAACCTTAGCCTCTCTCTCTTCACTGGCTCCCTGAGCGCCGACAACCTGTCGATCGCGGACGATCCCAAATTCAACAGCGCCCCTTTTCTGACCGCCAAATCGATTAAGGTGGGGGTCGAGTTGCTGCCCCTGATCGTGCGCAAAGACCTGAACATTACCGGGATCGTTATCGATAGTCCAGAGGTCACCCTGTTGCGCGATCCCGGCGGCGACTGGAACTATTCGTCTTTCGCCGCCTCGTCCGCGAAATCTGAGGCGGCGACAACGCCGGCCTCACAGCCGCAGAGCGCCGCCCCTTCCGCTTCCAGTCCTTCCACCGCCGCCGAATTTTCGGTGGAAAAACTGGAGCTGCGCGACGGGCGCGTGGTTATTGGCTCGACCAACTCCCAGAAACGCAGCACGTACGACAAGGTGGAGGTGACCGCCTCCAATGTTTCGCTCACCACCAAATTCCCGGTGACTCTATCCGCCAATCTTCCCGGCGGCGGTGATCTCAAGGTCGATGGCACTGCCGGTCCTCTCGACCAGCAGAACACCGCGCTCACTCCGGTGAACGCCAAGCTTACGATCAATAATCTGAACCTGGCTACCACCGGCTTTCTCGATCCATCCGCTGGACTGGGTGGTCTGCTCGATCTCAATAGCGCTCTGGCCTCGCAAAATGGCGAGGCTACCGTGAGCGGTAACGCCAAACTGTCCAAAGCCTTATTGATCGCCGGTGGTTCGCCCTCCGCAATTCCGGTCACCGTGGATTTCAATACCAAATACGATCTGCGCAAAAATCGTGGTGTGCTCGATCCTTCCACCCTCAAAATCGGAAATGCTACCGCGCATCTCAGCGGCACCTACGAGGTCCCCGCTGATTCGGATGCCGTTACTTTGCACATCAAGGTTAACGGCCAAAATATGCCTGCCAAAGACCTGGAAACCTTTTTGCCCGCTCTGGGAATTCACATGCCCAGTGGCGCCTCGCTGCAGGCGGGTTCTCTCAATACCAACCTCGATCTCAACGGTCCTACTAGCAAGCTGGTGACTTCCGGCAATGTCGGGCTATTTAACGCAAAGCTTGCGGGATTTGATCTGGGCTCAAAGCTGGCCGCCATCTCTAAGCTCGTGGGTATTAATACCGGCAAGGATCTGGACATCGAAAAAATGACCACGGATCTCCACATGGCCCCGACCGGTTTGGAAGCACAGAACTTTCAGGCTCTGGTTCCTTCGCTCGGCACGCTGGTGGGCAATGGGACGATCGACGCCAAGAACAATCTGGATTTCAAGATGGCCGCCACCTTGAAAAATGCGATTGGCGGCGCTGCTGGTGCGGTCGGCGGGGCGGCATCTGGGGCAGCCTCCAACGCGATAGGCGGCCTGCTTGGAAAAGTTACGGGTAGCGCCAGCGGCGCTGCGGGGGGACTGCTGGGCAATTGCAAGAACGCCAGCGGTGGTAGCGGGCCTACGCTTCCTTTCCAGATCAAGGGAACAACTTCCAATCCTTCGTTTATTCCCGACGTTGGCGGCGTCGCCGCTGGCATGCTCAAGTCTCAACTGGGCTGCTTCGGCGGCGGTTCCCAGGCCAAAACCGCTGCGCAGCCGCAACAAAATCCGAATAACCCCATTGACGCTATCGGCGGATTGTTCAAGAAGAAAAAGCCCTAGCCAGGCAACTCGAGTTTCCTTCCTGTTTTGCTCTGCGTTGTGGCCGTGCCACAATGCTGTATGCAAAATCCATTGCGGATCACCTTACTTACAGTTGCCGCGGCGTGCCTGCTCCCCGTCAGTTTCGCGCAGCAGACGCCTCCTACTAAAACGCCGCCCGCCGCGCCGCCGAAATCCCAGCAAGGCGCCGCCAAGCGCGCCCCGGCAAAAGCCGCGCCATTCACACTCAAGACCCAGAAGGATAAAACCAGCTACGCCATGGGCATGAATTTCGGCACCGGGCTCCGCAAACAGTCCATTGAGATCGATCCGGCTATCGTGGCGCGCGGATTGCGAGATTCGTTTGCAAACGGCAAGACCCTGCTCACAGACGAGGAGGCGCGCGCTCTTCTTACCCAGTTACAAGCCGAACTGCGCAAAAAGCAGCAAGACCTGGCCCAGCAGGCCGCGGAGGTAAACAAGAAGCAAGGTCAGGGTTTCCTCGACGCCAACAAAACCAAAGACGGCGTGGTGACTTTGCCCAGCGGCTTGCAATATAAGGTTCTGCAGGAAGGCGTTGGACCGAAGCCGGTCCTCACCGATACCGTCGTTTGCAATTATCGGGGCACGCTGCTGGACGGAGCGGAGTTCGACAGTTCCTACAAGCGCGGTCAGCCGGCCACATTTCCGGTAAACGGAGTGATCAAGGGTTGGACCGAAGCGCTGCAACTCATGCCCGTTGGTTCCAAATGGCAGCTTTACGTTCCTTCTGACTTGGCTTATGGCGACCGCGGCGCCGGCGGGCAAATTGGTCCGGGTGCCACCCTGATCTTCGAAGTCGAACTGCTCTCGATCCAGGCCAAGGACGCTAAGTAGAGCCGCTTTTAAGCCCGTCCCAAGCCGCGCATTCCTGCCGTGTGGAACGATGGAATCGACGCGTATCGCGCCGCGCACTCCCTACTTTCGCCCGCCTCATTTTATGAAACCCTATCTTCTTGACTCCCCCGCAACTTCCCACTAGCCTCATCCGTCTACAGGAACGTGGGCGGCTGCACTGTGCCTCCGCGCTATCCACCAATTAAGGAGCGGCGAATGCGTTCTTCGTTTCAGAGCTTGAGGTTTGCGCTGGGTGTTGCCGTCGTTTTCTGCGGCGCTTTGCTGTCTTCGCCTCGGGCCGCAGGGCAGGGCGGCGAGCCGCAATACTTCGCCATTCGCGGCGCCACCGTCATTCCCGTGTCCGGTCCGCGTCTGGAAGACGCCACTGTCATCATTTCGCGCGGTGTCATCAAGGCGGTTGGCAAGGACGCCGCTGTTCCCGACGAAGCGTGGGTCATTGACGGCAAAGGCCTGATCGTCTACCCCGGTTTCATCGATTCCTTCACCGATGTCGGCATTCCGCCAGCTCCTGCGCCCGCTGGCGGAGAGGCAGCGCGCCAGCAGCCACCCCTTTCGCGCGGTCCGGAAGACCGCCCGGGTTCGACGCCCTGGCGCAGCGCCGCCGATGAAGCCAGCCTGAGCGACAAGCGCGTCGAAATGTGGCGCTCCGCTGGATTCACCACCGTGGTTTCCGCCCCCAAAGGCGGAATGCTTCCCGGTCAAGCAGCCATGCTGGACCTGGCTGGTGAGCGCAACGGCGACATGGTTGTGAAATCGCCCGTAGCCATTCCCGTCTCCTTGCAGCCGACTGGCGGCTTCGCCAGTTTTCCCGGTTCGCTGATGGGCTCGCTCGCCTATGTGCGGCAAGTTTGGCTGGACACGGACTGGAGCAGCAAGGCCCAGGCGACTTACGATAAAAATCCGCGGGGCATAGCGCGGCCTCGCTATGACAGCACCGAGCAGGCTCTCGCCGACGCCCTGGACGATCATCCGCTGGTTCTTATCCCTGCAAATACTGCCACCCAGATTCGCCGTGCCTTCCAGCTCGCCGACCGCTGGCACGTCAACGGAGTTCTGTACGGTGGGCAGACCGGCTACGAAGTGGCCGAAGAAATCGCCGCCACCAAGCTTCCCGTCCTGGTCGATCTGAAATGGCCCGCCGCCGATAAAGACGCCGACCCCGACGAAGTTCCTTCTCTCAACACTTTGCGCTTTCGCGATCGAGCGCCTTCCTCACCTGCCGCACTTGCCAAAGCCAGCGTGAAATTCGCTTTCTATTCCGGCGGAATCACCGCTCCAAAGGACATGCTCAAGGCCGCCAAGAAGTCCATTGACGCCGGTCTTTCTCCGGAAGCCGCCATTCGCGCTTTCACCCTGACTCCGGCGGAGATTTTCGGAGTAGCGGACCGGCTTGGCTCCATCGAAAGCGGGAAAATCGCCAATTTGATTGTCACCGATGGCGACATTTTCGACGAAAAAACCAAAATCAAATTCGTGTTTGTGGACGGCCGCAAATTCACCATTCGCGAACCCGAAAAACCCAAAGATGCTCCCAAGGGCGACCTTACCGGAAAATGGAAGCTCTCCTACGACACGCCGGAGGGTCCGGAAGAAGCTAGTGCGGACATCTCCATGGGCACTGACGGCTCACTTTCTGGGACCATCGTTAGCACCCACGGCAACGCCAACATCCTCAGCGGTTATCTCAGCGCCGATAAGTTCAGCTTCACCATCAACCTGCCCATCGAAGGCACTCCTTCCGATGTGATTTTCACCGGTACTTTCGACGGCACCTCCATGAAAGGATCGATCAGCGTGCAAGGAATGGATATCGACTTTACCGCTACCAAACCCGGGGACAAAACCAGCGCGGGAGGTGCCCGGTGAGCGCGGCGAAGACATGGAAGTCGAAGCTCCTTCTGACCATAGCGATGCTCGCATTGCCGGGAAGTCTGCTTACCACCGCGGCCAAATCTCCCTCCGCGGCCGCTGAGCCCGCTCCCGTTATCTTGATCCAGAACGCCACCATCCTTACCGCCAGCCACGGCACCATCGAGCGCGGATCCATTTTGATCAAGGACGGCAAGATCGCGGAAGTCGGCGCGTCCATCAAAGCTCCCAAGAATGCTCAAGTCATCGATGCCGCCGGGCAGTTCGTCATGCCGGGGATCATCGACTGTCACTCTCACATTGCCGTCGATGGCAGCGTCAACGAAGGGAGCATCTCCGTTTCGTCCATCGTCAATATCGCCGACGTCTTGAATCCCGATGACATCGATATTTATCGCGACCTCGCCGGCGGCGTAACCGTGGCCAACGTGCTGCACGGCAGCGCCAATGCCATCGGTGGCCAAACCATCGTCATCAAGCTGCGCTGGGGCCAGCCGGCATCGAAGTTGCCTTTCGAAGGGGCCATGCCTGGCATCAAATTCGCCCTCGGCGAAAATCCCAAGCGCTCCAATAGCCGCGGCCGCGCCGCTCGTTATCCCGTCACCCGCATGGGCGTCGAGGAAACCATTCGCGGCGCCTTCGCCGAAGCCCGCGACTACAAAGCCTCCTGGGATCTCTACAACAAGCGCACCGCCGCCGGAGAGAAAAACCTCATCCCGCCGCGCCGCGATCTCCGCCTGGAGCCGCTGGTCGAAGTTCTGGAAGGCAAGCGTTACGTTCATTCCCACTGCTATCGCGAAGACGAAATCCTGATGCTCTTGCGTGTAGCCAAGGAATTTGGCTTCAAGGTGCGCACCTTCCAGCACGTGCTCGAAGGCTATAAGGTTGCCGACGAAATTGCCGCGGCCGGCGCCGGCGCATCCACCTTTTCCGATTGGTGGGCCTACAAAGTGGAAGCTTACGACGCCATTCCCTATAACGCCGCTTTGATGACGCGCCGCGGCGTCCTCGTCTCCATTAATTCCGACGACGCGGCCGAAGCCACCCACCTCAATCAGGAAGCCGCCAAGAGCATGAAGTTCGGGGGTCTGTCCCACGATGAAGCGCTCAAGCTGGTGACCCTGAATCCCGCCATGCAGCTTGGGATCGACAAGCGGGTGGGCTCCATCGATGCCGGCAAGGACGCCGACTTGGTCATCTACAATCACGATCCCCTCAGCGACTACGCCGTGGTCCAGAAAACGTTGATCGATGGCCGGGTCTATTTCGATCGTCAGCGCGACCTTGCTGACCGGCCTGCCCGTGAAAAGGAAAAGCACGCACTGCTTGAAAAAGAAAAGAAGGCGGAGAAAAAGCCCGAATCCGCGGAAGGCAAGAAGCCTGGCGAGAAGAAGCCTGAAGACAAACCCAAACCACCGCAAGGGGACGCCGTATCTGGAGGTGCGCGGTGAGTTTCTCAACTTCCCTGCGACGTCTTTCGTATCTCGTTTGCGCCTCGGCCTTCACTCTTCTCGCGCTTACCAAACCGGCCGGCGCGCAGGATAAATCCACCTACGCCATCACCCACGCAAAAATCTTTACTCTTTCCGGAGCCGCGATTGACGACGGTACGGTTGTAATCCAGAACGGCAAAATCGCCAATGTCGGCGCTGCCGTCGATGTCCCCGCCGGAGCGCAAGTTATCGACGGCCAAGGCCTGCAGGTCTACCCCGGGCTGTTCGACCCCATCACCCAGATGGGCCTGCGGGAGATCGGAGCGGTGAGCGCCACGGTCGATTCCTCCGAAACGGGTGAATTCAATCCCGACGTCGTCGCCGCGGAAGCCGTACTGCCTTCCAGCGAACACATTTCGGTCACGCGCGCCGCCGGTATCACCGAAGTGCTCGCCGTGCCCGCCAGCGGGGGCATGGACTCCGGTGGCGCCAGCGGCATCCTGGGCGGCCAAGCCTCCGCCATCCACATGGCTGGCTGGACCATTAGCGACATGCTTCTGAAAAAGAGCGTGGCCATGGTGCTGCACTGGCCGGAAATCGAAACGCAGACCTTTGATTTCTCCACGTTCTCCAGAAAGCAAAAATCTTACTCCGACGCCAAGCAGGAACAGCAGAAGCAAATCGAAGAACTTACCGGTTGGCTCGAGCGCGCCCGTCATTACGCGCAAGCCCTCGGCCATGGCGGCCCCGGCGATTTTCAGCGCGATCTTAAACTGGAGGCCTTGGTCCCGGTCACACGCGGCGAGCTTCCCGTGCTGGTCTTGGCGGACAAGGCTCGCGATATCCGCGCCGCCGTCGAATTCTGCGATAAACAAAAACTCAAAATGATTCTGGCCGGCGCATCCGAAGCTTACAAAGTGAAAGATCTCCTGCGCTCGAGAAGCATACCCGTCATTCTGGGGCCCACGCTTGCGGCGCCCCGCGAAGAGGACGATTCCTACGATCGCCTGCTAAGTCAGCCTGCGGAGCTGCAGGCCGCTGGCGTAAAAATTGCCTTCGGCAGCTTTGACAACTCCTTCTCGCGCCGCCTGGGCCAGCAAGCCGCTAACGCCGTCGCCTTCGGTCTTCCCTACGACGAAGCCCTGAGAGCCGTCACTCTTTACCCCGCGCAAATTTTTGGCCTCGCCGACCAAATCGGCACCCTGGAAAGTGGCAAAATTGCCAATCTGATCGTTACCAATGGTGATCCCCTGGAGCTAACCACTGAGATCCGCTACCTCTTCATCAAGGGCCGTCTAACTTCGCTCGACAACAAACAAAAATCTTTATATGAAAAGTACTTAAACCGTCCCAAAACCCAATAATCCCCGGTAATGGGCGCGCGTCCTAATTTCAAGGCAGAAAGGTCTCGGCTCAACGCGCGCCAGCTACCCTGAAGCCCGATAAAAGTGCTCGCAGCGCCCTGCTTGGAGTTGCCTCCGGCCTGATAGTCGCTCTGCGCCACGAATAAGCCGCGCGAATTTCACCGCGCAACGGAAACTTTTCCCATACAATTGCGTTTCTATTCTTGAACGCCATGACTGTACGCACGTTTGCATTGACCGTCGCCTTTTTCCTCTCCACCCTTGCCTCGCCCGCCCATGCCCAAGACGCCCAGAAAATTGTCGAGCAGTACATCAAGGCTGTCGGTGGCTCCAAACGGCTCTCCAAAGCCAACACCGTCACTCTCGAAGGTACTTTTCAAACTGCCGACGGTAAAGGCGGCACCTACACTCTGGACATCAAACTTCCCAATCGCTTCTATTCCGAACTGGTCGCCGGCGATTCCAGCCAGATCGAAGCCTACAACGGCAAGTCCGCCTGGCACCGCACGGCCAACGGCGAATTCTCAACGCTGGTCGGCGCCGATGGCAGCCAGCTCGAAGCCGCCGGCCAGTATTACAATTCCCATTTACTCGGCGCCAAGAAAAACAAAATTGGTCTCGGCTTCGCGGCCACCTCTAAGGTGCGTGGCCGCGACGCCCTCGAAATTGAAGTCACCACTATGACCGGTGTAAAGCGCCAGGTCTTCTTCGATCCGCAAACTCATCTGATCGTCAAGGAAGAGGCCACCATTGGCGGCGTCGATGAGCAAATTCTTTACGACGATTACCGCACCGTGAACGGCATTAAACTCCCCTACAAAATCGAGCTGCATCGCGGCCCCGAAACCTACGACATCACCGTAACTCGCGCGGAAGTAAACGCCGCCATCGGCGAACGCGTCTTTGACTTCCCCAAGAAATCCCAGGTCCAGCTACCCGACCTGAAAGCTCTCTTCCAACAGATCGACGACAACCAAAAAGCCATCGACAAACTCAAGGAAAACTACGCCGGCACGCGCAACGAAGAAGAGACTGAATTGGACAAAACCGGCAAGATCAGCAAGCGCGAGATGCATGAGTACACTTTCTTTTACCTGAGTGGCAACGAAGTTTCCACTTTGGTAAAAAAAGACGGCCAGCCGCTCGGCGAAGAAGAGCAAAAGAAAGAAAACGACCGGGTCCGAAAAGAGATCGGGGAAATCGAAAAACGCGACGCCAGGAAAGAAGCCAAGGAGGAAAAAGCCAGGGAAGAAGGTAAGGACAAAAAAGAGGACGATGACGTCGGCATCGAGGTCTTCCTTCGCGCCTGCCAGTTCGTGAATCCCCGCCGCGAGCGTTTCCGCGGCCAGGACGTTCTGGTCTTCGATTTCGAACCCAACCCCGAATTCAAGCCCCGTAAACTAGCCGAAAAAGTTGTCCATGAGCTTGCCGGAGTGGTCTGGATCGACGAAAAAGCTCGCGACGTCGCCCGTTTGGAAGCCTATTTTGTCGGAGATTTCCGTTTCGGCGGCGGAGTGCTCGCCAATTTGCAAAAAGGCACCAGCTTCGTCTTCGAACAGGCTTACATCAACAACGAAGTCTGGCTGCCCACCTACGAAGAAGCCCACGTCGGGGTACGCGTTCTTTTGGTCAAAGCGTTCAAGGTGAACGAAGTGACCCGCTACTCCGACTACAAAAGATTTAACGTCGAAAGCATCTCCGCCATCGCCAAGCCCAAGGACACCGGCGATTCCCCGGCAACCCCTGCCCCCAAGCCTCGCTGAAGATCCGCTGGCCGCATAACGGTCTCAGTTTCTGATGACCGCGACGCTCCGATCCGGAACTTCGGGCACCTTCTCGCTCGCGCCTTGACCGTGGTCAATAGAAATAATCGGTGAATGAAAACGCCTTACCGCCCCTCGAACGGGTAGCGGTCCTGGGCCTGTACCGCCGCAGCCACCCCGCGCCGCAGCGCAATGGTGTCCACCGGCGCGCGCTTGCCAAACCGCTTCAGCACCGCCATCTGCGTGGTCAGCATGTCGCCTTCATTTACTGTCGTCACCGCCCGTTTGGCCTCATGCTCCGCGCGCTCCGCGGCCTCGGCGATGAACACCCGCGCCGCATCGATCATCACCTGCGTGGCCTTTTCACCTTTGACTCCAGCGGCCTTTTGCGCCCGCAACAGGCAGGATTCCATCGCGTAGATTTCCATCACCATGTTCGAAAGCGCGCCGATTAGTTCCTGCTCCTCCGCCAGCTTCTCCCGGAACTTCTGCACCGCTCCGCCCGCTGCCTGCAAAAACATTTTCTTCACGTTGGCCAGCACCCGCGCCTCTTCCGTCAGCACGCCTTCCGGCGCTTCCTCAAACGAAGGGCCGGCTAGAATCTCGTCGGCTAGCTTCATTGCCGCTGGGATCAGCGCCAGTTGCCCGCCCATCGCCCGCTTCATCAGCATTTGAATAATCAGCATCCGGTTGATTTCGTTAGTGCCTTCGAAAATCCGGTTGATGCGCGAATCGCGATACGCGCGGCATACCGGATAATCCTCGTGAAAGCCGTATCCGCCAAAAATCTGCACCGCTTCGTCCACCACGTAATCCAGCATTTCGCTGCCGTACACCTTGGCGATGGAACTTTCGATGGCGTATTCCTCGAGCACTTTCATCGCATTCTGAATCTTGTCCCCTCCGGAACCGGAAGCCGCCGCCATGGCCGCCTCGATATTTCCTGCCGAGCGGTACACCATCGATTCCACCGCAAAAATCTGGATGGCCATTTCCGCCAGCTTCTCCCGGATCAATCCGAATTCGCCGATCTGTTTTCCGAACGCTTTCCGCTCTTTTCCATACTTGCAGGACGTCGCCAACACGTTCTTCGCACCGCCCACGCAGGAGGCCCCCAGCGTGAATCTCCCGGCATTCAAGACGTTGAACGCCACGATGTGCCCGCGCCCGATCTCATGCAGCACGTTTTCCTTGGGGACCTTGCAGTTCTCCAGAAAAATCGGCGTCGTCGAGCTTCCGTGAATCCCCATCTTGTGTTCTTCATTGCCCGGCTTGAACCCCGGAAACGTCCGCTCCACGATGAACGCCGTGAATTTGTCTCCATTCACCTTTGCGAACACCACGTACACGTCCGCGAAGCCCCCATTCGTGATCCACATCTTCTGCCCATTCAAAATGTAATGCGTGCCCTCGCTGTTCAGCTCCGCCCGCGTCAACGAATTCTGCGCATCCGATCCCGCCTGCGGTTCTGACAAACAGTACGCGCCAATCAGCTCTCCCGTGGCCAGCTTCGGCAAATATTTTTTCTTCTGTTCCTCGGTTCCGAAATAAACAATCGGCAGCGTTCCAATACCCGCGTGTGCGCCGTGGGTCACGGCAAAACCGCCGTAGATGGATAGCTTCTCGGTCAACACCGTGGTCGCGATCTTGTCCAACCCGGCCCCACCGTATTGCTCCGGCACCCCGCCGCCCATCAGTCCCAGTTCGCCGCCCTTCTTCACCAGCGACGCCATCAAACCGGCTTTCTTGTTCTCCAGATCCTTGGCCAACGGTACCACTTCCTTGACCACAAACTCTTCCGCCGTCTGACCTATCAGCCTCTGGTCATCGCTAAGATCGGCCGGCGTAAACACATCTCCCGGCGCTGGCGATTCCAGCAAAAAGCTTCCGCCCTTAGCCGCCGGCTTGGTAAACGTCGCAGTAGCCATAGTTTTTCTCTCTCTTTAACGTCATTCTATTTCCCGGACGTCGCACCATTCACCACTAAGCAAATTCTACGCTCGCAAAACCAGCACCCGCAACAAGCAGGCGCGCAGCACCGCTGCGCCCCATCCCGGCAAGAGGTAATCAATCGCAACACCGCCCTCCGATCTTTGGCAACCTAACAACAAATGTGCAAATTCCTGTGTGACATCCGCGGCCCTCTCAGTGCCCTCGGCGTCTATTCCTTCTTTATCCTCCCCCGTTCCTGCCCAAAAGGCTATAGACCAAAAGTCCCAACACGATCAGTGTCACCAGCACATACGTCCAGTCCCGCTGGTACAAAAACGCCACCACCGAAAACGCTACGCGTGAGATCGGCGTGGCTATCAACAGCAGCAGTCCCAACTGGATCAATGCTCTTCCCTGCAACCCGCGCACCTCATAAATAATCCCCGGGACCGTCCGCAGCTCCTCCGGTTCCCCCTGAAATACCCGGTAGTTTGTAGGCGGCGTCTGATGGCGCGCCAGATACACCGCGCCCCCGGCCAATACGAACACGGCCGCTAGAATCACCCCGGTGCGCAGCAGTCGCCCCATGATTTCGTCCATGCGCTGGTCGGTTCGTTCCATCGCGCTTCTCCCTACTTCAACCCTTTGTAAATCATCTCCACCGCCAGCACCGCAATCACGCCGCTAAACACCCGGCGCAGAACTCTCACCTCCGCTCTTTCCAGTACGCGCGCTCCGAGCAACGAGCCAGCCAGAACCCCCAACATCACCGGCATGGCCAGCCCCGGATCGATGTAGCCGCGGCTCAGGTAAACTCCCGCGCCTGCCGCAGCCGTCACTCCAATCATGAAATTCGATGTGGTGGTGGAAACCTTGAACGGCAGCTTCATGGTTCGGTCCATCGCCAGCACTTTCACCGCACCGGAGCCGATCCCCAGCAATCCTGAAAGCACCCCGGCAACGAACATCAACCCGAACGCCTGCGGCACCTCGCGTACGTGGTAGCTTTCCCATCCGTTCGCAGTGGGATACGTGCTATCCATTTTCAACCAGGTGGCAATGCGATCGGAACCCGCGTCTGCCCCGGAATGCGTATGTTCCTTGGTGGAGGCGTATGCGGAGTACAGCAACACCACACCGAAAACAATCGAGATGACAGAAACATGCAGGTGCATCACCAGCGCCGCCCCCACCAAGGCGCCTATGGTGGTGGCTATCTCCAGGAACATTCCCACTCGCACGTTCGAATATCCCTCGCGCACATACGCAGCCGCCGCGCCGCTGGATGTAGCGATCACGGAAACCAGCGCCGCCCCAATCGCATAATGAATGTCTACGTGAAAAGCCAGTATCAGCAGCGGCACAATCACCACTCCGCCGCCCAGCCCGGTAAGCGCGCCCAGAAAGCCCGCCAGCAGCGAACCCAATCCCACCAGCGCCGTAAATTCGATAGTATTCAAAACCTTCCGCTCTTCGCCTTAACTATGCGCCGAACGACAGTAACGCCAGCGATCTGGTGGCGTTCGCCCACATCTTTCCACACAGAGCTCACTGGGTTGCGGGAGCAGCTGCACTGTCCTTGAAGGAAATCAGCAGAAAGCCGGAGTGCGTCCCCAGAAAATCCACGATGCGGCGGTGCTTGCCGGCGGGCAGCCACAGCGCATCTCCGCCGTGCAGAAACAGGATGTGCTCCCCGGCCAGGTTGGCGTCCAGGTTCGCATCGGTCAGCGCCACCAGCAACGCATCATTTTGCGGTCTGGCATCGACATAGTCGGCCCCGCTGGATACCTTGTGAAGATCTACGCGAACCTCTTCGCTCTCAAAATAGGGAACCCCGTCTGGAATCGGCGCAGCTTTCGTTTGCTCTTTCTTGGCTTTGCTCCTGCTCGCCGCGGAGCTGCCCTTTTTCCGCACACCCGCGTTCACCGGTTCGGCGGGAGCGCTCTCGCCCTCCGGTTTCTTTTCTTCGCAATTCAGTGGCGCGGCCGCTACCACATCCTTGCAAAGATTCTTCAGCGTGCCCTGCGGATGTACCAGTTCGATGGTGACGTTGTGAAAGGGCATTCCAGAATCCGTGCGCACCAGATGCGCAAAATGTCCCGGCGAGTAGTGCGCCTCACCGTCCTGCAGAACCTGGTGCAGCTCCGGCTGGCCGCTTATGGCGTTGATGATGTCGGCCGGACCCAGCGTGACATACAGATAAGGCAGCTCATGTTGATGCCGCAGCGTGGAATCCAACGCCGCCACCATCACGTTGTACACCCGCGCGAAATCGTTCTGCAGCACCAGGCGGTGATGCGGCTCTTCGCTGAGCGGAACCGGTCCCGGCGGCGCTGTCAAATCTTGCTGCGCCAGGTTCGTCGAAGAAACGGGAGGGTTTGCAGGCGCTTGGGCGTTTAGGGAAGCGCAAAGCCCAAGACCGAGAATCATGGTAGCGAACGCGTAAACGGCTGTTTTCATGGAGCCGGAATCGTACGATGGCCGGAAGCGCATGACAAGTTAAACGCTGCGGGGGCCCTTTTGGTTGCAGAGATGAGCGCAGGCCGGTTCATAAATAGTAAGGCCGAAAATATTGGTTCACGCGTTCAGGAGAAGCGCTCGAAGATGCCGGCAGCGCCCATGCCACCGCCGATGCACATGGTGACCATGCCGTAGCGCGCGTTCTTGCGTTGCAGGTCGCGGATCAGCGTGGCGGTGAGCTTGGCTCCGGTGCAGCCCAGCGGATGGCCGAGGGCGATGGCCCCGCCGTTGGGATTTACGCGCGCGGGATCGAGGCCGGCTTGTTGGATTACGGCCAGGGATTGCGCGGCGAAGGCTTCGTTGAGTTCGATCACGGCGACGTCCGCGAGCGACAGGCCGGCCAGCTTCAGTGCTTTGGGAATGGCGAACACCGGGCCGATGCCGAATTCTTCCGGAGGGCATCCGGCAGTGGCGTAAGCCACAAAACGCGCCAGCGGCTTGAGTCCGAGCCCCTTCGCGCGCGCGTCGCTCATCACCAGCGTTGCCGCCGCGCCATCGCTCATCGGCGAACTGTTTCCGGCGGTCACCGTGCCTTTGGCGTGAAACGCGGGCTTGAGTTTTGCCAGAACTTCCAGCGAAGTATCGGCACGGGGAAGTTCGTCGGTGTGGAAGGTAAACGTCTGGGTGCTGGCTTTGACCGGCCCACCCTTCGCGCCAACCCCGCGCAAAGTATGGGGCACTCCAGAAACGACTTCGGAAGCCGAAGACGGGGCGCCGTTGCCGTTGGTGGGGAGCGATGTGATCTTCACCTCGACGGAAATCGTTTCGTCTTTGAAGTTTCCTGCGGCGATGGCGGCCAACGCTTTCTTGTGGGAATTGGCGGAAAACTCGTCGGCCTGTTCGCGGGTGACGCAGAATTTGCGGGCGATATTTTCCGTGCCCAGGCCCATGTTGATGTAGGCGTCCGGATAGTGGTCTACCAGCCAGGGATTGGGCGATATCTTGTTGCCGCCCATGGGTACCAGGGACATGGACTCGGTGCCCCCAGCCACGATGATTTCCGCGGAGCCGCCGCGGATGCGCTCGGCAGCTAGAGCTATAGCTTGCAGTCCGGAAGAGCAAAAGCGGTTGATGGTCATCGCGGAGGTCTCGACCGGGAGACCGGCGCGGAGCGCGGCGATGCGCGCGACGTTCATGCCTTGCTCGCCTTCGGGCATGGCGCAGCCGAGGATGACGTCGTCGATTTGCTTGAGGTCCAGGCCGGGGACGCGGGCCAGCGCTTCCTTGATGGCCAGTGCGGCCAGATCGTCGGGGCGGGTGGAGCGGAGCGAGCCCTTGTAGGCGCGGCCTACCGGCGTGCGAACGGCGGAAACGATTACTGCTTCGGGCATGAGGATCACCTCGCGGTCGTTCGAACCGGCCAAAGCCTGCCGTTACAGCTGCGGCGGCCACCATGAGTATTGTTGGCCCCGTCGGCCGAAATTGCAAATTGGCCCACTTCCCGCAGGTCACTGGGCACCTACCGTTTGCTCGCTGGAAAGATAGAAATGAAAACTTCCCGACGGGACGGGCCGAAATGCCTTGGAGTCCCGAAGATCGGGATCAGATCGGGCAAGGATTAATCGAATCGTGATAGTATCGCTCAAGTAGCTGGTTCTGCCGGATGCCTCAGCTTGAACCGACAATTGCTTCTGACGGGTTACCCGCGAGACCCACTGGAAAATGGGTCCACGCCAAGAAATACTACTTTTCGCGGTACCTCGACATAATGACTCACGGCGTCGGGCCGAAATGGGAAGGAAATTTATCGTACGTTGATCTTTTCGCGGGACCCGGCCGAAGCGTGATTCGTGGGACAGGCGAAGAAGTAGAAGGTTCTCCCGTTCTTTCTCTGCGGTATGAATTTGCGCGATATGTCTTTGTGGATTTACCGGAGGTCCTGGCCAGTCTCAAAAGTCGACTACAGGACCATCCGAAGCTGTCGCAGATTTCTTTTGTTGAAGGCGATTGCAACGCCGTGATCGACGATGTGAAGGAGAAACTGCCGGCGGACCATTTGACCCTCGCTTTTATAGATCCTACCGGTCTGCAGATTGAGTTCCGCACGATTCATCACCTAGTGAAAAATCGTAGGATGGACCTACTAATGACGATACAGTTCGGCATGGGCATTAGGAGGAATCTGCCCCAATACATAAAGACGGAAGGCAAAAGGCTGACGGCTTTCCTCGGGAATGCGGGATGGCGGGAAGACGTGAGTTCTGGTGGGCTCGCTCGTGGGGTTCTCAGTCGTTACCTTCACGAATTACGAGGTATCGGATACCGGACCGTTCGGGAGCGAGAAATCGACATCCACAATGATCAGAATCTTTTACTATACTTCATTGTTCTTGCAAGCCGACACACATTAGGTGGTAAATTTTGGCGCGGAGCAACTCAGATCGAATGGTCGGGACAGCGTCGACTGGACTTAGGCGGTGGGGAGTAAAAGTATGGCTTTAAATTCGACAATTGAATGGACGGATGCTACGTGGAATCCAGTGCGGGGATGCACAAAGATTAGCCCTGGGTGCAAACATTGTTATGCCGAGACGTTTGCTGAGCGGTTCCGTGGAGTCAAAGGGCACCCTTACGAGCAGGGCTTTGATTTGAGGTTGGTGCCAGCGAAGCTTGGGGAGCCGCTGAGGTGGCGCGCGCCAAAGATGATTTTCGTGAATTCGATGAGCGACCTGTTTCACGACCTTGTTCCAGATAGCTACATTGTGGCGGTGGCGCGGGTGATGGTGGCCGCGAAATGGCATACGTACCAAGTGCTGACCAAGCGCTCACAGCGACTGCGCGATCTTCTCGATAGCAAACTTCGTTTTGCCGCAGAACAGCCGCATATCTGGTGGGGCGTGAGTGTGGAAGATAAGAAATACGGCTTGCCGCGAGTCGAGGACCTGCGAAACACAAGGGCAGGGGTTCGATTCTTGTCGGTGGAACCGTTGTTGGAAGATTTGGGCAAAGTGGACCTGCGGGGTGTGGACTGGATGATCGTCGGTGGAGAGAGCGGCGCTGGCGCGCGACCGATGGAAAAGGAATGGGTCTTGCATCTACACGCCCAGTGCGAGAGAAACGGTATTCCTTTCTTCTTCAAGCAATGGGGCGGGGTTCGCAAAAAAGCAGCTGGACGGCGTCTAGCGGGGAAAACTCATGATGAATTCCCGCAACGGACAGTCAATCCAGTGATGTCTGCGGCGGACTGCGCCGTAATGGTTGAGGAAATCACGACCGAGTTTGGTTCCACGAATTTTTTACCCCTTTCGCTACTGAATTCCGGTAGTCACGAACCAGTCTCTTTCTAGCCTTTCTTCACCACTCTTCTGGTTAGACAAATTTTCAATTTGCGGGATGGACGGACTGGACCAGCGGTTTTTTCCCGGATCGAGGACCGGCGGATGTGTCCTGCGCGAAACCTGCTCCGACGAGACCGGATGAGGATCGTTTCTATGCGAAAGAGTTTAGCGAGTCGAATACATCATTTAACGGCGTGTTTTGGTTCTGGTTCGTCCTGGCGGCGCCCGGTGAGGAATAAAACGGCACCGACCGCCAGCGCAGCGAGGCCGACAATGCCCGGTAAGGAACTGGTCTTGCGCTGCTGCGCCGGCGGCGTGGACGGTGAGGGATTGACGCTGGGCGACGACAGAAAAATAATGCCCTGAAACACCAGCAAAAGCATTCCAACAACCAGCAAACCGACGCCCATCATTCTACCGAATTGCATGCCGGCTCCTTCCGGAGAAAGCTGTTATTTAGATGACAGTGGGCGGTAAAACGGAGCGGATGTGTTCGGAGCGGAAGCCTATGCCAACAATGCGGGCAGGAATACGGCGGAGGTACGGGAAATACTGGAAGAGTTTGAAGAACCAAGGGAGCGTCAGGGACTTGGTGCTGCCGAGGACGCGGCGGATGATGTTGTTCTGGATGATGAGTTGGAGGCGCTGGGTGGCGCGGGTGGGGAAGGTGCGGCGTTTTTGGACGGCGTCGAGATCGCGTTGGGTGGGCACGCCGCGCAAGAGCGCAGGGCCAAGGATGTTGGCCGCAGCTACGGCGTCTTGAATGGCTAGATTGGTGCCGACGCCGCCTATGGGAGACATGGCATGGGCGGCGTCACCAAGGCAAAGGAGGCCGGGGCGGGACCACTGCGTTAGGCGGTCGACCGCCACGGTGAGTAGGCTGATGTCCTTCCAGTCGCGCAGTTCATCTACCCGATCGCGCAGGAAGGGAACCAGGCTGGCAATTTGTTCGCGGAAGGCAGGGATCCCGCGCTGTCGGATTTCGTCGTCGGCGCCTTTGGGGATGACCAGAGCGGCTTGCCAATAATCCTCACGATTCAGCAGAACTAGAATTTTGCCGCGATCGACGTAGCCAAAGGTTTGGCCGCCGTCTTCAGGGCGGCGGCTTACGCGCATCCACATCACGTCCATTGGTGCGCCGAGATTAACGCTGGGCAAACCGGCGCGCGCACGGATTACGGAATGGCGGCCGTCGGCGCCGATGGTCAGCGTAGCTCGGACTTCGCGCTGGCCTCCCGGAGTTTTGACGCGGACGCCGGCGACGCGCCCGTTTGCTTCAAGGAGGTCGATGGCCTCGGCTTGCATTTCAACATGGAAAGTGGAATAGCGTCGGCCTTGCTCGACGAGGAAATTCAAGAAGTCCCACTGGGGCATGAGGGCGATGAATTTGCAATGAGTGGGAAGATGAGAGAAGTCGGCCATGGTGAAGGTTTCTTTACCGACCTGGCCGCGAAGCTCTTGCAGCTGTTGATGGGGACGCTTTAGGAATTCATCCAGGAGGCCGAGTTCGTACATTAGCTGCAGAGTGGAAGGGTGGATGGTGTCGCCGCGGAAGTCGCGGAGGAAATCGGCGTGTTTTTCTAGGACGAGGACTTGGACACCGGAGCGGGCGAGAAGGAAGCCAAGCATCATGCCGGCGGGCCCACCGCCGACGATGCAGCACGGAATTGTTGCTGGCGACGGAATCATATCGGTGCCTCGATTCGATTGTCTGGGAAGGAAAGCGAGAATAAAAGTGATATGTGAATTTGCAGGTGGACGGAGAGTGTGCCTTTGGAAAGGCACCGCCGCCAGTGGCCCCAGGCGCGCAGGGACCAGCGCAGTTACAGGGATTTAGAGGCGCGGAAGGCTCGCACCACGGCGGCGGGGTCGCGCTGATTGGCGTCAACTTCGGCATTGAGGTGGCGCATTTCATCGGCGGAGATTTTATCGGCGAGATCAGAGAGCGCATTGCGAAGTTGCGGGAACCTGGCCAGTGCGTCGCGGCGAACGATGGGGACGGCATCGTAGGGTGGGAAATAATGCTTGTCGTCGGCCAGCGGGACAAGGTGGAGCGCGTCGATGAGGCCGTCGGTGGAGTTGCCGGCGACGATGTCGACTTTTTTGTCGACCAAGGCGCGATAGATTAGGCCGAGATCCATGACGCTGGGGGGTGCGGCGAAGTGCAGGCCGTAGAGCTGGCTCCAACCGCGGTAGCCGTCGGGGCGCTCGAGAAATTCGTAGCCGAAGCCGGCGCGCATCTTGGGGGTGAAAGGGACGATGTCGGAGGTGGTGCGGAGATGCAGCCGTTGGGCGTCGTCATCGCGGACCACCATGGCGAAGGTGTTCTCGAAGCCGAGGGGTTCAGTGACTTCGAGATTGAAGCGCTGGGCGTAGCCTTGCTTGACGCGATTGTAGACATCGTGGGAATTGGGACTGGGGGATTCATTGAGGACGGCGGTGAGCGCGGTGCCAGTGTACTCGACGTACAGATCCAGGTCGCCGGAGAGGAGGGCCTTTTGGCAAAGCAGGGTGCCGCCGAGATTGGATTTGCGATCGACGTGGATGCCGGTGCGGGCTTCGATGTGTTGGGCCAGGAGTTCGGCCAGGACGACTTGCTCGGTGAAGAATTTGGAGCCGATGGTCAGGTGGGGCTGGCGCGGTTTCTGACAGGCGCAGAGAGTCGAGAGGCAGAGAGATAGGAAAAAGATAACGCTGAGATGCAGAGGGTGGCGAGGGGCCGCAGTGAAGAAGGAGGGGCGCATGTGTTAGAGAGGCAGATTGGAATTTAACACAGAGTTCACACCGGCAGGAGCACAGAGAGCACAACGAAGAGGCAGAATCTGAGAGAGCTAGGATATTTTCAGGCGACGCTCCAGCAGGCCCAGGAGGAGGTCGGCGATGATGGCGAGAAGGGCGGCGGGGATCGCTCCGGCGAGGATTACGGCGTCACTGACCATGGCTACGCCACGAAAGATGAAGGTGCCGAGGCCACCGGCGCCGATGGCGGCGGCGATGGTGGCCACGCCGATGGTGATAATTGTGGCGGTACGAATGCCGGCGAGAATTACCGCGCGGGCGAGCGGGAGACGAACGCGCCAGAGGATCTGCGATTCGGTCATGCCCATGGCTTCGGCGGCCTCAAGGACGGCGGGGTCGATGCCGGTGAGGCCCACGTAGGTGTTGCGGAGGATAGGGAGCAACGCATAGAGGACCAGGGCGACGATGGCGGTGCGGCGTCCGATACCGCCGATGAAGGGGATGGGGATGAGGAAGCCGAAGAGAGCCAGGCTGGGGATGGTCTGAAAAACGCTGGCGAGGCCGAGGACAAAATTGCGCAGGGTGGGACGGTGAACGATGAGCATGCCGAGGGGGACGGCAATGGCGATGGCGAAGGCCATGGAGATGAGGACGAGGGTGAGGTGATTGGCGGTGGCTTCCAGGATTTCGGAGCGATGTTCGAGAAAAAAGCTCCACGGAGTCATGACGGCGAACCGGGAACTGGTGTTAGGGAAGCAGTGAAGGCGAGGACTTCCGGATGGTCGAGACGGGGGAAATCCTGAGGGGAGGCGTCGGCAACGATCTGACCATTTTCGAGCAGGATGATCCGGGAGGCGAGGGCGAGAGCTTCGCGAAGGTCGTGGGTAACGAAGACGATGGTTTTGGCCAGGCGCCCGGCGAGCGCGCGGAATTCGCGCTGCAGTTCGGCGCGCGTGACGGGGTCGAGAGCGCCGAAGGGTTCGTCCATGAGCAGGATAGGCGGATCGGCGGCGAGGGCGCGGGCGACGCCGACCCGTTGGCGCTGGCCGCCGGAGAGTTCGTGGGGGCGGCGGGTGCGATATTGTGCAGGCTCGAGGCCGACCAGGGTAAGAAGTTCGTCTACGCGAGCGGAGGTGCGGGCAGCGTCCCAATGCTCCAGGGACGGGACTAGAGCGATGTTTTCGGCTACCGTGAAGTGAGGAAAAAGGCCCGCGTCTTGAATGACATAGCCGATGCCACGGCGCAGGCGGATGGGATCCCAGTCGGTGGTAGGGCGGCCGGAGACGATGACTTGGCCTGCGCTGGGCGTGAGCAAGCGATTGATGAGCCGTAGCAAAGTGGTCTTGCCGCTACCGCTGCGACCCAGCAGCACCAGCGTTTGTCCGGAGTCAATGACAAAGCGGATTTCTTTAACAATGGTGTGACGGACCGTACCGTTAAGACGGTATGTCACGTCATCGAACTGGATGGTAGGGTCAGCGTTTCGGACGGCAGCTTTCGGTTTCATTTCGATTGACACCCGGCGGAAGCGGGAGGGAACATCATAAGGTAGGCCACCTCCCCCAGCCGACGACTTTTTCTTGAATCAAGGCAACGGAAGGCGCATCCAAGTGGGAGGAGAACACGCATGGGAGCCATCGCTAGCGCTGTCCGCGTCGGCCATGACCTGCACACCCGCTTGAAAAACGCGCGCACGCGAACGGATGACGTCTTCCGTATCGTGCGCGAGGATGCGATTTATGAACGGCCAATCGCCGAACGTCACCGGATAATTTTCTACATAGGGCACGTGGAAGCGTTTGATTGGAATCTGCTGGCGCAGCGGGCATTCGGGCTGAAATCGTTTCACCCTTCCTTCGATCGGCTTTTCGCGTTTGGCATCGACCCGGTGGGCGGAGGTTTGCCGGCCGACCTGCCGAAGGACTGGCCCGAGCGCGAAGAAGTTGACCGCTACAACGAGCGATTGCGCGGCGAACTGGATGAGGCGATTGCGAGCGCTACGCGGCGGCCTTCGGAAGGGCATCCGCAACTGGCGGCGATGCTGGAAGTGGCGGTGGAGCATCGGCTGATGCACGCGGAGACGCTGGCGTACATGCTGCAGCAACTTCCGGCGGACAAAAAGATTCCCACCGGACGCGAACCGGCGTGGAAAACAGCGCGGGCGAAATCGCACCTGGTGGAGATTCCGGAGGGCCGCGCCACGCTGGGGTTACCGCGAGCAAATGGCGAGTTTGGATGGGACAACGAATTCGAGGCCTACGACGTACGGGTGCCTGAGTTTGCGATCGAAAATTACAATGTGACCAACCGAGACTTCATGTCATTCGTGGAGTCCGGCGGGTATTCGGAATCGTCGCTGTGGGATAAAGAAGCGTGGGCGTGGAAGAAAAAAGAGGGCGTGCAATATCCGGCGTTCTGGCGGCGGGCGGGAAATTTGTGGCTGTACCGCACGATGTTTGGGGAGATGCAGCTGCCGATGGATTGGCCGGTGTACGTGAGCCACGCGGAAGCGACGGCTTACGCGAAATGGCTTGGCCGTAAGCTGCCTACCGAGGAGCAGTTTCACCGCGCTGCGTATGGAACCTCGGACCCAGAGACCGAACGGAGTTATCCGTGGGGAGACGAGCCGCCTGAGTCGAAGTATGGGAATTTCGATTTTATGCACTGGGATCCCAGCCCGGTGGGATCGTATCCGCGGGGAGCCAGCGCGCACGGGGTGCACGACCTGGTAGGTAACGGGTGGGAGTGGACGCGCACGGAATTCAAGCCATTCCCCGGATTTGCGGCGATGCCGTTTTATCCCGGATATTCGGCGAATTTCTTCGATGGCAAGCACTACGTTATGAAAGGCGGTTCACCACGCACGGCGGCCTGCATGCTGCGACGGTCGTTCCGCAACTGGTTCCAGCCGCATTATCCATATGTATACGCAACGTTCCGTTGCGTCGAGGACTAAACCACCAGACCCAGGCCCTCGGGAGCCCTTCATGCTGACTTACCAAACTCTTCCAGCCCGACATGTGTCTGAATTTGCCGGGGCGGTGCGGGAAGGCTTGCTGAAGCCGGGGCAACGCGAGTTGCCGTCGAAATTTCTGTACGACGAAGTGGGCTCGGCATTGTTCGAGGCCATTTGCCTGTTACCAGAATATGGACTCACGCGGGCCGACGCGCGGCTGCTGCAGACCCACGCGCAGGAGATTGTCGAACGGCTCCCTGCGCGGATTCATGTAGCGGAGCTGGGCAGCGGCAGCGGAAAAAAGACGCGCTGGATTCTGGAAGCGCTCTCGCGGCGGCAACGCACCTTCTATTTTCCTATCGAGATTTCCCCCGCGGCGCTGGCAGCGTGCGAAAAGGAGCTAGGGCAAATCGATATGGTGAGCATGGTTGGTTACGAGCAGCCCTACCTGGAAGGGCTGCGCGCCGTGGCCCAAGGCCGCGACGAAGGCGACCACCTGCTGGTGCTTTTTCTGGGGAGCACGATTGGAAACTTCGACCGCTCCGCCGGAGAAGATTTTTTGCGCGAGGTGCGCGAGATTCTGGAGCCGGGCGACGCTTTGCTGCTGGGAACCGATCTGGAAAAGGATATCGCCACGCAGTTGCTGGCCTACGATGATCCGGCTGGCGTTACGGCGGCGTTCAACATGAATGTGCTGGCACGCATCAATCGGGAACTGGGCGGAAACTTTGACTTGCCAAGCTTCCGGCACGAGGCACGGTGGAACGCGGAAGAGCGGCGAATCGAGATGCATTTGCGTTCGACGCAGAGGCAATGCGTGACGGTGCCGGCCGCGAATCTGCGAGTGATGCTCAACGAAGGCGAAACGATCTGGACCGAAAGCTCGCACAAGTACCAGGCCGGGGAAGTTGTGGGAATGGCGGAGCGGACGGGATTCCGGTGCGAGGGGCAGTGGATCGATGCAGAGTGGCCCTTCGCGCAAAACCTGCTGACCGCGGGATAGCGTGCGCCTGTAGACATACCCCCTCCCCTCCCCCCTTTTTTTCATAAGTGTTGATTCTAAAGGTAGATAAAGTCCTTTAGATGCAACACTTATGCAAGTGTTGATTCTAAAGGTAGTTAGATGGGGGGTACGAGGGTGCCCATAATTCCAATCTGCGATCGTGGACATTCTGTTAGGCCAGGGAAGGGGCCGCGAATCAGTAAGGCGTTGATGTGAGGAGCGCCGGGAAGAAACACAGAACCCTTCAGCAAGCCATTGTCTATTTCGCGGACTCCGCTAATTGCATGACCTTTTTGGTAGCGTGATAGCGGATATGTTTCTCAATTGCAGGGTAGTGCAGTCTTTACGGTCATGCTTCGATTTCCTTTGACGCTTGCTTCGTTTCTCTTTTTCAAGCTTCTCTTTGATCTCGCTGTGCGGCATTTTCAGAAGCCGCTGCACTAGCTTGTCAAATTTCTGAAATTCAGTCTGTTTCTTCATTTTTTCTTTATCTTCCCCATTGATACGCCCAAATCAATTAGCTTTTGTTTGTCGGCGAACATCTTGTTCCATTGCATTCGCCCAGGTTCTTGTTCCTTCACCAAATGCCGGAACAGCTTTCGATATAGGTTGTACTCCCGATAAAACTCCTTTCGGGCCTCAAGGCGTGAGAGAAACGCAACCATGTCTGCCGCTTGTAGGGCTGGAAAATAATCATCCTTGGCAAACATCAGGGACACTACTTTTCGACTTACCTCATCATGTACTCGTTTAATCGCGCGATAGTGGCGATAGCAGTCCCAGGCCGTCTGAACGTCATCGTCACAAATCAGGCTGATTTTGTCATCCTCTTGAACGTAATCAATTATCTCCAACAAACCGCGAGCGAATGCCAAGTAGTAGGGGTCATCTGGACTGCCTATTCCGGCTTTAGCCTCTTTAGTTAGGCCATTAAATCCCTCTATGTCAATCGCTTGAATAAGACCAATTTCAAGGCGTTGGTTAATACAATCAGCAAATGGGGTAAGCACCTCTATTCTTTCCTCAATCTTTTGATGCCGGGGCATTTTGGGGCCGTTATTCTCTTTTAGGCGTGAGGCTTTGGCCATATGGAGAGATGCTATTCCATACTGTCGAAGCAATGCAGTCCAAGCATCGTCAAACACGGATAGGCGTGACTGTGAGATGCATACACCCGTAAACGTAACAACCGGATGGTCGCCCTTCTTTCCGCTCTCATCGAAATAGGCGTGGAGAATTGCCATAAACGGCTTCCTCTTTACGCTCTCAAGGAATCCCAGTGCTGAATACAATTCATGTTAGACCTGTTCCTTCCCACAATACATACTCGCGTTCGGCACCGCGCCTTACTTCAGTGCCCTTGATTTAAGTAACGAGAACTCATCGCGATATCTCTTCGCCGCAGGCCCTGAAAGCTTTCTTCAGGGGCTGAAGAGGCTGTGTGAAAACTCGAGAGTGAAGCCCTCAGCGGCTAAAGCCTTATTGATTGCGTCCGTTACCGCACGGCTAAAAGCCGTGCCCTGACGAAAAAAGAGGTTGCCACACAGACTATGAAGCCCGATTAGGCGACGTTGGTTTGTGGGGGCTTGAAAAGTCCCCCACCTCCTAAGGAAAAAGGCGGAGCCCGTTTCGGAAAGCGGGCGCTACAAAGGGTAATTTCAAGGGGCGGGCGTCTATTTCAAGGCGAAGGACGCGGAAGCTGAAGCTCGGGGCGGGCACAGGAGTGTTGTGCACGGTTTCCGGTGGCGAGAGGTGATTTCTACATCCGCCGCCCGCCGGTCTGAAGACCGCCGCTACGTAGGGCTCGCTCGCGGCCATCGCTCCTCCCCCTTTTTTCATAAGTGTTGATTCTGAGCCCCGCAACCTTGGAAATCGGAGGGTGCGGCACCGCGCCCTACTTCAGCGCCCTTGATTTGAGTGACGAGAACTCATCGCGATATCTGTTCGCCACCGGCCCCTAAAAGCTTTCTTCAGGGGCTGAAGAGTCTGTGTGAAAACTTGAGAGCGAAGCCCTCAGCGGCTAAAGCCTTATGGATTGCGTCCGTTACGGCACGGCTAAAGGCCGTGCCCTGACGAAAAAAAAGGTTGCCACACAGACTATGAAGCCCGATTAGTTAGGCGACGTTAGTTTGTGGGGGCTTGAAAAGCCCCCCACCTCCTAAGGAAAAAGGCGGAGCGCGCTGCGGAAAGCGGGATGCTACAAAGGCTAATTTCAAGGGGCGGCGTCTATTTCAAGGCGAAGGACGCGGAAGCCATCAAGCCGCACGCCGGTCTGAAGACCGCCGCTACGTAGGGCTCGCGGCTGGCGCCGCTGCGGAAAGCGGGGGCTCGCGGCCATCGCTGACGGGTCTGAAGACCCGCCACTACAGGGAGTGCGGGGCCGGCGGGAAAGGTGTCGAACACACAGAGGCACGCACCGTTGGAGCGATTGGTGGACATGGGAATCTCCAGAAAGAAGTTTTGATTTGGATTTTGGGGGAGGCTCGCCGGAGGAGAGGCGCAGTTGTTAACGAAAATAGTATGACAGAGCGATACTTAGCGTGTCAATAAGAATTCGGAAAGTGCTCCCGACCCGCATGCGAGGATCCATTAATTGATTGCAATAGTTGATTGAAGTTGAAGATTCTTCGGGCATCCCGATGGGATGCCGTCAGAATAGACAGCTGTCCCGTAGTCTGACGGCAGTTAGCAGTTGTGGGCCAAGGCGACGGCCATCGAGGCTGAGGGTAAGACCGCCGCACTCCACAAAATCTAGAAAGATTCGATATGCCAGAAGAGGTGGGCGGCCCACGGCTTGGCCGCGGAGAACGAGGGGCGCCAGACGGCAAGGATTTGGGAGCCCTGGTAGACACGCTCGAAACCCTCTTCCGATTCCGAAACGGTTTCAATCGGAGCGATCCAGAATTCGTCGGCGCCCGGTGCGTGCAAAGCCACGCGAATGCGCTGCCAGCCGTCCTCAATGCGGAGGGTGGGACCGGGCAGGGAGCCGCTGAAGCGCAGATTCTGCGGGCCGCTGGGCGTTTGAAAGAAGCGATCGGGCTCGGTGGGTGCCAGGAAATTCAGAACGGACTCAATGCCGACGGCGAGATTGCGATCGGGGACAGCGGGCAGGGAAATTTTGACTTCACAAGCGACTTCGCAACCGCGAGGCGCGGGACCGAACGAAAATAACTTGGAGACCGCGAGGCGCGGGCCGGCAACTTCCTTTCCAAAGCATAAGAGCGAGGATTCGCGAAGCAACTCGGCTTCGCGGTCGGTGGTGCGGCCGATTTGAAAGACGCCACCGGCAAAACCGGGATCCTCCTGGAGCTGGATACTCTCGTAATCCGCATGGCTGCGCGCGGGATCGAAAAGAAAAAGGCGAAAGGTGTGGCGGGACCAGCGATCGTAGCGGAGGTAGCGGTCCAGACCGGGCTCCTTAACGCGAGTTTGTTCATGAATGGAGGTAACCGCGCCCGAGGGATTGCTGGCGATTTCACGAAGCCGCGCGTGGTAGGCCTCCGGGCGGCGGAGGATGGAGTTGATGAGGGTTGAGCCGGTGGAACGGAAATCGAGGACGGCCAGGGTGCCACCGTCGGAAGGCTTTACCAGGGCCTGGTATTCGGTGGAAGTAAAAAGGAGCTCGTTGGCGCCGTCGCCATCGTAATCGAGGGTTTCGACCCGGGGAGCGAGGCCGCCGGGAGTCTGCTGGTCGGCGATGAGCTCGGCACGGATGAGGCTGCGCCAAAGCTCGGTGCGCAAATGGGGAGCGTAAAGCCCTCCAAAGATGCCATGCCAATAGGCATCGTTGCACTGCGCGCGAAGAAGGAGGTCGCGCGCTTTCTTCAACTCTTCGCCGGCTTTGGAAACGCTGCGGCGGGCCGGAGAAGTATCGATGCGCCGGGCGACGTGCAACATTTTTTTGTGGAGCAGGTTGGATTCCGAATATTTGCGGAAAAATCCCCGCCAGGAACCGCCTCGCAAGAAAGCGAGAACCTCGTTGCGTGACGCAAATTCCTTGAGGACCTGGGTATAGCGCTGACGGACCCGGGTGGGCAGCGCCCATTCCATCATCTCGGTGTAGGAGGCGGCAGGCAGATCGGCGCGGCCGGTGGGCATGTGGGTAATAAGGTATTCGCTGGGGGTAGAAGACTGCAGCCAGGAAGAGTTTTCCTCGAGGGCCGCGAAAAACTTCTCGAGCCAATCGTCTTTGTAGCAATGCTCGAAGGTGCCGGGCCAGACGCCAAATTTTTCCATGTCGTCGCCCATAGTAGCCATCTGGCCGGGGTGCGCCGCGGCGGTATCCTTGAGATAGCCGATGACCTGTTCGAGGGTGCCGAAAGGAATGAGGTAGCGCAGAATTTTCTGCCCGGGTAGCAGACGAATGGTCTGCCCTTGATCTTCGGCGATGTAATTGGCGAACAGCTCCTCCGGCTCAAAGCCGGCGGAGAGGAAGTGAATGTCGTCCAGCACGGTATAGCCGACATTGGCCTCGGCCAGAACGGAAGCCAGCTGCGGTTCCCAGACGCGCTCGGCCAGCCAGGCGCCGGAAGGGCGCTCACCGAAATGGTGCTCGAGATAATCGGCCAGACGAACGATCTGCACGCGCTGGTCGGCGGCGGGAATGGAAATGAGAATGGGCTCGTAGAAACCGCCGCCGACCATTTCCACCTGGCCATTTTTTACCAGGCGCTTCAACAGCTGAAAATATTCCGGGCGATTTTCTTCCATCCAGGTCAGCAGCGGACCGGAATAGTGCAGGCCCATGTGGACGGTGGGGTGTTTTAGAAGGGCCTCGAGAAAGGGGAGATAGCAATGGGCGTAGGACTGATCAAAAACGTGGCCAAAGTTGCCAACGGGCTGATGAGCGTGAATGAGAAGAACCAGATGAAACTTGTGCGGCACGGGGACGGGGCGATCTCCAGAGAAACAGGATAACTCCGCCGAATGCCGTTGCAATGCGCGGACAGAGCGGAAGTGCGCGAATCACGCACCCCGGTTGGATGCAGGCTGGGCGTTTAGCGGCGCGAGACGCCGCGGGATGGCAGGTGAGCAATCTGGGCCAAGGGTGCTGGCTACTTCTTGGCGTACCAATCGGAGTTCACCGGGGTGAAGCTGCTCCACTTTTCGGGGAGGTCTTCCAGAGCGAAAATGGCGGTCACCGGGCAGACCGGGACGCAAGCGCCACAGTCGATGCATTCGGTCGGATTGATATAGAGTTGTTTTTCGCCTTCGAACTGCGGCTCATCCTTGCGGGGGTGGATGCAGTCCACCGGGCACACGTCCACACAGGCGGTGTCTTTCGTGCCGATGCAAGGTTCGGCAATCACGTAAGCCATTCAACATCTCCTTTTGTTCAAGGCGGCCCGGTGCACCCGCAACGGAGTGCGCGACGAGCAAAAAAGTTCTTTATACCACGGCCCCAACGGGGCAACAAGCGGCCCACGTTGATTGTACGCGGGGGGAATAGGTTTCTCAACTTGGGGAGTCTAAAGATAGAATGGTGGAGGGAAGGAACGAAAATGCGAACTCGGGCGGTCATCACAGGTTTCCTGATTGCGGCAGCTACTTTGTCTCTAGCAATGCCGGGAGTGTCACAGTCCAGGGCGCCGCGCGATCCGCAAGTCATCGACGCGCAGGGCTATCAAAAAGTCGTGCAGCAGTACCACGGGAAGCCGCTGGTGATGACGTTCTGGGCGACCTGGTGCGAGCCCTGCCGTGATGAATACCCGATGCTCAACGAACTGGCCAAGGAGTACGGGCCAAAAGGGTTGCGGGTGGTGGGCATTAATTTCAATGACGATGGCGACCTCATCCTGATGCGTCGCTTTATCGCGCGCTACAAGCCGGTCTTCCCCAACTTCCGCAAACATCAGGGCGATGAGGCCGCATTTGAAAGGGCGGTGTCGCCGGAGTGGAATGGCGCGCTCCCGGTATCTTTTTTTTATGACAAGGATGGCAAGCTGGTGGGTCATGTGTTCGGCGCGAGCAACCGCGAAACCTATGAGGCCGCTTTTCGGCAGTTGGTCGCGGGCGTGGGGCTGAGCGCTGCCCGCTGACGCCACAGAGTTCCGGCCGGAAATTCCAGCCAATCCAATAGGTTTTCCAGAGGTGAACCATGCTCGATAGGAAGGGCAACCGCGTGACTTATTTCGGCCACAGCACGTTTTCGCTGACCACTGCTTCGGGACAGGTGGCTTTGATTGATCCGTGGGTCATGAGCAATCCAAAGTGTCCGGACAACTTGAAGAAAGTTTCGAAGCTGGACGTGATTTTTCTTTCGCACGCGCATTCCGACCATCTGGGAGACTTGCTCGCCCTCGCGAAGCAACACCGGCCGCAGATTGTGGCCATTTTCGAGACGTGTCAGTGGATCGAGAGCAAAGGATTTCAGGATCAGACC
>DATGEY010000133.1:0-2252 GCA_035309625.1 Candidatus Acidiferrum sp.
GCTCGACATGGGAGCGGGCAGGGTGGGTGGCGGAAACAGATCCGTGAACAAGGCTTATGTCAAGACTTTCCCTTGCAGCACAAACGCGGTCGGGTTGATGAGCAATGTCGAGAATAACTTTGCGTCATTCGCAAACTACCAGCCATCTTCCGGCGATGCATTCACAATTTTCTCACCCGGACCTGTTAGTAGAGGGGGAAGACTGCTGATTGACGCACAACTTCCTCAAGGAAATTTCGAGGGGGTGACTGGCATACCTTTTAGCGCACTTAGCGGCACCACGAGCGCCGTCCAAGTGGCCAACGTGATGCCCACGACCTTTTCTTTTCAAACCGTTCAAGGGCAGCATCCTTTTTACCCTGGCACCGTAACATTTGCCGCCACTGATGCAGGCAATGGCCAAATCACATTCTCCGTGAACGTAAGTTCGGATTTCGCCAATCTTTTCTACCGCGCAGCGTTCGATCTGGTAGGCGCGTCTATAACGGCATCGGCTTTGTCAAGCGACACTACTCCGTGGTGCGCCGGGAGCGGAGTCAAGGGCGGCCCGACGTTCTGGGTCGGGCCGTTCATCGCAGACCCTTGACGCCGCGAACGGCGCACATAAACTCGAAGCAGGTCGAAGCGCTGGGGCTTTTTCCAGAGCTTCGACCTTAGAGGATTCTTTTCGGCTCATCCCGACCAAGGCTCGCCTCGTTGAATCCTTCAATGGAACCCTGCGGTTCCACCACTCATCTATTCGATCCCGCTGAGCGGGACCATGATTCTTCGTTCAAACTCCCCGCCTCGTGCGGAGAGGCCCGGCACCCAATCAGACTCTCGATCCCGCGGTTGGCGGGACCATTGCGCTACTCGGGCTACCAGACATGCGAACCAGCTGCGCGTAGTCCATTGGCGCGCGCAGCATCCAGTACAACCTCACTGCCAGGCGGCGGGCGATGGCGACTTTCGCCACCCCGCTCGCCCGTCGAAATTTCAGTCGTTGATAAACGCGACGCAACTCCGGATCGTATCGCGCCGCCGTCTGCGCCGCTTGTACCAGCAGCCAGCGCATCATCGAGTTGCCTTGCTTGCTGATCGCGCCCAGGCGTTGTCGGCCGCCGCTGGAGTGCTCGCGCGGATTCAGCCCCAGGTAGCTCACCAGCTTGCGGCTGTTGGCAAAGCGCTCCACCGGACCCAGCGTCAGCACAAACGCCAGTCCGACTACCGCCCCCACCCCCGGATGCGTACGCAGCCGGGCCACCTCCGTCCGGTCGCGGGCGGCTTCTTCCACCGCTTGGTCCAGTTCCGCCACCGAACCGTCCAATTGGTCGAGCATGGCCAGCAGTTCCTTCCGGCGCCGCGTGGCCCAAGGCAAGAGCGTCAGGCTTTGCAACTCGGCTCGCCCGCGCGCGCTCCACAGCTTACCTTTTCGACACACGCCCTGGCTGATCGCCAGAGCGTGCAGTTGGTTCTTCACCGCCGTGCGCGTCCGCACCAGCTTCATGCGATGCACCAACAACTGGCGCAAGTCGCGCTCCGCCACGGACGGCACCCAGACGCGCGGAAAACGATCCGTGCGCAGCAAGTCCAGCAGATGCTCGGCATCGCGCGTGTCCGTCTTCTGCTGGCGAACCTCACTGGCCCGGATGCGCGCCGCGTCCCCCACCCACTGTTCGTGTCCGCACTCGGCCAGCAGCCGCTCGAACCACAGCGCGGGAAACGTCGTTTCCACTCCCACCACCGCTCCCCGCGGCCACTGCGCATAGAACGCGCCCGCCTCTCCGTTCTCATGCTCCAACCGGCGCGTGCGGATTTCACCGGTCTCCTCATCGACCCACGCTACAACTTGGTAGCGCGTATGCAAATCACATCCGATAATGTTCATGGCTCGGCTCCTTTCTCGGTAAGCCTTGGTCGTTGATACCTTCCAAGTTTACCGGCGATTTGGAGCCGACGCCGTTATCCAATCAGATTCGCCGTGTAATCTTGCGGTTCTTCCACATCTTTAGTTTTAAAGAACTGGAATAGCCGCACATCCGTAGCGCAAGATTCGCCCTGCAATCTTGCGGTCCTTCCATTTGTTTGCCCGCGCGTGGCGGCGAATCTGCAAAAACACGTGGAAGGCTATTGGCGAAAGAACTGGAAACGCCGCAAGATTACAAAGCGAATCTGATTGGATAACGGCGTCGGCTCCAAATCGCCGGTAAACTTGGAAGGTATCAACGACCAAGGCTTACCGAGAAAGGAGCCGAGCCATGAACATTATCGGA
>DATGEY010000134.1:0-23518 GCA_035309625.1 Candidatus Acidiferrum sp.
GCGTAGGCTAGGGGCATGCCGGAACTGGCCCGCTTTCGCGCTATCCGTGGCCCGGTCGATGAACTGACTTTGCCGGGCGTCGCGTCCATCCTGCATGTCGACATGGACGCGTTTTTTGTCTCCGTCGAATTGCTGGAGCGACCGGAACTGCGCGGCAAGCCGGTGATCGTCGGCGGACGAACGGATCAACGCGGCGTCGTCACCGCCGCTAGTTACGAAGCGCGAAAGTTCGGTGTGCATTCCGCAATGCCGCTGCGCACCGCCGGTCGCCTCTGTCCGCACGCCGTCTATCTTGATGGGCATCACGCCAAATATTCCGAATGGAGCGATCGTGTCGCCAGCATACTCGCTAAATTTTCGCCAATCGTCGAAATGGTTTCGATCGATGAAGCCTACCTCGATCTCGCCGGCACCGGACGCCTGCACGGACCGCCGCTGGCCGCCGCCGACCAGATGCTTCGCACCATCACGCAAAGCACCGGTCTTCCCTGCTCCGGCGGACTTGCGACCACCCGCCTGGTTGCCAAAGTTGCATCCGATCAGGCCAAGCCGAGCGGCCTTCTATGGGTCGCCCCCGGAGCCGAACCGCGTTTTCTCGCCGCCCTATCCGTGCGCAAAATTCCCGGCATCGGCGAAATGACCGAGCGCGCTCTGCGCGCCCTCCGCATCGAAACCGTCGAACAACTTGGGGCCCAACCGCTCGACAAACTCGAGGCAGTTTTCGGCCAGTGGGGCACCGCGCTGTACCGCAAAGCGCGCGGCGGCGATTCCTACGAATTCGTAATCGACGCCGAGCCCAAATCCATCTCGCAAAATCACACCTTCGGCGAAGACACCGACGACACCGAGGTGCTCACCGCCATGCTCAGTCACCTCTCCCAAAAAGCCTGCAAACGCCTGCGCCAAGCCGGCCTCGCGGCGCGCACGCTGACCCTAACCATCCGCTATACCGGCTTCGACACCTACACGCGCGCGAAGACGCTCAGCGAACCCACGCAACTCGACGCCGACATTTTCAACGCGTTCCAGAGTCTTTTTCGCGAACATCGCAATCTACGACGCAAAATCCGCCTGCTCGGAGTAAGCCTCAGCAACCTGTCCCAAGGGACCGCACAACTCACTCTGCTATCCCCCGAGCGTCGCGAAAAACTTGAAAAACTCACCCGCGCCACCGACCGCCTACGCGACCGCTTCGGCTTCGCCTCCGTACAATTCGGAGGCTCGCTCCGCTCCGAAGATCCCAGGCTGTACCGTGAGCGCGACGAAAAAGAATGACCTATACTCTGGTGGTATGAGTACGCCCCCAGTTGCGTCTCCCGTTCCTTCCGCTCGCCAGCGCGGACGCTTCGGCACGCGTACGCGCAATTTCTGGCAGCGTGTCAGCGAGGGCCGCCAGATCGACGATTTGTGGACCCAGTTCGCCGCCGACGCGCGCGCCAGCTACGGCTTCTACGGCACCGATGTCGACTGGGACGAAATCAAGAAGCTGCCGCATTGGCGTCGCCCCTTCCACATTGCGAAGGAATTTTTCTGGGCCCTTCTCCTCAAGCTCACCCCTGCACGCCGCGTGCTGCTGCTGGCTGCGCTGGTGATGCTGGTTCTGTCCAGCGGCAGCCAACAGAACTTTAAATTTGAAGCGCTCGCAGCCGTTACTCTATTACTTCTTCTTTCCCTGGAATTGGCCGACAAAGTTACGATGAAGCGCGACCTGGAAATCGCGCGCGAAATTCAAACCTGGCTGGTGCCTTCGTTTCCGCCGGAAGTCCCCGGCGCGGAAATCGCCTTCGCTTCGCGGCCGCAAAATTCGGTGGCCGGCGATTATTACGACGCTTTTTTCGCCACCGCGGCCGCCGACGACGGCGGGAAACTTACGCTGGTGATCGCCGACGTGGCCGGCAAAAGCATTCCCGCGGCGTTGCTGATGGCCACGCTGCAAGCCAGCCTGCGCACCATCGCGGGAGAAGGCGCGTCGCTGGTCGATTTGGTCTCGCGCCTGAATCACTACGCCTGTGCGCACAGCCTGGATGGCCGCCGCTTTACCACCGCCGTTCTGGCCGAGTATGAGCCGGCGGCAGGGCGGCTCCGCTACGTGAATGCCGGCCATAACGCCCCGATTTTGCGGCGCGCGAACGCCGACATGGAAAGCCTTGACGTTGGCGGCCTGCCCTTGGGCATCGATTCCGCGGCCGTGTACGAGACTTCCGCGAAAGACTTGCAGCCGGGCGATGCGCTGGTCTTTTTCACTGATGGCGTGGTCGAAGCTTTCGACGAGAGCGGCGCCGAGTTTGGCAATGAGCGCTGGCTGGCTTCGATTCGCGGGCTTCCGGAAGTCACCGCTCAGGAGTCGCTGAAATTTCTGATGACCCGCGTCGACGCCTTCGTGGGAGCCACGCGGCAATCGGACGACATTACCTGTATGATTTTTCGCTGCAAACGGCCCGCTTGATTTGCTCTTGCTACGGCCCACGCCGGCGGCAGAACGCGACCTGCGAAATTCCTTGCTTCAGCTTACGACCGGCATCAAGCGGGCGGTTGAGGCGGCGCCGGGGACGGCGCGCCCTGCTGCGGCGGTGTGGGCGGTTTGGCGAACTCGGCATCGTTCAACTCGGGGTTCAGCTCAATCTTCTCGATCCTGATTTTCTGGGTGATTTCCCTTTCCGAAGCCCCGGAATCGATGGCAAAAGCGAATTTCAGCCCGCCCACTTCGCGATAGTCGCTGAAGTACGACTCCACCGGAATTTGCTTCTCTTCATACTTGCGTTGGCCTTCCCACTTGAGCAACACGAAGGAAGCTGCATCGAAGAGGTAAAAGCGCACATCGTTGCTTCTGGTGGTCAGCTTCACGCGCCACACATCTTTGTCGTTCACCCTGTCTTTGCCGATCAATTCGACCTGATTGCCTTTGCTCTTGTAATCGACCAGCGGCCCGTCGAAGTCCGATTCCTCGGTGATATTTTTAAGCTCATCTTCGGTCATGGCGTCCGGATTCATTTTGCCCGCAAACGGATTGTTGGCCCAGCCCTGGGACTTTCCGTCGTACACCCGCACCATGGTCTGATTTTGAATGGTCAGCTGCATGTGCATCTTGAGCGGCCGCTTGAGCTCGACGACAAACGGGCCCGCGACGTCGCCGAAGGATATTTTCCCCGACACCCGCTCGGAATCGACGGCTTTCAGTTTGCCGGAGCCACCGCGCGCGGCAGCCACCTTGGCGAGTATTTCGTCGATGGTCTGCGCGGAGGCAAGCGTTGGAATAAAAAATAGAAGCGCCATACAAAAGGTTTTAAGTCTCATCCGCTCATGGTAGCAGTGGAACGGTCGTGGCGAGTAGCAGGTAGTTAGGGCCGAGACCGGATGTTCGCTCGCCTCGTCTTGCTTTCCGCAAATAAGGGTTATCGCCCCTTGACATCGTGGCGGGGGCGGAGATATCGTCTTCTCACCTAGAATGTCTACTAAAGAACAACGGGAGCGCATCGAATTGCTGCAAGGGACCCTGGACCTGCTGATTCTCCGCACCCTCCTAAGGGGGCCGGTGCCTGTGGCCAGGCATTGTGCTGGCAATGGTCGGAGCCGCCCTGGGTATCGCCGTCGCGCTGAGCGTCACGCGCTACCTGGCTTCCATGCTTTACGGAGTCCACGCCAACGATCCGCTGACCCTGACCGCGGTCGCGCTATTGCTAACGCTTGTCGCGCTCGCCGCATGCTACATTCCAGCTCGCCGCGCAATGCGTGTAGATCCGATGGTGGCGCTTAGATACGAATAACTGTGCCTACGCCGACTTGTTTATTTCCCCTTTTATCGACTGCGTCGCGGCGATGGCCTTTACTGGCTTTATCTGTTCTCACCCGGTGGCTGCTGGATGTCACTCGCGTCACGCCATGCCGTGACACATCCCCCCGAAGCGCGCGTGAGCGGGAAAAAGTCTAATCCCGTTGATGGAGCGTCCCAGCTATAAACAAGAGATCGCCTGTCCGCTACGTGCGAACATCCGATAGCGTTCGCCTCGTTTTGCTGCTTCAGGGTGTGGACTGCGTCGGACGGGCTTTCGTTAGGGACGGAGTGAACTCGAAACGCACCAGCCAATCGGAAGGAACGGCATGGCCGTCGACCTTGGCGGGAGCGAAGTCCCACTGGTGCGCGGCGGCCAAGGCCTGGTCCGCAAAATACCGGCTGGGACCGGGCGAAAAAAGCTCCGCGGAAGAAACATTGCCGGCGGTATCGACATGAAGTTTGACGGCAACATGCACTGTGCCCCGAATAGTCGCACGAGCTCGCGGCGAAACATCCGGCAGGACTTGATTCAGCACTTCACCTTGGGTAACCGCGGCGGCGCTAGTCGATGATTCGACGCGCACTGGATCGGCCACGCTGGTAAGAGCGGCGGGCGTCGGTGCAGGATTCGACGCCGTCAAGGAGCGTTTGTCATTCGTTCCCGGCAAAACCGAGGATTGTTCTCCTGCGGAGTTGTGCTGTTGCGCCGCGCGCCGAACCGCTGGCGAAGCTGGTTCTCGAGTGGACGTGACGGCGCTCTTCGTCCGCGCGGCCGCTGGAACGGGTTTCGCCGCCGGGGGCTCCGCCGGTTCAACGGCAGTTGCCTGTTGCAGCGGTGCGCGATGGTGCAGAAGACGGGGCCCGAGAAAGATAGCGTTAAGCGCCAGAGCGGCGACGATCCCAAGCGGCAGATAATTAAATTTTGGAAATGGCAGCAGCGGTGGCCGTTGCAGATGGGGTTGAACGAGATCGTAGCGCGGCCGGCTGGCTGTGCCTCGGCCGCCCACCGTTTGAGAGTGCACCGGCGCTTTTGCAGCTGGCTGCGCTGCATCGCTTTTTGCGGACACTCGAGAGGGAGTGCCGGCAGCTTGCCGTGCGGCCACCGGGAGAATTGCAGGCGCCACCGCCGCCGCAGAAGGCGCTATAGACGATGCCGAACCCGCTTGGGTGGAGGCCGCAACCGAGCCCGGCTCCAAGCGCGCCGCGATTTCTGCCACGGTCCAGCGCCGCTGGAGATCGCGTTGCAAACAATGGCGCGCAATATCGAGAAAAATGGCAGGCAAAGTGTCTGGAACGGCAGGATCCTGGCTGCTCGGGCCAACGGCCGGCAAGTGTTGCGTAAGAGCCTCTACCAAAGTGAGGCCCAGCGACCAGATGTCGCCCGCGGGAGAAACAACGCCCTTGGCTACCTCCGGCGCATCGTAGGGACTGGGGGTTCGCAGGCTGGCGCCGGCAGGAAGCTGCGGCGCATCGGACACGTGGGACTGCTCCACATGCGCGACGATGGAAGAGATACCCTCGCTGGAAAGCTTCAACTGGTCATCCAGCGCCAGGATATTCGAGGGGCGGACATGCCCGTGTACCAAGGATTCGCCGTGAAGAAACGCCAGCGCCTGCAGGGCGGGCGTAAGAACATCGCGGGCTTCGGCGGGAGTGAGCGGGCGTTGCGGAAGAAACTGCAAAAGGTTCTCCTCGGCATATTCCATCACGACATAAAGCAGGTCGAAGTCGCCCAGGCGGCAGCGCCCCGATTCAAAGGTTCGGAGGAGGTGCGGGTGGCTCAGGGAGGCGGCGTGCTTCCAGCGAAACAACTGCAGCTCCGCGTCCGGCCCGTCAACCTGTATAAATTTTATAGCTGCTTTTTGCGGTGGAGTGCCCCGTTCCGTCAGAAAAACGGCGCTGTGCTCGGAGCCGCCCAGGTGGCGGTGTAACGGAAATTTGCCGTCGACGGCCTGGCCTTCCCATTGCTTCCAGGATTCGGACATAAAAAATCACCCCCCCGAGTCCGTGCAGATTAATCCCCATTGTACTCCTTGGGCGAAGGAGATTGTTCTGTACAGGGGTACAGGTAGACCGTTGGTCATCAGTCCATAGCCAACGCCTAGGAGCTGAGGCTTCGAGGGCCACTCACGAATAGACTGCCGCGCTCGTAAAAACGCAAGAGTCGCTCCGCGGCGCGTGAAATGCCGATACGGGGAGTCCGCCCGAGCCTGAGGTTTCCCGGCGCGGAAATGTTTTCCCGGGTTCCCTGGATGGCGCCGAGCCATAGGGGGCCGGGAGCGCACAGGTCCACGCCATCCAGAGAACGGTCAATGCGCAGAGCCGAGGCTAACCGCCCGGGACCCCGCGCGAGGTCCCGAACGCGGTCGACCTTTCGGTGCCGCTGCATCTGGTCCATGCCTTCCAGCGGCTCTAGCGCGCGGATCAAAACGCCTCCTCCGATTCCCTCGATTTCCGCACTCACATTGAGCATGAAGTGATTGCCATAGCTGAAATAAACGTAAGCGTGGCCGCGCCGCAGGAACATGGAGTGATTCCGCAGTGTGAGGCCCCGAAAGTGGTGGGCCGCGGGATCGCGTTGGGGATAGGCCTCCGTTTCCACAATGCGGCCAATGAGGCGAGCGCCTGACAACTCTCGGACCACCACCTTTCCGATGAGAAAGCGAGCCAGCGCGACGGTATCCGCCGGAAGGGCGGTGCGGGGCAGGCGCCGAACAGAAATGGACGATTTTGGACCTATTGCGGCTGGCAAGTCGGCAGTCCTCCTGAGCAGTAAGTAAGTCTAATCTTACGCTTGGCCAGGTGGCGATTCCCAACTGGCCGGCCTTCTCAATCTGAAACGGAAAGCCCCATGGAACCCGACAAACGGCGGTTTGCCCGCAAGCGCACAGACCAGTTGCTATATGCGGAGCTGGGGCCGGATAATGGCAGTATTTTGTTGAACTTATGTGAAGACGGGTGCAGTTTTCAGTCGATTGCGCCGGTGCGCGAGCAAAACGTGCGCTTCACGGTATCGGTGGGGGACGGCCGCAAGTTGGAAGGCGATGGGCGGATGATCTGGTCGGATACCGCTAAGAAAACCGGCGGCTTGCGCTTCCTGAACCCCTCGCAGGCGCTCAAGGACCAGGTGCGCGAGTGGTTGAATCAAACGCTGGTGATGGCAGATGGGCAGCTGGACCCTGCCGCCGTGGAGTCCCAGGCTAAGCTTCGTCGCAAGCAGTTGCGGGAAGCGGCTAGGCTCGAGGCGGAGCGAATGCGAAAAGAGACCGAGCGGAAAGCATCTGCGGACGCTAGCGAAGAAAGACAGCGCCCGGCTTCCTCTCCTCAAGCCGGCCCGGCCGAGGCGATCAACCACGTGATTCTTAGCGGAGGTGAGGACGCATTCGCGCAGGCGAGGCGTCATGAGAGTTCCGGGCGAACCTGGTGGGGGCTAGGGACACTGGCTTTAGTGGCAGTTCTTTTCCTGGGGTTAATCTCATATCGGAGGGAACTCGGTCATTGGGTAATGTGGTTCGGGTCCAGCCTGGCGGGCGAGCAACATCGAGACGAAGGAAATTCCGCGCCCGCGGAAGAATCCCCTGCGTCAAACATTCCTGCCAGCAGTGGGGTGGTCGAGGATAAGCCGGCCGCGCTTTCAGATCAGCCAGATACCAGAGAAAGCGGCCTGGAAGCGGGGCCCCCAAGCAACAACCAGGTAGCACAACCCGTGGCGCAGACTGAATTGCCCAAGCGAAGCGCGATAGGAAGCACGACGGAAGATATAGTGTCCCTGTGGAGCGCGGTGGAGAATGGGGATACGCATGCAGAGGTAACCCTGGCGAGCCGCTATGTACGCGGCGATGGAGTGCCGCAGAGTTGTGCGCAGGCGCGGGTGCTGCTGGAAGCGGCGATAAAACGGGGCAGCGCGGAAGCACAGCAAAGGTTGGAGCAATTGGCCCAGGCCGGGTGCCCGTAACCCACAGGAAACCCGCTTCCAGCGCGAGACTGGCAGGTTCCTTGACTTGGCGAGCGAGCGACTCAATAATGAAGATAGTATGAGCGTGCGCGCCGGAGGCGCTGAAGACATGTTCCTTGACGTTAAGGATCTTGCCGTCCGCAAGCTGCCTATCCGGAAAAGCTATGCGCCCGGAAGCATCGATTACCAGACGGCGGAGATCAAGCAAGTCGAGCCCCTGGAGGTCAATGCCACGGCGGAGCTGTTAGATGGACAGATCCGCATCACAGGCGATATCGAGACCAAGGTGGAACTGGTTTGTGCGCGGTGCCTCGAGCCGGTAGTCGAGGAAGTGAGCCGGAGTTTCGACCTCTTCTATAGTCCCCTGCCGAAAGGCGTGAAGCCGGAAGAGGCGCGATTGAAGGAAGACGACGCGGAAATCGGGTTTTTCGCTGGAGAGGGGCTTTTTTTGGCGGATGTGCTGCGCGAACAGGTGTTACTGGCACTGCCGATGAAGGCCATCTGCCGCAGCGACTGCCGCGGGTTGTGCCCCAATTGCGGCGCGAATCTCAACCACGAAGAGTGCCGGTGTGAGACCCACGCGACGGATCCCCGTTTGGCTCCGCTGGCACGCCTGAAGCAGGACTGGCTGAAAAAACAATAGGTTTCCAGGGCGAAAGCCTTATACAATCCGCCCACAAGGGCGAACCAGGAGTATTGCTATGCCTAACCCAAAACGACGGCATTCCAAGCGACGCACTAGCACTCGACGGGCGCACGACTTTTTGACCAAGCCCGCGACCGGCGAGTGTCCGCACTGCCATGAAATGAAGCAGCCGCACCAAGTGTGCCCGCATTGCGGCTATTACAAGGGCCGCGCGGTGCAGGAAAAGTCCGCGTAAAGCAGACAAGTTCGCCTGAGGACTTAGTCGCGGTCTTTCCAACGAGCTTTTTTCGGGACTGCCAGGTTTAAGCCTCCATGATAACCATCGCTGTGGACGCCATGGGCGGTGACAATGCGCCCCGCCCCGAGGTTGAAGGCAGTGTGCTGGCCGCGCGCGAATACGGCGTGCGCATTTTGCTCGTCGGGCACCCCCAAGTGGTGCGCGCGGAGTTGGCCAAGCACGCTTCGCCCAATCTGCCCATCGAGATTGTGCCCGCCAGCGAGGTGATCACCATGAACGATCACCCGGCCCAGGCCTTTCGGCGGAAGAAAGATAGCTCGGTGCACGTGGCGGCGCGCCTGGTGCGTGAGACGAAGGCCGATGGTCTGGTGAGCGCCGGGAACACCGGCGCGGTGATGACCGTGGCGCGATTTTTGCTCGGAGCACTCGAGTCGGTGGATCGCGTGGCCCTGGCCGCTCCGTTCCCGAATGCCAAGGGCGGCGTTTCGGTTTTGCTGGATGTGGGCGCGAATGTGGATTCCAGGCCCGAGCACTTGGTGCAATTTGCGGTAATGGGCGAAATTTATTATCGCGCGACGTTTGGCCATCGCCGGCCTCGCGTAGGATTGCTGTCCATCGGGGAGGAAGAGATCAAAGGCAACGAGTTGACGCGCGAAGTGTATACGCGGCTAAAAAAGAGCCCGGTGCATTTCGTGGGCAACGTGGAAGGCGGCGATTTATTTTCCGGTGAAGTGGATGTGATCGTTTGCGACGGGTTCGTGGGCAATATCGCGTTGAAGATCTGCGAAGGGCTGGCATTTCAGATTTTCGGGTTGCTGCGGAAATCGATTAATAGTTCGCTGGCCTCGCAGGTAGGATTTTTGTTTTCCAGGGGGGCGCTAAAGGGATTGAAGAAGAAGATAGATTACGCGGAGTCGGGCGGCGCTCCGCTGCTGGGCGTGCGCGGGGTGTGCGTGATTGCCCACGGGCGCTCGAACGCCAATGCGGTGAAAAACGCAATTCGCGTGGCCGCCGGACTGGCCAAAGCCAGCATCAATGAAAAGATCGAGGAGGAGCTCTCGCTCGCGGGCGTGACCGCTTAGCGGCAGGGTCGAGGTGGAAATGGGCAAAATTGCATTCGTGTTTCCCGGGCAGGCGTCGCAATACCCCGGCATGGGCCAGGAACTGGCGGAGAAGCATCCGGCGGCCCGCGCCGTTTTTGACGAAGCGGATAAGGCCTTAGGATTTTCGATTTCGCAGATGTGCTTCGCGGGCAGCGAAGAGGAATTGAAGCAGACCGCCAATACCCAGCCCGCGATTTTGACGTGCTCGGTGGCGGTGTATCGGGCCCTGGCCGAGAAGGGCATTGCACCGGACTTTGTGGCCGGGCACAGTCTGGGGGAGTATTCGGCCCTGGTGGCGGCGGGCGCACTGAATTTTTCGGACGCGGTACAACTGGTGCGCAAGCGGGGACAATACATGCAGGAAGCGGTGCCCGCCGGACAGGGCGCGATGGCCGCCATCATGGGATTGTCGCCCGCGGTGGTCACCGACGTTTGCAAGCGTGTCGCCGAAGGCGAAGTCTGCTCGCCCGCAAATCTGAATTCTCCGGAGCAGACGGTGATTTCCGGGCAAGCGAGCGCGGTGAAGCGTGCGGTGGAGCGCGCTTCGCAGTCGGGGGCCAAGCGCGCGGTGATCCTGGCGGTTTCGGCTCCATTCCATTGCGCGCTGATGATGCCGGCCCAAGAACGTCTGGAAAAAGATTTGCGCGCCACGTCGTTTGCGAAATTGCAGATGCCCCTGGTCACCAACGTGGACGCGGATACGATTGCTACCGGCGACGAAGCGCGCGAAGCGCTGATTCGCCAAGTGACCATGGCCGTCCGCTGGGAGGAGTCCATGCGCTTGCTGATCGATGAAGGTGTGAACACGTTCGTCGAGGTTGGCCCCGGGCGCGTGCTGGTGGGCCTGCTGCGGCAAATCGAGCGCAGCGTGGGCGCGCTGAACGTAGAAGACGAAAAAAGTCTCTCGACCACGCTGGACAAAATTGCGCAAGCGCGCGCCGACGCCGCCTAAATGTTCAGTCTAAGAGACAAAGTTGCTTTGGTCACCGGCGCGTCGCAAGGGATTGGCCGCGACACCGCGCTGGCACTCGCGGAAGCCGGTGCGAGGGTGGCCGTTGCCGCGCGCAACGAAGAGAAATTATCCTCGCTCGTCGCGGATATCGCCGCTGCCGGAGGCGCCGCACACGCCGTAAAGATGGACGTAGCCGACGCCGAGCAGGTAAAGGCCGCTTTCAAGCAGGTTCTCGAAAAATTCGGGCGACTGGATATCCTGGTGAACAACGCCGCCATCACCCGCGACAGCTTGGCCCTGCGCATGAAAGCCGACGATTGGGAAGCGGTCCTGCGAACCAATCTCACCGGCGCGCATCTATGCATTCAGCAGGCGCTGCCCACCATGATGAAAGCGCGCACGGGGCGCATCATTAATATCAGCTCGGTGGTGGCGCAATCCGGCAACGCCGGGCAGGCCAACTATGTCGCCGCGAAAGCGGGCATCATCGGCCTGACCAAGGCCATCGCCATCGAAATTGCCTCGCGCAACATCACGGTAAACGCCGTGGCACCCGGTTTCATCGCCACGCCGATGACCGACGTGCTGCCGGACAAAGTGAAGGAAGAATTGAAGACGCGCATCCCACTAGGCCGCATGGGCTCAGCGCGGGACGTGGCGGCCGCGATCGTCTTCCTGGCCAGCGACGAAGCCGCCTACATCACCGGTCATGTGCTAAACGTAAACGGCGGCCTGCATTTAGGGTAGAACGGGATTCGTGAATCTCAACCAAGGGGAGCGCAGCCAAGATTGGCTGTACACGGGCAGCCAAGTTGACCTTGTTGGACGGCACAAATAGAATGGGCAGGTTGCATGGGTGGGGCGAAACTGTGTGGGTGGCGTCGTTTCGGCCAGGCAAGGACAAAATCAGGATCATTTAGCACCAGCGATAGCGATCGCGGAGGAAATGCATGGCCAGCGTGGAAGAGCGCGTTAAGCAGATTATTGTCGAGCAGCTCGGCGTGGATGAAGCGGAAGTGACCCCCACGGCATCCTTCGTGGACGACCTGGGGGCCGATTCGCTGGACCAGGTGGAATTGGTGATGGCGTTCGAGGAGGCCTTCGGCATCGAAGTTCCGGATGAAGACGCCGAGAAGATGGCGACCGTAAAGGATGCGGTCGACTATATCGACAAGCACTCCAAAGGGAAGTAAGGCCGCTGGGTAATACCACCTCATTCGGGAGCAGGAACAGTTGACGCGCCGCGTTGTGGTCACTGGTGTTGGATTGGTCTGCGCGCTGGGCATCGGCACGGAAGAAAGCTGGGAAAATCTTCTGGCCGGAGTCAGCGGCGTAGCCACCATCACCAGCTTTGACACCACCGGTTTCGATTGCCGCATCGCCGGCGAAATCAAGAGTTTCGACCCCTTCCGCTGGATCGAAAAAAAAGAACTGAAAAAAATGGGCCGCTTCATCCAGGTGGCGCTGGCCGGCGCCGATTTTGCCGTGCGCATGTCCAATTGGAAGCCAGAGCAATCGGATCTGGACGAAGTCGGCGTGTACGTCTCCTCCGGAATCGGCGGGTTCGACATCATCGAACGCGAACACGGCAAGTTGTTGAACGGCGGCCCGGGCAGGATCTCGCCGTTTTTCATTCCGTCGGCGATTGTGAACTTGGCTTCGGGACACATTTCCATTCGCTACGGCGCGCGTGGGCCCAATTCGGCGACGGCCACCGCTTGTTCGGCTTCCGCGCACGCCATCGGCGATTCCTTCAAAATTATCGAACGCGGCGCGGCGGAAATGATGATCTGCGGCGGCACGGAAGCCACCATTACCCCCATGGGCATCGGCGGGTTTGCTTCGATGAAAGCGCTTTCCACCCGCAACGACGATCCCTCCCACGCCAGCCGGCCCTTTGACGCCCAGCGCGACGGCTTCGTAGTCGGCGAAGGCGCCGGCATTCTAATCCTGGAATCACTGGAGCACGCGCAAAAGCGCGACGCCCAAATCCTGGCGGAAATCGTCGGCTACGGAATGTCCGGCGATGCCTATCACATCACCCAGCCCGCCGAAAATGGCGACGGCGCGTTCCGCGTGATGCGCGCGGCGTTAAAGGACGCCAAGTTATCGCCTGAAAATATAGATTATGTGAATGCGCACGGCACTTCCACTCCCCTGGGGGATTGCCTCGAAACCATAGCGCTGAAACGGGTCTTTGGCGAGCGCGCCAGGCAGGTTCCGGTAAGCTCCACCAAATCGATGACCGGGCATCTGCTGGGCGGCGCCGGCGGCCTGGAGGCCGGCATCAGCGTGCTGGCGCTGCGCGACCAGATTCTGCCGCCCACCATCAACCAGGAAACGCCGGACCCGGCCTGCGACCTCGACTACGTTCCCAACCAGGCGCGCAAAGCTTCCGTGGAATACGCGCTCTCGAACTCCTTCGGATTTGGCGGCACCAACGCCGCGTTGATTTTCAAGCGCTGGTCCGGCAAGTGACACCCGCTCTCAGGCGCGCGTCATTCTGAATCCCGGCAGGGCAGGTGCCCAGGACATCGCAACACCAAGAACCGGACAGGACAACTTCCGTGAACATTATCGTGTGCATCAAGCAGGTCCCCGCCAAAGACGCGCCGCTGTCCATCGCCGGCAACTGGATTCGCGAATCCGATATTGGTTTCGAGATGAACGAGCCGGACAGCTACGCGCTGGAGGAAGCGCTGCGCTTGAAGGAAAAGCACGGCGGAGAGGTGATCGCGCTTTCGATGGGGCCGGAACGCGTAAAGCAAACCATCAAGGAAGCCCTGGCTAAGGGCGCGGACCGCGCGATTCACATCGCCGATGACAATTTTGCACAGCTTGATCCGCTGGGCTCCGCGAAATCGCTGGCCGCGGCCATCCAGCGGGAGAAACACGATTTGGTCCTGACCGGATTGCAAAGCGACGACCACGGTTTCGGGCAGACCGGGGTTTTGCTGGCCGGCGTGCTGGATGTCCCGCACGCCACGATTATCATGGCCATCGAAGTCGATGGGCAGAAAATGAAATTGAAGCGCGAGCTGGAGGCCGGCTGGTTTCAGCACCTCGAATGCCCGTTGCCGGCGGTGCTGAGCATTCAGTCCGGCATCAACAAGGTGCGCTATGCCACGCTGAAAGGCATTATGGCCGCCAAGAAGAAGGAAATTACCACCATCCCGCGGGAATCGCTGGGCGTTTCGGGAGCGCCCACGCAGCGTGTGGAAAAAATCTACGTGCCCACCAAAACCAAGAAAACCGAGTTCCTCACCGGCACGCCCAAGGAAGTAGCAGCCAGGCTGGTAGAGAAACTGAAGTTCGAGGCCCGGGTGATCTGACATGAAAATCCTGGTCGTAGCCGAACAACGGCAGGGTAAATGGAACAATAGCAGCTTCGAAACCTTGGCGGCGGCCCAGCAAATCGCCAACGACACCTCCAGCACGGTCAGCGCTCTGGTGATTGGCAAAGGCGTCGCCGCGCTAGCCGGCGAACTCGCGGCGAAAAACGTCGCGGAGGTGCTGCTGGTGCAGCACGATTTGCTGGAAGCATACACGCCGGACGGCTATTGCCTGGCGCTTGCGCAAGTCATTGGCACGGCGAAACCGGATCTGGTGCTCTTCCCGCACACCTATCAGGTGCGCGATTTTGCGCCCAAGCTCGCGGCCATGTTGGGCAAAGGCATGATTGGCGATTGCGTTGGCTATCGTCACGAAAGCGGAAAGCTGATCTTCGTGCGGCAGATGTTTCAGGGCAAGACCGCGGCCGACGTGACCTTCCAATGCGCCGCACCGTGGTTCGCCTCATTCCAAGCGGGCGCGTTTCGTTCCGATCTGGTAACCGCGCATCCCTCCGGCCAGGCGCCGGTAAATTCCGTCAGCGTTGCTTTGAAAGCCGAGCAGATTCGCACCAAACCGCTCGATTTATTCAAGGAAGCCAAATCCGCGGTGGACTTGACCCAGGCGCCCCTGATCGTGGCCATAGGCCGCGGCATCAAGGCTCCGGAAAATATTCCGCAAGCCGCGGCGCTGGCCAAGGCGCTGGGCGGAGAAATCGCGGCGTCGCGCCCCATCTGCGACGAAGGCTGGCTGCCCATGGACCGGCAAATCGGCAGCTCCGGTCAAACCGTAGCACCGAAACTGTATTTGGCGCTGGGCATCAGCGGCGCCATTCAGCACGTGGTGGGCATGAAGGGCGCGCGCACCATCGTCGCCATCAACAAGGACCAGAATGCGCCCATTTTTGAAATCGCCGATTACGGAGTGGTTGGCGATATTTTCGAAATCATGCCCGCTCTTACGGAAGCCCTGGAAAAAGCGAAGTAACACACCATAACGCTAAGGGACTCGAATCTCGCCGTCGCGTCTTCTCCGGAACCTTCACCCGCGCTGTTCACTTCGGTATTGCCTATCAGGAGGTTTTAGGCCAATCTTTGCGGGCGCTTATCGCCCGTGCCGTCCCCTGCGGGCTGCGAATCCAGGAGCTTGCATGCCTTTTGTCGACAACTTGGGAGCCAGAATTTATTGGGACCAGGAAGGCAGCGGCGCACCACTGCTGTTGATCATGGGATTAGGTTGGCCGGCTCATGCCTGGCACCGCACCCGGCCCCTGCTGGCCGAAAAGTATCGCACCATCGCTATGGATAATCGCGGAGTGGGCCGCAGCGATGCGCCCCCGGGGCCGTATTCCATCGCCCAAATGGCCGCCGATGCGGCGGCGGTCCTGAATGCCGCGCGACTGAACGCCGCTCACGTCTTTGGCGTGTCTATGGGCGGTATGATCGCGCAGGAGTTTGCGCTGCAATATCCCCAGAAGGTCCGTTCGCTGATTCTGGGCTGCACCGCGGCAGGCGGTCCGCAGGCCGTCCGCGCCGGGCAGGATGCCTTGCAGGTGCTGATGAACCGCGCCCAGGACCCGGACGAATTCGCCCGGGCCATGAGCCCTTTTATTTATGATCGCGGAACGCCGCCGCAGCGCACGGAGGAAGACGCTGCCATTCGCCGCCAGTGGTACCCGTCTGCCGAGGCCTATTCCGCTCAACTGCAAGCCATCATGGCCTGGGAGGCGTACAACCGGTTGGCACAGATTGCCGCGCCAGCCTTGGTAATTCATGGGGAAAACGACCGGCTGGTGCCCGTGGAAAACGCCAAGTTGATTGCCGCCCGAATACCTGGAGCAAAGATGGTGCTTCTGCCGGACGCCAGCCATATCTTCACCACGGATCAGCCTGAGGCTGCGCACAACGCTATTCTGGAGTTTCTCGGGGCGCAAGCCACGCGCAAGCGCGAGCGGCTTGCGCAGGTCTGAACCTCCGGAAGGACCCGGCCGACCCGAAATCTTGCCGCTCACAGCTATCCGGTGCGCGGCGAGGGGAACGCCCCATGGAGGCACTTCTGAAGCAGTGGCGCGAAGACACGCCCGGTTGCGCTAACCAAATCCATTTCAATAATGCCGGATCGGGATTGATGCCGCGCTCGGTGCTGGACGCCATGGTGGGGCACCTGAATCGCGAAACCAATTTCGGCGGCTACGAAAGCGCCGACGATGCGGAAACGGCAGTGGCCCAAGCCTATACCAATGTCGCCGAAGTCTTGGGCGCCCATCCGCGCAACATTGCCGTGGTCGAGAATTCCACGGTGGCTTTTTTCCAGGCGCTGTCGGCTTTCGATTTCAAGTCCGGCGATGTGATTGTCACCACCCGCAACGATTACATTTCTAACCAGCTTGCCTATCTTTCCCTTGCGCAACGTCACGGCGTGAAAGTATGCCGCGCGGCCGACCTGCCGGTCGGCGGCGCCGATCCGCAATCGGTAAGGGAATTGTTGCGCGACCCGCGCGCGCGCCTGCTGGCGGTCACCTGGGTGCCCACCAATTCCGGTTTAATTCAGCCGGTCGAAGCGCTGGGCGCAATTGCCGAAGCGGCAGGCGTGCCCTATTTGGTGGATGGCTGCCAGGCCGTGGGACAGATCCCGGTGGATGTAACCAAGCTGCGCTGCGATTTCTTTTCCGCGACGGCCAGAAAATTCCTGCGCGGGCCTCGCGGGATTGGCTTTCTGTACGTCTCGGACCGGGCGCTCCGGCGTGGCGATTTCCCGCTGTACATCGATATGCGCGGAGCGGATTGGGTGTCCCCGGATAGCTTCGCACCCGCGCCGGACGCCCGCCGATTCGAGAATTGGGAATTTGCCTACAGCCTGGTGTTGGGCCTTGGCGAAGCGGCACGCTACGCGCAGAGCGTAGGGATCGCGCAAGGAGGCCGCCGAGCCAGAGAACTGGCGGCGGCGCTGCGCGGTAAACTGGGCGAACTGGACGGAATTCGCGTGCTGGACCGCGGCAGCGAGCTGGCCGCCATTGTGACGGTAGAAGTGGCCGGCTGGGACGCCCGCGATCTGTCCAAGCTGCTGCGCTCGCGAGGCATCAACACCTCGGCTTCGCTGCGCGCCTACGCGGTAATCGATATGGAGGAGAAACATGCGGCTACCGCGCTCCGGCTCTCTCCGCATTACTACAACAGCGAGGAAGAGCTGGACCGCGTGGTGGCGCAGCTGCGATCGGTGACCGTGCGGGGCCAGGCCGCGTCCTAGTCGTGTGGTGAGAAGGTCAACCCCCTCGGGCCCGGAATCCGTTGACCGCCCCGCATCCCTCTACTTACCATTACGAGATGATCCTGAGGAGCCCAGTGGGCGTCGTAGCCATTCTGCTAGCCACAATTACGGGAATCGCCGGCTGTGAAGACGCGGCCAAAAAATCCGTGGCACGTGCTCCGGTGCCGGCTTCCTCGCTACGGGCGCAGAACGCGCCGGCCATACCCACGGTGGCCGCTAATCATCGCCCGGCCCATGTGGAATTGGCCCCGCTTCCGGTCACCCTGCCAAAGCAGCGCCCGCTCTTAATGTTCCCGCCCACCCTGCGCGGTACCAAGGAAGATCTGGTCGCCCGGGTGGAGCAGAAATTTGCTTCTGGAGAACAGAATTTCAAAGCCGGGCACCTGGAAGCGGCACGCAAGGATTTCGACGATGCCGTGGACTGGATGTTGGAGAGCGGCTACGATCTGAACGCCGACCCCCAACTGAGCGAACTGTTCCATCGCGTGGTGGACACCGTGTATGCCGACGAGCTGCAAGCCTTCCGCGCCGGCGACGGTTTCCAAGAAGCGCCGGCCGTGCCCGCGCCGATCGACGAGGTTGCGGAAATGACGTTTCCGGTCGACCCCCGGCTCAAAGATCGCGCCGAGGAAGCGGCCAAGAATCTTTCGCACGATTTGCCCCTGACGGTCAACGATGAGGTCCTGTCGTTCCTGAATTTCTTCCAGACTCCCCGCGGCCGCACCATTGTGGAAACCGGGCTGCGCCGCGCCGGACGTTACCGCGACATGATTTCGCGCGTGCTGCAGGAAGAAGGCATGCCGCAGGATTTGATTTACCTGGCCCAGGCCGAAAGTGCGTTTCAGCCGCTGGCGCTGTCGCGGGCCGGGGCCCGCGGCATATGGCAATTCGTAGCCTGGCGCGGAAACGAGTACGGCCTGCGCCACACCTGGTGGGTGGATGAGCGCCAGGATCCGGAGAAAGCCACCCGCGCCGCGGCCCGCCATTTGCGCGACCTGTACGGAATGTACGGCGACTGGTATCTGGCCATGGCCGCGTACAATTGCGGCCCTGGCAACGTACAAAAAGGCATCGAACGCACCGGCTACGCCGATTTCTGGGAGCTGTACAAGCGCAACGTCCTTCCACGCGAAACCAAGAATTACGTCCCCATTATTGTGGCCCTGACATTGATCGCCAAGGACGCCGTGCATTACGGAATCCAGGTCGACCCCGAAGCGCCAGTGCCCACCGACGTGGTGAAGCCCGGCCGGGCCATTGATCTTCGCCTGGTGGCCGAGACCATCGACGTCGATGTAGAAACGCTGCGCGCGTTGAATCCTTCCCTGCTGCGCCTAGCCACGCCCGACGATCCATCGTTCGAGTTGCATCTTCCCGCCGGAGCCGCCCAACGCTTCTCCGCGGAAATCGCCGATATTCCCGCCGACAAGTGGGTCAGCTGGCGGCGCCATCGCGTGGAAGCGGGCGAGACGCTGACCTCCATCGGGAAAAAATATCATGTGACTCCCGCCGCCATTGCCGCCGCCAACAATCTCGAGCACGGCGCGGCCCTCGGTGCCGGTGAAAAATTAATCATTCCGGCCACCCAGGCGCAGTCCGAACTCAAGCGCCGCCTGGTCAGTTACCGTGTACGGCGCGGCGACACCTTCCTCGGAATCGCGGATCGCTACAACGTGAGCGCCGACGATCTACGCAAATGGAACCACTTGAAGGGCAATCGCGTGCGTCGTGGCATGGTGCTGCGAATTTACAGTTTGGGCGGCGCGCCAGAAGCGCGACCGGCCCGCGCGCGATCCAAGACCAAAAGATCGGCGCACCCGGCCACCAACGTAGCGCAAGACTCTCCCAAACCCGTGGCATAGTGTTAAGCATAGTATTTTCAATTATTTACGTGGTGTCTCCCGGCGTCGTCCTTTCTCCCCAACCTGCCCGCAGCGCCCTCGGCTGGCAAAATTTCGCTTCCGGCTGCAGCGGACTGCAGCAGAATGCTTGACAACTTCCAACGAGTGCGATAACAACGGCGCAGGCATTGGAGCGCGCATGGACTCCGGCCGCACAGCATCCTGCCCCGATCTATCGGGGAGGATTCCCGCAGGGGAGGATGGAAATGGATCTCGAGAAGGATAATTTCGAAGACGACAACGAGCTGGCCGGCTTGGAAGAAGACGACGAACTCGCTGGCGAAGTTGTAGAGAGCGAAGAAGAAGAGGTGATCATCGGCGAGGACGAGCCGGAGTCCGCGCCCGCTCCGGCGGCCAGACCCGCGGCACCCAAGCCCGCGGCAGCGAAGAAACCCGCTAAGAAGCCGGCCAAGAAGGCCCCGCCCAAGAAAAAGGCCAAGACCAAGCCCAAAGCGAAGGCCAGGAAAAAGGCCGCGAAAAAGCCGGCCAGGAAAAAAGGCAAGCGGCGTTAAGCGCCGGCCGTCCCGCCGCAACGATTTGCCTAACAGGACTCCAGCCATTCCGCTGGAGTCTTTTATTTTGGTCCCCGCCGCGGCGTCCGCGCCAGGGCTCCGTTTTGGGCCGCGCCACACGCCGGCCTCTCTTCCACAATGGGTCCGTCCTCCACCCGAATCGGAACTTGCCGTCGACCATCACAGACCGCTTGCCACAACAAGTAATTTGCCTTTAGGATAACGCCGGATGCTATTCGCCACCGGGCAGATACGGCGGATGCGGGGAGGAGCGCAATCGCAACTGATGCGCTGCTCCGACGGGCACTACTACGTCGTGAAGTTCCAAAACAACCCGCAGCACCGCCGCGTTCTGGTCAATGAACTGCTCGGTACCCGGCTGGCGGCGCGGTTGGGACTCCCGGTCACGCCCGCGGCGGTAGTTCACGTCAGCGAAGAATTGATCCGGCTCACTCCGGAACTATGCGTGGAGCTGCCGCGTTCGCGGGTGCCTTGCCAGGCCGGGCTGCAGTTTGGTTCGCGCTATCCCGGCGATCCCCGCCGCCTGACCATGCACGATTTTTTGCCCGACGAGCAATTGCGCCAGGTCGAAAATGTCCATGACTTTGCCGGCATGCTGGTTTTCGACAAATGGACCTGCAATACCAACGGCCGCCAGACTATTTTTTACCGCCAGCCCCCCGCGGAAACGCGGGCGGGCAGCACGTCCCCGCCGCCCAGTCCGGACGCTGAGGGCACGGCGCAGAGCTACAAGACCAGCATGATCGACCAAGGCTTCTGCTTCAACGCCGGAGAATGGAACTATCCCGACGCCCCTTTGCGCGGCCTGTACGCCCGCAATCGCGTGTACGAAGGAATCACCGGCATGGAGTCCTTCGCTCCCTGGACGGCGCGCCTGCAAAACAGCATCACCGACCGCGTGCTTTCCGAAGTCGTGCAGGAAATTCCGCCGGACTGGTATGCCGACGACTATGACGCGATCCTGCGTTTGGTGGAACAGCTCTACCGCCGCCGCACCCGTGTCGCGGAATTGCTGCTGGCCGCCAAAAACACCACCCGCCAGCCTTTTCCCAATTGGCGGTGATGCCGCGGGGCGGCTCGCGGGCAGGTATTGGTGCAAGGGGCTCCGCAAAGGTCAGTACAGGGAGGTTCACCATGACGGAAATTCCAGAGGCTGCACCGCGGCCGCCCGGGCAGGCCCTGGCCTACCACATCCTGCGTTACGTCCCCAACCTGGTGCGCGACGAATGGATCAATATCGGCGTGCTGGTCTTCCACCCGGAAACCGGAGAGCGCCGCCTGCGCTTGATTGAAGATCCGGACGAATTTAACCGCGTTCGCCGCCTGCATCCCTGGGCTGACGAAGCCCTGCTACGCGCCCTGCGCGACACGCTCGAGAGCCGCCTGGATTCCGGCGGCGCCAGCGGAGGCAACGGCTCCGCGATTCCCTGGCAAAACGTGCTGAGCAAATGGGATGAAACTCTTTCCAACGCCCTGCAGATCGCCCCCCAGAAAGGCGTGCTGGCCGACGACCTGGATGCCGAAACCGAGCGTCTCTACGCCGATCATGTCGCCGTGCCCCGCCGCACCGCGCGCCCCGGGCTGCTCGGCAGTCGCGCCAGCATCCGCTCCTACTGCGAGCAGGTGTTTCGCCAGGCCCGCATCTGGCAGCACATGGACAAGCACGTGCGCATCGCGGAATTCACCTTTCCCGGAGATCCCGCGCGCATGGATTACACCTACCGCCGCAACGGCACGCGCGGCTTCGTACACGCCCTCTCGGTAAGCCGGGCCCCGCAGGACGCCAAGGCCCTGGCGTACAACGTGCAGCGCATCAGCGCCAAAGCGCCCTACCAGACCGAATGCACCGCGGTGACCGACGTTGCCCTGACCGCCGAAAACGAGCGCCATCGTTTTGTGCGCGACACCCTGCGCGACGCCGGCATCGAGCCCGTGCCCACCGAGGGCCTGGCCGTTTGGGTCGCCAAGCTGCGCCCTTCCCTGCTGCAATAGCGATTGCGCCCACAAATGTTGCGGCCTTCCGCTCTGCGCGACTCAGCGTTCTCTGCGTTTCTGCTTATCTTCTGACTTTGATTTCCTACCTCGCATGGAATGCCATAGCTCATCGGCCGTAAGGCCAGAGCAACATGATCCCTAAAAGTTGCGGCTGGCCCAAGCCGCTGCTAAAATTCTTGCTTCATGGCGATACGGTCCTCCTTCACGTAGGTCCGGCCGCAAGCGTTCGATCGGCGTTTCCATTGGCACGGTACCAGGTTCGGGCTCTCCGGAAGGGAGATTGCGCGTGGCAAAGTACGACGTGGCAATTATCGGCAGCGGACCGGGCGGCTACGTCGCCGCCATCCGCGCCGGCGAGCTGGGCCTCAAGACCGTCGTGGTGGAAAAAGATCCCTTCCTTGGCGGCACCTGCCTGCACGTCGGCTGCATCCCCACCAAGGTTCTGCTGCACCACGCCGACGTCTACGACCATTTCAAAAACGCCGCCGAATTGGGCTTCGAGGTCAGCGGGCTGAAAATCAATTGGGCCAACATCCTTTCGCGCAAGGACAAAATCGTCAAGAAACACGCCAAGGGCATCGAATTTCTTTTCAAGAAAAATAAAGTCGAATGGCTGCAGGGCTGGGGCCGCTACGAAGGACCCGGCAAAGTCAGCGTCGAGAAAGACGGCAAGAAGGCGCCCATCGAAGCCTCCCACATCCTGCTGGTCAGCGGCTCGGAAGCTCGCGCTCTGCCCGGCATTGAGCCCGATCACAAGACCATCCTGACCAACCGCTCCATCCTCGAGCTGCCGGAAATTCCCAAAACCCTCATCGTCGTAGGCGCCGGCGCGGTCGGCGTTGAATTCGCTTCCATCTACAACTCCTTCGGCACCCAGGTCACCATCCTCGAAGCCTTGCCGCGCGTGGTTCCCGTGGAAGACGAAGAGATTTCCGCCGAGCTGGACAAAACCTTCCGCAAGAAAAATATCAACATCTTCACGCAAGCCATGGTCAATTCGGTGAAGAAGGACGGCAAGGGCGTCACCGTCACCTTCAAGGACAAGGACGGCAAAACGCAAACCCTGCAAGCCGAAAAACTTCTCCTGGCCGTCGGCCGCAAACCCATGACCGACAATTGCGGCCTGGAGAAATCCAAAGCCAAGCTCGAGCGCGGCGCCGTGCACGTCGGCCCGTACATGGAGACCTCCGAAAAAGGTTTGTACGCCATTGGCGACATTGTCTTCGGCCTTCCGCTCCTGGCCCACGCTGCCATGATGGAAGGCATCTCCGCCGTCACCCACATCGCCGGCAAACCCGGCCCGGCCATTCGCAAGGACCGCATCCCCAACGCCACCTATTGCGAGCCGCAAATCGGCTCCATCGGCCTGACCGAAAAGCAAGCCCGCGAAGCCGGCCACCAGGTCAAAACCGGCAAGTTCCCTTTCGTCGGCAACAGTAAAGCCACCATCCTCGGCAACCACAGCGGCTTCATCAAAGTGGTCTCCGACGAAAAATACGGCGAAGTTCTGGGCATCCACATCATCGGGCCGCTGGCCACCGAGATCCTGGCCGAAGCCGCCGCCGTGCTGCACCTGGAGGGCACCATCGACGATATGATGAACATGATGCACGCCCATCCCACCGTCTGGGAAGGTATGGGTGACGCCTTCGCCTCCGTGCGCGGTTTGCAGATAAACGTTTGAGCCTGCTATGACCACTTGCCTCATCATCAACCTCGGCCTCACCGGCTACGCCGAATCCTACACATTGCAAAAACGCATCGTCGCCGCGCGCAAAGCCGACGCCATCCAAGACGTCCTCCTGCTTTGCGAACACCCGCACGTA
>DATGEY010000135.1:0-10315 GCA_035309625.1 Candidatus Acidiferrum sp.
AAATCCGGAACGCGAGGATTTAACCCTAAAGCTGTGGATGGAAATGATTGAGGAAGACCGCTCCGGTATGCACCGTTAAAACACAGCAGCGGAAGGGTAGGCTATCCACCGTATCCACGGGTCGAAGGCGCTGCCCACCGCCCTTGAAGAGTACAAGGATGCGCGACCGCTTGCCAAATTCAACGGCTCTCTTCAGGTGAAGAGTCTGTGTGAAAACTCGAGCGAAGCCCTCAGCGGCTAAAGCCTTATTGATTTTGCGTCCGTGACGGCACGGCTAAAAGCCGTGCCCCGACGAAAAAAGAGGTTGCCACACAGACTCTGAAAGCCCCCACCTCCTAAAGATGCGGCAAGAAAAACGGATCGTGTGGTTGCGGCAGGGCGCGGCCTGCGGCTTGGACGCGCCCTTCCTTTGGCAGGATGACCTGAAGCCGCCCCTGCAATGGCAAGGTCCCGGTGTAAGATGGAGTCCGCTGACACTGGGGACTAGACGATGACGACCACTACGACTGACAACAATCGGATGAACCGGCCGCTGGATGCTGTCGATCCGGCGATCGCGGAGTTGCTTCGCGATGAGGCGAAGCGGCAGGCTACCGGGCTGGAGCTGATTCCTTCGGAGAACCTGGTCTCTGAGGCGGTGCTCGAAGCTATGGGGTCGATCTTCACTAACAAGTATGCGGAGGGCTATCCGGGTAAGCGCTACTACGGCGGATGCGAGTATGCCGACAAGGTCGAGCAACTGGCCATCGACCGGGCCAGAGAATTGTTTGGCGCGGAGCATGCCAACGTGCAGGCGCATTCGGGAACCTCCGCCAATGTTGCCGTGTACATGGCTACGCTGAAGCCGGGCGACACCGTGCTGGGCATGAATTTGTCGCATGGCGGGCACTTGACGCATGGGCATCCGCTGAATTTCAGCGGACGGATGTACAAATTCGTGGCTTACGGCGTGCGCCAGGAGGACGAGCGCATCGATTACGACGAAATCGAAAAGCTGGCGCACGAGCACAAGCCGCGCATGATTGTGGCGGGGGCCAGCGCGTATTCGCGCGTGATCGATTTCGAGCGCATCGGCAGGATGGCCAAAGCCGTCGACGCCATCTTCTTCGTGGACATGGCCCACATCGCGGGGCTGGTGGCCGCGGGCGTGCATCCCAGCCCGGTGCCGCATGCCGACATCGTCTCCACCACCACGCACAAAACGCTGCGCGGGCCGCGCGCGGGCATGGTGCTGTGCCGCGCGGGCTACGCCAAGGAAATCGACCGGCTGACCTTCCCCGGCATGCAGGGCGGCCCGCTGGTGCACATGATCGCGGCCAAAGCGGTGTGCCTGAAAGAGGCTATGGAGCCGTCGTTCCGCGAGTATCAGAAACAAGTGGTGGTCAACGCGCGGGCGCTGGCCGCCGCGATCGCCAAGCAAGGGTTCCGCATCGTCACCGGCGGAACGGACAATCACCTGTTCCTGATCGAGCTGCACTCGCGCGGCTTGACCGGCAGCGACGCGGAAAAAGCGCTGGATCGCGCGGGAATCACGGTAAACAAAAACTCGATTCCGTTCGATCCGCTGCCGCCCATGAAGGCCGGGGGAATTCGGTTGGGCAGCCCGTCGATCACCACGCGAGGGATGAAGGAAGCGGAGATGGAGCAAATCGGCGCGTGGATTGCGGAGATCCTGCTGCACATGGGCGACGCCTCGGTGGAACAGCGGGTACGCCAGCAAGTGGCGGAACTGGCCGGGCGATTTCCGATTTATGAAGCGCGCCTGACGCGCGGATCGAGCAAGGTCGAACACGCGCGAGTTTAGCGCGCCGCAGCAAGAGAAAAGCAGGTCCCTCGGCTTCGCTCGGGATGACAAATTTAAACCCGCGGTAAACGCAAATGAACATCGATCAATGAACGTTATCAAGGCGACCCGGGATTTCGAGCGCTGGCTGGCCAAGCAAATTCCGCTGGTACGGCGCGACGTGGCGCTGAAGCACCAGCACATGGCGGAGTCGCCCTTCGCGTTTTTCCGCGCCACGTTTTATCGCTGGCTGCAACTGTGGCACGAAGCCTGCGGCGATCTGGTGAAAGCGCCAAAGGTGCTGGCGGTCGGCGATTTGCACATCGAAAATTTCGGTACCTGGCGGGACCTGGAAGGGCGGCTGATCTGGGGCGTGAACGATCTGGACGAAGCGTGGCCGGGCCCGTACACGCTGGACCTCATCCGGCTGACCACCAGCGCGTACCTGGCAATTGCGGCGGAGCACCTGGGGCTGAGCAAGCGCGAAGCGGCGGAGGCGATCGAAGAAGGATATCGCGATGCGCTGGCTTCCGGCGGGCGCGCGTTCGTGCTGGCGGAACACAATCAGTGGCTGCGGCTGATGGCGCTGGGCAAGCTGCGCGATCCGGTGCATTTCTGGGCCAAGATGACGCAAAATCCGCCGTATACCGCGAAGGCGCCGGCGGAAGCGCGGCGCTTGCTGGAGGAATCCCTTCCGCAGCCGCGGCCGGCGTATGTGCTGAAGCGGCGAGTGGCCGGACTGGGCAGCCTGGGGCATCCGCGGATTCTGGCGCTTTCGGCGTGGAAGGGCGCGTACGTGGCGCGGGAAGCCAAGGCGATTCGCACGTCGGCGTGGGCCTGGTATCGCGAAGATGCGTCGGCGGATCTATACGGCCCAAAACTGGTGGTGAGCGCGATTCGCGTGCAGGACCCGTGCGTACGATTCCACGGGCACTGGCTGGTTAGGCGGCTGGCCCCGGATTGCTCGCGGATTGAGATCGCTTCCCTGCCGGAGGGACGCGATGAGGCGCGTTTGCTCTATTGCATGGGCTGGGAAACGGCGAACATGCATTTCGGCAGCAAGCGGGCGATTCCGCAGATCAAGCGGGATTTGGCGGTGCGGCGGGGGCGCTGGCTGCATAAGGCGGCGAAGGCAATGACCAAGGCGACCATGGAAGATTGGGAGGAGTGGCGGCGCGGCTGGAAGCGGGCGTTTTAGGGAGGGCGTTGGCGAGGATGCGGGATTCACGTTCCAAGTATCTGCTTCGACGGTACATAGCAAGCCATTGCGAAGAGTGGCGTTCCCAGGCATTGGACGCTTACCCGGCAGGAGGGCCAGCCGCAAAACTTTGCGACGGCTTTTGCGCGCTGTCCCAAGACTGGACCAGCGGTCAGTAGATGCAAGCGCGGAATGCGCGTAGCTTCCCTGTGACGGGGATGAAGACGCAAGCGCGACGCAGGAATCACTTTACAGGCCGTCCGGGCGCAACAGGAATTGCCGGTGCGCTTCGGAGAAATGCCAACCCAGCGGGCCGTTCCCACGCCGGCACGCACCGCGCCGCACAATCCCAAAATTCCTCTAAGTCCCTGGAGGTGAATTGATGCTGGATACGGAAGCCTTCCGCGAATTCAAGCAGGGCCTGGCGTTTTTGCGCGACGATTACGCAGTAAAGGCGCTGCCGCACATGCGGCGCGCCGCGGAGCTGGACAAAAACAATCCTTATTACATGTCCTACCTGGGAGTGGTGCTGGCGCGTTCCGAAGAGAAGTGGGGAGAGGCGGAAAGACTGTGCGACGCCGCGGTACGCATGAAGCGGAATCAGGCGCAACTGTATTTGAACCTGGCGGAAGTATATTCGGCGGCCGGGCGGCGCGAAGAAGCGCTGGAAGTGCTGGAGGCGGGATTGAAATATGCGCGGCGGGATATCCGCTTGACGATTGCAAAGAATCGATTAGTGCCGCGGAAAACGCCGGTGCTCGGATTCCTTTCGCGGCAGCATCCGGTGAACCGGCAGTTGGGCCGAATCCGGCATCGCGCGCTGCAAGCCTTCGGGCAGGGCTAACAGGCGCAGGCCCCACGGCAGGGCCGATAGCTTAGGGCTTTCCTCCACCCCCAAACACAAAGAGAGGGCGTTCCGGTTTTGCCGGGGCGCCTTTTCTTTTCCAGGACAACTTTTTAGCTCGCTCGGAAGAGCAATTATCCGTTGGGGGCTGGCGGGTCGAAGGAATAGGTGTGCTGCGGGCCGGTTTCGAGGAGGATCTTTACGCCGATGCCGGTGAGGCCGTTGGGGAGAGCGTCCTTGCGCACAACTTCGGCGAGATATTCGCGGGTGGTGGCGCCGGGATCGTTGGAGTACGGCATGATGAGGAACAGGCGCATGCCGACTTCATAACCGGTTTCGCTGCTCTGGAAATAGACGCCGGTGCGCGAAACGCTGATGGTGCCGCGCATATCGTCGAAATGGCGGCGCTCCGGATCGGAAGGGCGAATGCGCATGAGCTGCGTGAATTTGCAGCGGCGGCTGGCGCGGCGCTCGGAGTTGCCGCGTTTGGCGGAAACCGGATCTTGCGGGATCTTATTCATCCACTCCTGAACCGACATAACTTTTCCCGACCTCGGCTGCTTCAGCGAAGGGGTGTCCGCTTGGGGAAGCCTAAGGCCAGGGCCATAAGAAACCTATAGAGGAAGCGTACCCCATGGCGATGGAACGTTCCGTAGCGATAGTAGTACGGAAGTAACGGAAAAAAAAGAGCGGAAGGCGAGGGTGGAAAAGAAAAGAGCCAAAATCCAGCGAGTATCGAAGTGAAATTGGAGACTGATTTGGTACCGGAACGGGACTTGGAAGGCCGGCGGGAGAGCGAAACGGGCGCGGTAAGCGTTGGCAGCAAAGGAGATATCGGAAAAAAGGATGAGAAAGCACTGAGGCGCGGCGGTTGCGGAATTGCAGCGAGAAATACAACGAGCCAGATCGGTGTATGGCGCAGCAACCGAAACAGAGAAAATCACACCCATTGAGGAGCGTGTCCAGCCATGAGTGCAAGCGCACAGAGAAGTCTGGCGGCAGAAATAACAGGGGTGGGGAATGGCCGCGCAAACCGGGCGGCGCGAGAAGTAGCGAACGAAGCGTTCGAAAAGGAGGCGATTAAGGTAGCGCCGGAGGACAAACTCAAAGTGGCGGTGGCGGCGGAGAATCGGCTGCTGCGCGAGACGCTGGCGCGGATGTTGAAGAAAAAAGGCAACATCGAAGTGAGCGGAGAGAAACTGGACACGGCATCCCACGGAGATTGGCTGACGCAAACGAAGGCGGACGTATTGCTGCTGACGTCGTGCGGAACGCTGCACGAGGATTTGCAGACGATCGCGCAGGTGCGCGAAGCGGCGCCAGCGATGCGCATTCTACTGCTGGGCAGGGCCAAGAATGAGGTGGAATTCCTGCAATGCGTGCGGGCAGGAATCAGCGGATATTTGCTGCATGACGCGTCGTCACAGGAGGTAATCGAGGGAGTGGCGGCGGTGCATGCGGGCGAGGCGATTTGTCCACGCAGGTTGTGCACCGCGCTGTTTCGGTATATGGAAGGTGAAGGCGCGTTGACGGCGTGCGGGAGCCCGCGGCGCAGGCTGGGGTTGACGCGGCGAGAGCAGCAACTGGTGCCGTTGATCGCGAAGGGACTAACCAACAAAGAGATCGCGAACCACTTTTCGCTCTCCGAGCAAACGGTGAAGAACCACGTATATCGAATGAAACAGAAGACCGGGGCGGAAGACCGGCTGGACATCGTGCAACTGTATCGGGTGCAGGGATTTCTGGTTTAGGGTGGCGTCCAGCTAAAACTCGCCGAACGACGAACTGAGCCCAAACGGAGCTCTCCTAAGCCCTATGAGCCATTACCGGAAGGGAGAGGCTCATTGGTCCGAATCTACAATGTCACATCTGACAAACCAGCGAACCAGAATCCCGTCTTGAGCCGATTCCCTTGTGCGATTTGCGCATTCGTCAGTGGTTTGAAATGGCCGACGCGACGAAGAGGCCATAGACGAGGTTGCCGGAAGCGAAACCGGCGCGCATGGCCCGGAACGCTTTCAGATAAGAGACAAACTCCACGCCGTATTTCGCCGCGAGCGTCCAAAACGCCTGGTCTTTAATGATGTCGAGACACAAGTCCCAGGTCTTGGCGCAATTCTCGTTCAAAATTTCGCGGTGCATGATTCGCAGGCCGTTCGAAGTCAGGAAACGCTCATAGTCATCCATGATCCGAAGTTCCACCAGCATGCCTTTGTGAATGGGATCGATAAATTCCTTGGTCTCCGCGCGAGTGAGATTCTTTTTTTGGAACCAGTCTGTGATTGCGAAGATGCCGCCGGGTTTCAGGAGTTTAGCGGCAGAAGCAAAGAACTGCTCGTGGCGCTCGAAGTGGGAAATGGATTCGACGGCCCAGAGAAGATCGAATTGCTTCTGAAAGTCCATCGTTTCGGCGTCCATAAGCAGAAACTGCACATCGAGTTGTTCCCTGGCCGCAGCGCTGATCGCCATTTGCACTTGCACCGGGGAAATGGTTATGCCTGTGACGGTGGCGGCATAGTGTCTGGCCAGGTAAAGACTAGTGGCACCGAACCCGCAGCCAATGTCAAGAATATCCGAGCCACGCTTGACGTTGGCCATCTGAGCGAGATGCTCGATAAGCTGAAGCTGCGCTTTCTCTTTTGATTCATCGCCACGAATCCAATATCCGTGATGCAGATGCTCTCCCCAAAGCGAGCGGTAGTAGGGACTAACGATGTCGTAGTGTTCGACAATTCTATGCTTATCGTTGGAACGAGGCATGGCAGACGCTGGCTTCGCTGAGACGTTTCCAGACTCTTGTATCATGGCGTTGCCATTGTACCTTTGGAGAAACTGGGTGCAAATCGGCGCAATGCAGCGTTCCTAACACTTCCTTTCTCCGACGAGCGCGCTTGCCCGGCAGGACAAAGTTAGTTCACTAGATTGCAGTGTGGCGATCGAATGCATGACGCTCACCTGAAGAACTGGCCAGCCGGCCCGTATATTGCGCCGTCAATCGGATGGCTCGAAAGCGATGGCCAGTCCTTCCAATTAAAACGTGAGGCGACGGAGCAGGATGACTTTGCGCGGGGGTTTGTGCGATGCTGCGAGTTCCAAAGTGCGCGAGGATGGCCAGGAATGCTGAAAAAATTCAAGGATTTGAACGAGCGGGAAATACTGGCGCTGGCGATTTCGTCGGAGGAAGAGGACGGGCGTGTTTATGGGGAATTTGCGGATGCGCTGCGGGAATCGTACCCGGCGACGGCGCAGATGTTCGAGGGCATGCGAGAGGAGGAGGCGGGGCATCGGGATCGGCTGATCGAAATGTTCCGGCGGAGATTTGGCGAGCACATCCCGCTGATCCGGCGGGAGAACGTGAAAGGGTTTCTGCGACGGAATCCGACCTGGCTGGTGCGGCCGCTGGGGGTGAACGTGGCCAGAAAGCAAGCGGAAGTGATGGAGATGGAGGCGCAGCGCTTCTACCTGAAGGCGATCACGCGCACGACGGACGCATCGACCCGGGAACTTCTGAATAAGCTGGCTGACGAAGAACGCAAGCATACCCAGACGGCCGGCAACTTGGAAGAAAAGCACTTGACGCAGAGCGCGAAAGCGGAAGAAGACGCTTCCCACCAGAAATTGTTTCTGCTGCAAGTGGTGCAGCCAGGACTTTTGGGCCTCATGGACGGGTCGATCTCTACGCTGGCGCCGCTATTCGCGGCGGCTTTTGCAACCCACCAGAGCTGGGACGCGTTTCGGGTGGGACTGGCAGCTTCGATCGGCGCGGGCATTTCCATGGGCTTCTCGGAGTCTCAATCGGATGACGGGTCGCTGACAGGCCGCGGATCACCCTGGCTGCGGGGAGCCATAACCGGTCTGATGACCGCAGCGGGCGGGCTGGGGCATACGCTGCCGTTTCTCATTGGCAATTTTCATGTAGCAACGCTACTGGCCATCGTTGTGGTGTGCGTCGAACTGGTGGCAATCGCTTACATCCGGCACCGCTATATGGACACGCCATTTTTGCAGGCTGCATTTCAAGTGGTTGTAGGAGGTTTCCTGGTGTTCTTGGCGGGGTACCTGATCGGCAGCTCGTAGAAAACCGGCGAACAATCAGGCCAAGCAGAAAGTGCTGCAGAACGAAACATTAGGCTTGCGTGGAGTGCCCGGGGCTGGATTCCCTTGCGACGATTCGTTTAGCTCACGCCCGAAGAAAGTCCCTCCGGAGAGAAGACGATCCACGGCGAAGATCAAATCACGGGCGGCTTGCGATTTTTGGACATAACCGTGAGCGCCGGCGGCGCGAATATCGGCGATGAGGGCGCACGATTCGTGCATGGTAAAAATCAGAATGCGCACATCGGTGCTGAGAGCAACGATGCGGGAGGCGGCTTCAAGGCCGCTCATTTGGGGCATAGTGATATCCAGAATGATGAGGTCGGGACGCAAACGGGAGACGGCCTGCACGGCTTCCTCCCCATTGGCAACTTCTCCACAGATTTCCCATTCCGGACGTTGGGCTAGGATGGTTCGCACGCCCTGGCGCACCACCTCGTGATCGTCGACAATAAGAATTCTGAGCGACATCGCTTCTCCCAATGTTGCATAGCGGGACGGAGATTGCTAGCGAAGAAAATTGGCGGCTTGGCAAGGCACCGAAACACGAATAATGGCGCCGCCTTCCGAGAGCAAAGAGAGAGCCACCCAGTTGCCGGACGCGCTCGTTCATACCGCGCAACCCAACACCCATGGTGCCGAGCGGTTCCCCGGATGTGCTCGAAACATCGACGGGAAGACCTTTTCCGAAATCTTTGACTTCCAGGTGCAGCGAGCCATCCCGAAGATCGACGCGAATCTCCGCAGCGGCACTGCCGGAATGGCGGTGAACATTGGTGAGGCTTTCCTGGAGCGCACGGAAGGCCGTTAATTCCACTTCGCGCGGAAGGCGGCCAAGATCAGAGGAGACATCCACCCGGACATCGATACCGCTGCGCTTGGAAAAGCCTTCGACGTACCAGCGGATAGCGGAGCCCAGGCCCATTTCTTCCAGCATGGGCGGATAAAGCAAATACGACATGGTGCGCAATTCTTTGATGGACTGCTCGACTAGATTGAGGCAATTGGCTAACTGCCTGCAGGCGAAATCACCCTGCACGGCGCGGCTGGACGCCAGGGAATCCAGTCCCATTTTCAGAACGGCAAGGTACTGGCCGACGGAGTCATGCAGGTCCCTTCCGAGGCGGCGGCGCTCTTCATCCTGAGTGCGCAGGAGGTGCGCAGAAAGCTCGCGCAGAGAAAGCTCCGAATCACACAGCTTGCGCTGGGCTTCGCGGCGTTCGGCTACTTCCTTCTCCAACTCTTCCTTGGCGTGGCGGAGGGCTTGGAAAAGAGCCTTCTCCGTTTCAAGGGCCTCGGCCTTTTGCTGCAATTGAGCGATGTTGCGGAGGCGGTCCTGCTCGGAGCCGAGAGCGGCATAGTTTTCGCCGGGAATGACGGAGGAATGCTCGCAGCAGATCTTGAGAAAGGGCTCGGCGTGCGATTCCCGGTGAAAACCGGCAAGCGGGTAGGCGCAGCGCAAGGAAAACGAATGGGTCTGGGCCAGCTCATTCCAAAGCTGCTCCAGTCTGATGGCGGCGTCGGGATGGCCGCCAGCCCACAAGAGCGAGACCATTTCACCGAAAGCGACCACGCGACGGGTGTCGCCTTCCGCCGCCGCAGAAGCGCGGGCAAGGATTTCGCCAAAGACGCCGAGAAACAGTGCGGAATCGGGTTGGCCATCACGCATGAAGGTGGTGAGCGCGGCAGCAGCGTCCAAAGCGACATAGCGGCCGAATCGAGCGGGTTTTGCGGTGTCCAGGCCACGCAAATGGAGCCGCTGGGCTAGCGCGTCGAGGTGCGCCTGGGTGGCAATTACGACTGCGGAATCGCCGGCGCCTAACGCGGTGCCGACAAACTTGCTTAAGGCATCCAGGAGGAAGTTATCGTCGGAATAGAACTGCACATCATGGGCGCCGCCTTTGACGTCGCGCCAGGGGCCGGAAGGCTGAACCGGGGCGGATACCCTTGCGCTCATGCTGGAAACAGTAGTGCTCATATGCTGACCTGGAGTACCGGAATAGCTCCGCGGCAGTGAATGGACCTGTGGCGGAGACCGAATAAGCCAAAGCAAGTTCTCACGAGAGTCCGCATTCGGGTAATAGGGTAAAACCTGTAGTAGCGGAAGTTGCATTTGGGAAGGGACCATTAGGATAAAGGAATCCGCGGCTGCTTCCGAGAAAGCAGCCGCGGCACCATGCGGTAGGGTGAGATTGTTCTAGTAGGGCCCGATGTTCCAGGGACCGGCGGCTGGGCGAGCGACTCCGTTCTTGTCAAAGGCCAGAGGCGCGAGGTCATCAACCGCTATGTCAGAAAGGTTGATACCGTTGCCCTCCCCGACAGTGGCCAGAAGGGCCAGAGAGGGATCCGTCGTCGTTTCGCTGGAAACCACGTCCAAGTTGACGGTGTCGGACGT
>DATGEY010000136.1:0-14596 GCA_035309625.1 Candidatus Acidiferrum sp.
CTAAAAACGCTACTCATCGCAGGCCCTTCTTATGCAAAGCCCCCCTTCCCCCGGTTTTTTCACAAGTGTTGATTCTAAAGGATGATAAAGTCCTTTGTTTTGATACACTTTTGCAAGGGCAATAATATACTTGACTAACCAAAGGAAATATGGGATGATTTGGGCAGATGAGGAACGCCATGAAGCCCAAAACACTCCAACAAGCGATTCGGTACTTTAGCAATGAACAGACCTGCATCGACACAATCGCCTCTCTCCGTTGGCCGAAAGGTCCAGTCTGTCCGAAATGTGGCGGAACAGAGCACTACTACCTTGCCTCGCAGCTTCGCTGGAAGTGCAAGGAATGCTACAAGCAATTCTCCGTCAAGGTGGGAACTATTTTTGAGGACAGCCCTATCTCGCTCGACAAGTGGCTCACCGCTTTGTGGCTGCTCGTTAATTGCAAAAACGGAGTTAGCTCGTACGAAGTTGGACGCGATTTGGGAATCACTCAGAAGTCTGCTTGGTTTGTTCTGCATCGGCTCCGCTTGGCTCTCCAGTTCGGCAGCATGGAGAAACTTGGGGGAGAAGGAAAGCACATCGAAGTTGATGAGACTTTCATCGGCGGGGCTGCTCGCTTCATGCACCCACAACGGCGCAAGCGAATGATTACGGAGCGCGGAGTGAAGGACAAGACCGCTGTTATGGGCATCTTGGAGCGTGGCGGGAAGGTTCGCGTCATGATGCTACCGAACCGCAAAAAGCACGCGCTGCAATCGAACATTCGCGCCCACGTCAAAGCGCAGAGCGCGATTTATTCCGATGCGCTTTTGTCCTATCAGGGATTGAAAGGCGATTTCGCGCATCAAGTAATCGACCATGCAGAGAGCTACGTTGACGGACAGGTGCACACAAACGGACTGGAAAACTTCTGGAGCTTGGTGAAACGCGGATTGAAGGGCACGTACATTTCGGTTGAGCCTTTCCATCTATTTCGCTATCTCGATGAACAGGTCTATCGCTACAACAATCGAGAATTGGCAAATGACGGGGAACGATTTCAGTTAGCCTTATCGCAGATTGCGGGAAAGCGGCTCACTTTTGCAGAGGTGACTGGTAAGGTGGGAGCCGCCGAGAGCAATTGATCTCAAGCGTGGGAAGCGTGGGAAGCGACCCTCTTAGGTCGCTTCCTCTTCTCAGCATCTAACTTAGATTTAATCGCGGAGTGTGGAACGGACAAAATCTTTTTCAACGCATCTCGGAATGTAGCGTATTCGCCCTTCTCATTCTTGGCGGAAGGTTTCGGGCGACTAGCTGATTCATCCCTCATAGGAAGGGATGATAGCAGTGCCATATCCAAAAAGCGAATCAGAAGAATTTCTCAAACTTGGGAATAATGAGCTTATCGACACAGTCATACAGTCCCAAGAGACATGTTCCAATTTCTATACGCTTTGCGGGTCCGTCGTCGAACGTTATAAAGTAGGCGAGCTTGCCTTCCACTTCCACTGTTTCACCAATGCGACCGGGACGAGGAGTGATTGCGACCTCTGTATCATGGCCGCGCGTAGCATCAGCGATATGAATGCTCTTTCCGCTTTCCGAGGAAGTTATCTCAGTGCGAGCGGAATGGGGACTGAGAACAGTCAGCAACAACCTCCGATGCTTATTGATATTGCACAATGCGTCGAGGAGAATGAGCGGGTTGGGTGGACCGCAACTCTTCCAAATGCCGTAAGGCTGCAATCGCTCGATTTCTGTAACCGCGTCTGGGGCAATCCCGTCAAGCCGATGCCGCCTAAGCTGGTCATTGAAAGCATCCGCCGTCGAACAGATAGGAAACATATTCTTTTCGCTGGGGACGTTGTTCGCGGCAAGTACCAATTCCCACACCAAATAGTCGAGTGTGGACCTCAAGTTTTGGAGAAGGTCACCAATAATGAGAGGAATAGCTGCGGGCACGGGAGCGGTAATCTTCACCCGAAAGCTGATGCGGCCAGTCTCAGTCTCTTCCTCGGGCACCACAATGCAGGGTTTCGTCTCAAAATACCGATTAGCTTCGGCTATGAGCGTCTCGTGGTGGCGTTTGACCCAGAGGATTTTCTGTCTAACTGATTCAAGCGATGGCATATACGCGCAGCATAGCAGAGGTGCCTTGGTTAGCCAAGTATATTATTGCCTTTGCAAGTGTTGATTCTAAAGGACTTGCCAGTGCACCAAAATTGTGCAGATTTACTGGCAGGCGGTCTAGCAAGGCGACAGAAAAAGCGACCGCTCGAAGGAGGAGCCGCAGAAATAATTTTGGCGCACCGGCAAAATGTCCTTCGAGGCCATTAGGGCAAACCACGGCCAAGCAGAGGCGGCCCGGAGCCCAGTGTCGCCAAAAAAGAAAGAGCGCCAAGCCATCTTGGCGCTCTTTTACCCGAAGAGAGTTTACCACACAAGCTGCCCGAGTAGCGAGAAAAAACGGGGTTACCACCTGGCGCGGATGCGGTACTTGAGGACCGAGGTTCCGTCCTTGGCTACGGGAACCTTGAACTGGGCGGCCCAGGCGGCGGTTTTGGTGAATTTATAGGTGGAGGAGAGCATGTCCCAATCTCCGCCGATGGGTTCGTTGACCTCGACGGTGATGGGAGTGTCCTTGTGATTGCGCAGAGTGATCTCGAATTCCATTTCCCAGACATGACTGTCAATGCGCTTGTAGTCGGTCTGCTTGCGTTCCGCGACGACGTCGAAAGCGTTGCCGATATGCACGGTGACGGTTTCGTCCTTGGGAGTGTGGTCGATGTGATCTTCGCCGATGAAGAGGATGCCGCCTTTTGAATCTTTCTGGTAGACGCGGAGGTTGCCCGCGGGCAGGGGCATGCCTAATCCGGACTTTTCCTCATTTTTGAATTTGTAGAAGACCATGACCGGATCTTTTTGCGGTGAGCCGGGATTGTATTGATTGTGGTAGTAGAAATTCTGGCCGTTGACGACGAAAACTTTTTCGACGGGAACGCCGCTGCCTTGCAACAGGCTGATTTGCTTGGTTTCCTTGTCTTCGACGGAAGTGCGGCGGCCTAGCGAATACAAATGGTATTCGGAAAAGCTTTCCTGCTGGAACTGCTGCTCCTTGGCCGCCATCGAGCGGGCCATATCGGCCCGCATGGCCATGGGAGCGGAAGGCGCAATACGATTCAAGTCGCCGGCGACGAGCTGCAGTCGCGCATTGTGAAAAGCAGTGCCGCTGTTATTAGCGAGAGTGACCCAGCCGTCGAGGTCGGCGGCTTTGTCGTCACGGGAAACGGTCAGGACGTAGTCGGCGTTCCAGGACAGATTGGTGGCCAGATAGGAAGCTTCGATCTGGTGCTTGCGCGCGCCGGAATTGTCCAGCGACATGAGCAGGGTGGGACGGTCGAACAGATTGGCGGGAACTTCCGGGAATCGATAGCTCTCGGCGTAGACGCCGGTGACAATATCGTTGCCAATTTTCCAGACCGGGCCGTTATTGTCGGAGAGCAAAGTGGCCTTTATTTCTTCGCGCTTGGTGGTGCCGTTGTCCTGGTAAGCGCGAACCAGAGTGACTTCCTTGCCGACATATTTGTGCAGGAGTTTGGCGGGTTCGAGCAAGTCGTATTCGTAGTTTTGCTCGATGACGCCGAGTTTGTCCGGCTCGCTGAGGGAGCGGAAATGGACGGTTGCGGGATTGACGGTGGCGGCGATGTCCATGAACTTCAGCCGGAACGAGCCGGTGGGAAGCAGAAGCTGGCGAACGTCGCGGATCAAAGCGATATTGGAGTTGTAAACGGTAATGGCGAGATCGGTCTGATCGTTGAGGCCGGTGGATTGGCCGGCGGAGGATTGCCGGGCGTCCTTTTCTGGCGCACCACCCTGCCGGCCGTGCGTGGCGGAATAGAGCCCACCGGCGCCAAGCAAAGTGCCAAGAGCGGCGGCGGCAAACCATGGCAAACGGGTGCGGAGCTTGCGGCGGGGAGTCTTCATAGGATTGACCTCTTCTCATTCTCAAATTTGCTTCCGTGGTTAGAACGAGGCCACGGGAATTTCTTGCGGGGCTGACTCACTGGGGATTCAGCTTGTGCCAGGTGGCGCCGCCGTCGGTGGTTTCATAGGCGTCGCCGATGGTAGCTTGCTGGGCATCCACGGCAAAGACGGAGCGGAGGTCGTCCGGTGCAGGTGGCCGCAGTTTCTGCCAATGCAGACCGGCGTCGGTGGTGCGCAAGATGGTTCCGGCGCGACCGACGATCCAGCAAACCTGGCCAGAAGGCGCGGAACCGGCAAGCAGATCGGTGATCACGCCGCTGTGCTGCAGAGTCCACGTCTTTCCGGCGTCGGAGGAAAATTGGATGACGCCGGCTTGCCCCACGCGCCAGGATACGCGAACGCCCGGCACGGAGATGGTGACTTCGGCTGAGGCATTGGCGAGGCGCATTTCGGCTTTTTGTTCGAAGCGGGACTTGCCGGCCATTGGTTGCTGCTGCAGGCCGGCATCGGAGACGTCGGCCGCTTCGGCAGCGCTTTGCAGCGGCTGGACGGACTGTCCGCGAGCCGCGGCGGGGGCGCCACCCGCGACGCCAGAAGGCAGCGCGGGCTTAGGGGAGGGGACAGATAGAGACTTGTCCTTGCTCGCCGTTTTTCGTTCGGCCTCGGATTCAGGCAGATCGTTCCTGGCCAAACCGGCGGGAGCGGGCTCGACTGTAACCGTCTCGGTGACTGCTCCAGGAATCGACCGGTTCCGGTCTCGTTGGGAGGACGGGGGTTTCGCTGGATTCTTCGAGGCGAGCGCGAATTCTCTGGAATCGTCGGCGGCGGACCCGTTTTTCGGGGCCTCCCGAAAGTCTTTTTGTTTTGAGAGAGACTGAGGATGTGTTTTGGGAGCTGCGGCAATTTGCGACGGCTGTGCAGAATGCAACGCACTGATGCTATCCGAAGAAGCGTTCTCTTGCGGTCGCGTGGCATTCAGGGATGGCGCCGGCGTTGGAGGCGAAGACGGGAGTTGTTCCTTGGCACCCTCTGATCGCTTGGCGACAAGAACCGGTCCCTGGACCGGTGGGACGGCAGTGTTTTCCCGGACGGCTACCCACACCAGGAGCGCGGCGGCCAGAGCGCCGGCGGGGGCAACCCACCGCCATCGAAGCAACCGGTGGGCGGTTATGACGCGAAGATTGGGTTGGTGAGGAGCGAGCGACAGCGGAGTGGCGCCGATCGCGCCGGCGGGAATATCGTCAGTGGCGGCCAGGTGCGCGAGGACTTGGCGGCAACGCTCGCAGGACTGGACGTGAGGCTGCAAAGAGGCCATTTCGTCCGCGGGCAAAGAACGCTGATGATAGGCGGCGAGAATTTCGGCATCGCCGCAGGCAGGCGGTTGAGTTTGCGAGGAGGCACCAGCGCGCAAGTGGCGGGCGAGCGCGTTTTCAAAGTTTTGTTCGCGATCGTCAGACGGCATGGGGGCCTCCAGGTTTAGAACGGGATTGCGGGCGGTTCTTGCGCGGAGTCGGTGCGCTACCGGGAGCAGCAAAGTCCAAGGCGGAAGGGCGTTGCGCACTGCCCCTTGCACCACAGCTGTGGGTAAGGCTGCGGAAGCGGATTGCGGTCATGGCTTTTTCCTCGCAGGCTGGATTGTGGCGGCTGGAGTTTCGGGAAGGAGCTGGTCCAGGTCGATGGGGGCATCTTCCGCGGCATACTGGAAGCACAAGGCGATTTGTGCGTCGCTCAGGCCGGTTTGCGCGTTGCTGAGACGGGCCGGAGCAGGAGCACCATTTATATCGATTAAATCGATGCTGTGGCGCATGTGGTGCTCTACCTGCTGGCGCAATTCGCGGCGGGTTCGCTCAAGGTGCCGGGAAACGGTGGATTCGTGTTCGCTGAGTTGGCCGCCGATTTCGGCGAGGGTTTGCCCGGCGGAATAATACAGACGGAGGCGCTCTTTATCGCGGGGATGGAGGAGGGCCAGGGCGATTTCGAGGGTGCGACGAAAGTGGGCTGCCAGCTCGGAGCGATGCGGATCGGCAGGTGAGGCGGCCGTGGCGCTCAGCGGGGGCACTGAAACAGCCGAGGCCGAGGCAGCAGAGTGGCCATCGGGGGGCTCGATTTCGGTAAAGCGGCGGCTGGCGCGAACGGCGTCGACATGGCGCTGGGCGAGGACGGCGCGAAGCCAAGTCTGCAGCGAACTGCGGCCGTGGAAGTAACGAAAGAGCGAGCGGCGGTCTGGGGTGTTGGCGAGGCCATAGAGATCGGCGAAAAGGGAATCGGCCAAGTCACGAGCGGCGGGGGATTCGGAAGGACAACGCAGAACGGCAGCCGCGGCGGAACGGAGATAGGGACGAAAGGCGGAGACAAAATAATCCCAGGCCGCGGAGCAGCCGTCCGCGCAAGCACAGGCGAGTGCAAGATCACGAAGGTGCAGAGAGCGAAAATATTCTTCGAGAAGGCCCGCGGGGGGCGAAGACTGCAGCGCAAAATGCTTTGTTGCGCTGCGTTGGAGAGCGGCGGCAAAAGAGTGAGGAGAAAGGGACCATTTTGCGGCGGCGGAATGCGCAAGCAACTGATTCAGCAGAAGTTGGCTGAGAGGAAAGGCTGCGGCTGGTACTCCGGGAGACCGTGGAATCTCGTTTTCTGGAGTACAGTTCATACTGTATGCGGGGCCAATTGCAGGCCGGAATGCATCTTACAAGGATAACCCCGGTTGGCGGGGAGAGGTGCGACAATAGTCGTGCCGCCGACGGACATTTTGCGATATCCTACAGCGATGTTGCGACCCCAACCCGCAACTATGCGATGTCTCGCCGGGTTAGTCGCAGTGGATGCACGCGCTCGTACATAGCCGCGAGGGGTGGCGTTGGCGACTTCGCGCCGATAGTACGATGGTCCTATTCGGGCTGCCCCAGCCCGATGAGTACTCTGGTTTGCGCTAGCACCTCTGTTTCCTGCCAGCGAACACGGGAAATCCAGGTCGACCTGGAAAACCCGGGTTCTTCGGAGGGAATCTACCTTAAGGCAGAACGCGGATGACATTGATGATTGCAGACCCACCAACCAGCAGTACGCGGCTCGGCGTCGGTTTCGACCGGGACTATGCGCGCGCTCGGAATGAAGCGTGGAAAACGTCCATTGGAACAAAGCCAGTGCCGGCGCGATTTGCGTTGCTACCGGAGGGGGAAAAACGCTGGGACCGGATCGGGCTGAGCGCGATTCTGCAGATTTCGCTGCTCACGCTCTGCGTGGTCATGCCGATTTTCTTTCCGGAGCGGCTGAGCGCGCTGAAATATCAAGTAACTCCGCTGGAGTGGGTGGTGACGGAAATTCCAGTGGCACCGCCGCCGCCTGCTCCAAAAGTGGCGCGAGTGAAGGCTGTGGAACCGAAACCGATTGAACAGCCCAAACTCAATCCGAAACAACCACACATTTTTGTGCAGCAAAAAGCGTTTCAGCCGCAGATCCGACAGCTGGATGTAAAAGCGCCGGAGTTGACCAAAGAGACGGTGTTTGAAGCGAAGCTGAATACACCGATCAACGGACCGAAACGGCCGAGAGACGAAGTGAAGGTTAATAACCTGAGCAGCGGGAGCGCGGCGCCGGCGACCGTGAATCTACCGGTGAACAAGGTACAGACGGGAGGATTTGGAGATCCAAACGGATTGCCGGGCAAAGGAAATCCGAATAAGACCACGAATATCAACCGGCTGGGTTCGCCGGCATTGCCGGGCGGAGACGGGTACGGAAACGGTACCGGGGGCGCGAAGGGCGTGCGCGGCACGGTGGCCAGCACGGGATTTGGGAATGGCATAGCCAATCCTCCCGCAGGCGGGGGAAAGCATGGCGTGGTGCAAAGCGGCGGATTCGCGGACGCAACCGTGGCGGACAATACCCCTAGGAAAAAAGCGGCGGCCGGCGATTCGCCGACCACCATGGTTGACATTCTGGACAAACCGCGCCCACAGTACACCGCGGAAGGGCGTAGTCTTAGACTTGAGGGCGACGTGGTACTCGACCTGGTATTTCAGGCGGACGGGACCATCCACGTAAATCGGGTAATCAGCGGCCTGGGCCACGGCCTCGATGAGTCGGCGATGCGGGCAGCGCAACAAATAAAGTTTAAACCTGCCAAGCGAGATGGCCAGCCGGTGGATTTTCCTGCTCGCGTGCGCATCGAGTTCCGGCTGGCATACTGAGGATCACTGAGGGGGAGCAGAGAAATGCGCAAGCTAGCGACAGCTATCCTGGTGCTCGTGACGAGCGGGATGGGGAGCAGGGCCGCCGCAGCGGCACCCCGTCCAGCCGATCAGCCACGGACCGTGGATGAAGTTGTGGATCGCATCGTTGTAAATGAGAATCACCTCAACCAGGAAATCCGGAAATTTACGCCGCTGGTGGAAACGTACATTCAAAACTTGAGGCAGGACAAGGAACTGGGATTCACGCCGGCGGGCGACAAATATTTTCTGGGTCGCGCGGATTTTTCCAAGGGCGTGAACCTGGTCTCGTTAACCGACGCGGACACCAAGGGCAAAAAGCTGTTTTCGGGCATCGGAAATTTCTTTTCGTTTGCGATGCAATACCTGCCGGACGGCTTCCTGCAGATGATTTTTATCGACACCAACGGATTCGACAAACAGCACTACAAGTTTGACTACGTGCGGCGGGAATTCCTGGGCGAAGTGCGCTGCCTGGTATTCGACGTTAGTCCGCAGGCCAAAGCGGGAAAAGGCCGGTTCCTGGGGCGAATCTGGGTGGAGGATCAGGATTTCCACATTGTTCGATTCAACGGAGCGTATGGGGGCGGCGGGCACAGCAGCTGGTATTTTCATTTTGACAGCTGGCGCACCAATGCGCAGCCGGGTATGTGGCTCCCGTCCTTCGTTTATAGCGAAGAAAACGACCTGCATTACGCGCTGACCAAGAAGCTGGACTTTAAAGCGCAGACGAGGCTGTGGGGATATAACGTGGGGCACGCGGGGCAGGAACAGGAGCTCAGCAAGGTCCTGGTGGAAACCCCGGTGCAGGATGATTCGAAAACGGCGAACGATCTCTCGCCGGTGCAGGCGCAACGGTCCTGGGACCGGCAGGCGGAGGACAACGTATCCGACCGCTTGCAACGCATCGGATTGATGGCGCCTCCAGGGGAAGTCGATAAAGTGCTGGACACGGTGGTGAACAATCTGGAGGTGACCAATAATCTGGATCTGGACCCGGAGGTAAAATGCCGGGTGCTGATGACCACCACGCTGGAATCGTTCACCTTGGGGCACACGATCGTGTTGAGCCGCGGGCTGATCGATGTACTGCCGGACGAAGCCAGCCTGGCGACGGTGATTGCCCACGAACTGGGGCACGTGGTGCTCGGGCATCGAATGGACACGACTTACGCGTTCTTTGATCAGTTGCTGGTGGATGATAAAGACACGTTCCGGCACTTTGGATTTGCGCGTACGCCGGAAGAAGAGCAGGCGGCCAGCGCGAAAGCGGTGGAGCTGCTGAATAATTCTCCTTACAAAAATCAGTTGGCCAATGCCACGCTGTTCCTGGCGGCGCTGCAAGCGCGGCAAAAGGAGATTCCGAACCTGATCAGCGCGCACCTGGGAGACCGCGTGGTCACCATTGCGGACTTGAAGAGCAAGGTGGCGGCGCCGGAACCGGACCAGAAAAAGAACCCGCAAATGATCGCGGCCCTGCCCATCGGCGGGCGGGTGAAGTTGGATGTGTGGAACGATCAGCTGCTGCTAATCAAGAGCAAGCCGGTAGGGACGGTGGCGGAACGCGAAAAAATGCCGTTCGAACTGACGCCGTTCATGCCGTATCTGACGCGGTACAACAGCGATTCTTCCAAGGGAACAAATGCAAGTTCGTCGGAATCGAAGTCGCCGGAAAGCGCCTCGATTCCTCCGACGGATGCGAAACCGGCGGATCCTACAAAACCGTAGTCTGAAATTTTAATCAGGAAAGCTTGGCCCGGTGAGTGGTTCACCGGGCCTTTTTTATTGGCGAAGAGATGCGGCCGGGCGATTCGCCGCATTGCTGCGTTGCTTCCGCGGGCGGGTGTTACATAAACTGGTTGCGACGATACGGGAGGGAAATATGAGATTCGCGGGAAGACGAATGGCGGAGATGGCGGCCGCGGCGGTTATTTTTGCGGGCGGGGTGGCGGCCGGCAGCTGGCACGCACAGAACGTGGCGGCGCAAAACCGGTTCGGACAGCCGCGGAGCGTGGTGCACGTGGTGGTTTATAAATGGAAGAACACCACTTCACAAAATGACAAAGAGCAGGCGCTGGCGGGGATCAAGACCCTGGCGGCGAAAATTCCGGGGGTCAAAAATATCTGGCTGAAGACGGAACGCAACCAGATCCGCGATTTTGACGGAGTGTTTGCGATCGAATTTACCAGCGCGGAGACCGCCGCGGATTATGCGGAAAGCCCGCTGCACGAGACCTGGCGCAAGAAGTGGGAAGAGCTGCGAGAAAACAGTTTGTCGTTTCAGGTTTCGAACCCTTGATTCACGGCGTGAGCGGTCGGTAAGCAGGCGCTTGCTCCATTTTACGAAGGGTGCGAGAGAAGTGACGCCGTAGCGCGGCTTGGGGCGTGGCGTCTCGATGGCGTGCAGCATGACGCGCGCGCAATCTTGCGGTGTGGTCCGGGACTTGGAGCGAGTTTCGTTGACGCTGGTGAAAAAACGGGCATAGAGCGGTGCGTAGGGACCGCCTTTTTGAACGTAGGGCTTGGAGAGTTCCGCGGCAGCCTTCTGAATGCCGGTGATGATGTACCCGGGCTCGATCAAGATCACATCGATTCCGAACGGATAGAGCTCCATGCGCAAGGCGTTGCTGAGGCCTTCGAGCGCATGCTTGCTGCTGCTGTAAGCGCCCTGAGTGGGCGGGGTGACCAGGCCGGAAAGCGAACTCATCATCAGGATGCGGCCGCTGCGGCGGTTGCGCATGTTAAAGAGGAGCGCGCGGGTGACACGGAGGACGCCGAAGAAGTTGGTTTCGAACTGAGCGCGCCAGTCGTCCATGCTGAGATCTTCGACCGCGGCGGTGTAATTGACCCCGGCGTTGTTGACCAGGACGTCGAGCGCGCCGGCTTTGGCCAGTACGGCGTCCACCGCGGATTGCACGGAAGTATCGCTGCACACGTCGAGGGCTATTGTTTCCAGAGCAAACTTGTTTTCGAGCGCCGCGGCATCCAGCTGCGCGAGTTTTTCCGGAGAGCGGCCGGCGGCAAATACGCGATAGCCGCGCCCCGCCAGCAACAGCGCCAGAGCTTTGCCCAATCCATCGGTGGCTCCAGTGACTAGAACGGACTTAGGCTTGCGTTCCACTTCGTTCATGTTGGCTCCCTGCCGTGCGCAGTATGGTACCGCGGCTTGGTGCAGGGGCCGAAGGCGATTGAACTGAGCCTATGTGCGGGTAAAAGCTCGGGATAGTAGAGTCTCCGCGTCGTGCGACACCGACGCGGTCTGAATATTCCAGTGACGGATCCACAGAAAGAGAATGAGCAGCCCCCACAGGTGATAACCGAGATTGGCGCGGCGCTCCATGTGTTCACGTAGGAAGAACTCGATGTGGTCGCGACGAAAAAGTTTGGCATCGTCGATCGCCGATGCGGTGAGGGTGTCCAGCAGCAAAGGCCGCAGCGTGCCACGGAGCCAATCGTGCGCGGGAATGTCCAGGCCGGCCTTGGGGCGGTGAAGGACGGAGGCTGGCAATTTGTTTTGCATCAGGCGCTTCAGCACCACCTTGTGCTGGCGGCCGTCAATCTTCATGCGTTCCGGCAAGCGCGCGGCGAATTCCACCAGGCGATGATCGAGAAAAGGAGGGCGCACTTCCAGGGAATGGGCCATGCTCATGCGATCGACCTTCTGCAGGATGTCGTCGGCGAGGTAGTAACGCTGGTCAAAGGCCAGATAGCGGTTCAGGGAGCCATGATCGTCGAGGGCGGGCAGATCGGTGTCGAAAAGATCCTGGACGCTGGCGCGATTGCGCTGCAAGAGGAAATCGCGCTGCTGCGCGGCTGAGAAGGTTCCGTTCCAGTAGCTGTGCGCTTCGTCGGCGGGCAACAAGCTGCCTTCCAGAAAGCGCTTCGCTTTGTATTCGAAACTGATTTTGTCGTTCGATACGGGCCAGTATTTGAGCAGACCGAGCAGGCCGCGGCGAATCGAAGACGGGACTCTTTGCGAGCGCGCCGCATGGCGGTCAGCGGCATAGGTGAGGTAGCCGCCAAAGAGTTCATCGGCACCTTCGCCGCTCAGCGCCACGGTCACATGTTTGCGGCTGAGCGCAGAGAGAAACCAGACCGGAAGAGCGCCGGCATCGGCGAAGGGCTCGTCGGAATAATAGGCCAATTCCTCGATGGCCGCGGGCAAATCCAGCGAAGGGTTCACGTCGAGTTCGTGGTGCTCGGTGTCGTACTTGGAGGCAATTTCCCGGATGTAGGCGGTTTCGTCAAAGCTGCGGCCAGTAAAGGAGATGGAAAAAGTCTTCACCCGCGAAGTGGACAATTCGCGGGTGTAATGAAGAATCGTGGAAGAGTCGACCCCGCCGCTCAACCAGATGCCCAGCGGCACGTCGGAAATCAGGTGCTCGCGAACAGACTCGCGGAGCAGGCTGTCCAGTTCTTCCTGCGCCCCTTCCAGGGACTTCCGCGGTTGAGGTTCGAAGCGCAAGCGCCAATAGGCCTCGATTTCGATATCGCCATCCTGCCATTCGAGCAGATGACCCGGCGGCAACTTCTGAATGCCGCGGACCAAGGTATGCGGGCATGGAACGTAATTCAGCGAGAGGTAATACTGGAGGGCGGTGAAATCCAGCTCGCGCGTAAATTCCGGGTGGGCGAAGATGGTCTTCAGCTCCGAGCCGAAATACAGCTCGCGGCCACGCAGGTGAAAATATAAAGGTTTGATACCCAGGCGGTCGCGGGCGAGAACCAGGCGCCGGGAATCCTGCGTCCACAGGGCCAGCGCGAACATGCCGCGCAAGCGCGCGAAGCAATCCTTGTCCCAGCGCAGAAAGGCGCGCAAGACAACTTCGGTGTCGGAGTTGGTTTTGAATTTCTCGCCGCGGGATTCGAGCTCGGCGCGCAACTCGCGATGATTGTAAATTTCGCCGTTGAAGACCAGGACGGTGTTGCCATCGTCGCTGATCATGGGTTGATCGCCGCCGTGCAGATCGATGATTTTAAGGCGCACGGCGCCGAGGGAAACCTGCGGGGATTCGTAGGTGCCCTGCTGGTCGGGACCGCGATGAGTTATCGTGTCGGTGGCCGCGCTAATGCGGGCGGGATCGAAGGCTCCGTCGCGATGAGTAAAACCGGTTATACCGCACAAGGGACCGCATCTCCGTCCTGGCGCATAGCGCTTCCGAGTGGCATTTCTTATCCCGCGGACTCAGGCAAATAAGAATCCCGATGGTTATCGATGGTTGCTCTTAATTGCGCGCCGCGAAAAGACGTAAAAGGAAGTTTATCCCAGAAAGTGCGGAGGCTTGTAGCAATTCTACACGGTTGTGAGGAGCCAGACCGACTAACCAACGCGCGCGCGGCGGCGTGGGGAGCAGCACGGAGCTATTTCGAGTCGAACCGCACCCATGTTGGCGCGCCGACTCCTTGGCAGGTGCCGCCCTATACCTTCACACCCCAGAAAGAGGCGTCCGGCTTGACCAACTCCAGTCCCACATCCCATGCTTCATGGTCGCGCCACACCACTTCGGCCTCTGCCTTACGCCCGCTTTCCGGATGGATCAAGCGCACTTTGCGATGCAGCGGCAAATCGGCTCCAACTACGGCCATACAGCCGGAATGGCTTACATCTACGGTGACGGCGTGCGCGCGATGGGGCGCCGTGCCTTCATCCCATTCCACCAGCAGTTTGACCTTGGAGATGATGCGTTTGTGGCTACGTAGCTGAGCCCAGCGGTCTTGTACCGACTTGGCAATCAGTGTGGGCGCGGGATTTAAAGCCATGTTTGACCTCGCTCATGAGGTTTACCGGGGCCGGGAGAGGGAGTTCCAAAGTTACTGCGGCGGGATAGCCGGGTCAATAGTACTTTTTCACATTTTCCAGAGCCGCCCCCCCTGGCCTGGGTGCGCATTACCTCTCGGGGTAAATCCCAGACGTTATGTGGGGCCCAGGGCTCCCCCCCGCTGCCCGGCCCGAATTTTGGCAGGGCAAGAGAAATGCCATGGGAGTAGAATCGCTGCGACTAAGAAGGCCTTCAGGAATTGTGGCTGCCGCAAAGCGCGGAATTTATTTCGATTACGGGAAGCGGCGGATACACCGGCGCCACTACTTCCGGGACTACATGCTTTTCGCGGTGGACGAAAAACAGCAAATCACGGTGCCCAAAGCGAAACCCGCGCCGTGGTGGAACCTCGTTAGAGCGAACGGCCGAACACCCAAACAAAAAAGCAAAAGGGCCGTTCTGATCGCTCAGAACGGCCCCTTCCTTGATTTAATCCTGGCGGTGACCTACGTTCCCACACAGTTGCCCGTGCAGTATCATCGGCCCTGCGAGGCTTAACTTCCGTGTTCGGGATGGGAACGGGTGTGACCCTCGCGGTATTACCACCAGAAACTTTTTGCTCGCTGCGGCCATCCGGATGATTACGGACGGCACGCGGCGAGCGTG
>DATGEY010000137.1:0-10042 GCA_035309625.1 Candidatus Acidiferrum sp.
GGCCACAGTTTGATTCATCATTTCTCTCCTGAAACCTGATCTACCGGGCGAGGATTGAACAATATCTATAGCCCCCCAACGGCGACAATCCATTGATTTGGGTAGACCCACCGAGTCCGCCCTGTATGCACCTTTACGCACAACGATTCAAAATAGGACGCACTCTACCTTGCCCCCGCCCGCTCCCCAGCCTTGGCGCTTCTGGGCCCTGCTGCTATGCTCTCCCGGCCTGATAACGGAGGTGCTCCGATGCCGATAAAAGTCCTGTCCGCCGCGGCATTTTTTGCCGTCGCCCTCAGCCTGACCGCGCAAAGCCCACAACCCGCGCGGCGCTTCGATGGCCAGTCATGGTGGAACCATGTCAAATTTCTCGCCGACGACAGCCTGGGAGGCCGCGAAACCGGCAGCGAAGGCCTTCGCAAAGCCGAATCTTATGTCGTCGATCAGTTCAGCAAGGCTCGCTTGCAACCCGTCGGCATCGATGGCTTCTATCAGCCCGTCAAATTCGTCTCTCGCCAAATCGTCGAAAAAGACTCTTCGGCCTCCTTGATCGTTTCCGGCAAAACCGATCCTCTTACCCTGGGGGAAGACGCCTGCTTCGCCACCCGTGCTGAACTCTCTTCCGACGAGGTCACCGCATCACTCGCTTTCGTCGGCTACGGCCTCCAGATCCCCGAAAAAAATTACGATGACCTTTCCGGCCTGGACCTCCATGGCAAAATCATCGTCTATCTCGCCGGCTCGCCTTCCAATATTCCCACCGCGCTCGCTTCCCACTACCAGACCATCGGGGAACGCTGGAAATCTCTCAAGCAAGCCGGTGTCATCGGCGTGATCACCATCCCGAATCCTGCCTCCATGGACATTCCCTGGTCCCGCATGTCCCTCAACCGCGCCCACCCCTCCATGGATCTGATCGGCCCCGAGTTCGACGAAACCCAGGGCCTGAAAATGGCCATGATCTTCAATCCCGCACAGGCCGAAAAACTCTTCGCCGCCTCCGGCCACACCTTCACCGAAATTGCCGCCGTTGGCAAAGATCGCCAACCCCTCCCCCATTTTCCGCTGCAGGTTTCCCTCAAGGCCCACGCCAGCGTAAAAACCACGCCCGTCGAGTCCGCCAATATCATCGGCAAGCTTCCCGGCAATGACCCCGCTTTGAAGAATGAGTATGTGGTGATCTCCGCGCACGTCGATCACATCGGAATCGGTGAGCCGCTCAATGGCGATCGCATCTACAACGGAGCCATGGACAACGCCAGCGGCGTCGCGGTCCTGCTCGACCTCGCCGCCAAATTCAACGCCCACTCCGAGCAGTTGCGCCGCTCCATTCTTTTTGTGATTGTCACCGCCGAGGAAAAAGGTCTGCTGGGTTCCAAGTATTTCGCCGCTCATCCCACCGTTCCGCCAAAATCCATGATCGCGGACATCAACCTCGACATGTTCCTGCCCATCGTCCCGCTTAAAGTTCTCAAAGTCCCCGGTCTACAGGAGTCCGACCTCGGCGACCGTGCCCGCGAAGCCGCGCAGCTCTTCGGCGTTCGCGTCCAGCCCGACCCCGAGCCGCTCCGCAACGTTTTCATCCGCAGCGATCAATACAATTTCATCCGCCACGGCGTTCCCGCTCTAAAATTGGATTTCGGATATGAACCCGGCTCTCCGGAACAAAGGATCTTCAAGGATTGGCTCACCAACCGCTACCATGCGCCTTCCGACGACACTTCGCAGCCCGTCGATCTCGCCGCCGCCGGCCTCTTTGAAGACATCGTTCGCCAGCTTCTGATCTCGGTAGCCAACACCGATGCCAAGCCCCAGTGGAAGGCCGACTCCTTCTTCCGCCGTTACTCCATGGAAGCTGCCAAATAGTTGCAGGTTTTCGCGTTTCTTAAAGCTGGCTTTCCGCTTCTTTAACCCAGCCACTGCGGATTGTGCGCCGTCCCGTCGAAGTTCGTCGTGGTTTTGTATCCCTCGAATTCCCCGTTTCGCGCCGCATCCTTCGTCTTCGCCAGCAGCGTCGCCACTTGCGTCTCATTCAGCGGCTTGAACGTCTTCGCTGCCATCACCGCCTGCTCCAATCACCACGCTGGTCGGCAAGCTCATCGCATAATGCAAGCACTCTACCGGCTCCACCGTTTTGCTGCGCAAGATAATTCCCGCTCCCATCGGCTTCATTCCCAACACGCCGATCCCTTTCTTGACCAGCACCGGCAGCACTTTCTTCCCAAAACTGTTGTAATGCGCATCCATCACGTTCAGCGGCATTTGCACCGTATCGAAATGAAAATGATGCGCGTCCGCCGTCTCCAGCATCTTCAAATGAATGTCCGGACTCTTGTGCCCGGTGAATCCGATGAACCGTACCTTGCCCGCCTTCTGTGTCTCCACCACTGCTTCCATTCCGCCGCCCGCCGCGAATATCCGGTCCGGATCCTCCATCCGGATAATTTCGTGAAATTGCAGCAGGTCGATATGATCCGTCTGCAAACGCAGCAGCGACTCCTCGATCTGCTCCGCCGCCGCTTTTTTCGTGCGCCCATCGATCTTGGTCATCACGAACGCGCGTTGCCGGTAGCCGTCGCGCAGCGCCTTGCCCACCCTCAATTCGCTTTGTCCATCGTTGTAGTCCCAACAGTTGTCCAGAAAATTGATCCCGCTATCCAGGGCCGTGCGGATAATCCGTATGCTTTCCTGCTCATCCTTCTGACTGCCGACGTGATAACCGCCCAGCCCCACCATCGAAACTTTTTCTCCAGTCTGCCCCAGATTCCGCCGCGGCACTTCCCCCTTCGGGTCCGCTGCCCAGGCCATCTTCTCCGCCCCCACCGCCAGCGTCGCCCCGACTCCCATCTCCAAAAATGTCCGCCGCGTCACGCCCACCGTTTTTTCATTTCGCATCAATCCACCGCCATTCGTTCCGTCTTCAAGTTCGCGCATGACCTCGTCTCCTTGTGCAGAGGGCCGAGTCTCTTAGCCTACACCCACCATCCGTCACCAGAAAATACTCGTGGGCCTGACCCGCCCGAAGTGCTCTGGCATATTTCCAGCGCTTCGACGACAATGAACCCGTCAAGAAGTCTCCATGTTGAGGTGAGTTTATGTCCTTCCGTCGCGTGTTGGTGGTTGTTTCCTTTTCTCTACTGGCCCTCCTCTTGACCAAAACTGGCAAGTCCGCACTGTCCTCCGGCGACGTCCTTGTCGTTGCCAACCAAAAAGAGCACACCGTCGTCCTCGTCGATCCTGGAGCGCGCCGCGAGCTCGCCAAAATCTCCGTCGGCGTCAACGGCCACGAAGTCGCCGTCTCCCCGGATTCCCGTTTCGCCTACGTTCCCATCTACGGCAACTCCGGGGTCGGTAAGCCCGGCACTGACGGCGCAACAATCGACATCATCGACATCCAGCAGCGCAAGCTCGCCTCCACCATCGACCTCGGCAAGCCCTTGCGCCCGCATCAACCCACCTTCGGTCCCGACGGCATGCTCTACGTCAGCGCCGAATTGGCCCACGCCATCGATATCATTGACCCCGCATCCCGCAAAGTCATTGCCGAAGCTCCTACTGGCCAGCCCGAGTCCCATATGTTCACGCTCAGCAAAGACGGCCGCCGCGCCTACACCGCCAACGTCCACTCGGGCACCGTCAGTGTCGTCGATATCGCCAATCGCAAGCTCATCACCACCATCCCCGTCGCCAAGCAAGTGCAGCGCATCTCCATCTCTCCCGATGGCGCTCACGTTTTTACCCACGATCAGGATGCTCCCCGCATCGCCGTGATCGACACGGCCACCAACAAAATCGCCAACTGGATCGAAATCCCCGATTACGCCTATTCCTCCAAGCCCACTCCCGACGGCCGCTTTCTCATCGCCGTCCTTCCCCGCGCCAACAAGACCATCGCCATCGATCTGCAAACCCTTAAGGTCGTTCATTCCTTTGACGTTCCCCAGTTACCCGGCGAAATCCTCATTCGCCCGGACGCCACGGTCGCCTACATCACCTGCATGCCCGCAGGAAAAATCGCCGTCCTCAACCTCCAAACCTGGCAGCTCCAACCCACCATCGACCTGACTCCCGGCATAGACGGCATGGCCTGGTCCGCCGCAAACTAAGCGCATTCTCGTCCTCTGCGTTCCTCGGCGCTCTCATTGTCTCTGCGTTGTCTTTTGATGTTGGTATTTTGAATTTCAATCCAGCCACCAGGACTTTGGTTGCAGCAGGGCAGTGCTGTGTTAGATTCTTTCTTTCGATCTGATGCGCCTAACCGCTCTTACTTGTGTCTTGATCGTAGCCGTCGCGCCAGCCGTCGCCCAAAAAGCCCGCCCTCATCACCGCGTGGCCAACCTCCTTCCCACCCCGCTTTCCTCTCAGGATTGCGGCCACGGCCTCACCCTGCACCTTAGTTCCCCCGAACCCACTCAAGGCAGCCTCCTCCTCCTGGAACTCCTCAGCGCCGCCCAACCTGTCCTGCAAATAAAGGCTACTTGGGACAACCGCGAAATTCCCTTCTGGCAAGAGCAGAAGCTCACCGATAAATCTCCCGACGCTTGGCGCGCCCTCCTCGGCGTCGATCTTGAACTAAAGCCGGAAGGTTATCCTCTAACCCTCACCGCTAAGACCGAATCCACCGAAGAAATCTCCTGCTCCGCTACCATCGACGTACGAGCCGGCACCTTCGCCACCGAGAGCCTCAAGGTCGCTCCCAATTTCGTCGAGCCCAACCCCGAACAACTCGCTCGCGCCGAAGTCGAGCGCCAGCGCCTGCGCGCCATTTTCGCGACCGTCACGCCCGAGCGCCTCTGGGACGGCGCCTTCCATTACCCCCTTGCCGGTATCACCACTGGCGGCAACTTCGGCAAGCGCCGCATCCTCAACGGCAAAGCCGGCTCGCCCCACGGCGGCGTTGACTTCCCCGCCCCCACCGGCACGCCTGTCCTAGCCGCCCAGCGCGGCCGCGTCGTCTTGGCTGAGCCGCTCTACTTCTCCGGCAACACCGTAATCCTGGACCACGGACTCGGTCTCTATACCTTCTACGCCCACTTCGAGTCCATCTCCGTCCAACCCGGCGAACTCGTCGACACCGGCGCACTCCTCGGCAAAGTCGGCGCCACCGGCCGCGTCACCGGCCCCCACCTACACTGGGGCGCCACCCTAAACCGCGCCCGCACCAACCCCCTACAGTTGATCTCACTACCGTTGTAGCTCTTGTTGGATATTTACGTTAGCGGTAGCAAGCGTAATCGCGTCCGATCAAATTCAATCGTGAGTAGGGCGCCGGCCTCTAGTTCCTCACGAACAACGCTAAGCGCGGCGAGCGTCTGCTTTCCAATTTTGTCGGGACTAATATCCTGGCTCCGGATTTGCACTACGCTTGGCTTCTTCCGTTGCGTGACTGCCAGAATTGCACCAAAATCCAGATCATGAGTGATCACCACCATGTTGTTCGCCACCGCGTACTTCATGATTTCGGTGTCCCGCGCATCAGCTTTGCCCACCTGTGACCAGTGCTCGCAGCCCCACCCTGCTTCGCGCAATAATGTGACCCAGCGCGGAGACAAATTCATGTCCAGCAGTAGTTTCATGCAGTAGGTAAGTTAACTTCTCGCTCTTCGGCCCGCCACGCGGCATAGCGCAGCGCTTGCAGAATGTCCTCGCGTTCCAGGTAGGGGTAATCGGCAAGAATCTCCTCGATCGTGTGACCTGCTCCAATCTGGCCTACGAGCATACCGACGGTAACACGTAGTCCTCGAATGCAGGGCTTTCCACCCATCACGTCCGGGTCTTGAGTTATCCGATCCAAGTCATGCATATTCATCCTCATCAGCTTGCTGCCTAGAATACCACCTCGCGCGTGATTCTCGTGACCTCGGACCTGTAGCGTACAACTTCACATCCTGCCCTGTGCCTTTCCCGGCACAGCGCACGCCGATTGCATTGGCGCAAGGAACCCCCTGCCCATAAAACTTGGGAGAGGCCGAGTTTGGGGACTCAGCCAAATTTCTCAGAGGAGAGTGGTCCGTGAAAATAAAAGGTATCAGCTTGCTGATTGTAAGTATTTTCCTAGTGGCTTTCGTTCTGACGGTCGGCAGCCACGCAACTCCAAACGCAAAGGCCGTTCCGGCCGCGGCCAGCCGCGCGGGATCCAGCGTACCTCCCGCAGCCGCACCCGAACCTCACCCGCAAATCCGTGAGGCCATCGCCGCACTTCGCCGTGCCAAGGACCACCTCGAGCACGCCGCGCACGACTTCGGCGGCCATCGCGTCGAAGCCGTTCGCGCCATCGACGCCGCCACTCAGCAACTGGAAGAGTGCTTGCGCTACGACAAACACTGATTGGGGATCACTCTCGACTTGAGCCTGCGCCGTGCGTGTAGCGCCCGGCGCAGCTTCTTGTTGAGGCAACGATCAGCTTGGCCCGAGCAGGCGCTCCAGCCATTTCAGCAGCGGACTTATTCCATCCGCTTTAGACAATACCGTTGCCACTCCGGGCGCCGTCAATTTGGGCCCATGCGCTTCATCCGCGTACAGCGTCAGCAAAACAATGGAAACTTCGGGCATCGCGCGTTTCAGTATGCTCGCCGCCTCCAGCCCGTTCATCAGCGGCATGGCCAGATCCATAATCACCAGGTCGGGCTTCAGTTCCTCGGCCTTTTCGATGGCTTCCACGCCATTGCGCGCCTCGCCGCACACCTGGAAATTGGTCAGACCCTCAACCGCTGCGCGGATAGTGAAGCGCTCAAAGTCGCGGTCGTCCACCAACAGTATGGATTTGGTGCGAATTCCGTCCATCTTGGTGTCGCGCTCGCTCGCAACGGGTAGGAAATCCGACATTGCGCCGTGAGCGTGGTCCATACACTCATAAAGCACAATACCCGAAATACCTGACGCCCGCTCGGCCACGGGGAATAACTTTCATTTTCTACAGGGAACACCTTATTGCTCGATAACGCCGGCGGTTTAACATTTCCCAACACCATGCGTGAAAACGCTCCAACGGCGAGACCGACCCTCGCCGACCGACGGGTGCTTGCCTCCTCACACCGAACACAAGCACCCGTCTCCTCCCCTGAGCGTTCATAAATTGATCGCTCAAGGGTGCCCTCGGTGTAATCCTCGCAACACACGAGCGCCTTTTTCCCTTGCCCGCTTGCTAATCCCAAGTCCTGGTGCTACAACCGTTGTCATCAAAGGTGACTCTATATCTCGCCACAACGAGCTCGCGTTTTTGCTCCCTCTTTAGCTCGCTGTGATGTGACCCACCCCCTCAACCACGGTCCGCTAAGCTCGACGCGATACGGAAAGAAGGCGCTATGAGAATTTTGCTATACAACCCTGACAATGGCGTCACCCGCAATTTCATGCCGCACCTCTGGATGTTTCTCCTCAAATCCCTCACTCCCCCCGGACATGAAGTTGTGCTCATTGACGGCAACGCCCAGCCCATGGACGAAGCCGGCATCGCTCGTTTCGTCGTCGAAGAAAAAATCGGCTTGGTCGGCATCGGCGCCATGACCCGCATGATCGCCAAAGCCTATCGCATGGCCGACGCCATTCGCGCCGTCGGTGTCCCCGTAGTAATGGGCGGCCCGCACGTCACCGAAATGGCCGACGAAGCTCTCGGCCGCGCGGGTGGTCCCCGCCATGCCGACGCCGTCGCCCTCGGCGAAGCCGACGACACCTGGCCCAAAATCGTGAACGATGCCGCCAACGGCGCGCTGAAAGAGATCTACGCTCCCGTTGACGCCTTCGGCCAGGAGCAAAAACCTTCCCTGCAAGCCTATCCGCCCATTCCCTGGGACACCATCGACCTGGCTCAGTTCAACATCGTGCCCAAAATTTTTTACCCCATGCTGCAAAAAATCGGCGCCGGTTGGGGCACCTTCCGCATCATTCCCGTCGAATCCGGCCGCGGCTGTCCGTACGGCTGCGAGTTCTGCACCGTCACCGGTTTCTTCGGCGATTCCATCCGCTTCCGTACCAACAAATCCGTGGTCGACGAGCTGCTGCTCCTCAAAGCTCGCGCGAAATCCGAGCGCGGCCAGATCGCCGTCTTCTTTATCGACGACAATTTCGCCATCAACGTCAAGCGCACCAAATCCCTGCTCCGCGACATCATCGCCGCCGACGCCCAAGTCCACTGGGTTGCGCAGATCAGCGCCAATCTATTGCGCGACGAGGAACTCGTCGACCTCATCGCTGCCGCCGGTGGCAAATGGATCTTCATCGGCATGGAGTCCATCGACCCCGCCAACCTCAAAGATGTCAACAAAGGTTTTAACAAGCCCGGTGAATACGCCGCCGTCCTCCAGCGCCTGGCCCAGCGCAACGTCTTCGCCATCACTTCCTTCATCTTTGGCATGGACAACGACACCGTGGGTGTCGCCGACCGCACGCTGCAAGAGATTCGGACCTGGCCGCCAGGCTTGCCCATCTTTGGCTTGCTCACCCCGCTGCCCGCCACCCCGCTCTACAAGCGCTTGGAGGCCGCCGGCCGCCTGACCCGCCCCAAGCATTGGCAGGAGTTCATCCCCTTCGCCATGGCCCACACGCCGCTAAAAATGACCATCGACGAAGCCCACGCCGAGGTCCGCCGCGGCTGGTCCAAATCCTACAGCCCGGAAGCCATCGCCGGCGCCGTAACCTCCGTCGCCCACAAGCCCCTCGGCTACCGCGCCAATATCCTCATCTCCCGCCTCTGCTTCCGCGGCATCTACTTCCCCCAAATGGGCCGCTTCGCCTGGTTTAAGACCATCGCCGAAAATCGCCGCATCATCTTCTCGCTGATAAAAGAAGCCTTCGCCAACCGCCACCCCGCCCCAGACGATGCCCTAACCATCCACCCTACCCCCACCGCGTAACGCAGCTCTTTGCAGCGGCGAGAGTTCACCTGGCCATTCCGCGCAGCGGCCGCTTTCCGAAGCGGGCTGCCCGCTTTCCTCATCTCGCCATCCGCAGCGTCGCCTTCAGGCTGGCGCCGCTAGCTTGCGCAAGCATGCTTCACACAAGCAATCCGCAAATCGCCCCCGTATCTCCGCCAAAACCTCGGGCTCGACCCGCACGTCAGCGCACCAACATCCGGCCTCCTGCCGGCAAGAAAACGCCGCCCCGCACCGTGAACATTTTTTCTCCACCTCACCAGACCCCGTTTCCGCCATCGTTCCTTCCCTCCTGCCCGCTGCGGCAGCCTTCCCTCTGGGCACCCCGTAGCGCCCAGTTTACCTCGCCGTCTCTCCCGGCTGCCGCCACCCTTCGCCCCTTCATCACCTAAACACTAAACTTCCTTTGTACTCCCAACCAACCTGGAGTAAAATCCCGCCGTTCCAAATTCTAGTCCGTGCTTTCTAATTCCCTGGGAGCTCTGCGTGCCGAAGCCCAAGCCGCCTAACAATCACGCCGATCCCAAATCCAAAAAACGTCCCATCGAACAATACGCCCACCAGGACAAAAAGCGCGTCAACAATCCTCCCGTAGGCCTCGTCACCCCGCTAACCGACCCGCCCACTCCCACGCACCGCACCTACGAGCATCATCCACCCGTGCCCTCCGTCAAGCCGGGCAAGCAGCTCGACTACGACCCCCACCTCGATCCCCAACTCGTCTGGGCCGGCAAAAAAGAGCACACCTCCTTTGAAGTCCCCACCGTCTCCCTCCACGTCCACGAACGCATCGACCCGCGCACCATCATTCGAAGCCGTCCGCAAGCGCAATGGCGTCCCGCTCAAGCCCGCCCAGGGCTACCTATTCGAATCTCGCGAGGAAAATCCTCCCCTCCGCGAAGCCATCGATTTCTACCGCCACTCCCACGGCTGGACCAATCGCCTCATCGCCGGCGATTCCCTCCTCGTCATGAACTCCCTCCTCGAAAAAGAAGGCATGGCCGGCCAGGTCCAGATGGTTTACATCGACCCGCCCTACGGCATCCGCTACGGCTCCAATTTCCAACCCTTCGTCAATCGCCGCGACGTCAAAGACGGCAAGGACGAAGACCTCACCCAGGAACCAGAAATGGTCCGCGCCTTCCGCGACACCTGGGAACTCGGCATCCACT
>DATGEY010000138.1:0-127960 GCA_035309625.1 Candidatus Acidiferrum sp.
CAAAGCAGGTGCTCTCCCAGCTGAGCTACACGCCCACAGCAGGGGTTCTCTCATTCTAAAGCATTCTCGAGCGGTTCCAAAAGGCGCTCATACCCATGTTCCCGAACTTACCACCTCCGAGACGCTGGGTCCCTGGGCGGCTATAATTCCCGCGAACGACTGCGAGGCACCGGATGATTCGTCAGCGTCTTTTGCGGGCCGCGATTTGCTGCGTTTTTTTTGCCCCTGCACTTTCCGTCATTCCATTGCGCGCGGAATCAGGACACGATGCATGGCTGCGATTTGCTCGGCTGAACGATAGCTCCACACGGATGTATCAGGCGCTGCCCGCGAACGCGGCCGTGCTCGGCCATTCCCCGGTTCTGGAAACCGCGCAGAGCGAGCTGGCGCGCGGCATCCAGGGGATGCTCGGGAAGACTGTGCGCGACGAATCGCGCCTGTCCCCGCAAGCAAGTTTCATTCTCGGCACCCTGCAAGAAATCCAGGCGGTAGTGCCTGAGATTCGAACGCCGGGCGCCCTCGCCGCCGATTCCTTCTGGCTGACCCGTGCGCGAGTGCGCGGATTCCCCTGCGTGATCATCGCCGGCTCAACGGATCGCGGCGTGCTGTACGGCGTCTTCGCTTTGCTGAGCAAAATCGCGCGCCACGAATCTCTCGCAACCCTAAACGACTTGCAGCAGCCCTATGCCCCAATCCGTTGGGTGGACCAATGGGACAATCTCGACGGCCGCATCGAGCGTGGATACGCCGGCCGCTCGATTTTTTTCGCCAACAACGCAGTTCGCGACGACCTCAGCAGGGTCGCGGACTACGCCCGCCTGCTGGCCTCCATCGGCGTCAACGGCTGCAACGTAAATAATGTAAACGCCGATCCGCGCGTCTTGAGCGACGAATTTCTGCCGCAGCTTCGCCGCATTGCCGATATTTTTCGCCCCTGGGGCATCCGGCTCTCCCTATCCGTCGATCTTGGCAGCCCCAAGAACCTCGGCGGTCTCGAAACGTTTGATCCTCTCGATTCCCGCGTCGCCGACTGGTGGCGCAAGAAGGTCGACGCTATTTATGGGCAGATTCCGGACTTCGCCGGATTTACCGTCAAAGCCGATTCCGAAGGTCGGGTCGGCCCCTCCGCCTACGGCCGCACGGCCGCCGATGCCGCCAATGTGATCGCCCGCGCCCTCGCGCCGCGCGGCGGAATTCTTTTCTACCGCGCCTTCGTCTACAATCATCATCTCGATTGGCACGATCCCAAAAACGATCGCGCTAGGGCCGCGTTCGACATCTTTCACCCACTCGACGGAAAATTTGAAAACAACGTAATCGTTCAGATCAAATACGGTCCCATAGACTTCCAGGCCCGCGAGCCAGTCTCGCCGCTACTTGGCGCCTTGGAGAAAACCAATGAAGCCATCGAGCTGCAGATCACCCAGGAATATACCGGTCAGCAACGGCACGTCTGTTTTCTTGCCCCCATGTGGAAAGAAATTTTGGACTTCGATATGCACGCCGGCAGCAGCGGCACGCCCGTCAAGGATCTGATTTCCGGTCACACCTTCCCGCACCCATCCGAGGGATTGGTCGGCGTCGCCAACGTCGGTCTGGATGCCAACTGGCTCGCGCACCCTTTGGCCATGGCCAATCTCTACGCCTTCGGCCGGCTGGCGTGGAATCCTGATCTCAGCGCCAAGGCCATTGCCGAGGAATGGACGCAACTGACCTTCGGCAACGATCCGCCTGTGGTGCAAACGATTTCCCAGATCCAGATGGCTTCCTGGACCGCCTACGAAAATTACACCGGTCCGCTCGGCGCGCAAACTCTAACGGACATTCTGGGCAGCCATTACGGTCCCGGTATCGAATCTTCCGAGCGCAACGGTTGGGGCCAATGGCATCGCGCCGACGAAAAAGGAATTGGCATGGATCGCAGCGTCGCCACCGGCACTGGCTTCGCGGGTCAATACCGTCCACCGGTTGCCGCGCAATACGAATCGGTGGACGCCACGCCGGACAACCTGCTGCTCTTCTTCCATCATGTTCCATACACGTTTCGCCTGCATTCGGGGAAGACGGTGATCCAGCACATTTACGATTCCCATTACCAAGGCGCCCAGACCGCGGCCGGCTTCGTCGCAAAATGGGGTTCTCTCAAAGGCCGCATCGACGAGGAACGCTATGTGGATGTATTGGCGCGCCTCGAATACCAGGCCGGGCATGCCATCGTCTGGCGCGACGCCATTTGCAACTGGTTTTTCCGGGCCTCGGGCATTCCGGACATACAAGGACGCGTCGGCTTCCATCCTGATCGAATCGAAGCGGAAGCCATGCAGTTGCAAGGCTACGTGGTCGTCGATGTCACACCCTGGGAAAACGCCTCAGGTGGCAAAGCAATTGAGTGCTCGCAGCCCGCGGGCTGTGCCGCCTCGTTTCCTGTTGCAAATCCACCTGGATTTTACGAGGTGGACGTGGAATATTTTGATCTCGATAACGGCGCGTCAAAATTCCGTGTCTTCGTCGGAACGAAGTTGCTGGATGAGTGGACCGCCGGCGCGCATCTGCCGGCCACCAAGTTGGGCGGCGACTCTTCCACCCGTCACCGAATTCCTCATGTGCAGCTTCGTCCCCATGATCTTATCCGCATCGAAGGCATCCCAGATGGCGGGGAACGCGCTCCTCTGGATTACGTGGAGATTCACGCCGAACCTTGACGCCGATGCGTCTGCCATTCCCTAGTTGTGCTTCACGAACTCGCCCTTGGTCCCGGTAAGCGAGTTATACAATGTCTCTATAAATGTGTCCGCGTTGACGAAGTCGCCCGAAAACTTCTTCCAGGGTTCCAGAATCTTCTCCTGCTTCATCTGCTCCAGAGTTTTGTGTTCATCCAGCGCCTTCTGCACTACCGCCGAGGTTTCCTTCAGCATCTGCGTGAACGCCCGCACGTCGTCCAGGTTGGACAGCTGCCCGTGCCCAGGAATCACTTTCACATCCGCCGGCAGTTGCGCGGTGGCCTTCTCCATCGCCGCGATCATCCCTTGCACGCTGCCGCCACTGGCCACATCGATGAACGGAAAACCGTAGCGCACAAAATCGTCGCCCATGTGCACCACGTTATTCTTCGGGAAAAAAATGATGGAGTCCCCATCCGTGTGCCCGGAAGGGAAATGCAACGCACGAATATCTTCGCCATTCAAATGCACGGTCACGTCGTGTTCGAATGTGATAATCGGCAGCGCCGCTTTTTCCGCCGGCTTGTTTTCCATCTTGATGGACCCGCCATTGCCAGCGGTTCCTCCGCTCATCAGGCGCTTGCGCACATTGTCCTGCGCGATCACCGTCGAGCCCGCCGTGCTGAAGGGCGCGTTTCCGCCCGTGTGGTCCCCGTGATAATGAGTGTTGATCACAAATCGGACCGGCTTGTCGGTAACTCCCAGGCTCTTCAGCGCGGCTTGAATCTTGTCCGCCAGCGGCGCGAACTGATCGTCCACAATCACGATGCCGTCGTCGCCGATGGACGCCGCGATGTTTCCACCCGCTCCCTGCAACATATAAATGTTGCCGGAAACCTTCGTTGCCTTGATCTCCACCTTGGAGAAATCGGGCTCCTGCCCTTTCGCCCCCGGCCTCGCCAACGCCAGGCCACCTACCAGCATCCAACCAACCAGCAGTTTCCGCATGCGAATCCTCCGCTCATTTTCCGCACAACAGGCGGCGGGATTCTATCACTAGACCTGTGGCAGGCATATCATAGGGATGTCACGCGAATGTCTCGCCGCCCTACAGTGTGAGGTGACGCCATGAACGTTTACCGCTTTTCCGGAAAATTGCGCCTCTTGTCGTTGGCACTTCTGGCCACTCCCCTCACCTTCCTTTCGGGTCCCGTCAACGCTGCACAAGAGAAACAGTCTGCTCCGGCAACCCACGATATGGATCATATGCAACACGGTCGCGGCGGCTTTATGCAAGAAGGTATGCACCACGCCGTCGCTAAGGGCGTCAAGCTCGAGCAGCAGCTGGATTCCGCCACCCATACCATCACCGTGCGCGAAGGGCCTCTCACTCTCCCCGCCAACACCGATCACATGCGGATGCCGCAGCCTCCCGATGTTTTCTGGACCATCCCCGTAGACGGTTTCCTCCGCGCCTACACTCCCCGTCTGGTGGACGCCAACGGTAAGCCCGTGCCCGGCGCCGTGCTCCACCACACCGCCTTCTGGAACACGGACCGCTCCGATTTTCTCTGCCCCAACAAAGAGGAACATATTTTCGGCGCCGGCAGCGAACTCACCGACTGGATGGAAATCCCCGGTTACGGCTATCGCGTGCAAAAAGGCGACAAAATTCGCATCGAGACCATGGTCCACAACCCCACCACCACCGCCTACGATAACGTCTATCTCGAAGTGAAAATTCCTTACGCGGACTCCGATAGCGCCACCAAGAGCGTCTACCCCGCCTGGATGGACGTGCAATCCTGCGGCAACTCCGGTTACGACCTCAATCCCGGCAGCAACCGGAACGTTGGAACGGTCGCCGTGAAATACAACGGCATTCTTCTCGGGGTCGGGGGCCACATGCACGACTACGCGAAGCAAATCGTGCTCGAAGACGTCACCCGCAAGGAAACCGTCGCCACCCTCGACGCCAAGCTGGACGAAAAAGGCCAGCTGGTCAGCATGCCGGTAGTCACTTTCTTCGATCGCGGCGGCTACAAGTTTGCTGCCGGCGACCAGCTCCGCATCACCGCCACCTACGACAACATTTCCGGCAAGCCCCTGCCCTCCGGGGCCATGGGCATCGTAGTCGGCTATTTCCTCCCCGCAGACGACAGCGCAATGTCCGCCCTCCGCCGCAAACCCAAACCCCCCACTCACCAGGTCGCCGTCGCAACGTCACCGCGCGACCACTAATACGTAGGTCCTCTCGCGCAAAGTCAGAGACTCTCTTTTCATTAGGGACCTTTCGTTTCGTATTTTGAGGGAGTGGGAAGCTACGGTCTTGCTAAAGCCGCTTTTGCCAGTACTCGAGCCGGCTGTGGTTATGGGCCGCAACGAACACTCGCATTACCGGCGATCCCAGTCGCGGTTTTGCACAATCGTCCACAATTTTGCACAGACTTTGCCGTCGATTCCAATTGACACCCGGAAGCGCAAGGAATATCGTCCCTCTCAGATTGAACCGGGAAGCTTGGAAACTTTACGGCTCAGTTTCGAAGGTGCGGCAGCTTGACCGCCGTTGCGCCGGCAGATTGAACCAAGAAGCAAAAAAGTTTTGCGGCTCAGTTTAAAAGGGCGCATCCGCCTTAACCGGTGGTTGCGCCCTTAATTTTTTCGGCTTTCCATTCACAGGCCGCCGCTCGGTCGCGCCTGAGCACAAAATCCAATTAATTAATCACGGTGATCGACGTCACCGGGTGAATTTCTCTCCATCCGTGGTTCGGTGACTGATCCTGAATATACGCTCCCGTTACGGAAATGTGCTTCCCGTGCATCGAGATCCGGTACAGGTTCGGATGAAAATTCTGGCACACCCCTTCCTGCAACGTGTCTTTTTGGGCCACCTTCAGTTCGCACACCGGCTCGACCACCAGAAATCCCTTCTCGCCTGCGATGTTGCGCGCGTTGAGCAACTTCTTGAATTGCGGGTCCACCTTCAGCCGGATGTGGCGATCACCGTCCGCCTCCGCCAGCGCCGCCTCCAACGTGCCCGTAACCGTCACGCACGGATCGATCACCGTAAGCCGGTCCTGGGCGGTAGCGAATTTTCCGTGATACACGTGCTCCCAAAAGGAGGCATCGCAATTGTTCGCATGAAACGCGCTCGCTGGATCCTGCGCCGCGCGGCTGGGTCCCCCCAGCGTGGCCAGGCAAAGAAATGTCACCAACACCGTAAGTAAATAGTCGATCATCGGACGCCATCCTATTCTTGCCGCGTGTCATGTCAAGTACTTAGCCGTGTCTTCCCGGCATGCCTTTTGGCTCACCCGACCTGCCGACCCACACGCGCCAAATCCTAGCCTGCCCTTTCGGACGGGTGCACCCCAATTATCAGTTTTTTCCGGCCCCTGACAGCCCTATGTGACTCTAAACATAAGCTTTAACGCCGTTGCCCTCGCGTACCGGACGGCTGGCTCCCCGTACCATTGTTGCCCTCTCCCGCCACCCTTACTTTGTGCCTGCGCGCCGCAACACTCGGCGTCTGAGGACTTTCGTGGCTGCTACTCACAATCCGCTCTCCGGTGAATCTCGCCCGCTCACGCTCAGCATCCTGCGCTGGTACGGCCTGGCTTTCCTGATTCTCGCTGCCCTTTCCGCCGTCGCCGGTTTTGAAGTCGGCCGCCTCAAAGCTGTTTGGGCCAGGCTCAAGCCGGGCGATTCCGCGATCAACGCCGGTGCCGCATCGCAGCCTACCTCGGACGCCATCAACGCCGAATTCGCCCAGCTCACGCGTCTGGGCCCCCAGCAGCAAGCCGAGCAACTCCTCGAGCTAGCCATCCGCCGCCATCCGGCCTCGCTCGAGCTGATTCGCCAGAACGCCGAAAGCTGGCGCGGCCGCCTGCAAAATACCGATCATCTCTTCGACCTGGTGCTCACCGCTTTGAAGTCCGACGACCTTCGCGTACGCGGAGCCGCCATCGAGGTGGACCTCGCCGCCAACAATCTCAGCAAGTCGCCCAAAACGGTGGCCCACCTCGTGAAACTCATTCGCAAGGATCCCGGCGAGCGGCCCTTCGCCCTCTGGCGTCTCGGCGCCCTGGGCAATCGCGGCGTGCAACCCAAGCTCGTGCTCACCCACTTGCTCACTTTCGCTCATGATCCCAACGAGCAAACCCGCTTCTGGGCCGTTGAGGGCCTGGCCATGCTCGGCACCGACGGCGCCGTCGATCCGTTGCTCGATCGCTTTGCCCATGATCCTTCCCCGCGCGTGCGCCAGCGCGCCGCCGTGGGCATCGCCGAATCCGGCATGCTCACCCATGAACAGCGTTTCGCCGCCGTTCCCGATCTCCTGAATCTCCTCGATGACGATGCGCTCGATTCCGGCACTCGCGGCTGGGTGTATGGCGCCCTTCGCCTCATCACCGGCGAAGCCCTCGGAAACAACGCCCAAGCCTGGCAGCAGTGGTGGGCCCACCACGACTCGACCACCACGCCCCGTTCTCCCAAAGGCGTAATCTTCGCTTAATCCCTCAACTTCCGGCCTCCAATTTCTGGCCTCCGTTGTTGTATATTGACCGCCGCACGCAACAGGAGGTCTCCATGAGTCTCTGGTCCCGCCGTAAATTCTTTCTCACCTCGCTCGCCGGCAGCGCCGCCGCCAGTGTAACCAATCCTTTTGCAGCGTCGGCAACTGCCGCCAACGCTGCCACGACCGCCGCGCCTGGCAAGCGCCCCATCATCATCTCCAGCGCCAACGGCCTCAACGCCCTCTCCAAAGGTATGGACATCCTCAAAAGCGGCGGCGACACCCTCGATGCCGTAATCGCTGCCGTTACCGTAGTCGAAGACGACCCCAACGACGATTCTGTAGGCTACGGCGGCCTCCCCAACGAACAAGGCGAGGTCGAACTCGATGCCAGTTGCATGCACGGCCCCACCCATCGCGCCGGCTCCGTCGCCAGTGTCCGCCGTATCAAAAACGTCGCCCGCCTGGCCAAGGCCGTAATGGAGCGCACCAATCACGTAATGATTGTCGGCGACGGTGCTCGCCGCTTCGCTGTCGATGAGGGCTTCGAGGAAATGAATCTCCTCACCGAACACTCCCGCAAAATCTGGCTGGCCTGGAAAGCCTCCACTTCCCTCAACTGGCGTCCCGGCATCGATAGCCCGGAATGGAAGGAAAAAGTCGCATCGCTTTTCGGCGATACGCCCGAGGACCAGGCCCTCCTGGCTTACGCCCAGCGCGTCATCGCTCATCCGCCCACCGGCACCATCCCCTGCATGGCTGTCAACGAAAAGGGCGACATCTCCGCCACCACCACCACCTCCGGCCTCGCCTGGAAAATTCCCGGCCGCGTGGGCGACTCCCCGCTAATCGGCGCGGGCTGCTATGTAGACAACGAAGTCGGCGCAGCCGGTTCCACTGGCAAAGGCGAAGAAAACATCAAAATTTGCGGCGGCCACACCATTGTCGAAATGATGCGCAAAGGCATGTCTCCCACCGACGCCTGCCTGGAAGCCCTGGCCCGCATAGCCCGCAACTATAACAACGACAAAAAGAGGCTGGCCACCTTCCACATCTTCTTCTACGCCCTGAACAAAGACGGCGTACACGGCGCCGCCTCCCTCTGGCGCAACGCCTACGTAAAGGATCGCCGCGCCACCTACGCCGTCCACGACGGCACCCAATCCAGGCTCGTCGATTGTGCCACCCATTTCGACGAATCCGCCGTTCCAGCCTAAATCTCTTCTCTTCCCTGTGCTCTTTGCAGACTCTGTGGTTAAATCTTCTCCTTCGTTCCCATGGACCAAGCCAACATCCTGATCATCGGCGGCGGCGTGATCGGCGCCGCCATAGCCCACGCCGTCTCTTCTCGCTCGCAAGACGTCTTCCTGGTCGAGCAAAATCCCAAGCTGGGCATGGCCACCAGCACCCGCAACAGCGGCGTAATCCATTCCGGCATCTACTACCCCAAAAATTCGCTAAAAGCCCGTCTCTGCATCGAAGGCAACCGCCTGATGTACGAATTCTGCAGCAAACACAACGTCCCTTTCCGCCACACCGGCAAGCTGGTAGTAGCTGCGGATGCCCACGAGGAGCCTGCTCTCTCAGCCCTGAAAAAAAACGGCGAAGAAAACGGAGTCGGCGGCCTCCACCTGATCGGTCCCAAAGAAATTCGCGCCCGCGAGCCGCACATCACCGGCGTAGCCGCGCTCGATGTCCCCTCCACCGGCATAGTCTCCGCCGAAGATTTGGTCCGCACCTACGCCCGCCTGGCCGCCGGCCACGGCGCCAACATCGTCCCGCGCGCCAAAGTAGTTTCGCTCGAGCCCACACCCGGCGCCATCCGCGTCGGCCTGCGCATCGGCGACGCCGAAGACTCCCAGGACGAAACCATCGAAGCCCGCTGCGTCATCAACGCCGCCGGCCTCTACGCCGACGAAGTCGCCACCCTCCTCGGCAACACTTCCTGGAAAATTTATCCCGTGCGCGGCGAATACTGCGAAATCCGCGGCCCCCGCAACACCCTGATCAACAATCTCGTCTACCCGCTACCCCACGCCGACGCCCTAAGCCTCGGCGTCCATTTCACAAAAACGTTGTGGGGAACGGTCCTGCTGGGACCAACCGCAAGATACGTGGACGCAAAAGATAATTACGAGCGCGATCGCTTAACCATCCAAGACTTCGTGCAAGGCGCAAAACCACTTCTGCCCGAAGTAGAAGAATCCGACTTGCAACTAGGCTATTCCGGCATCCGCCCCAAATTAGTCCCGCCCGGCGGCAAAGGCTACGCCGACTTCGTAATCACCCGCGACCCCGCCGTTCCCCAAGCCATCCACCTGGTCGGCATGGAATCCCCGGGCCTAACCGCCGCCCCGGCAATCGCCGCTCACGTTGCTAAGATGGTCGAACAAATGATGGACTAATTTTGGAGAAGTGCGGCGGTCTTGCCGCCGCTTTCGAGGCCAGCCACACGAATATTCCCACGCCGCAGTAGCACAGGCATTCCTGCCTGTGCTGAGTAAACTTCAAGCCAAAGTCCTTCTCCCCAAAGTGGGGTCTCGGCCGCCAAATGGTCGGCCCTAGCCCACAACAATGCGCAAAAACTTTTTCTTCCCAAACCGCACGCGATACGAGCCCGCCTTCTCCAAATTCAACTTGCTCGTCGGATCGCCCACTGGCAATCCATCAATCTCAAATCCACCCTGCTTCATCACTCGCTCCGCTTCGGAAGCCGAAGGCACCTGGTCCAGCAACGCCAAAACGCGCGACCACTTTTCCGACGCGCCCATAAGCGGCAGCGTCACTTCCTCTGCGCTGTCGCTGCTTCCGGGCAGCACCGCATGCACCCCACCCTCCACCCGCTTCAGCCGAATCTCCGGGATCTCCTCCGGCGCCTCCCGATTGCGGAACACCCGTTGAAAATTCTGCTCCGCCTGCTTCGCCGCATCCCTTCCATGAAACTGCCCGATAACTTCCTGCGCCAGCCGCATCTTCACATCCATCGGATGCGTCGTGCCCTCATCCACCGTCTTGCGTATCTCCGCAATCCACGCTTCCGTCCGGTCCGTCACCAGCTCCCAATACGTCCACATCAACTCATCCGAAAGCGACATCAGCTTCCCAAACATCTCCCCCGGCGCTTCCGTGATCCCCACATAATTTCCCAAACTCTTGGACATCTTCCGCACGCCATCCGTCCCCACCAGGATCGGCATGGTCATGCACACCTGCGACTCCTGCCCGTACTCCCGCTGGATTTCGCGCCCCATCAGTAAATTAAATTTTTGCTCGGTCGCGCCCAATTCCACGTCCGCCTTCAGCACCACCGAGTCATAAGCCACAATCAGCGGGTACAACAATTCGTGCATGGAAATCGGCTGCTCGTTCTCCAGCCGCGTGCGGAAGTCCTCCCGCTCCAGCATCCGCGCCACGCGATATTTCGCGCACAGCCGCACAATGTCGTAACTCGAAAGCTCGTCCAGCCACTCGCTGTTGTAGCGAACCTCGGTCTTCTTCGGGTCCAGAATCTTGTACACCTGCTCAAGATATGTTTTCGCATTGGCGTCCACCTGCTCGCGCAAAAGCGGCGGCCGCGTCTCCGATTGCCCGGTGGGATCGCCCACCAGCGCCGTAAAATCCCCAATCAGAAACACCGCCGTGTGTCCCAGATCCTGAAAATGTTTCAGCTTCCGAATAACAACGGTATGCCCCAGATGAATGTCCGGCGCAGTCGGATCAACTCCCAGCTTCGCCCGCAGCGGCTGCCCCGTCTTCAGCGAACGCTCCAGCTTCGCCTTCAACTCCTCCTCGCGAATAATTTCCGCCGCACCTTTCTTCAGGTACGCCAGCTGCTCCTCCACCGCCTTAAACGTAGTAGACGTCATCATCCTTATTCGTAATTCATGTTCAAAATTTCGCGCTCATTTCGTCAGGGCACGACTTCAGCCGTAACACAATCAACTCAGCTCAAAAGGCTTCAGCCGCTGAGGGCCTGACTTTGGTTCTTTCGCTCTGGCCGACGCCGTCGGCTTCAATTTTTTCACTCCGCCCCAAGCACCCGCCGCCCCACAATCTTATACTTGCCCTCCAACACGATCCGCACCGCCTCGGTATAAATCCTATGCTCCTCCGCCAAAATCCGCGACGAAAGGGTCTCCTCGGTATCCTCGTCCCGCACCGCCACCGCCGACTGCAGCACAATCGGCCCCGCATCCAGATTCTCATCCACAAAATGCACGGTGCACCCCGCGAATTTCACTCCGTACTCCAGCGCCTGCCGCTGCGACTCCAATCCCGGAAACGAAGGCAGCAGCGAGGGATGAATATTCAAAATGCGATTCGGAAATGCCGCCACAAAAAAAGGCGAAAGCAGCCGCATATACCCAGCCAGGCAAACCAGATCCACTTTGCATTCGTGCAAAACCGCCACCACCAACCGGTCGTAAGCCTCCCGCTCCAACCCCTTCGAGGGAATCACCCGCGCCGCAATTCCGCGCTCCTGCGCCTTCGCATTCCCCGGCGCACCCTCCCGGTTGCTGACCACCACCGCAATCTCCGCCCCCGGTATCCGCCCAGCCGCCACGCTGTCCGCCAGCGCCTCAAAGTTAGACCCGCGCCCGCTAAGCAGCACCCCAATCCGTTTCCCCATAAACCAAGAAACCTAGCACACAAGCTGCAACGGACAAAACGACCCCGGGCCAGAGCGAGCCAGTTTTTTAGCCAGGCAGGCGGATGGGGACTCGCAACTGTAGCAGCCAAATCAAAATGCCAATGGGAATAGCCACCGCCGCAATCACCGCCAATAAAAGAACGCCGAGAAATATCCAGTCTCGCCTGGTATCGGCGCCGGGCTCCGCCTTTTCCCGCAGCAGCAAACGGTAATTCCTGCGATTCGCTTTCCACACAATGTGGAAGACGTCCCCTGCCACGGGTATCGCTCCGATCCCTGTTTCCAGCAAAACGTTGGCCGCCATGCGAACCAAAGTGACCGCCTTAGCCCCCCGCCGCCACGACGCAAACACAATCAAGAACGACGCGACGGCCGTCATCGCATCGCCCACCCCCGGCACCCACCCAATCAAAGCATCCAACCCAAACCGTATCTGCGTCCCCGGAATCCGAAACATATCGTCCAGCAAAGCCGCAACATAATCGAGATGTTCGTGAGTAGCCAAGTGTCGCGCCATAGGTTCCTACTATACAGGCCGCCCCCAATCGTACGGAACGCTCTGGGCCAACGCTACTTAGCGCGCGCCAAGTCACCCGTACTTTTGGCTTTCGCCGCCGATTGTCATCCAGCCCAAATTGGTGCTTGTCGGCTGGGGACGCGGCTTTCACAATGGCGAGATGAAAACTACTACTTCGGCCAAGACGACAAAGACGCGCGCTGCCGGCGATGCGCGCGCGCGCGGCGCGCAGACCAATGCGGTGCATGCCGGGGAAGGAAATAAGCACGGCGTGGGTGTAGGCGTGGGCACGCCGATCGCGCGCACCAGCACTTTCACGTTTTCCTCGACGGCGGAGATGAAGTTGTGGGCCGAGGGCAAAAGCAAAGCCTACATTTACACGCGTTACGGGAATCCCACTCTCGCGGTCGCGCAGGAAAAAATCGCGGCGCTGGAAGGCGCGGAAGCCGCCGTATGCACTGCTTCCGGCATGGCCGCGATTTCCAGCGCGCTGCTGGGCGCCTTGAAATGCGGCGACGAAGTAATTTCCACCGCGCAACTTTATGGCGGCACGTACCGCCTGATGCGCGATGTGTTTGCCGACCTCGGCATCAAAGTCCATCACGTGGGCACCGATCTTGCCGGAATCGAGAATCTGGTGAATTCGCGCACGCGTGTTTTGTACGTGGAAAGTCCCACCAATCCCACCGTGCGATTAGTGGATGTCGAAAAAGCCGCGCAATTTGCCAAGAAGCATAAATTGATTTCCATCATCGACAATACCTTTGCAACTCCTTTGTTGCAGCAGCCCATCAAGCTTGGCTACGACATGGTGGTACACAGTGCCACCAAAGCGCTGGCCGGCCATTCCGACGTGATCGCCGGTGTGGCCGCCGGAAATAAAAAATGGATGGATCGCGTGCAGCACATGGTGATTTATCTAGGCGGCTCCATGGATCCGGAGGCGGCGTATTTGCTGAATCGCGGAATCAAGACGCTGGGCCTGCGCCTGCGCAAACAATGCGAGAATGCCATGGCGGTCGCCAAGTTTTTAGAGAAGCACCCGAAAGTGGGCCGCGTTTTCTATCCGGGCTTGCCTTCGCATCCCGATTACAAATTGGCGAAAAAGCAGATGCGCGGGTTCGGCTCCATGCTGGCGTTCAATTTAAAAGGCGGCTTGCCCGCGGCGCGGCGGGTTTGCGACCGCGTGCAATTATTTTTGCTGGCGGCCAGCCTGGGCGGCGTGGAGTCGCTGGTGGTTTTGCCTCTTTATACCTCGCACTACAACATGAGCGCGGAAGAGTTGGCGCGCGGCGGAGTCACTCCAGGTATGGTGCGCGTATCCATCGGGATCGAGGATGCCGAAGATCTCATCGCAGATTTGCGGCAGGCGCTAGCTTAGTTTCTCATTTTCCTTTCAATAAAACATTACGCTTTCGCTGGAACGGGAACGGGAACGGACGCGGCGTAATCTTCTTTTGCGGGCAGCATGGATTTCACTATGTCTTCCAGTTCGTGGGCGCTTTGCGCGTCGTCGGGATAGTTGTGGACGGTGGTCTCGAAGGTGCTGTTGTATTTGGCGCGGACGGCTTGCAATTCTTCCTGCAGGCGCACGGCGATGCGCTTGGCGTTGAGCGTATCGGTTTCGGGTAGTACCAAGCCAAAGATTTCCGGAGCCAGCCGATAGATAGAATCGGTGGGGCGAAGTTTGCGGGACATGGCCTTGGCCGCGTCGCCGAGGGCGGAAGAGTTGTCGCCGGCAGCCGAGGCGGCGCCGATCTTAGCGCGCACCAGGAGCAGAGAGAGATTTTTCTGCATGGTCATGGCGCGGCGATATTCCATGGTGAGGCGATCCCAGAAATGGTTGACGTCGGGCATGGTGTGCAGCAGGTCGGCGCTGGCTTGCAGACGAAGTTCGATATTGCGCTCGAGCTCTTCAAGGATTTGCTGCTTGAGCTTGCGGACGGTGCTTTGGCGCTCGAGTAAGTAGCCGATGAAGAGCAGAGTGAGGGCGCAGAAACCGAAGAAGGCGACGCGCAGGGTCCACTTGTTGGCGATGTCCGGGTGGACGAAAACGAGCGGGTACATAAAGACGGCAAGACCGCTGGCCAGCACGAAGACGAAGACGGCGGCCATGATGGTGAGCTGAAGCTCGCGGCGTTCGAGATGATCGAGTTCCTGACGGTTAATGGTCGCCATCGCTGTTTCCACCTGGCCGAGTGAGAGAGGGGCAGCGCCCGAAAAGCGATTCGGTGCGTCAAGGCGATGGTGGCTGGGGCGCGCGCATGGCGCAATAGGCGTGCGGTACTGACGTAGCGGAAGCATAACGGCGTTGCACGTGTTGGGATGGGAGTCGTGGGGGGCACACCCACCCCGGGTATTTTGCAAAAAGAGGCTGCAAGTGATTGAAAACAAGGGATGAGAGCCGGCAAAAAAGAGGCAAGAGAAATCAAGGGGCGGCAAGCGTTTGAAAACAATGGACTTGGGATAGGGAGGTGCACATGTTTTAGAGAGCGCCGGACGGAAGATATGCATGCGCTCTCCCTGGAAGTGGCAGAAAAGGGAGAATTTTCGGGTAAATTAAAATCGGGCTGGACTTGCGAGTGACGGAGTAAAACCCGCTGCCGGGGCTGAAGCGCGATGTTCACGGCTTACGATAGCAGGAGGGGTACGCGAGGACAACTGTTCGAAGGGACGGTTGCGGGGCAGGTGGCCGAGTGCCGGAGCGGAAGGGTTGGCACGTTGGAAGTTTGGAAGTTGGGGGCCGAGGGGCGATCTTCTGTTGCGGTTACTTGACGGCGCCGACGGTGAAACCGGAGATAAAGCGATCGAGGAAGAGGTTGTACATGAAGGCGATGGGAAGGCTGGCGACGAGGCAGGCGGCCATGAGCGCTCCCCAATAGTAAACGTCGCCGCGGACTAAAAAGATGGGGATGCCGGTGCCGATCATTTGATTGGACTCGGAGGAGATGAAGGTCAAGGCGTAGACAAATTCCTGAGTGACCAGGGTGAAGGTGAAGATGACCACGGTGAGAATGCCGGAGACGGAAATAGGGATGACGAGCTTGACGAAAGCGCCGAAGCGGGTGAGGCCGTCGACCATGGCGGCGTCTTCGAGCTCCTTGGGGATGGACTTGAAGAAACCCATGAGCAGCCAGATGGAAAAGGGGACGGTGAAGGTGGGATAGACGAGAATCAGCGCCCACAAGGAATCCTGCAGACCGAGGAAGGCGATCACCCTGGAGAGAGGGATAAAAAGCAGAGTGGGCGGGACAAGATAGGTGAGAAAGATGGCGATGCCGAGGCGCTCGCCCCAGCGTCCGGAAAGCCTGGCCAGGGAATAGGCGGCGGGGACCGCGAGAAGCAAAGTGATGGCCACGACGACGACCCCGACGAAAGCGGTGTTACCCAGCCAGCGAACGAATTGGGTTTGGGTGAAGAGAAATTTCAGATGATCGAGGGTGGGCTTGGCATTAAAAAGGAAGGGGTTGTTCTCCATCGTGTAGAGATCGACATTCTGCTTAAAGCTGGTGATGACCATCCAGTAGAAGGGGAAAGCCAGCAGAACGGTGAAGACGGCGATAACCAGGATGTGTACAACTCTGCTCCAGATGCGGCTAGAAAATTTCCGCGGCATCAGGTCACCTCAGCGCGATGAGCGACGCGCAGCATGAAATAGGCGATGATCACGAGCAACGGGACGAGAAAGAGAGAGATGGCGGCACCGGCGGCAAGATCGCTCCCCTGAATGCCGAGGGCGAAGGCGAGGGACGGGAGCGTTTGCGTAGAGTCAAAAGGGCCGCCGGCCGTGAGGATGTACACGACGGTCATGTCCGTGAAGGTGAAGATGAGGCCGAAGAGGACGGCGACGCTGAGGATCGGCCGCATCATGGGCATGACGATCTGGAATTGGGTGCGCCAGAAACCAGCCCCGTCGACCGCGGCGGCTTCCGGGATGTCCTTGGGGATGGCGGTGCGCCCGGCGAGAAGGATTACGGTGGAGAAGGGCATAAGGCGCCAACTATGGACGAGCAGGACGGAAGCGATGGCGAGATGGGGTTCGCCGAGCCACATGGGAGCGTTGAAAGGTTTGTAGAAGTGCAGCGCCACCAGAACCCAACTGATGACGCTGTAGATGGAGTCCAGAAGCCATTTCCATCCGATAGCGCCGAGGGCGATCGGCGCGACCCACGGGAGGAGGATCAGAAAACGAATGAAGCCGCGGCCGCGAAAGGGCTTTTCCAGGGCAATGGCCAGGATATTGGCGCCAACAATCACCAAGATTTGAGAACAGATGGTGAAGATCAAGGAATTGCGGATGGCAATGCGAAAGCTGGGACTGTGCAGGATGCTGCGAAAATTTTCCAGGCCAACAAAATGCATTTCGGTATTGCCGATGCGGGCGTCGCTGAAAGCATAAAAAATGGCGAGGAAAAAAGGACCGGCGACGAGCAGAAGGATGTACAGCACAGCGGGAGAGAACATCGCGGCGCCTAGCAAGGGGCTCTGAGCCGCACCTATGGATTTCACTTTTCCAGAAGCTATAGCCACGAGACGGCCCTCGGCTCGACACGTTTTTCGGTGGAACGATCGAAGAACTTCAACTCACGCTGCGGCACGGCGAAATCATACGTAGCGCTGAGTTGGAGGTGTTGCGCCGAGGAGAGGCGCGAAAAGATTTTTTTTCCGTCGAGCTTGCCGCCGGCCAGTGTGCCGGAAACGATCCACTCCGCGCCCAGGTATTCCATATTCTCCACCTTGAGGCGGAAAGGAGCGGCGTCGCCGGTAACGGTGGAGGTGGGGCGGAAATGTTCGGGGCGAAAGCCGACGATGACGTCGCCAAGCTCGGCGAGGTTCATCGGGGGCGAACCAAGGAAGGTGGCGACGAAAGTGTCCGCGGGATTGTCATAGACATCGGTGGGAGAGCCGAGTTGGCGAACGATGCCTTTGTTCAGGACCATGACGCGGTCACCCATGGCCATGGCTTCGACCTGATCGTGGGTTACATAGATGGTGGTGGTGCGCACGCGGCGGTGAAAACGCTCGAGTTCTTCGCGGGCGGAGGCGCGGAGCTTGGCGTCGAGATTGGAGAGAGGTTCGTCCAGCAGGAAGACGGCGGGCTCGCGAACGATGGCGCGGGCGAGGGCGACGCGTTGACGCTCACCGCCAGAGAGCTCACGCGGTTTGCGATCGAGGAGCGCGCCGATGCCCAGGAGGGAGGCGGCCCACTCGACCTTTTCTTTGTGCAGCTCTTTCTTTACGTTCTGGGCCTTGAGGGGAAAGGCAATGTTTTTGTAGACCGAGAGGTGCGGGTAGAGCGCGTAGCTCTGAAACACCATGGCGATGCGGCGGTCACGGGGACTGAGGTCGTTAACCACGCGCCCATCGATGAGGATTTCGCCGGAGGTGGGCGTTTCCAAACCAGCGATCATCCGCAGCAGAGTGGTTTTACCGGAGCCGGAGGGTCCGAGGAATACGAGAAACTCGCCTTCGCGAGTTTCGAGATTCACGTTGTTGACGGCTCCGAGCTGCCCTTCCTTGAAGACCTTGGTCAGATTGCGTGTCTCAACAACGGCCATCGGCACCCCGTGCGGTGATTTCGCTGGTGGTTATTTCCATCTGGCGAAGATGCGCTTGTATTCGTCCTCGGCAACCTTGGCGGCGTTCTCTGGAGTTTCGTCCCCACGCGCGACTTTGGCGAACATGGTGGGAATGACAAAAGCCTTGAAAGCTTCGTCGATAGCGGCGGAGCCGTAACCGGGGTAACCGACGTTGGTGGCCCAATCCAGGACGTCTCCCAGGACTTTGTACTTGTCGGGTGGAGTGGCGCGAGGATCGTTAGAGATTTCCTTCTGAAGATCGGGGACCGTGCTCGGGAAACAAGGGAAATTGTAGAACTGGCCGGCGAGGAAACCATCGTGGAAGGAATCGATGTAGTCGATCAGGAATTGCTGGGCGCCGTCCTTGTTTTCTGCGAAATCCCAGACCACATAGCAGTCCATGACGTGTTCGGCGGCGATGCGGCGGACCGGGCCTTTGAGAGCGCGGGAGATCATGATTTTGCTGTCAATCGGGAGGTGTTCGCGCTCGGACTGACGGGAAATGGAGATGGCGTTAGCGACATAAGAGACGCGCCCGGCGAGCATGGCCTGGTTGTTGGAGGGCGGAGTCCAAGTGAAGACCTCGGGAGTTTCGGATTCCTGGTAGAGGGCTTTCATGAATTTCAAAGCATCGATGGTTTGCCTGGAATTGATAGTCACATTGCCGGATTCATCCTGCTCGGCGCCCCCAAAGGACCACAGCAGAGCGCGCATGGCCATGCTGGTGTCCAGTTCCTGGGAGAGACCCAAGCCGCAAGGATGACCGTTTTTGTCGCGAATTTTCTTGGCGCCGACGCGAAGGTCTTCCCAGGTATCGGGGCCATTCGGGAATCCCGCCTCAGTCCACCAATCCTTGTGCCAGTTGCCGGGATCGGGGACGTAGGAATCGGAAAAGGCGAAATAGCGCTTGGTTTTGGGGTTGTAGGTGGATTTGTGGGCGAGATCAATCTTCTTGCCGTGCTTCTTCTCCACCTCCTGGTAGACGTGGGACATGTCAATGGTTTGCTTCTCATAGGCGGCGGGTGGAGAGAGAAGCATGAAAAGATCGTGGCCTTTGCGTGCGGAGGCTTCGGAGGCGGCTTTGGCGGCAAGGTCGACCAGGTTGATGTGGTCGACGACGACATTGGTGTCGTGCTTCTGACCCCATTGCTTGCAGAAGGTGCCGTCGAACCAAGTGTCGTAGGCGGGAACGAAATGACTCCACTGAAGTATTTTCAGGGTCTTCTGCTGCGCGGCGGCTCTTTCTGGAAAGAGGAAAAACGGGCCGGAAGCCGCGCCGGCTGCAAGAGCGCCACTTCCCGACAACTTGATAAAATCGCGGCGGGACAATCCTTCGTGCTTTTTTCTTGCCATCGCTACCCTCCAAGATACAGAAAGATACGGACCGGCGCGCTTCCCGGGCGGAAGGGCTCCGGCCGAACCGATGATGCTACCGTGCAGGCTCGCGAGTCAATTGCGAGCGAGTAAGCCAGCGAGGTCTACAAAGGACGTCGATTCGAGCGCCCGGAAAAGCTTTGTCGCCCTTGCCTTGTGGGCATGGGTGTCGACTGCGAGTTGAACTCGTCCCCTATCTGCGGAAGGCAGGATGCCTGCTAGCATCCTGCCCGTCGCAGAAAGAGCGGGTTAGAACGTGAAGATAGTTCCAACTTCGGAGCGGATATCCTTCCATTCGCGCGCGTGAATGCCATCGGCGAGCGGAAAGGCGGTGGCCTCCGGATTGGCCCGAGTGCGGTAGAGGGACTGTTCGAAGGCGAAGGTGACGTAGTTGTTCAGTTTGTAAAAGAGACCGCCGGCCATCATATCGCCCTTGGCGCGGCTGCCGCCGGGAGCGGTGCGGAGGAGATCTCGTGTCTTGGCTTCGTCGAAGCCATAATGGAGGTAGAGCGACCAGCCCAAATTGCGACCTTCGGGATCGGCCCCGAAAATCCGAGACAGGGGCAGGCCGAGGTTGAGGAATCCACCGGTGGCTCGGACAGGGCGCTCCGGAGCGATAACAGGATTGCCAGCCGCATCGGTGCCAAACAACACGGTAGAAGCGCCGTCTACGGACGCTGCGGTGGCGCCATTGGTAATGCCGCTTTCATCGGTGTAGTAGTTAAAGAGCTGGCCGGCGAAGAAGTATCGCAGGTCGCTCCCGGCGTAGTACTTTCCGATCAAAGTGGCATAGCGAGTGGGTAGTTGGAACTCACCCGACCAGCCGGCGGTGGTGCTGCTGACGGTGGCGCCGTTGGGGAACGCGTTCTTGAAGAAGTTAACGCCCAGAGGGTTGGTTGCTGCCAATGCAGGGACGGCGGACGCGAGGACATTGGCCTGGCGCTTTCCTTCCATGCCGCTCACGATGAGCTGCGCCGGAGCAACGCCCTTGGCATGATCCAGCTGGAACTGGCCTACCAGGCGGGCTTGCATCTGAGGACGATCGGAATCAGGCCCTTGACGCTCGCCGTAGCCAAGCTGATTGACGACGCCGGTAACAGAAAGCGCGCCGGTAGTGGGCGATTGGACGTTGGCGGGCAACTGCCCGGAAGTAGGAAGTACGACAGCGACTTCGGGCATAAGTTGAAAGCCGCCGAAGTTGTGAGTCCACCCGAAGCGCATCTGCGGGTCGCGTTCATAAAGAGTGCCGAAGCCGATGCCCAGGCCGGTGGTCTCGAGGAGATTGGGAAGTGTAGAGGAGCCGAAGGGGGTCCAATCCTGGCCGATTACGGCCGATAAAGTGTCCTTTTCGCCGGCCTTATAGTCCATCCGAACGTAAGCAAGGCGGATGGAAGGCATGCTGGAACGAATGGAGGAAATATTGCGATTGTCGACGCGGCTAAAGTTACCCTCGAAATCGATCTCGAATTTGCCCGTGATGGTGAGGTTTGGAGAAGGATCGAGCCATTCGATGTTGGTGCCGATGCGGGAGGAGCGCGCCTTGACGTGGAATTCCGGCGAATTGGCCGGGCCGGAGTCGCCGAGGAATCCCGGCAGCGGGAAGTCATCACCGTAAGGTGAGGAGGTGTCATGGATGGCGGTGGCTTTCAAAAAGCCGTAGGGAGTGACGCGAATGGCGCCGATGGTAAAAGCCGGCTTGAAACCCTCGCGGGAGAGCCCACCGACGGGAAAGGGCCGGATGGGAGGAATGGTCTGGGGCGTAACCGGCGCGGGGGCAGCCTGGGATTGGCTGGCTGGGGTTGTCGTTGAAAGGGAAGCACCGGCGTCGACGGGAACGCGGTAAACGGCGGCAATTTGCGTTGCACCAGCGGTTGCACTACTGGAGGCATTAACCATTGAGGTAACGCTAACCGTCTCTTCATAATCCGATTGGGAGATTACGCCCTTCATGAGGAGTAACCTGGCCAGCCGGCGGTCGGCATCGCTGGACGAGGAGGCTTGGCTGATCTGCGCGACTTCCTCCGCGGTCAAGATGCCTTTCGACTGCAGGACGCGAACGAGCGGATTGACATTAGAGTTGTCGGCCGGTTGCTGCGCCCAGCTTGGAGCACCAAAGGCAAGAATCACCAAACAAACCACCACCCAGAATGGTTTTCTGTTCATCGCGAACACCCCTTGTGACCAGCGAATGCCGGTCCATTCATCAGACGTAGAAGACCCAGAAACGCCCCGTTCATATACGCGTCGGTGGCCGTTGTCAAGAACTCCTAATCGGCGGGCGGAGATATGGCAGCAGACGATTAGCGCAAAGAGTGGACGGAAATTGGGAGCAAGATCCGAGGGTCCCCAAAGCCAGGCGCTTGACCCCTCTGATCGCCGGCTGCTAGCATTCCGGCACCGAAGCGAGTCCTTCCTTGCAATAAACGCGACAGGCCCTCGACTTTTTACGGAAGACCCGGATTTTTCGACGACGTGCACAAACCTGGGGCATGCGCAGGAATGAAACGATCGGCGAAGGCCAGGGTTTGGGAGTTGTCGTCGAACAACGGCAAATCTGTAAGGTTTGAAGCGTCAAGAGTTTCTCGTCAAATCCCGGCGATCGTTACACGATATTCACATTCATTTGACGCGACCGTAAGACGGGGCAATTACCTTCCTGTAGCCGAATAATTCGTATTTTCACCACATCGGGTCGAACTTCGTTGCAAAGAGAGAGGCGATGAAAAAATTTGCAGCACTGACATTATCGATTTTCCTGGCCTGCGGAACAGCGCTGGCGGATACACCGAAGGAAGGCGATGCGCAGCCGGGCGCGGGCGGGGGGGGCGGCAGGGCGGCCAAACCAGCTAAAGCGAAGGCAGCGAAGAGCGCGGAGGCTGCGGAGGCGAAGTTTTCCGCGGAACTGGAAGAACTGCGGCAGGCATTGCAGGCGCAGCAAGAAGAGCTGCAATCATTGAAAGAAGAGCTGGCCAAGCGCGACCGGCAGATCGATGCGGCGCGGGAAGCCGCGGCATCGGCGAACACGCGCGCCGCGGAAGCGAGCAGCACGGCTGCGGAGGCGGTAAGCGCAACCGCCGAAGCGAAAACCGCGGCGAGCGCGCTGAACTCCACGGTGAGCGATCTGAAGGTGAGCAATGAATCCCTGACCAAGGAACTGGCGCGCACCGAAGCGGCTGAGGAGCAGAAGTCGGACGAGGGTCCGGCGACGATTCGCTATAAGGGTGTGAACATCACGCCAGGCGGATTCATCGCGGCGGAAACGGTTTTCCGCCAACGGGCCACCGGTTCCGACATAAACACACCGTTTAATGGCATTCCCTTTCCGGGGAACTCGCTGTCCAAGGTTACCGAGAATAGTTTCACAGCTCGTCAGAGCCGCCTTAGCCTCCTCGCGGAGAGCAAGATGGGCAGCGCCAAATTGACCGGTTATTACGAGGCTGATTGGCTTGGCACCGGCGTGACTTCCAACAACCGGCAGAGCAACAGCTATGTGTTTCGCCAGCGAATTCTTTATGGGCAAGCCGCATTTGACGACGGATGGATCGTTACCGGCGGTCAGCAGTGGTCCTTGGCGACGGAAACCAGAAAAGGAATTACAAACCGCCAAGAAGTACTGCCAATGACGATCGACTCGCAGTACCAGGTCGGCTTCACCTGGGAGCGGCAGTACGGCTTCCGGATTGTCAAAGACTTCGGCGGCAAGTTGGCTCTTGGTGTTTCCGTGGAAGGACCGCAGGCAACCATCGGCGGACGCGGGTTTTCTCAGGTTTCAACAACGACGGTAGGAAGCGCTTCCGTCGCAACGACCGGGAATACCTTCCTCAATTCGCCTGGGAATGGCGGCGGGTTGCTCAACTTCGTTGACACCTCAGGATACCCCGTCAACAGAGCGCCTGACATCCTCTTCAAGGCGGCTGCCGATCCCGGGTACGGCCATTACGAACTGTTTGGAATCATTAGCACGTTCCGGAATAGGGCTTATCCCTGCGGTGTGATAGGCACCAACGCAAAGGATACGGCGCCTCCAGCGGTCCCCACCACGATTTCCTGCCCGGTTGATGCTTCCACTTCGCCGAGTTCATTAGGCGCGTTCAACGACACACGAACGGGCGGCGGCCTCGGAGCCAACTTGCGCCTGCCGCTGTTCGGCAAGAAGCTGGAACTCGCTGCCCAGGGAGCCGCCGGAGATGGCATCGGCCGTTATGGGTCAGCGCAGTTGGCGGATTTGACGTTCCGTCCCGATGGCACGCAAGCCTTGATCCGCACGGCGCACGGACTTGGGGAGCTGGTGTATCATGCGACGCCGAAACTAGATTTCTATGCCGACTTCGGTGCAGAGTACGCATGGCGCGCGGCCTATCAGGGGTACGACAGCGTAACGGTCACCAAGACACCGGCGATCCCGGCCACTGCCACCACGCCCGCGATTCCCGCCGCGACAACGACGACCTTCAAACTAGACCAGATCGGTGGATACGGTTCGCCATTCGCCAATAACTCGGGTTGCAGCACGGAGAATCCGCCGGCCAATCAGCTCACGCCATCGGGGGGTGGTCCCTGTGCCGGGGACACCCGCATCATCATGGAGGGAACCCTTGGGTTCTGGCATAAGCTGTACCAGGGACCGAAAGGCGGCCTTCGCTGGGGACTGCAGTACTCCTATTTTACGAAGAGCGGATGGTCTGGGAATGGAGGGCTGCCGGCCGGCACGCCGGGAATTGCGCCCAAGGCGGTGGACAACATGGTTTGGACGTCCTTCCGCTACTACATACCGTGAGGACGAGTCGAAGCGGAGTCGAATAGTCCAATAAACAGAAATGAGGGCCGCTCGTCGAAGAGCGGCCCTTGTTGCGTTTGGACGCACGAAACTTGGTCTCATGCATCGGGCAGGGCAGGGTGAGTGACGGCAAGCAACTGAAGCAAATAGGCTTAAGAGAGTAGCTGGGTGAGCAGGGTTTCAACAGAACCTGAGCGGATTGTAACAATGCTGTAACACGGGAGAGGGAAACTGTTGTGGGTATAAATCAAGAAGACGGAGAGATGGAATGAAGCGAATTACGACAACCTTGTTGGTCGCGCTCGCGCTCGCCCTCACGGTGGTGGTGTTGGCGCACGCCGCGCTTTCTATCAATGGTGCGGGCGCAACATTTCCTTATCCGATGTATTCCAAATGGTTTGACGAATACCAAAAAAAGGATTCCTCCGTACAAATTAATTATCAATCGATTGGATCCGGGGGAGGAATCAAGCAAGTGACGGAAGGGACGGTGGATTTCGGAGCCTCCGACGGGCCGATGAACGATGAGCAGTTGAAGGCGTTTCAGGAAAAGCACGGATTTGGGATTTTGCATTTTCCAACGGTGCTGGGCGCTGACGTTCCGACCTACAACATTCCGGGAGTGTCGGCGGCTTTGAATTTTACGCCCGAGGCGCTGGCCGGAATCTTCCTGGGAAAGATCACGAAGTGGAATGATCCGGCCATCACGTCAATGAACAAAGGAGTGAATCTCCCGGGTAATGACATTGTGGTGGTGCACCGCTCGGATGGCAGTGGCACGACCTACATATGGACAGACTACCTCTCGAAGGTGAGCCAGGAATGGAAAAATAAGGTGGGCACGGGCACATCGGTGAATTGGCCGGTGGGCTTAGGAGGCAAGGGAAACGAGGGAGTGACCGGACAGATAAAGAATGCGCCGAATTCGATCGGATACGTGGAGTTGATTTACGCGGCGTCGAACAACATCCCGTACGGGAATGTGAAGAATTCTTCCGGCGCGTTTATCAAGGCGGATCTGAACAGCGTGAGCGCAGCCGCGGCGGCCGCGGCCCAAACGATGCCGGATGATTTCCGGGTATCGATCACCAATCCGCCGGGCAAGACGGCGTACCCGATCGCAAGCTTCACGTGGCTACTGATACCGGAGAAATTTTCGGATGGGGCAAAACGCGACGCGATCAAAGGTTTCCTTAAATGGATGATGACCAGCGGGCAGGAGTACGCTCCATCGTTGTCGTACGCGAAGCTGCCCAAGGAAGTGATCGTCAAGGAAGAAAAGGCGCTGGGCAAGATTCAATAAGGCCGCAGTGACGGAAACAATGGCTGCAACCACAACCGTTCCGAGCGCGGGCCCGATACCGGGCTCGCGCTCATTTCTGAGCCGGCTGCGCGAGGGAGACGAAATCGCGCGGTTGGTAACGTTTCTATTCGCGGCTTCGGTAGTGTTGGTCACGCTGTTGCTGATTTTTGAATTGTGGCAGGGTTCGGTATTGCCCAGACACAAGTTCGGACTGCTTTTTTTGGTTACCCGGGTGTGGGACCCGATCGCGGAACAATTCGGGGCGCTGCCATTCATCTATGGCACGCTGATGACGGCGACGGTGGCACTGGCGATCGCGGTGCCGCTGGGGATCGGGGCGGCGGTCTTTCTGGCGGAGCTGGCGCCGGCGCGGCTATCGGACGCACTGGAATTTTTCATCGATTTGCTGGCCGCGGTGCCCAGCGTGATTTACGGCTTGCTGGGAGTTTTTATCGTGGTGCCGCTGATGCGGGATTACGTGCAGCCGGGGCTGAAGAATACGCTGGGATTTTTGCCGCTGTTCTCCGGGCCAGCGTATGGAATCGGCTTTCTCACGGCCGGCATCGTTCTAACGATCATGGTAATTCCGTACATTATTTCGGTATCGCGCGAGGTGTTGCTGTCGGTGCCGCGGGACCAACGGGAAGCGGCACTGGGCTTGGGTTCGACGCGTTGGGAATCGACGTGGAAAGTGGTAGTGCCGTTCGCGCGCGGTGGGATTATGGGCTCCATATTTCTAGCCCTGGCCCGCGCGCTAGGGGAAACCATGGCGGTGACCATGGTTATCGGAAACACCCCGACCATCAGCGCGTCGCTACTTTCGCCGGGCTACTCGATTGCGGCGGTGATCGCCAACGAGTTCACGGAAGCGACGGGCGATATGTATTTGCAAGCGTTGATTGAGTTGGGCCTGGTGCTATTTCTGCTGACCTTCGTGTTGAATGGATTGGCGCGATTATTGATCGTGATCACGTCGCAGCGCGGCAGCGGGAGAGCGCACGCATGACGGCACGGCTGCGATGGCGGAAGTTTGTAAGCGGCTTCATGCTGACGATGACCGGGATTTGCGCGCTGGTGGCGGTATCGGTGCTCTTCTTTATCCTGGGCTACCTTGTGTATCACGGCGGAAGGTCGATTAACTGGAGCTTTTTCACAAAATTGCCAAAGCCGGTGGGAGAAACGGGCGGCGGAATGGCCAACGCAATAGTTGGCAGCGCGAAGCTGTTGGTAGTCGCTTCGATGCTGGGAGTACCGGTAGGATTTCTGGGCGCGGTTTATTTGGCGGAGTTCAGCGGGAGCAATGTGGCGTTTGTGGTACGTTACGCGGCGGATTTGTTGAACGGCGTGCCGTCGATCGTGATCGGGATTTTTGCGTATAGCCTGGTGGTGTTGCCCTTCAAGCATTTTTCGACCCTGGCGGGTGGATTTGCGCTGGGATTGATGATGATCCCCATTACCCTGCGCAGTACCGAGGAATTTCTGCTGGCGGTGCCGCGGGCGCTGCGGGAAGCGGCGATGGCGCTGGGGGCGAGCAAGTGGAAGACGATTGCAACGGTGATTGTACCGGCGGCGTATCGAGGAATTCTTACCGCGGTATTGCTGGCGTTCGCGCGCGTGGCCGGGGAAACGGCGCCGCTATTATTCACCGCGTTTGGAAACCGGTTCTGGAGTCCGGGCTGGAACCAGCCAACGGCTTCGTTGCCGGTGATGATTTTTACGTACGCGGTGGCGCCCTACGAGGATTGGCACCGGCAAGCGTGGGCGGCCGGGCTGGTGTTGCTGGGATTGATTCTGGTTATCAATATCGTCGCGCGGGCGATCCTGGCTCGCGGCATCGCGGTTCCGAGGGCGTAGTATGCACGCATCCGTGAGGCCGACAGTGTCTCTGAACATTACACCAACCCAAAGCGGGGCCATTGGGCGCGATCCCCTGGCGGCGCTGCAAATGCGCATGAACATCAGCAAAGTGAATTTTTTCTATGGACCGAAGCAGGTCTTGTTTGACATCAGCATGGGAATAGCGGCGAGCAAAGTCACCGCGCTGATCGGGCCTTCGGGCTGCGGGAAGTCCACTTTGTTGCGGACGCTGAATCGCATGCACGAGACGGTGCGCAATGCGCGGCTGGAGGGCCAGATTGCGCTGGATGGGCAGAACATCCTGGCCAGCGATGTGACACAGTTGCGGCGTCGAGTGGGGATGGTGTTTCAGCGGCCGAATCCCTTCCCGAAATCAATCTTCGACAACGTTGCTTACGGGCTACGCATCAACGGATCCAAGCTGCCGATCGCCGAAGCAGTGGAAAAGAGTTTGCGGCATGCGGCGCTTTGGGATGAAGTGAAGGATCAACTGCACAAATCGGCCTACGAGCTTTCCGGAGGGCAGCAGCAGCGCCTATGCATCGCGCGGGCGCTGGCCGTCGAGCCGGAAGTGCTGCTGCTGGACGAGCCGTGTTCGGCATTGGATCCGATCAGCACCGCGAAGATCGAGGAGTTGCTGGTGCAATTGAAGAGCCTTTGCACCATCGTGATCGTGACACACAACATGCAACAGGCGGCACGGGTCAGCGACTTCACGGCGTTTCTGTTGAACGGGCAAGTGATTGAGTTCAGCCCGACGCCGCAATTGTTCACCACCCCGGGAGATCCACGAACGGAAGCGTATATTACCGGGCGTTTTGGATGATAGATCGGGTTTGCTTCGGCCATGCGCTTGTTGGGTGAAGGGACCGAATCATGGAACGGCACTTCGAACGGGATTTGAACGAATTGAAAGAACGGCTGCTGTGGATGGGCAGCCTGGCGGAACGCGCCGTGCATCAAGCGGTGCATTCGGTGCTGGATTCCGACGAACAGCTGGCCAAGCGGGTGCTGGACGAAGAAGACGCGATCAACGAATTGCAGATGGAAATCGATGACCGCGTGGTGCAGCTTCTGGCATTGCACCAGTTGATGGCCACGGATCTGCGGTTGGTGCTGGCGGTTTCGCGAATCAATAACGATCTGGAGCGCATTGGCGACCAGGCAGTGAACATTGCGCAGGCATCGGTGCGGATCCTGCGGCACCCGCGGGTGAAACCGTACGTGGACCTGCCGCGGATGAGCGAAGTGGCGGAAGAAATGATGCGGGATTCCCTGAATGCCTTGGTGCGGCGGGATGTGGAGCTGGCGCAAAAGGTTTTAGCGATGGATGACCAGGTGGACCAGTTCCGGGATCAGATTTTTCGCGAATTGTTGACTTACATGATGGGAGATTCGAGCGTGGTCTTCCCGGCTTTTGAATTGATCCTGGTGGCGAAAAACCTGGAGCGCATCGGGGACCATGCCACCAACATCGCCGAGGACGTCATTTATATGGTGCAAGGGCAGGATGTGCGGCATCCGAGCGTAGACCGGCGCTAAGCTGCTAATTCGCGGTTTCGGCGTGCCACAAAAAGCAGAGACAAAATAATGAGCACAGCCACGATGCTGATCGCCGCGCCGAGGGTTCGATCCCTGGTGCGTGTGAAGCGCACCGTTACGCGCGAGGCGCCCGGCGAAAGCGGGACGATCATTTGGGCGAAGTCTTCCGCTGATTCGGGCTGCACTGTAGCGCCATTGACCTGCACCCGCCAGGCGGGATAGTTCAACAGGCGCAGGGAGAGGCGTGCCGGGGCGGACGATTCAACGCGCAGAATTTTGCGTTCCGGTGTCCAACGTTCCACAAAAACCTTGGACGGAGCCGTGTTTGCTTTTGCAGGCTGGCCTTCGTTGTTTTCCGGCTCTGAGCGCAGTTGGGCGCGGGAAGCGTTGGGCGGAAGGTTGTAGTGGTCATCGCCCAAGGGATCGTATTCGTCGGTACCGTCGAAGCCTTCGCCGCTGGCGATGGCGGCGCGCAGGGTGGAGATGTCTTCGTCGTCCCACCAGGTGCGATGGACGAGAAAAATCGCGGTGGCGGCAATGAGTGCGGACGTGGAAGTAAGCCAAAGCCATCGTAAACGTCGATGGGACAGCGCGGCCGCAAGGAAGTATACGAACGGGATGGTCAGGATGGACATCCAGCGCCACGGGAATTGTACGAAGCGCAGCTTGGGGAGGAATTGCCACAGCAGAAGGGTGGGGCGCAGCATCAATACGGTGGCAACGGCGGCCAGCGCCAGGAAGGCGTACCAGGTCGAACTGCGGGCACGATCGGATTGGTCCAATCCCCGGCGTGCGGCGATGGCGGCAAGCCCGGTAAAGCAGATAAGGGCGATTGCGATGGTTGACGCGATGTAATTGAAAAAGGTGTGTTCGGGATCGCTTATCACGGTGTACAGAAAATTTTCAGCGGGCAGCAGACCAGGCGCGAGAGCTTGAGAGATGTTAACCCAGCGCTGCTCGTAGGCGGCGGGCACGATATAAAAAGCGGCCAGGCCGAAACCGATAAGCAGACCGGCAACCTCTCGCAGTAAGTAAGCCCCCCATCCCTTAACGAACAGAGCGCTACAGGCAAAGAGCAAGGCCACGGAATAGCCGGCCATTACGCCGGCCGGAGCATTGCACAGCCAGACGGCAGCAAACAGGGTGGAAAAGAATACCAGCGTCCGAAGACGGGAACCGGGAGCCTCGATATAGCCGGCGAGTTGCAACGTGGCGAGAAAGAGCAAGGGGAAGAAAGCGGAAGCCAGCAGCTCCGCATAGTCGCTGCGAAAGTAAATCATCAAGAGAGCGTTGGGATTGGCGACGTAACAGGCGACGACGAACAGAGACACGCCGGGAGGCAGCAAACGACGCGCAAACGCGAAGGCCGACAGACCGGCGAACGTCTGCACCAGGATGATGAAGGCGACCGGCACGTAGTCCCACGGAATGAAAAGGCTCAGCGCCGGCGCCAATAGCCAGGAAATGGGCGGATAAAAAAGGAAGCGCGGCTCGCCGAAGCCGTGGTTGGCCCATTCCGTCCAACGCGGGTAGAGGATGCCTTGCTTCCACTGGCCCGCGACGTCCAGCCAGGAGGTGGCATGAAACTCGAAGTCGTGGCCGGAAGCGACACCGCGGGAAAAGAACGGAGAGACAATCAGGAAACTAACGCATAGAGAAAGAAGAACAGCAGGCAGCCAGCCTCGAAAGAAAGTGAGGGCGGATTGGTTGGGATGTTCAAGCGGTGAATTCATGCGGGACCGACAAATTGTAGCGCGAAAGAATCGGCAATCGAGATTCGCATAGGGGGCGCAGTTTAGGACATTGGATGACTGAGGAGCTCTCTGCTGAGGTAAATGATCTGACCGGTGTGATGATCGGCATGCGCGGCACAGCTCAAGAGGATGGCGAAGCGATTCTTTTCCTTGCTGCGCTCGGCGGAATAGGGGGCGCTCCAATCTTCCGCCGACTGTTTGCGCACGGTTTCCACCACCAACTGGATGGCGCGCGCAAAATTGCGCAGGACTTCTTGCTTGGAGGGTCGATCTGCTTCCGCAAATTCACGATCGCGATCGCGGATGTAACCGGTCCCCGCGATCTGGGCGCCGATGTAATAGTTGAGATTTCCGGTGAGATGTAGGAGCAGATGACCGACGCTGTTCCCGTAAGAGTACGGGTTTCGCCAGAACTGCTCGTCGGAGAGCGGGTCAATCCATTTTTGCAGCTTGACCGCGATATTTTGAAAATATGCGGCGAACTCCGACGCGACGGTCTGTGCCAGTGCGGACATAACAGTTCCGTTTAATGCTGCGGCGCACTGCGATCATTGCGATAGATTACGCCGTCCTTCATGACAAAGAACACCTTCTCGGTCTGACGGATATTTTCCGCGGGATTGCCGGGGACAGCAATTATGTCCGCGAGCTTGCCGGCGTCCAGCGTGCCGATTTTGTCTTGCAGTCCGAGCAGTTCGGCATCCGAAGAAGCGGCCGAGCGCAGGGCATCGATGGGCTTCATTCCGAGGTCAACCATCAAGTGGAATTCTTCGGCATTACGGCCATGTTTATAAACAGCCGCGTCGGTGCCGAAGCCGATCTTTACGCCTTTAGCCAGGGCGTGTTGAAACATCTGCGATCGCGCAGCCAGGGCGGCGCGGGTCTTGGCAACAATGGCGGGAGGCAGGTACACGCCCTTGTCGATTTGTTCGCCCAGGCTTTCGCCGGCGATGAGCGTGGGCACGAGATAAGTGCCGCGCTGTTTCATCAGGTCGAGGGTGTCGTCTTGTACGAAGGAGCCATGCTCGATGGAATCGATACCGGCGAGAACAGCGCGCTTAGCGCCTTCATTGCCGTGGGCGTGCGCGGCGGTTTTGCGGCGCAGCGCGTGAGCTTCGTCGACGATGGCATTCAGCTCTTCTTGCGTCAGTTGCGGCGTATCGACGTCGTCGGTGAGGGAAAGGACGCCGCCGGTCGCGCACACCTTAATGACGTCAGCGCCATACTTATGATCCAGCCGCACCGCGTAGCGCGCTTGATCCGCTCCGTTGATGACCCCATCCATGGGGTCGCTTTCCCGGCCGAATAGCCCGGCGCGGAAACCGCCGCTATGGTCGCAGTGGCCGCCGGTGGAGCCCAGGGCATGAACGCTGACCAGCATACGCGGCCCCGGCACCACGCCATCGCGAATCGCATTGCGCAAGCCGACATCCAGATAATCGCTGGAGCCGACGTCCCGCACGGTGGTAAACCCGGCCATCAGGGTGACCCTTGCGTTCGCGCTGGCATCCAGGGCACGCTCGGCGACCGATTTCTGCAGACCGTCGATCAGGCTCTGTTTCCAATCCTCCGAATACATCATGGTGAGGTGGGTGTGGGCGTCGATGAAACCAGGCAGGATGGTGGCGTCTCCGAGATCGATCGTCTCAGCCCCCGCCGGGATGGCGGCATTGGCGCCGATTCCGATCACTTTTCCGTTGGCGACCACTACCAGGCCCGGCGTCGAAATCGAATTGCTCTTGCCGTCAAACATTCGAGCGGCTTTCAGCACGTAAGGCTTGGCGGGCTTCTGCGCCTGGGCAAGAACACTCTGCCCAACAACCATCACCAGAATGACCCACAGACAGCCATGCCGTTTGCGCATGCGTTTTATTCTCCTGGGATACTCCACGCTTCTCTACACCTTCCGGAACGCATGACAATAGCTTGCTCGCGGAAAAAGTCAAGGACTGCTAGCACTTTGCGCTGCGAAAACCGGTTCGATACCCTATTGGAGTGTTGCCCCCGGGAACCTCGCGGGGAGATTGGGAGACGTCCTGCATTCGGCACCAGCAATTCGCGTTCGGCGTTGCAATGACGAGTCCTTGCGCGTCTCCGGTGCCTACGTACTGTACTGGATGATTTCGGCGCGCAGGTTGCAGTACAACTTCGCGATGGATCACGCGTTGGCTTATTGCCGCGAATTGCGCAAGCCGCTAGTGATTTTCGAGGCGCTGCGTTGTGATTACCGCTGGGCCAGCGACCGGATGCATCGTTTCGTCATTGAGGGGATGGCGGACAATCAGCAGGCTTGCGAGAAGGCCGGAGTGGCTTATTTCCCGTATATCGAGCCTACACGCGGAGCCGGGTGCGGCTTGTTGCAAGCCTTGTCTTCGCGAGCTTGCGTTGTGGTGACCGATGAGTTTCCGTGTTTCTTTCTGCCGAACATGGTTGCCGCGGCTTCCACAAAAGTTGGGGTTCGCCTGGAAGCGGTCGATTCCAACGGTTTGCTTCCGCTTCGTGCAACTGAGATGGTCTATCCGACCGCGTACGCTTTCCGCCGTTTCCTGCAGAAGGCCTTACCCGCGCACCTCGATGATTTTCCATCTGCGCATGCTCTTCAGCGGCGTGCGGTGCCGGAACGTCTCGCGATTTCAGAGGAAGTGCTCGTCCGATGGCCGATGGCGAACTTAGGAAGCGACGATTTTAGTTTTGTGCGATCCCTGCCGATCGATCACACCGTGGAGCCGGCTGAGATTCGCGGCGGTCACCGGGAGGCTGTCCGGCGTCTAAAGACGTTTTTCGACCACAGACTCCCGGATTACTCCGAGAAACGGAATGAGCCGCAGCTCGACGTCGCCAGTAGGATGTCCCCCTACTTGCACTTCGGGCATATTTCGACGCATGAGGTGTTCTCGGAATTGTCCGGGCGCGAAGGGTGGACGCCGGAAAAACTGGCATTACGCGGCAATGGCAGCCGCGAAGGCTGGTGGAACATGAGCGCGAACGCCGAGGCTTTTCTCGACGAATTGGTCACCTGGCGCGAGCTAGGATACAACTTCACGGTTCACCGGCGAGACTACGATCAATTTAAGTCGCTCCCTCCCTGGGCTTTGCAGACGCTCAAGGTACATGCCAAAGACCAGCGCAAACCCAGCTATTCGCGGGAGCAACTGGAATCCGCAAGAACGTACGACGTGCTTTGGAATGCAGCGCAGATACAACTGATTCGAGAGGGACGCATACACAACTATCTGCGCATGCTGTGGGGCAAGAAGATCCTCGAATGGTCGCGTACGCCCAAGGAGGCCAGTGAGACGCTGGTGCATCTGAACAATAAATATGCGCTGGACGGAAGAAATCCCAATTCTTACAGCGGAATCTTCTGGTGCCTTGGCCGATACGACCGCCCGTGGGGGCCCGAACGCCCAATTTTCGGCAAAGTACGCTACATGAGTTCGGGGAACACCGCACGCAAAGTGAAAGTTAAGAACTACCTACAAAAATATGCTTTGAGCGATAACAGAGTATTCGCGGCGGCCTTCTGAACATAGCCAGCCTGGCGAAAAGTACGAACTATTTGCACGTCGAACCTGTTCGAGAAGAGCGATGGAAGCGCTGATGTTGGAACGCCGCTAAGAGAATGGGCGTGGCACCCGTGGTTCCGGGTGCACTTGCGAGAATTTTCGATCTTTTCCACACAATTCCGCAGAGGAGTCCTTCCGTACTATTGACCGCCCTTATGGATGGCCGCGACACTGAACGTCATGGCCCGGTATTCCGAGTTTTTGGGTCGCAGTGTGGAGGTACATTACCGCGCGGGCGATATCCTTTTGCCCGCATCCGGTACATTTGTGGCCGATTCGGGCCGCTCTATTTTCCTGGAGCAAAGCTTTGTGCTGCACGGGCAAACCAAGCATTTTCGCTGGGAAATCCCGTATCAATATATTGTCCGTCTGGAAGAAAAACCTGAGTCCCAGGACGGCAGTGACCTGGGAGCCGCAAAATCGACCGCAGCCAGCCCGGAGTGCAGCGATAAAGTCTCTCGGGCGACAGCCACCGCTTCCGGCGCGACGCCCACATTGATCGCTTTACCTGACCCAACAAAGACTGCTTAAGATTAGTCGGCCAAGCAGCTCTGGGAGATTTTCCGACGGCTTGGCTCGGCAAATCTGCCAGCACTTTCCAGCAAACCTGTACAATCAAGTTTGGTCCTGGTCTAATCGCAGACCTTATTTAGGAGAACCTCGTGGAATCCGCCGTTAGCTCCAAAACAAAAGTTGGCTTGATTGGCCTGGGTTTGATGGGCCAGCCGATGGGAATGAATTTATTGAAAGCCGGTTACCCCCTGATCGTCTGGAATCGAACGGCTTCACGGGCGAATGAGCTGGTAGCGATGGGCGCCACACTGGCCATGTCCCCCAAGGAAGTCGCTGCCGGTTCGGATGTCCTGCTGTCAATCGTCAGCGACCCTCCGGCGCTGGAGAGCGTGTTATGGGGAACGGATGGCAAGGATTCCGGCGCGTTGGCGGGGTTGAAGCCGGGCAGCAGGTACATTGACTCCAGCACCGTTTCGCCGGCGCTGGCGAGAAAGATTGCGGGGGCCTGTGCGGAGCGCAATGTGCACTTTCTGGATGCGCCGGTTACCGGTGGCGATTGGGGCGCGAAGAAGGGCGAGCTTATTTTCATGGTGGGCGGAGATGCCGAGACATTGAAGGCCGTTGAGCCCGTTCTCGGGGTTTTGGGAAAGCGTTGGTTCTACCTAGGCCCGAATGGCGCTGGCCAGACCATAAAGCTGGCGATGAACCTGATCCTGGCGCTGCAAGTGGATGCGCTGGCCGAAGCGTTGGCCCTGGTTACCGGCGCCGGGCTGAAGGGCGAGAGCCTGGTGGAGGTAATGCAATCGAGCATGGCGCGCTCCGGAGTGCTGGATGTAAAGGCGCCAAACCTCCTGAAAGGCGAATACAAACCGAGCTTCCCGTTGCGCCTGATGCACAAGGATCTGAGTTTGGCGCTCGATCTGGGAAACCAACTCGGTGTTGCGCTGCCCGCAACGGCGGCGGCGAGGGAGACTTACAACTACGTAAAAGGGAACGCGAAGGAAGATCTGGACTATTCCGCGGTGATGAAATTTTGGCGGCGTTAGCGCGTAACTTTTTCTGGTGGTGCCGTCGCCTGTCCCATCAGGGCAACCGCCGCTTCATAGAGCTTGGCGCGCAGCTGGTAGCGCTCGTTGGCTCGCGTGATGTAGCGGACCGCGATTTCAATCCCGCCGATGACCGGTTTTATATTGACGGCCGGCGCGGCGGTTTGTGCGCTCATCTCTCGCGTTCTTACCGCGCCTTTCCATTCCTTTTCGGCTTGCAGGGCCCCCTCGGAGGTGGCTTCGACCACTTTCTTCTGAATGGCGTCGACGATAGGGTAGGGATCCTGTCCGACCGGAACTACAATTTGCAATTCATCCCAGAGCCACTGTCCCGAAGTTGAAAAATTGAAGTAGTGACCCTCAATCGCGAAGCTGTTGGTGAAAGTGACTCGCCGTCCAGTGGGATGGCTGGAGTCGGTCCAGTTGCCGGTTTCGAGCAGGACGGTATGAAACATGCCTAGCTCCACGACTTCCCCGGTTACTCCATTGATTTCCACCCAGTCGCCCAGGCGAATGCCATTTTTCCCCATCAAAACAAACCAGCCAAGGAAGCCCACGATAAAATCTTTAAGGGCCACAGTGAGGCCAGCGCCGGCCAGGCCGAGAAATGTGCCGAGTTGACTTGGCGGTCCCAAGACGACCAGCAAAATGAAGAGTACCGCGACGATCTGCAGAGATACGCGGGTGACCGTGCGCAGCGTTTCTACCTGGCGACGATCGAGCGATGTTTTACCCAGAAAATGCTCAAGCCACCCATCAAAAAAGACGCCGATCAAGAGGATTCCGAGAATTATGGTGACGCCAATCATGCCGCGGTACAAAACGGCTCGCTGCTTTCCGGCTACGACGAGGATCCAGTCGCCGTACACTTCGGCCAACTGTCTTTCGTTGTTGATGCGCTTGTCGAGAGTGATCAGGGCTTTCTGATCCCCGGCGCGGCGCCTGGTGGTTTTTGCGATAGCGGCAGATTCCTCCAGAGAGCCGGCTTGCCCGGGCGGGGCCGGAGCGGATGGGCCGACTTGCGTCTTTTGCTGGTCGATCTGCTTTTCGAGCGTAGTGCGTTTCGCGGCGAGCGATTCTGCCGCGGATTCCGCATCGTGTTTTGCGCGCCACAATTGAAGCTGCTTCTGATGCAAAGCGGACCATTGCTGGAAACGATGGATGAGGCCGAGGGCTTCGGGCGGTTCGCTGACGGTGATTTTTGTACTGTCCGAGGAATGGGACGCAGCCTCGTGTTGCGCCAGGAGGGCCTGAATGCGGCCCTGAGGATCGCCGCCGGCGTGAGAGAGATCCTCTTTGGCTTCGTCGACTTCGTCTTGATCGAGCTCGAGTTGGGCCTTGGCACTGTCGAGCTGGGCATCCAAGGCGTCCTTCTTGCTTCCGGTTGCTTTGGCATCCGCGGCGGTCAGCGCATCGACGCGTTTCTTGTCGGCGTCCCCGGCATCTTCCGCTTTTTGCAGGCGAGCCTGGATGGCTTTCGCTTGCGGAGTCAAGACAGGGGGGTGCTGCTGCGCATCGAGGACCGCGGCAGCAAAGGCGAGATCCATTTCCTTGTCGCCGACCTCCAGGGCTTCTTGCGCGAAGGGCTTCTCCTCCTCGCTAGTGGTCATCTTGGCGAACTGCTGGGCGGTCTGTAGCGGTTTCTGGTCGACCAGTTCGGGCTCGGTGGGATTCGAGACTTGCGTGGTGGCCGGGACGAAAAAGGCCGGCTGAGATGTATGCGTACGGATGAGCGCGAACACCGAGGCGCCCAGCAGCAGGATGAGGGTGAGGGCGACGTAGCGTTGCTTGGATTTCATAGGAGAGCCATTCTAAACGAATAGGGAGCGGAGATTAAGCTGACGGGGCCGCCGCTACTGCACGGAACCGGCTACCCCCCACCCCCCGGTTTTCTGTAACTGCGCATTCTAAAGGACTTATTGAAACGCGCTTGGTAACTGCGGAATCTAAAGGACTTGCGGGTGATAAAATTGGTTCTCAGCCGAGAAATTTAGCACGGCGGATTGCAAAGGACTTAAGCAGCTATCGAGGTCGGGGGCCGACCGCACTCGCGAACCAAACGCAGTATTTCACGCCAATTAGTATGCGCCAAAAAAGATTACTTGTCAAGATATTTCTGTGTCTATAACATTCCGTGGGGCATAGCAAAAGAGATCTCAACGATTACTCCGCAGGCACGGATTGCGTTGAGCGGCTTGCGGCGGGATGCTGGGATTGCATACTCTGACCGAACAATGGCGAACACGCGACTGCCCGGTTCCGTCTTCTTTGCGCTGGCGTTGTTTGGAGCGCTGCGTTACTTCTACTATGCGCCACGACTGCCGGACGTGCTGGGTTCGCACTTTGCGGGAAACGGGGCGGTGAACGGGTGGCAAAGCAAGGCGGCGTTTTTGAGTGCAGAGGCAGTCGTGGTGGTCCTGGCGGCATTGGTGGGCTTCGGGATTCCGCGGATCATTGGAGCAATGCCGGTGTCGCTGATCAATTTGCCGAATAAGGAATTTTGGCTGGACCCGGAGCGGCGCGAGGAGACTTTGGATTACTTGCAGATGCATATGGCATGGTTCGGCTGTGCGTTGCTGGCTTTTTTGCTGTTTGTGATGGAGTTGGTGTTTCGCGCGAATTTGCAAAGTCCGCCGCGGCTGAACTCGGCGGCATTGGCGCCGGGGGTAGTAGTGTTTCTGATGTTTGCGAGTCTCTCGACGGTGCGATTGGTTATGCGATTCACCAGAATCAGAGGTTGAGCAAGACCTTCCAATGAATGGTTCAGCCTGATTTGGCGTTCGGTGATTCTCAAACGACAACGCCTCCGAGTCATTTCGGAGGCGTTTGTTTTCCAGTTTCGTGCTCGCGGGTCTTTTCTAAAGATAATCGCGGGAGGGGCCTTCCAGGAAGGCGCGCAGCTTGCGCGAACGCGAAGGATGGCGCAGCTTGCGCAACGCTTTAGCCTCGATCTGACGGATACGTTCGCGGGTGACCGCGAAGGACTGGCCGACTTCCTCGAGTGTATGCTCGCTGCCGTCGTCGAGGCCGAAGCGCATCTTGATTACTTTTTCTTCGCGCGGCGTCAGCGTTTTCAACACCGAAGACGTCTGTTCTTTCAAATTCAGGTTGATGACCGCGTCGGACGGGGAGACCACGGCCTTGTCCTCGATGAAGTCGCCCAGGTGCGAATCCTCTTCCTCACCGATGGGGGTTTCCAGGGAAATCGGCTCCTGCGCGATTTTCAAAATCTTGCGCACTTTGGACACCGGGATATCCATGCGCTTGGCGATTTCTTCGCTGGTAGGCTCGCGGCCGAGTTCCTGGACCAACTGTCGGCTGGTGCGCACGAGTTTGTTGATGGTCTCGATCATGTGCACTGGGATGCGGATGGTGCGCGCCTGGTCGGCGATGGCGCGCGTGATGGCCTGACGAATCCACCAGGTGGCATAGGTCGAAAACTTATAGCCGCGGCGCCACTCGAATTTGTCGACGGCTTTCATCAAGCCGATGTTGCCTTCCTGAATCAAATCCAGGAACTGCAAGCCGCGATTGGTATATTTCTTGGCGATGGAAACCACCAATCGCAGGTTGGCCTCGATCAATTCCTTCTTGGCCTGCTCGGCTTCCGCTTCGCCGCGATGAATGATGGTGAGCGTGCGCTTGAGTTCAGTCAGCCCGACCTCGCTGGCCTCTTCAATATCTTTCAGCTCGGTGCGGCGGGTACGCAGTTCCTTGCGCGCTTCCGCGGCCACGTCGCCTTTGGCAACGTCCACCCGGCGCTCCAGGCGGCCGGCTTCACGCTCCAACGATTGCAGGCGCTCCACCGTGCCGCGCATTTTGTCGATCAGCCGCTTTTTCTCAAACGGGTTGAAATCGATATCGCGAACCGCCAGCGAAATCTCCACACGAGTGCGGGCCACGTCCCATTTCGCGTGAATATACGAACGTTTCTTGGCTTTGGGAGTTTTCTCCAGGCGGATGGCCTGCTTGAGCGCGTTGTCATACAGCTTGGCGATTTTCTCGATGTGCTTGAGCGTCTGCTTGGTCTTGTTCGCGATCTTTTCTTCGGTCAGCTCTTCATCGTCGAACTGGACGATCTCTTTGATGGAGCGAACACCCTTACGCAGATCGTCGCCTACCGCGATCAATTCCTTGATGACGATGGGAGAGCGGGTGATGGCCTTCATCACCACCAGTTGGCCGCGCTCAATGCGCTTGGCGATGGTCACTTCACCTTCGCGGGTCAGCAGCGGGACGGTGCCCATCTCACGCAGGTACATGCGCACCGGGTCGTTGGTTTTTTCCAGGGAACCGGGGGTCAGGTCCAGATCGCTCTCCGGCTCGTGCGCTTCTTCCTTCACGGTAACTTCGTGGTCGCCGCTCTCGCCGGACACCTCGACCGCACGCGCCGCCTTCGCCGACGCCTGGTCTTCGTAAATCTCGATGCCATTGCGCTCAAAGGTGGTGAGAAGGTCGTCGATCTCTTCCGAGGAGTGCACTTCAGCCGGAAGTGAATCGTTTACCTCGTCGTACAGCAGATAGCCGCGCTCCTTGCCGACCGCAATGAGCTGGCGTACCGCGTCGTATTTCTCTTCAAGACCTGCTACCGCCACAAATCCCTCCCCAATTTCACCGCCAATTTCGCCATACGTCCGCTGCTACGGCATCATTCGGGGCAATGCTATTAGATTCGCTGAGATGTAAACAGACTCGCTCACCCGCGCGAACTGTGGAATTTTCCCCAGAATTCGCGCTACCACATTGACCGCCATGCGGTCACCGAAAACGTAATTTGGAGCTTTGTGCACGCGTAGTTGCCGCTCGCCCGTGCGTCACCCGCGTCTCGCGCTTGGTACTTGCCCCCTGCCGCTAATCTCCTACATTAGATGCACTTAGCGGCAAAACCGTTACTCGCGAAACCCTAGTACGCTACACGTTTAAGTCCGTTGGCGTCAATGATTTAATTGATGGAATGTTGTGAAAAACTCCTCATCGAATTCCGGCCAATTGGCTATCGCGCTGCAGCCAGTTGCCGCATTAATTCCTGCTTCTTTTGCAATAAACTGCGCAGTTCGGGCGGTCCGGGGTTCGCTTCGATGCTCCGTTGCACGTCCGCCAGCTGCTTTTCAGCCTGCCGGTGGCGGAGTGCGTCCACACAGCTTTGCGCTTCCTCCCAAGAGAGCTCGCTGGTTTCCTCGAACAGGATTTCGTAGAGCAGCCTGCGGTCGCGGTCCTCCAGGCTGGCGGCAATTTCGGTCGCTTGCACGGCTTCGCCAGAGAGACTGGCGACGATCAGCGCCGCGAAGATCTTCTCGGTCTCCAGTCCAAGGTAAAGTTGGTCTTGCTGGAGCTGCCGCGCCAGTTCGCCGCGAAAGCCCTCGCCTTCTGCCAACATGCGGACCAGCCGGCGCTCAATCGGCTTTGCGGCGCGCCCGACCAGCTCCGGCTGGGTCTTCACCTCGCTGCGGCGTTCGTTAGCGGCTTTGCTCAGCGCGGCGCGAAGCACGGGTTCGTCAAGGCGGAGCTGCTGCGCGATGCGCGTGGCCCATTCCGAGCGCAGGATGCGATTCGGAATTTTTTGCACGTAGGGCAACAGAAAATTAACCGCACGCAACTTGCCCTCGGCCGTACTCATGTCCATCAGCCGAGCTCGGGCGATCAAGTAATCCACGTACGGCGGCGACTCCTTCAGCAGCTTCGTATACGCCTCCGCGCCTTGCTCGCGAATGAATTTGTCGGGATCGGCTTTACCCGGCAGCGCCAACACGCGCACCTCAAAATCCTGCTCCAGCAAAATCGCGATCGAACGCTCGGTGGCTGCCTGCCCGGCGGTGTCCGGGTCATAGTTCACGATCACGCGCTTGGTGAATCGTCCCAGCAATTTAATTTGCGGCTCGGCCAGGCTCGTCCCGCAGCTGGCCACCACGTTGCTGATTCCTGTCCTGGCAACGGCGATAGCATCCATGTAGCCTTCCACCAGCACCGCGAAATCCGAACGGCGTAACGCCTCCTTCGCGCGGTCCAGGTGATACAACACATTGCTTTTCGAATAGATCGGCGTTTCCGGCGAGTTCAGGTACTTGGGCTGGTCATCTCCCAGGGCTCGGCATCCGAACGCCACGATTTTTCCGGACTCGTTTGCAATCGGGAAAGTAATCCGGCGCCGAAAGCGATCAAACATTCGCCCGCCCTCCGCGCGCGAAACCAGACCGGATTCGGCCAGCAGCTTTTCGGCATACTTGCCTTGCAGATGGCGAAGCAGCAGGTCCCCGCCGCTGGGCGCATAACCGATCCCAAAACGTTCGATGGTCGCTTGGTCCAGGCCGCGGTCTTCCAGGTACGCGCCAGCCAGCTTTCCTTCCGCCGTTCCCAGCAACTGCTTTACGAAAAACGTCTGCGCTACGCGGTGCATTTCCACCAGCGTGGTACGCACGCTGCTTTGCGTGCGCTCCGCCGGCGAGCTGGCTTTCGGCTTGGGAATCGAGATGCCGCACTTCTCCGCCACAATGCGCAGCGCCTCGGAAAATTCGCAGCGTTCCGTCTCCATCACAAAATTGAAGATATCCCCGCCCTTGCCACAGCCAAAACAATAAAAAATCTGCTTAATCGGCGAAACCGTAAAAGACGGAGTTTTTTCCTGGTGAAAAGGACAGAGCCCGCTGAAGTCCTTTCCGGTTTTTTTCAGGCGCACATATTCGCCGACAACCCGAACAATGTCGGCTTGCTGCTTCACCCGTTCCGCTGTCGAGCCCGCTTCCGCCATTTGCCTCTACGAACGCAATTCTACAACCGTGACCGCTTTTCCGCCGCGGTCTTCGGCCTCGAAGGATTGTTTGGCCACCAACGGGTGCGCCTTGAGAAACTCGCCAAGTCCTTTTCGCAGTGCGCCCGTTCCGTGTCCGTGAATGATTCGGACTCTGGCTATGTGGGCCAGGGCCGCATCGTCAAGAAATTTGTCCACGCGCTCGGTGGCTTCTTCGACCGTGGACCCAATCAGGTTGATTTCCTCCGTTCGGCCGACCTCCGCGCGCTGAGAACGCACCGGGACGCTGCCAGAAATGTTGCCCGGGTTTGCCGATGCCGCAACGGTTTCAACGCCTACAATCTCTCCCACGGCCACCTTCATGCGCAAAGGCCCCGCTTCGATTTCCGCGGAACTGCCGTCCAGCCTGCGGAAAATCACTGCTTTACTGAATCCGCGCACGCGGATCCGCGTGCCCGGCTGCAGTTGCTCGGCGCGCACTCCTTCTGATCGTGCAGCAGTGCCCAGGTCCGCCTGTGAATCCGCCAGTGTGTGCACTACCGCCGCATTCAGTTCCTCCCGTGCGTGGCTGCGAACATCCTGCATCTTGCGCTTGGCGGACTTCTCCAATAGTCCGCGCACCTCGCGTTCTTTGACGGCCTCCAGTACGCGCGCGACATTGTCGTCAAAACGCTTCTGCATCTCCGCGAATTTCTCTTCCAGTTCCTTGATTCGTCTTTGCTGGCGTTCCACCCACTGAGTACGAAGTTTGGCCCGTTCTTCCTCTAGCGAGTGCCGCTCTAAGGCCATTTGTTGCTGCATGCGGTCCAATTCGTCGCGGCTGCGATGCAGATACGCAATGAGGTCCGCAGCCTCTCTCGACTCCGGCGTGAGCAAAGCCCCGGCGCGCTCGATGATCGAAGTTGCCAAGCCCAGTCGCTGAGCGATGGCGATCCCGCTCGAACCGCCCGGCACGCCGACCATCAAGCGATACGTCGGCCGCAGATTCACGTCATCGAATTCTACCGCCGCGTTGACCACTCCGGGAGTGCTGGAGGCATAGCCCTTCAATCGATCATGGTGCGTGGTCGCCAGCACAATGCAGTTCTTCGCGCGAAACTCATCCAGCAACGCCACGGCCAGCGCCGCACCCTCTTCCGGCGCCGTACCCGTTCCCATCTCGTCCACCAGCACCAGCGACTGTGGCGTCGCAGCCTGCAGCATCGACTTCAAATGCAGCATGTGCGCCGAAAATGTGGAAAGGTCCGCGGCAATCGATTGCTCATCGCCGATGTCCACCAGCACCTGGTCAAAAACGGGAAGGACTGCGCGCTGCGCCGCAACCGGTATTCCCGATTGCGCGGAAAGCGCAGCGATGCCCGTGGTCTTCAGCGCCACTGTTTTGCCCCCGGTATTTGGTCCGCTGATCACCAGCAGTCGCTCGTCCCCTCCCAGCGAAAGCGACATTGGCACAATCGCACGATTTTCCTGGCGCAGTTTGTCTTCCAACACCGGATGCCGCGCCGCCGCCAACTGCAGCTCGCCCGGCGCGGCGAACTCCGGAATGGCAGCGTCGAAATCGCGCGCAAACCGGGCGCGCGCAAAAATGCCGTCGAATTGCGCGATGGTTGCCGCGGCAGCCTGCAAGGGGTCGCGCAGCCCCTGCAGCCGCTCGGTCAACTCCCGCAGGATGCGTACAATCTCAGCGGCCTCTTCTTCCGCCAGCTGCACCAGCAGGTTGTTGGTCTCGACGGTCTCGAATGGTTCCAGAAAAACCGTTTGTCCCGTTCCACTTGTACCATGCATGATTCCGGGAACGTTTCGACGATTCTCGGCGCGCACCGGAATCACGAAGCGATCATTGCGCAGTGTGACGTAGTCTTCGCCGGCCTGCGCGTTTCGGGACCGCAAGATTTGCTTCAGTGTTTTCTGAATGGAATCGCGGGTCTGGGCTACGCTGGCGCGGATTCGACGCAGCTCTTTCGATGCGTCGTCGCCGATCTCCCGGTTGGGCAAAACGCAGCGCCGTATGGCTGCCAGGGTGTCGCGAAAATCGGCGAGTGACGCCGCGCGCGCAGCGAGCAGCGGAAACTCCGCGGATTCCTCGCGGAACTGTTGGCGCAATCCGCCGGCGGTTTCCAGCAAGGAAGCGGCGTCCAGCAATTCTCCGGGATCCAGCACCGCGCCCGGCCCTTCGATACGCTCGAGCCATTGCTGCGGATCGGCCACTCCGCCAAATCCCAATTCCCGTTCCGCTCGCAACCATTCCCGAGCTTCGCGGATTTGCGCGAAGGTATCCTCCAGCAAAGTTCGGTCGGTGCCTGGATGGAGCCCATCCACCGCCCGCTTGCCAAGCACACACGTCGTGCGCAGTCGCAACAGCTCCCGCAGCTTGTCAAATTCCAAAACGTCTTGTGCCGCTCGCGCCATCGTTCGCTTACATCAGCATATCTGATGGATCATCCCCCACTTACTTGGGCCTTCTCGCATCGGGTTGGTGCGAATGCTTACCTGCGTGGATGGCCGGCGGCTTGCGATCGAATTCCTCGATCATCGCCAGGCACAAGCCGTCCAGCGCGTCCGACGCCTCGTGATTCTTCCCGCCCTGATTGTTGCTGAGGAAAGAAAAAATGAGCCGCCGCCCTCCCGGCGTATCGGCAAAGCCTGAACGCGTCCGGACGTGTTCCACCGAACCGGTCTTCGCATGAATTCGCCCGGCGCTGGGTGTGTTCTTCATCAATGTCTCGAGGGTTCCATCGATACCCGCTACCGGCAGCGACGCAAAGTATGCCGCGAACCACGGCTGACCCTGTGCATACTTCAGCAACGCCGTAATCGCCCGCGGTGTCACCAGGTCATGCCGCGATAGCCCGGAGCCGTCGGTTTGAATTACGTCAGCGGCCGCAATTCCTGCGGCTGAGTAAAAGTCCGCAGGAAACTTGGCGAGATCGTCAGGCGTGTTCCACACCGCCGTCTGTCGTGCGGCGGCGCGCAGCAACATCTCTGTGTGCAAGTTCTGACTGATTTTATTTACCAGCTTTACCGAGTCGGCTAATGGCACTGACACGTGCTCGGCGAGCACTGCGCGCGGAACGGCACCCGTCCCTTCCGGGACGTGCAGCGAACGCGCAACACCGGTTACCCTGATTCCGCGCTCGACCAGTAGACGGCTTAACAGCGCCGCCGCATGTTCCGCCGGATCGTGAATGGCCAGCACCAGCTTGCGTGGCGCGCTGTGCGCCGGCATCGTTCCGCGAATCACCACCAACTTTGAATTCGGCTCCCTGGTCAGCGTCAAATCCGACTTGGTTTCGGCCGCGGAGGTAACCACGTCGTTTCGCACGGTGAAATCCAGCGTCTCCGGAGCCACCACCGCCTGCACCGGCGCACCTGCCGATTCCCCAGACGTCAACGTCAGCGTCACCGTGTTGTCATCCACTACGATGGCCGAAACCGCGGCACCATACTCCCAAACCATGTCATCGATTTCCCATCCGTTAGGATACATTTCGCGGGGGAAATAACTGTCGTCCCCCACTACATCCCCCGCGATTTCCTTAACGCCTTTCGTTTCCAGCGCGTCCGCCAATTCCGCCAGTGCCTTCTCGGGCGCTCCGTCAAATTCCTCTTTCAGTTCGTAGGGAAATTTCCGGTTCGAAAGGTTGGGATCGCCCCGTCCCACAAGAAATAGATCGCCGTTCAGCACACCTTGTGGAGAAACCGTTCCATGGGTCTCTAAAGTAGTATGAAATCGATAGTCGGGTCCCAGCTTAGCCAACGCCAACGCGGTGGTGAATAGCTTCATGTTTGAAGCCGGCACGAAATACTTGTCCGCATTCAATTCATACAGCGTCTCGCCCGCTTCAGCATCGACGATTAACAGTCCCCATTCGCCCTTGCTCGCCGGCGCCGCCGACAACAGTGCATTAACGCGCTCTTCGAACTTCCGCCTGGCCGCAGCGGCATGCGATTTTTTTGCTTTCGCAGGCGTTGCAGAAGGAAGTTCTGCCGCCCCAGCGTCGCCCCAAATCATGCGGTCGCTGCTGAGGATCGCCGAGGTCAGCAACACGGCAAGTTTCAAGATGGCCCGCACCGCTCCTCCCTCTGGCAAATTGCGTTCTGGGAAAGTATAGTCGAAATGACAGAAATGCTTCGTCTCCAGCGCCTGTGAGGACGTTGTAGCGAAGACAAAGATAACGATAGGTTGGGAAACTCCGCGGGTTGCGCCCAGTGAACCCCGGAACGTAAAATCGCATCATCTAAATTTAGCGAGGTGAATGGATGTTGAAGCCGATAATTTCCTCTGTTTTGGCGCTAGCCATTGGGTTGCCGCTCGCCGCGGCGGACAAGAAAAAGGATTCCGAGCGCCTCGAAAATTGCGGAGTGGTCTTAAAGGAAATCCTCGATATTCCCGACGACATTCCGCAGGACCTCCTGGATAAAGCCGAATGCGTCATCGTGTATCCCTCCGTGCTCAAAGCGGCCTTTGTGATTGGTGGGAGCTATGGCCGTGGTGCCATGACCTGCCGCACCGGCGAGCACTTCACCGGGCCGTGGAGCGCCCCCACGTTGATGGCCTTAGAAGGCGGCAGCGTCGGCTTTCAAATCGGCGGTCAAGCCACCGATTTCGTGCTTTTGGTCATGAATGATCGCGGCGCCCACGCCATCCTCAAGAGTAAAGTGAAGCTCGGCGCGGACGCCTCCGCCGCCGCCGGTCCCATTGGACGAAATGCCGCTGCCGAAACGGACGTCACCATGCGCGCCGAGATTCTCACGTACTCTCGCGCCCGCGGTCTTTTTGCCGGAGTTTCCCTGGCCGGCTCCTCGGTTCGTCCCGACAATGATGCCAACGCTCGCATTTATGGCAGAAAACTCGAGGCAGAAAGCATCATCTTCAAGGGAGCCGCGGCTGTGCCGCCCTCCGCCCAGAAACTGATTTCGTTGTTAAATCAGAAATCTCCGAAAACCAAATAACGGGAGCGAAGAGTTCCGTCTGCGCGGGGTTCGCGCAAGCCCCAAGCGGTTGCTAGCACTCTGTCCTTGAATTGACTTCTGCTCATAGATGACTTATAGTCAGACGTGGTCGCAGGTCATGATCAAAAAGCTCCCTGAGCTTCCACGAATGCCCTCTCCGCCCGCGGACCGTCGCCAGCGTCGCAGCGCCGATATCCGCGAACGGCTCTTCCGCGCGGCCCTTAAACTGTTCTCCGAAAAAGGTATTGAAGACACCACGGTCGAAGACATCACCAATGCCGCCGATGTTGGCAAAGGAACCTTTTTCAATTACTTCCCAAGCAAAGACCATATCCTCATCGCCTTCAGCGAAATGCAGCTCTCCAAACTACACGCCGCGGTGGAAACTTTGCGCGAACACAGCCAGCCGATACCCGACTTCCTAAACGGCCTCAGCGTCCGCATGACCGAGGAACCCGCGAAAGCTCCCGATGTAGTCCGCGCCATCCTGCAAGCCTACCTCTCCACTTCCACCGTGCGCAGCGCCATGCGCGAAAATCAAGCCCGTGCTCATGGCCTTCTCACCCAAGTCGTGCAGCTTGGGCAGGATCGCGGCGACATTCGTCGCGACCTACCTGCGGGAGAGCTTGCCCACGTATTCCGCCAAACGGTTTTCGGGACCTTATTGATCTGGTCGCTTTTTGGCGACGCCACCTTGCCCGACCGCATCCGGACGGCCCTTAACGTAGTTTGGCAGGGTTTGGCGCCGCGCAGCATCTCCGAAGCCGGTCCGCCAGGCTGAACCCGGGAGCTGAGGCCTCCAATGAATCGCAAATCCCTCATTTTCCTGGTCATAATTGCAGCGGCTCTCGCCGCGACCGCCTATGCCGCTGGCTGGTTCCGCCATGACGCGGCGCTGCAAGGCTCCGGTACGGTGGAGGCCCGCGACACCCGCGTTGGTTCCAAAATTGGCGGCCGCATCGATCAGGTCCTGGTTCGCGAAGGGGATCGGGTGCAGCCTGGTCAAGTGTTGATTACCTTCGACGACAAAGAGTTGCTGGCCTCCCTGGAGCAGTCCCGCGCCGCTGCGGAAAAGGCGCAACGGGGCTACCGGCCGGAGGAAATCGCCGAAGCCCGTGCCGCCGCCGCGGCTGCCAAAGCGGAATACGAGCAACGCAAGAACGGATATCGCAAGGAGGATACCGCTGCCGCGCAAGCGGACCTGGATCGCACCAAGGCCGACGAAACCCGTACACAACTGGACTTCCAGCGCTACGATTCTTTGGCCAAGAAAGACTTGGTGTCCAAGCAGCAGCGTGACACCGCGGAAGCCGCCTGGCGCGTGGCCGTGGCCATGGTACAGAGCGCGCAGCAGAAGCTCGATCAATTGCAAAGCGGCTATCGCCCTGAGGAAGTTGCCGCCGCCGCCGCCCGCTACCAGCAAACCCAAGCCACCCTCGAGAAGCTCGAGCGCGGCAACCGTCGCGAAGACGTTGACTCCGCCAAGGCTGCGCTTTCCTACGATGAAGCACGCTACCGGGAACGCCAGGTAATCGCCCCGAGCGCCGCCACCGTAGAAGTACTGGACGTTCGCCCCGGCGATCTTGTCGCTCCTAATACGCCGGTCGCCACGCTGCTCGAGGCCGACCAGATTTACGTCCGCATCTACATCCCGGAGACGGAGATCGGCCACGTCAAAGTCGGCCAAAAAGCCGACGTCCGCGTGGATTCTTTCCCCAAGAAAACCTTCGAGGGCCAGGTCGAACAAATCAATCAGCAGGCCGAATTCTTGCCGCGCAATGTGCAAACTCGCGAAGAACGCGTGCACCAGGTTTTTGGCGTGAAGGTGCGCATCATTGATCCAGCGGGCCAGGTCCTCGCCGGAATGGCCGCCGACGTCAAGCTGAAAGCCGCGAACTAATCATGCCAGCTGCAACGCCATCCAACGGCCTCGCTATTTCCGCGGAACACCTGGTGCGCAAGTTCGGCCAGTTTACCGCCGTCAACGACGTCACCTTTCAGGTGCAGAGAGGCGAAATCTTCGGCTTCCTGGGTCCCAATGGCAGTGGCAAGACCACCGTGATCAAGATGCTCACCGGGCTCTTGCCCCTGAGCAGCGGTAACGCTCATGTAGAAGGCCTGGACGTGCGCACCGATCCGGAAGCAGTGCGCCAGAATATCGGCTACATGTCACAGCGTTTCAGTCTTTATGACGATCTCACCGTCACCGAAAACCTTCAATTCTATGGCCGCATTTACAGCTTACCGCCCGACCGTCTTAAGCGCCGGATGGACGAAATCATCCAGCTCAACAGCCTCCAGCCCTACCTCGATCGTCTGGCCTCGCAGCTTTCCGGCGGCTGGAAGCAGCGCCTCGCGCTGTGCTGCGCCATGCTCCACGAGCCCCAACTTCTCTTCCTTGACGAGCCCACGGCGGGTATCGACCCCGTCGCCCGCCGCCAGCTCTGGGACCTTCTTTTCGAGCTCTCCGGCCACGGCATCACCTTCTTTGTCACCACCCACTATATGGACGAAGCGGAACGCTGCAGTCACGTCGCTTACATCTACTACGGCCGGCTGATTGCCGACGGCACTCCCGATTCCCTGCGTGAGCTTCCCGAGGTGCAGCCGCAAGGCACCAAGCGCATCGAAATCACCACGCCCGAGGTTACCCGGGCCTTGCGCTTGACGCGCCACCTTCCCGGCATCCGCAGCGCGACGATTTTCGGCCAGTCCATCCACGCGCTGGTGGAGGAGCGATTCGATCTCAATGATCTACGCGCGCAACTCCTCAAAAGCGGCATCAAGGTCGGCGAAATCCGCCCGCTGGCTCCCAGCCTCGAGGACGTTTTTGTGGAACTAACGTACAAGCACGAGGCGGAGACGGAGGCCACCCGTGTTTGACCTCTTTCGCGGATTCGGCGCCGTCTTCTTCAAGGAAACGCTGCATGTTCGCCGCGATCCCTCCACCCTCTTCTTTTCTCTGGTCATACCGCTGCTGCAGATGGTTGTGCTCGGCCTCGGTATCGATACCAACATCCGCCAGGTCAACACCGTCGTCTACAACGCCGACGGCCGCCGCGAAAGCCGCGAGTTGATCGACCGCCTGAAAAATACCGATACCTTTCGTATTCGCCGATACGTCTTGAATGACCGGGATCTCAACGACGAAATCATCGCCGGCCGCGCCCGCGTCGGTATCAAGATCCCGGTGGACTATTCCGACCGCCTGTTGCACCACACTGGCGCACAAGTTCTGGTCCTCATCGACGGCTCTGATTCCTCCGTTGCCGGCCAAGCAATCAATGTCACTACTGCTATCGGTCTTGACGAGTCTCTCCGTCGCGTTCTTCGGGACCGCACTCAGATGGCCGTCGAAATGCGCCCCGTGTTGCTGTTCAATCCCGATTCCCGTTCGCCCAATTTCTTTCTTCCCGGCCTCACTGCCGTGTTGCTTCTCAACGTAACCACTTTTCTCACCGCTTTCTCTATCGTCCGTGAAAAAGAGCGCGGCACCCTCGAGCAGCTCTTCGTCACTCCGGTCCGCCCGCTCGGTCTCTTACTGGGCAAACTTTTGCCCTACCTAGTGATCGGCTGCGCCGAGCTATGCGCCATCGTCACGTTCATGCGCTTCGTCTTCCAAGTTCCCATTCACGGCAACGTCCTGCTGCTGGGCCTGTTTTCCTTGCCCTACCTCTTCGTCTCGCTCTCCATCGGCATACTGGTATCCAGCAAGGCCAATTCCCAGTCGGAAGCCATTCAACTCGCTTTTCTCACTTTTCTTCCGAGCATTTTCTTTTCCGGCTACATCTTTCCCCGTGAAACCATGCCTAAGTTCTTTTACATCATCAGTTATTTTGTTCCTGCCAGCTACTACATCAACATCACCCGCGGGATCATCCTGCGCGGCGCCGGCCTCTCCCAGCTGTGGATCGACGCGCTGGCCCTGTTTGCCATGGGCAGTTTCCTCCTGGTAGTTGCCGCGCGCCGATTCCAAAAGAAAGTCATCATGGCGTAGCTCTGCACTCTGGACCTTCCAACATTGCGCCGGGTGCAAAGTGGAACGTTCTTTTGCCTGGTGGTTTTGAACCAACGTCGGCAAATTCTATTTGGTGCAGCTTGGGTGGCTGGTTCCGCCACTTTTGAATAATTGGCTGCCGTACGGTCGCTTTGCTTCTGCTTGCGCTCAGCGTATTCTGCAATATCTGTTTTGAGCCGACGGAGCTGCCTTGTCCTGTCCCATCTGCGAAAGACGAAAAGGTGCGCGCTACTGCCCTGCCAAGGGAGAAACCATTTGCGCGGTCTGCTGCGGCACCGGCCGCGAAGTGAGCATCGATTGCACACCGGATTGCCCGCACCTTATAGCCGCGCACCGTTATGAATACGAGCATCCCCGAGCCCTTCCGGCTGGCACCCCGTTACTCGACGTCAATCTTCCTTCCGACGTCGTCCATACGCAGCAGCAGCTCATGGCCGCTTTCGCTTTCACGATCGCCAAGTTTTGCGCCGCGCACCGCGAGGCTACCGATCCTGACGTCCTCGCTGGAATCCAGGCCCTCGCCGAAACGTATAAGACCCTCCGCAGCGGCATCTTCTACGAGAAGCCCCCGGACGAGCATCTTCCCCGCGAGCTCTATGCCGCCCTGACTGGCTTCATCGCCGAGGTAAAGCGTCAGCAAGCCGAACACAGCAATTCCGCGGCGGTCAAAGACTCCGACATTTTTTATCTACTGGTCTTTCTTTACCGTATGGGGCTGCTGCGCACCAACGGCCGCCCGCGCTCGCGCCGCTACATCGAATTCCTGCGCAGCCAATTCCCCGACGCCCAGGAACTAAAGCGCGAAGAATCGCGCATCATCATTCCCTAAGCCGTTGACTGCGACAAACTCAAGTGGGACAGCCACTTCTGGCTGTTCAATGCCTCCCAAAAGCCGGCACGGTCGGCTAACCCGCCGCCCGGAAACCCATTTCGCCCGCCTGCCAGCCCAACGAAAGCTGCGGCCGGATCGTTTTTCGCGTCCGCTCCTCCCAAGGCCGCGAAACAAATCCGTACTCCTGCCGGATTCTCGCCACCCGCTCAGACATCCGCTTCCGGTACTCGTCCGGCGCATATCCGTTCTTCGCATACCACTCTTCATATTGCTTCGCTAGCTTCGGAAATTTCTCCCGCACAAAAGGCAAAAATTGCTTGGCCGACGAGGGCATCAGGAACAGCACATTGGAAAAGAACCACTGCGCCCCCGCTTTCTTCGCCGCCGCAGCCAATCCTTCCAACTCTCCGTCGCGATCGGTCATTCCTGGTATCAGCGGACAAGCGGATACGCCCACCGCCAACCCCGCCTCTCGCAACTGCTTCACTGCCGCCAATCGCAAATCTGGCCGTGGCGCTCGCGGTTCCAGCAAACGCGCCAACCGCGGCCGCAGCGTCGTAATCGTAATGTTCAGCGACAGCTCGGAACGCTGCGCGATTTTCTTGAACAAATCGATGTCGCGCACAATCTGGTTCGATTTCGTAATCAGCGAAATGCTCAGCCCTTCGCGTTTCGCCATCTCCTCAAGGCACGCCCGCGTCACACCATGCTCGCGCTCCGCAGGTTGGTAAGGGTCGGTGGCGGTCCCAATCGCGATGTGTTCCGGATACACTCCACCCGAACTCCGCGATTCATATGAATAGCGGCGCATGTCCTGCGCCAGCAACGCCGCCGCATCCTTTTTCACAAAGATCTTTTTCTCGAACTCCCCGCCATCCAGTTCCATATATTCGTGCGTGTAACGCGCGTAGCAGTACTTGCATGCAAACTCGCATCCCCGGTACGGATTGATGGTCCATTCAAAAGGTACCCGCCTGGAATCGCATCGATTCAAAATCGAGCGCACCGGCAACAGGAAGTACTCCGGCCGTTCCGGCGAATTTCTCTGCGTCTCGGCAACAGGAGAATTGGCAGCGAGGCGGGCAATGCCAACCAGCGGAGCGCTTTCCGGCCCGCCACAGGGTGCGGCGGCATCTCGGGTCCGGCTATCTGCATGGCGAGGGGCGCCATGTTCTTCCGGTAACGCCGGGGGGCAATCCGGCGAGGGGCAACCCGAGATGCTGCCGCCAGGACCAGTCACGATCGGGGCAAGATCAGATCCGGTCCGAGCTTTTGGGCCACGTTCATCGGCAAGAATGGGGAACAGCGAGGTTTGTTGCGCGGGGCGGAGGTCAAAATCAGCCGGCGTCGATTTGGAAGGAACCAGGGACATGGCCCACCTCACAGTCCAGTATTTCGCTTTTTATTCGCCTTTGTCAAGTCTTTTTTAACGCCTCAACCTTCCTTGTCTCTTACGTCAACGCCTGCCTGTTCTCGTCTTGCCGCAAGCTCTCTTGCTTGCTTAAATCGACTCACACCCTCTGTCGGACTCTTATTCACATTTTTCGTCGGCACCTAGTTCTGACACAGGTCGTCGCCAGGAGGATTCCCTAATGGCCTTATTGACAAGAATTCCTAGCCCCACCCGGCTCGAATTGGCATTAATCACTGTTTCGATGTTCGCGGTCTCCGGATCATGGGCCCAGGCACCCAGCGGCTATTCGGGTCCGGGGCGATACCAAATTGAGAATGTTGCCAGCGGCAAGGTTCTGGATGCCGACCTGCGAGACGGCCGTACCGTTCGCCAGTGGGACGCTGCGTATGGGGGCGACCTGCCGAATCCACCTAACAACGCCCGAAACCAGCAATGGGACATCGAGGATGCGGGCTTCGGCTTCGTCCGCATCAAGTCCGCGCAAAACGGGATGGCTCTGGATGTCGAAAAGCCCACCATTCGCGAGGCGGTGCCGGTAATTCTGGCCGGGCCGGCCAATGCCGACACTCAACTTTGGAAAATAGACGATCTTGGCGACGGCGAGGTGAAGATTACCTCCCGCATTGGAAAGTCTCTGGATTTGCCCAACGGCTCGCACAGCAATGGAACCCATTTCCAGATTTTTCCGGCCAATCCTGGTGAGAATCAGAAGTTCCGCCTGTTCCGAATCGACGGTCGCGGGCGCATCGGGGAACGTGAGCGGGACGAACATGGATTGGGCTTGCGGGAATCTTCCTATGCCGAGCGCACCCCCCCTGAAAACACCGAGAGGAGCGCTTACGAGCTAGGCTACAGCCTCGGCCTCGAAGATCTTAGATCTCAAGTCCGCCGCTCTTACGGACGCCACCGCGGCCAATACAATCCTCAATTTGAGGAAGCCTTTATCGAAGGCTACTACGATGGGTACGACGACGGTCGCGACGGCAGCAGCCGCATGCGCGACTCCGATCGCGGCTTCTATGACGCCGGTTACCGCCTGGGACGAGAGGACGCCATAGAAGGTCGCCGCCAGGACTACACCCGCTACATCGATCGTTTCGATCCCCGTTCCGAACCGCTGTTCCGGCGCGGCTACACTGACGGCTTTCACGCCGCCCCTTGAAGGCGCTTGTTTGACGGCTGGTGACGAAATCCGAGTCACGGAACGGTCTCCAGTCTTCTTGCATTGCTCCGCATCGTCTCGGGCCATTTCGCCCAAGCGCCCCCGGATGGAGGCGCAAGCACCGCCGCATATCATTTGTGCCTGTAACCTGTGCGCGGTATTCTCTCTGCAGAGGATTGATCCAGGCGCATGCCTTCGCGGAGCTGCTTACTTTTTTCGGGTTTGGCTTTCGTTATGGCTGGCTCCGTCATGACCGCCTGGGCTCAAGCACCTTCTCAAGCCAAGAAGCAGCCTTCGATTCCTGCCGCCACGGCTGCTCCCTCCTCGCCACAATCCAAGCACTTTCCAATCCTTCTTCTTGCTTCTGGTAATAATCCTGCCTGGAGCCTTCGCATCGGCCAGAAAGGTCCGGAACGCCTGGATCGTCCCGGATACCCTCCCATTGTCTTGGAACCGGCCGAGGTCGAGCACGACCCCTCTGGTGAAGCCTGGACGTACCACGCCAAAGACTCCGCCGTAGGCATCAACACCACCATTCACGTGTCCCGCGAAGCGTGTTCCGACGGCATGTCCGCCACCAAGTACACCTTCAGCGCTCAAGTCGAGCACCCCCAACTCGGCGCCCTAAAGGGTTGCGCGCGCATTGCCGCCGAGCTTTTTCCCCGCATCACCAACCAGAGCGAGGACGATGCCGACGACGCAGCCAAAAAGAAAACGGCCCCCGAAACTACCGTGACCGGTTTCAAATCGCCCACTTCTGTGGCCTACATCACCTCCGCAGGCAAAATCGTGGTCAGTCGTGGGGGCGTAAAGAAGATCGCCGGCGCTGCGGGAACCGATCTCGCGCTCTCTCACGACGGCAAAAAGCTCCTTTACGTCCGCGCCGACTCCAAGTCCGCTCCCGAGAACACCCTTGTTCTCTACGAGTTCGAGACAGGCCGCGCCCGCGACCTGGTTCACGGCAGTGTCCGGCAGCCCTCCTGGTCCCTCGACGATTCCCGTATCGCGTACCTGACCAACCAGGATCAAAAATGGCAGGTTTGGACTTTTCCAGTTACCACCCCCGAAATCCCCTCACCCCTTTACGCCAATAACCTCAATACTCTGCAGGGATGGGTCGACACCCACATGCTCCTTGCTACCGACGCCCAGAACGCCTATTGGATCGCCGACGACGGCAAGCCCGCCGAAGCCGTTCCGCTCCAGGAGATTAGCGGCCCCGCCTTTCAGTTTGGCGATTCCGGCGTTATTCGGGTCAATCCTGGCAACCCCGATCTGCTTCTGGTCTCCGTGATTTACCGCAATCCTCCTGCCGGCGCTTCCTCCGATTCCGCCCACGGCGCCCTCCTTCTCTATGAGTTACGCAGCAAGCGCCGCGTAGTCTTGAATCCGCCCGAGCAGTCCGCCAGCCATGGCGAATGGTCCCGCGACGGCGTCCAGGTCTTCTACACCGTGCGCCCCTCCGCCGGCCCGTCCAGCACTTTCCGCATCTTCTGGGATTCTTCCTCCCCCAAGCGCTACGTTGCCGCCACCGATTTCGTAATAGGCCAGTGACTCGTAGCCGCCCGCCACAACGCATTGGTTAAGGGCAATAATCCGGTTTTGCCGCCGTCTGGGAGCGGAAATCGGCTGGCAAGCGAGTACTATTGGCCGATACGCCTACTCCTCTGGCATTCCGCGCCAAGCCATTCATCCCCAAACGCTATACTCTGAGAATGGGTTCCGCTGCGTCTCCGATTGAGACCCGGCAGGTCGGCATCCTTATCCTCGATGATGATGCCGAGAGCCAGGGCGCGCTCAAGCAGATCCTCGATTCCGAGGGTTGGCGTGTGCGCATGGTCCCGGACGTCAAGCTATTTCTGGCCGAGTTGCGCACTGGCGAATGGTCCCTGGTCATCGCCAATGTCACCATCACCGGCACCGATAGCCCCCTTTTCGTCACCCTCCGCGAATTGACCAATGTTTCCGCCGAGGAAGGTGGCCGCCTGCGCGCTCTCTACCTCGTTCCAGAAGTAAACGGCGATCAGTACGTAGGGGCGCTGGAGCGCGCCAAACTTCCCTATGTTTTGCGGCCGTTCCACCTCCACGATTTCCTGGAAAAAGTCAGCGATCTGTTGGTCGAAATTAAGGCCATTGAAGCCCCAATCCGTCAGGTGCGCTATGAATTCGGCGAACTGCGCAAAAAGAAAAAAAAGGCCGCTAAGTCCAATTCCATGTTCGCTTCCCGCGATTCTTTCTCTTACACCGAGGAAGAAATCGCCGAGTATGAGCGCGAAGAAGGCGAAGCCCTGAAAAACAAGCGCCCCAAGGGCCGCATCAATCTGGGGGACCCTCACGGCTAGAGCTCTTCGTTTTTAGCGTCACCTACGCCCGTCCATCGCCTCCAGCCGCTTTGCAAGAAATCTGAGCTGGCCCGTTCTAACTCCTGAGCAGAATTTCCGCATTCTCTGCAAGGAGGTTCCATGCGCCGTTTGCTTCTCGCTGTCACCATTGCCGCCTTGGCGGCGATGGCTACCTTTGGAGGTCTCGTTTTTACGTGGTCGGCTCCCCGCTCGCACAAAGTGCCTTCTCGCCCGGAGGGCGACTGGCGTCTCCTCGATCCTGTCACTTATGAAAACATCACCATCTTCCCGGTCGTCAGCGGCTCTTCCCAGGACACTAGCCCCTTTCTTACCCTCGAAGAAGGCCTAGCCAGTGGCGAAGTCATTGTCAGCGAGCGCGGCGCCCCCAGCATGGTCCGCAATCGCGGCGTGGTGCGGCCCATCGCTGTTCCGCAATACGACACCGGCGCCTCGGTGAACGAACTCGTACTGATTAATCGCAGCAAGCGCCCACTCCTGCTCCTGGCCGGTGAACTGGTCAGCGGTGGCAAACAGGATCGCATCATCGGCAAAGATCGCCTGGTGCCGGTTGGCGCGGAGCCGCTGCCGCTCGACGTTTTCTGCGTCGAGCACGGACGCTGGACGGGCACCAGCGCACGATTTAATGCCGCGAAGACCATCGTGCATCCCAGCGTCCGCGAGCAAGCCGCCGTGGAACAAAAGCAGACCGAGGTGTGGGCCGCGGTGGCTGGCGGTTCCACGGCTGCCCCTCCAGGGTCAGCTGCTGCTCTAGCGCAGCCGCGGATCACTTCCAGAAGCGTGCAAGACACGATTGCCTCTGAAGCGCCGACCCAGTCGTACCGCCAAATCTATGAAGGCAGCCGCGTGGGCGTATCGGTGGATAGCTTTGTCGAGCAAGTGCAACGTCGCTTTACCCGTGCAACCTCCAACCTGAAAGGCGAGCGCGTCGTCGGCGTAATCGTCGCCTATGGCGACGGAGTGGACTGGAGCGACATTTTCGCTTCCGGCGACCTCTTCCGGCAGTATTGGAGCAAACTGCTGCGCAGTTACGCGGTGGAAGCGCTGGCCAGGCCCACTCTGCGCGAGACGGTCTCCACGGACGATGCGCGGGAATTTTTGCGCCGCCCTAATGGCCGCGAAGTACAGGAGACCCAAGGGGGCGTTTATCGCTGGCGCGAAATCACCGAAGGTTCCCTCGCGCTGATCGAACTGGAAGCGCTGCAGCCCAAGCCCATGACCTTGCACCGCTTGATGCTACATCGCTGGTCATAACCGGTGGTCCTACATTTTCGTAACTGCGCTCCGGTCGGGCGTCTGAGCCAGCAGTTGCGAAATGCTTAGCCTAGTAACGGGATGCCGCACGGACGGAGCGATTTCCGCCAGCGGCTCCAACACGAACCTCCGAAGTTGCATGCGCGGATGCGGCACTTGCAACTCCGGTGTGTCAATAACCTGCGCGTCGTACAACAAAATATCCAGATCGATCAGCCGGGGACCCTTGGCAACCAACTTCTTGCTGCCCATTAGCGTTTCGATTCCGCGCAAAGCGTGCAGCAATGCGGCCGGGGCCAGTTCCGTCTCCGATTCCACCGCCACATTCACAAACCAGGGCTGCTCCCGGTAATCCACCGGCTCCGTCTCGTACATGGACGAGGTCCGCGTGATGTTTATCCCCCCATCGCGCAACGCGTCGATCGCATGTCGCAGATTCCCGACCCGGTCGCCAACATTCGAACCCAGCGATAAGTACACAATATGTTTCACAGCATCCACGCAACAAGCAGAGCCTGGCCAGACTCTACCAGACTCCTCGAACGGCGCATTATCTTTGCCTTGTCTCTGTGCTAATCTTCTGCCTTCCATGCCAGACGCCAGCGCAAGACGCCAATCCACCCGCATCGTGTCCGGCGCCGCCATCGACGAAGATCTCCGTATCGAGGCGAGTGTCCGCCCCAAGCGCTTGGACGAATACATCGGCCAAAAGCGCGTAAAAGAAAACATCCAGATCGCCATAGAAGCGGCCCGAAGCCGCGACGAAGCCCTCGACCACGTTCTCCTTTACGGCCCGCCCGGCCTCGGCAAGACCACCCTGGCCCAAATCATTGCCAACGAACTTGCCGTCCCCATAAAAACCAGCGCCGGTCCGCTCCTCGAACGTAAAGGCGACCTTACCGCTATCCTCACCTCCCTGGAAGCCAAGGAAGTCTTCTTCCTCGACGAAATCCACCGACTGCAGCCCGCCGTGGAAGAAGTCCTCTACCCCGCTATGGAAGATTTTCGTGTAGATCTCATCATCGGCCAAGGCCCCGGCGCTCGCATCCACCCTTTCCCGTTGGGCCATTTCACCTTGATCGGCGCCACCACCCGTGCCGGCCTAATCACTGCACCGCTTCGTTCCCGCTTCGGCATCGTCCATCGTCTCGATTTCTACGAGCCCGCCGATCTCCTTATCATCCTGCACCGCTCCGCCAAAATCCTGACCATCGAGATGGATGAAGGAGGCGCCGAAGAAATCGCCCGCCGTTGCCGTGGAACGCCGCGTGTAGCCAACCGCCTCTTGCGCCGTGCACGGGATTTCGCCGAAGTCCGCGCCGCCGGTCGTATCACTCGCGCCGTAGCCCAGGAATCTCTGGCCATGTTGGGCATAGACGAAAACGGCTTGGACGAAGTTGACCGCAACCTCATGCTAGCCTTGATAGATAAATACGGCGGAGGTCCCGTGGGTGTCAGCACTCTGGCCGCCACCCTAAGCGAAGAAGAAGACGCCATCGAAGAAATGTACGAACCTTACCTGATGCAAATCGGCATGATCGACCGCACGCCCCGCGGCCGCGTAGCGACCTCCCACGCCTACCAATACTTCCACCGCGACCCACCCCGCCGCCAACCCCGCCTCTTCTAAAAACAGGCGTCAGTTCATCTAAGGTCATCTCTTACGGCACCATATTCTTTTTGTCGCCTTTGCAACACCGATCTCGAGCGAACAAAAAACGGGACGTTAACTACTCCGATTACTCATGCGTATCCACAATTGCACAGTCATGGCAGGCGTCGGCTTGCTTTTGGCAGTTCGGTACCTCGGTTGAGAATTTCCAGGTAGCGATGATACGTGAATAGACGATGGCGCTGTTTGCCGGTGGTCTCACGAACCATGCCGAGCTTCACCATGTGCTGCAAAGCCTTCGCCACAGTCGGCGCAGAGAGTGAGAGCTGCTCGGATGTCGCCGGTATGGTGATAATCGGGTTGCGCTGAAAGTGCTGGTGAACGCGCAGAACGGACGCAGCTGGTCGGCCGATATTCTCGATTTTGCGGCGATCTTGTTCGATGAGCGTGAGTATCTCCTTCGATGTGTCGGCTGCCTGCTGGGCGGTTTCTTTCACACCTATTAGAAAGAATTCGAGCCAAGTCTCCCAATCGCCGTGACTACGGACACGGTCAAGGAGTTCATAGTATTTCTGTCTATTCGTCTTGAAATAGAGGCTGAGGTAGAGAATGGGCTCACGGATCGCGCCAGCGACGCACAGCAAGAATGTAATCAACAAGCGGCCCAGTCGTCCGTTTCCGTCCAGGAAGGGGTGAATAGTTTCAAATTGTACATGCACGAGGGCGGCCTTGACCAGAATCGGCAGGTCTTCGTGCTCGCGATGCAGGAACTTTTCGAGCGCGCCCATGCATTCCATCATTTTCTCGCGTGGCGGCGGCACAAATGCTGCGTTGCCGGGTCGCGTGCCTCCGATCCAATTTTGGGTTTCGCGGAATTCACCCGGACGCTTCTGACTGCCACGTCCCTTGGACAAGAGAATCTTGTGAATTTCTCGTATCAACCGCAAAGAGAGCGGAAAATCCTCGCGAAGCCGACGGAGCCCGTGATTCATCGCTGCCACGTAGTTTGAAACTTCCTGAACGTCTTCCAGAGGCGCGCTGGGGGCTTCGGCGCTTTCGAATAGCATCAGATCAGAGAACGACGACTGTGTGCCCTCGATCTGCGAAGAGAGCACGGCTTCCTTCCGAACGTAGAGGTAAATGAAGAGCGAGGGATCGGGGAGAATCGACGCCAACCCATCCAGGCGTCCCAGTGCCTGGTTTGCCTGCTCAAGTAGTGGCAAAAGCGGCTGAAGAACCAGGGGAGGGTCTGGTGGCAATGGCGGGGGCACGTAGGCTTGGAAGGACTCATCCTTGAAGGTCTTGACGATATATGTCCCGAGGCGGCTGTGCGGTTTGGTTGGGGTCGCCATCACAAAACCATCGTTTCGTTAGAAATTTCCTAACGAAACTATATAGCCTTATTCTTTCGTTATCCAGCGGAAAGCTCAACCACTGTCGCCGGGCCCATAAGGAGATCATAGGCGCAGAAAGAAAAATACAAGGAGTGATTCAACCGACACGATTGGAGCGGCTTTTGGGGGCGGTGAGCGATTGCAGCGAGGCGCGAAGGAGTTTCTCGAAGCTGGCGGTACCGGCTTCTTGCTTGGCTTCGGCGACGGCCGACTCGGCGGTGCGCGCATCGTACCCGAGGTTCACCAGGGCCGATACCACGTCAGCTTCTGCGCCTGCGGGTGAGGCCGCCGCAGGTCTCTGCGCCTCGATCACCACGGCGTCGAGTTTATCTTTCAGCTCGACGACGATGCGTTCGGCGGTCTTGCGGCCAACGCCGGGAATGCGGGTCAGACGGGCCAAATCGCCGCCGCGAATGGCGGGTACCAATTCCTCGACGCTCATGCCGGACAGGATCTTCAGCGCCAGGGACGGTCCCACACCGGAGGCGGACAAGAGCAGCTCGAAAAAGTGCTTTTCGCGCGAGGAAAGAAAACCGTAAAGGGAAAGCGCATCTTCGCGCACGTGAGTGTGGATCAGCAGCGTGACTTCCGTATGCAACTCGCCGAGCGACGCGAAAGTGGACAACGGAACCTGCACCAGATAGCCCACGCCGCTGACGTCCACCAGAACTTGATTCGGGCGCTTGTCGGCGAGACGTCCGCGAAGCTGGCCTATCATCGGGGACGAGTATCGAGCACCACGGCCGACACTGTCAACGCGCGTCGTGACCGTAACGCTGGGCGCGAACATCAATGGTCAGCCTGTCGAGCCATCTAAGAATGTAACCCTAGCTTCTGTTGTCGAGACATTTGAAATGTAACCGAAGTTTTGTTGTTGTTGCGGCTGTGGGAAAGTGGGAATCCCGCGTTTTTTGCGGGATTCCCAAGCGTAGCGGCTTTTCCACAGCCGTTGGCCCGCCACGTTTGTTGCACTGCGTCCGGCGTCGTGGGCTGCTCCGCTTTTGGGCTCAAGCGGCGATTCGCTAATGATGCGATGCGCTCCAGTTTGCGTTCGATGATCCTGCTCAGTTGAAACGGGTCCAGCCGCTTGCTGAGCTCTTCGAGCTGGGCTACTTTCTCCGGGTCCGCTGGCGGGCAAGTCTTCACCCGCTCGAATGGCGTGCGCGCGGCGTCATAAACGCGCCGCACTCGCGATCCCACGCGCACCTTCTTCAGCAACTTCACCGAAGGAAGAAATAGGTTCAGCCACAACCGCAGTTCCTGGCCGTAGAGATCATTCATAGCCGTGATGGCTTCGTGCGTGTCGTAGCGATCCCAGGCCAGCAGCTTGCGCACATGGGTCCAGTTCTTTTGCTCGATGTGCGCGTTGTCGTCCTTCTTGTAGGGCCGCCCGCGCGTCAGTTGAATCTGCCGTTGGTCGCACCAACCCTTCAGATGCCAGTTGATGAACTCACTGCCGTGGTCCGAATCCACTCCCCGTAACGGAAAGGGCAGCGTCGTGGCGATCTCATTTAAGGCCCGCTGGACGGCCTCTTCGCCGCGTCCCAACACCGCCCGCGATTCCGTCCAGGTGGTGTGCATGTCGGTGACGTTGAGCGTGTGCGCGAACTCCCCGCTGCCGGAATTGCCGGAATGCGAAACTAAATCCACTTCCGTGAAACCAGGAGTGGCCACGTCCCAGCGATCGGTCTTCACCGGAATGTGGTGCTTGAGCAGATAGCCGGGCTTGGTGCGCCCGTAAATCCGCCGTCTCCGCTGCCTCTTCTGGGCCCTCAGGCGGCGGTCCATCTGTCGCGGACTGATCTGCAAAAGCTGTTTGGCGATTTCCGGCCGCACGCGAAAACGCCTGCGGATCCACGGCATCCATTGCGGCAACAGCGCCTTCAGCCGCACCGACCAGGGATACCCAGCGGCCTCCCACACCGCGGTCAAAACGGACAGCGTCTCGGAGTGGTAACTTACCCCTCGCCGCCGCTCCCGTGGCCTCCGCCGCTTCTTGGGAGACGGTCCATTCAGCAAACGAATCGCATACTTGCGGTGATAGCCGGTGTTGGCGCAGAACTCGCTCAAGATCACCTTCTTGCCCTTCCGCCCCGCCTTCCGGTAACGCTCATAAATGGCCCGCAGATATTCCCATCGCCCTTTGTTCCCCAACCCCGTAGTCTCCTTTTTTCTGGTTTGGTTGGGTTACATCTTAAATGGCGCGACGTTGTCCCCTCTGGTTACATTTTAGATGGCTCGATACGGTCAGTGGGAAATCGAGAGGCGGTCTGCTAGAATGATGGCTTGCGTTTTCAATATTTTCGGTGCATTGAATAGGAAGACTTATGGCGATGAAGTGTGAATTGTGCGGCAAAGGGCCGCATTTTGGGAATGTGATCAGCCACGCGAATAACACGAGGCGCCGGCGGTGGAATCCGAATTTGCGAACCGTGCGCGGCTTGGTCAACGGCGCGAAGAAGCAGATGCGAGTGTGCGCCGCGTGCATTCGCGCGGGCCGCGTGAAGAAAGCTGCCTGAGCAACTCCTTGAATTTTTCCTTTACAAAGCAGACGGCTCCTTCGGGGCTGGGACGCGCTCCCTCGGATGATCAGGGTAAAGAAGCGCGCCCCTCCAACTACGTGCATTCCCTTGCGGCGCGGTCGCTTCGCTCCGTGTTCCTCTTGCCGCTGGGCGCGCTGGTTGCTTTAGGTCCGCTGGGCTGCAGGCAGCAGAAGCAGCCGGCCCCGGATGTCTGGGCCACGGTCAACGGGCAAGAGATCAAGCGCGACGATGTCGATAAATTTTATCGCACGCGGGTCAGCCCGGAGGGGCAGGAGCCTTCGCAGGAAGAGGCGCTGTCGCTGAAGCTGAACGTGTTGGACGAGCTGATCAACAACGAAATTTTGCTGGAGCGCGCCAAGAAGCTGAATCTGGAAGCCAGCGACGGCGAGGTCGAGGACAAGTTTACCGAGCTGAAGAGCCCATACACGGAAGACGAATTTCAGCGCCAATTGAAAGATCGCGGCGTTTCGGTGGACGACTTGAAACGCGATTTGCGGCGCCAGCTTTCCATTCAAAAATTGCTGAACCGCGAAGTGGTGGCCAAGATCACCATCACCGACCAGGACGTTTCCGATTTTTACAGCGCCAACAAGGCCCAGTTTAACGTGGCCGAGCCGCAGTACCGTATCGCCCAAATCGTAGTGACCCCGCGCAAAGAGCCGCAGGTGCGCAACCGCAAGAACGACGATGCCACCAATGAAGCGGAAGCGCAACGCAAAGTGAAGATGTTGATGGACCGGCTGAATAGCGGCGCCGATTTTGCGCAACTGGCCATGGATTATTCCGAGGATATGAACACCACCACCACCGGCGGTGATTTGGGCTATGTGCCGGAGTCCGCGCTGAATCAATCAGATCCAGCGCTGAAAAAGATGGTGATGGGCATGAAGCCGGGCCAAGTGAGCCCGGTGTTGCAAGTTAAAGATGGCTACCGGATTTTGAAGTTGGTGACGCGGGAGTCGCCCGGGCAGCGGGGAATTACCGATCCGCAGGTACAGCAGACCATTCGAGACACGCTGCGCAACCGCAAGGAACAGTTGCTGCGCGCCGCGTATCTGGCCATCGCGCGTGATGAGGCGCGCGTGGCCAATTATCTTGCCGAACAAGTGATCGAGGCCGCCGGCAAACTTCCCGAAGCGGCAAAGACCGCCAAGCCTGCAACCAAGGGAATTGTGCCATAGCGGTGCGGGTTGATTCTTGGCTTGCAGCGGCCGCGAAGCACGAACAGCCAAGAACGAAAATCAAAAGCCTGGCCAGTCACTCGATCCAAGCCAGAACTTCACCGGCATTTACCGGCTGGCCTTCTTTCACCAGCAGACGCTCGACCGTGCCGGTTTTCGGCGAATGAATTGCGTTTTGCATCTTCATCGCCTCCACCACGATTAATCCCTGCCCCGCTTCCACTTTATCTCCCGCCTGAATCAGCACGCGAACAATCTTGCCCGGCATCGGGGAGAGCACTTGCTGGCGGCCTTCGGCTTCCAGGGCACTATGGCGACGGCCGCGCCAGGCGCGCGGATCGGCGATCTCCGCTGTAAATTCGCGATGCGCCGTTTGCAGCGAAAGCCCGCCTGCAGGCATAGGAGTGATGCGCACTTCATGCGATTTGCCGTCGAGCAGAATCGAGAAAATGTTGGGAGCGATTTCAATGGCGTCGGCATCAACCGGTTCGCCGTCGAGCGAGATATGCCAGCGCGTGCCGTCACTTTGAAATTCTACCGTGCGGGTGCGGTTGTCCATACGCACTTCAAATTTCATGTGGTGCGGTCCAGTTGACTGCGCCGGGCTTCCTGCTTCCAGCGGGATGGCGGGGCTTGTACGGGTTGCGGCGATGAATTTTTTGAGGACTGCGCGTGTTGCCACAGGGCCGCGGCGATGGCCGCGGCGTTTGCGGCGCCGCTATCGTTTTCGGAAACGGTGTGTTTTTTCCGCGCGAGCAATAGGTCGAGCCATTTGGTGTGGATTTCGCCGCGGAGGAAATCGGGCTCGCACAGGATGCGGCGGAAAAGGCCGGCATTGGTCTTGATTCCGGTGACGGTGTATTCGTCCAGAGCACGGCGCAGGCGGGCGATGGTTTCTTCGCGGGAATTGCCCCAGGCGATCAGTTTGCTGAGCAGCGGATCATATTCGTTGGGCACGGTCCAGCCTTCGTAGACGCCTTCGTCGAGCCGAATGCCAGGGCCACTGGGCGCGCGGCGGGACAGAATTTTTCCCGGCGAAGGGAAGAAATTATTGTCGGGATCCTCGGCGTAGAGGCGCACCTCCATCGCGTGTCCGCGGGGCGTGATGGTTTCCCAGGCGAAAGGCAGGCGGTGTCCGGCGGCGATGGCGATCTGGAGTTTGACCAGGTCGAGACCGGTCACTTGCTCGGTGACCGGATGCTCGACTTGCAGGCGGGTGTTGACCTCGAGGAAATAAAAACTGAGATTTGCGTCGACGAGAAATTCGACGGTGCCGGCGTTGACGTAGCGCCCGGCGCGGGCCAAGCGTACGGCGGAGTCACCCATTTTTTTGCGGAGCTCCGGCGTGACCACCGGCGAAGGCGCTTCCTCGATCACTTTTTGGTGCCGGCGCTGCACCGAGCATTCGCGCTCGCCGAGAGAGACGACGCGCCCGTGTTTGTCAGCGAAGATCTGGATTTCAATGTGGCGCGGCTTTTCCAGATATTTTTCGAGATACAGGCGGCCGTCGCCGAAGGCGTTCAGCGCTTCGGAGGAGGCGTCGCGCCAGGCGGAGGCGAAATCGGGATCGCCGGCCACCAGGCGCATGCCTTTGCCGCCGCCGCCGGAGACGGCTTTGAGAAGAACGGGATAGCCCATGGATTGCGCGAGAGCATGGGCATCTTCCGATTTTCCGATGGGATCATTTGCCCCCGGAACAATCGGAACGTCGGAGCGGCGCGCGAGTTGGCGGCCGGCCGTTTTCGAGCCGAGCGCTTCCATGGATTCGGCAGAGGGACCAATGAAAACGATGCCGGCCTCTTCGCAGGCGCGGGGGAGCGCGGGATTTTCGGCCAGGAAGCCGTAGCCGGGATGGATGGCGTCGCAGCCGGAGCGGCGGGCGGCATCCATTATCTTGTCGATGCGCAGATAACTTTCGCGGGAAGGCGCCGGACCTATGGGATAGGCTTCATCGGCGAGACGGACGTGTAGGGAGGCGCGGTCGGCTTCACTGAAGACGGCCGCAGAACGAATGCCGAGTTCGCGGCAGGCACGGAGGATGCGGACGGCGATTTCGCCGCGATTGGCAATCAGGATTTTCGTGAACATGGAGATTTGGCGATGATGCGGGATTCTAGCATGTGCCAGGGCGGAATTTTTGCGCGGAAGACTTTGGTGCTCAATTGTAATGTTCAAAGCTGGGGCGCTCGCTGTTCGCGAGGCTGGGACGCTAAAACGCGCCTCCTACAACCTGGTTGCGTGGGTTAGCGTTGGGGTGTAAGAAGGTGCGGCGAGGTAGAGGACTATGAAGAGGGGATTGGCGCCGATTTTGGTTGTGGCTGGCATTTTGGTTTGTGCGGAGTTCGGGCGAAACGCGCTGTGGCCCTGCCGGGTGATCGCTCAAACAACGGCGCAGGAGGGAAGGATTGCGCCGCCGGAAAGCTTGCTTGTGGAGGGAGTGCCGGCTATTCCGGGATCGCTGGCAGAGACGGCGGGGCGGTATGGGTCGTACCGCAATGCGACGCTGGCGGATTGGAATCCGGTGGGGCGGGAGATGCTGATTGCAACGCGGTTTGCGGATACCGCGCAACTGCACCTCGTGAAGTTGGCCGGCGGGGAGCGGCAGCAGCTCACATTTTTTGCGGATGCGGTGGGCAATGGAAGATTTCATCCCAATGGCGGCGATTACATTGTGTTCGCGAAGGATATTGGCGGAGGAGAGTGGTTCCAACTTTACCGGTATGACCTGGCGAGCGGGAATGTGACGCTGTTGACCGATGGGAGGTCGCGAAACTTGATGGGACCATGGTCTTCGGGCGGAGACCAGATCGCGTATATGTCCACGCGGCGCACCGGGAAGGACACGGATTTGTGGGTGATGAATCCGGCGGAGCCGAAGAGCGACCGTTTGTTGACCAAGCTGCAAGGTGGGGGATGGGGGCCGGAAGATTGGTCGCCGGATGATTCTAAGATTTTGCTGAAGGAAGAGATTTCGTTGAACGAGGCGTATTTGTGGCTGGTGGACACGAAGACGGGAGAGAAGACGGCATTGCTGCCTGCGGGAACGAAGCGCGGAGACAAGATCGCCTACGGGGATGCACGGTTCAGCAAGGACGGCAAAGGTCTCTACGTCACCACGGATTCCGGCGCCGAATACATGAACCTGGCTTATGTGGAGCTGGGCCGCCCGGAGATCAAATACTTGATCAGCGGACCGGAAGCCAAGTGGGACGTGGAGCGGTTTGAGTTATCGCACGATGGGCAATGGATGGCGTATGTCAAAGATGAGGATGGCCTCAGCGTGATTCACGTGCGGAACACGGCGGGCCAGAGCGAGATTCCGTTGCGAGGCCTGCCGGCGGGAGTGCTGACCAATCTGCGCTGGCAGCGCAACGGCCACGAGTTGGGATTTTCACTGACCAATGCGCGCGGGCCGGGCGATTGCTATTCACTCAATGTAGCCACGGGCAAGCTGGAGCGCTGGACCTTCAGTGAAACGGCGGTGAAGACGGATGCGTTTCCGGAAGCGGAGCTGGTGAAGTGGAAGAGTTTCGACGGCAAAGAGATTTCCGGATTCTTGTACAAGCCCCCGGCGAAATTTTCAGGGAAGCGTCCGGTGCTGGTGGTCATTCATGGCGGCCCGGAGGGCCAGACGCAGCCCACATTTTTGGGGCGCAGCAATTATTACCTGAATGAGATGGGGATTGCGCTGATTTACCCGAACGTGCGCGGGTCGACGGGCTACGGCAAGACGTTTTCGCTGCTGGACAACGGATTCAAGCGCGAAGACACCTACAAGGACATCAACGCGCTGTTCGACTGGATCGGCACGCGGCCGGACCTGGACGCCGGACGTATTGCCGTGACTGGCGGAAGTTATGGTGGCCACATGACGCTGGCGGTGTCGACGTTTTACAGCAATCGGATTCGCTGCTCGGTGGATATTGTGGGCATGTCCAACCTGGTGACCTTTCTGGAGCACACGGAAGCGTACCGGAGGGATTTGCGGCGCGTGGAGTATGGCGACGAGCGCGAGCCGAAGATGCGCGAGTTTCTGGAGCGGATCGCGCCGATGAATAACATCGAGAAGATCAAGAAGCCCATGTTGGTGATTGCCGGAAAGAACGATCCGCGCGTGCCGGTTAGCGAGTCGCAGCAGATTGCCGACGCGCTGAAGAAGCAAGGAACGCCGGTGTGGCTGATGATCGCGAAAGATGAGGGCCACGGCTACCGCAAGAAGGGCAACCAGGATTTTCAGTTCCATGCCACAGTGGAATTCCTGCGAGAATACCTACTTAAATGACGGATGCTATTCGCCTATTCAAATCGCGAGTGCTTATGAAGCCAGTCCCGCAGTTCTTCCTTCAGCTCGTAGATTGCCCTACATTTGATTACGCCCAACCCAATTTCGCCCGAATCCGGGTCGAGAGCTCTCAAATGTAGAAAGGGCTTATCCACCGGTTCGCCATCCGACCGCTCAAAATCTCTGTGCCAAGCTACAAATACCTGCACTCTGAGTCGACCGTTTGTATCGACAACTGTTTTATCGAAAAACTGCTCATTCCTGTAGCCATCCTTTATCCAAAATTCTCGTAAGACTTCAATGCAGCAAAGAGCGATCCGCACCTTTTGAGTCCCCATACCAAAATAACTGTCCCATGCATGGATCGCCGCTCCATCCTTCAAAATAACGACAACAGGGTTGCCCTGATATCTATCTTCCCGGATCGAAAATATCGGATTATCGCGGGTTCCCCTTCCACTTCGTTGGCAGTGTGAGCACTCACTCTTCCTGAAGCTCGGATTGAGTGGGCATTTATCGTCGCGAGGCATATCAGACAAGCTGCTAGAGCGGAATGTTGCCGTGCTTTTTCTTTGGGTTGGTGTCACGCTTCGATTCCAGCGCGCGGAGGGCAGTGATGACACGGGCGCGGGTGGCGGCGGGCTCGATGACCGCATCGATGTAGCCGCGCTCGGCAGCTACGAAGGGGTTGGCGAACCGCTCGCGGAATTCGGTTATTTTTTCGCGGCGCACGGCTTCGCGTTCGGACTCCGGAACTTTCTCCAGCTCACGTTTGTAGACGATGTTGACGGCGCCTTCCGGGCCCATCACTGCGATTTCCGCGGTGGGCCAGGCGAAATTGGCGTCGGTGCGAATGTGCTTGGAGGCCATGACGCAATAGGCGCCGCCGTAAGCCTTCCGAGTGATGACGGTGATTTTAGGGACAGTGGCCTCGGCGTAGGCGAAGAGCAGCTTGGCGCCGTGCTTGATGATGCCGCCAAATTCCTGCTGCGTGCCAGGGAGAAAGCCAGGGACGTCCTCGAAAGTGATGAGCGGAATGTTGAAAGCATCGCAAAAGCGCACGAACCGGGCGCCTTTGACGGAAGCGTTGATGTCCAGGACGCCAGCAAGAAACGCAGGCTGATTGGCGACGATGCCAACTGGCCGTCCATCGAGCCGCGCGAAACCCACCACAATATTCTTGGCGAACTGCTCGTGGACCTCGAAGAAGTAAGCGTCGTCGATGATGGAGTGAATCGCGTCCTTGATGTCGTAAGGCTTTTGCGGGTCGTCGGGAACCAGAGTATTTAGCGCTTCGTCGCGGCGATCGGCCGGATCGGAAGTGGCGCGCCGCGGCGGGTCGTCGACATTGTTGGATGGGAGAAAACTCAGCAGCTCGCGAATCATGGCCAGGCAGTCCGCATCATCGGGCGCGACGAAGTGCGCGACACCGCTAGTAGCGTTGTGAGTCATGGCGCCGCCGAGCTCCTGCTTGGTGACTTCTTCGTGGGTGACGGTCTTAATGACGTCGGGGCCGGTGACGAACATGTAGGAGGTATCCCGGGTCATGAAAATAAAATCGGTGATGGCCGGCGAATAGACTGCGCCGCCGGCGCAGGGGCCCATGACCGCGCTGATCTGCGGGATGACCCCGCTTGCCAGCGTGTTACGCAGAAAAATATCGGCGTAGCCGGCCAGGGAAGCGACGCCTTCCTGGATGCGTGCACCGCCGGAATCATTGAGGCCAATGACGGGAGCTCCGGCGCGCATGGCTTGATCCATGATTTTGCAAATCTTTAGTGCGTTCGTTTCGGAGAGGGAGCCGCCGAAGACGGTGAAGTCTTGCGCGAAAACGTAAACCAGGCGGCCATCGATGCGGCCGAAGCCGGTGACGAAGCCATCGCCCGCGGGGCGCTGCTCGTCCATGCCGAAATCGGTGCAGCGGTGGCGCATGAATTTGTCCAGCTCCTCAAAACTGCTTTCGTCCAGTAGCAGCTCAATGCGCTCCCGCGCCGTGAGCTTGCCGGCTTTGTGTTCGCGCTCGCGGCGCTCCGGGCCGCCGCCCGCCTCCGCCTCGGCGTCCAGCTTGCGCAGCTCCTCCATGCGGTCGAGATGATTGCTGAGGGGTTGACTCACGCGTTTAGGTTCCGGCAACGGGGCCTCCCTGGGATGACCCATCTTTCACGCCGAAGATGCGCACGGCCAGATGCGTGGCTAACCAGACGGTACCGAGCAGCAGAACGACTCCAAGCAGCAACTCTGCGGCGATGGCGATCGCGCGCTGCAACGTTGATCGGATAGAGGTGACATAAACGGTAGCGCGCACCAGCGTAAACATGGCGGCCAGCGTCATCGCGACGATGAGGATGGTAGTGAACACGGAGGCGAAGACTCGTTTCATGGGAAAGAGGCCGCGGTAAGAGGATAGCGCAATGAGGGGGAAATCAGAATGTGCTGTTGCCGAGCGGCATCGGGCTTGCGGGTAGTGGAAATTGTGGGATGCCCAAAAAGCATGCCCCTGCAACTTTAGCGGAGGCCCGACCAGTCGTCGGCTACCAGAATAGAATCGGTGGGATTGGACGGATCGTATTTTATGCTAGCCGGCTGGCCGGCGACGAGCTTGTCAAGTCGCACTTGGCTTTCGAGCCCGGTGATGTCTTGCGCGGTGTGATAGGTGACCCCGGAGATGGCGTAGCTGTAGGAAACGAGCTGCCTCGGCCCCACATTGGCCAGCGGCTGGGCACGGGAGCCAAAAAGTTTCTTCCTCGCGCGCGCCTCTGGCGGATGCGCGGCCAGTTCCACTACCTGGCCCTCCGCGATGCGGCCGATTTGATTCAGATGCAATCGCCGCTTGCGTTCAATTTCCTCGGCATTTTCCGCCGGGCGAAAAAAAGCGTAGGCAATCATACCGATGGCGGCCACCGCAGCGCCGCCCATGGCGAGAATCAGCTTCCAGTCCGGTGACAGAGTATTCAAGGAAACAGCTCCGTGATTTTGCCTGATGAAGCGCCGCCAATTGGGTCCGGGTGCAATTGGACATTGGACTCTAGAGCTTTCTTCAGGCGCTTCCTAGAGAGGCAAAATACATCTTGCCAGTTGTCCGAGCGTGTTTTGCGGCGGCAACCCCCGCGCACGCAATTCTACCTAAGCCTATTGGCGGGAGACTACTGCCCAGACGGAACATGCACCGGATTACGCAACACGCCGATTCCCGCGACGCTGACCTCAGCGGTATCGCCGGCGACCAGCGGACCAACACCGGCGGGGGTACCGGTGGCGATCACGTCGCCCGGCTCAAGCGTCATCATGCGGGAGATCCAGCGCACCAAAAACGTGCACGGATAAATCATCAGCGAAGTGCTACCGGTTTGACGAAGCGTCCCGTTGACGCGCGTCTCCACCAGGACATCGGCGGGATTGAGCTCGGTTTCAATGTGCGGCCCGATCGGGCAAAACGTATCGAAGCCTTTACCACGGGTGAATTGAACGTCACTCTTTTGGATGTCGCGTGCGGTCACATCATTGAGGCACGTATAGCCGAAAACAAAAGACAGCGCATCGTCGGAATCGCGAAGATGCGAACACCGTCGTCCGATAATGACGGCCAGCTCACCCTCGTGCTCGACCCGTTGGGAGAAGGGCGTAAGGACAATGGGTTCGCCGGGCCCTGCGATGGAAGAAGGAGGCTTCAGAAACATGAGCGGCTCCTTGGGGACTTCGTTGCCCAACTCCGCGGCGTGCGCCGCATAGTTGCGGCCAATGCAGACGATTTTGCTCGGCGCCACGGGGGCCACAAGGCGGACTGCGGCCAGCGGCCATAACTGGGAAGTCTGCGACCATCCGGCCCAAGGCGCGCCGGAGATTTCGCGCACGTGATCCGCGTCAAGTATGCCGTAGAGCGGCGCAGCAGGCGCGGCATCACGATCGAGAGAAACGAAGCGGCAAAATTTCATGTAGGGTCAGCTCATGTGATGGATTGAGATGCTAGTGGGGGGCCTGCGTTCCGCGCGCCCTCGAGATGCAAGTGCCAATCCAGGAGAGCGTGGCCAAAATCATATAAAGAATTACGCCCAGAGTGAACAGCTGCACGGCGCTGTAGCGCGCAGCCAGACCCCAAAAGTACACACATAGAAAGCGGTAGGTAAGGGACACCATGCACCAGGCGATAAGGCTGGAGGCCAGCAGCGGCCCTGGAAGCCGCAAGAAGCGCAGCACCGGAACCGCGGCGAAAAGGCCCAGCGCCACCGCCGCCGCGATGTTGCGTTCCAACGCAAAAACCTCCAAGCTCGGCGCGCGGTTGGCCACCACTACCCAAGCCACCAGCACCATCGACAATCCGACGCCCGAATACACTCCGGTGCGAATAGCCGCGTTCCTGAAAACGTGGAGCTTGCCGTAGCCTGGGAGATGAGCACGGACTGCCAGCAAAGGGAGGCTCCCGAAAGCTTGCCCGATTTATAACCCGGACCTACGAAGAAGGTTGCGCGACATCGGCGGCAACGGGTGCGGACGGCGCGCTCTCGTTGCCGGAGCGGTCTACAGCGGTCACGGTGTACCAGTATCGGTGGCCGGGCTCTACGGACATATCACGATACGCGGGTGAGAGCAACACATCGGGGGTAATAAGTTGACCGCGCGCCTCCGGCTGTTCACTGCGATAGAGGCGATAGCCGGCCAAATCGGGCTCGGTATTGATGGACCAGGAGAGATCGACCTCCGACGCGTTTGTCGGGCTTCCTACAATGGCGACGGCTACCAACTGCTGTGGGGCTGCGGGCGGATAAGTGTCCCGAGGAGTGATGATGACGGGGGCGGACTCGCCGGACTCAACGGCGTTGCCGTCTTCGGAAATTACGGTGCGAACGGTGTACACATAGGTCTTGTCGAAGTCGAAGGTGGCGTCGCGGTAGCGGTTGGCCGGCGCTGAGGCCAGGAAGGCGAGCGGCGATTTCCATTTCGCTTGCGCCAGTTCTTTTGCCGCGGCGTCGGCGGAGCCGGGTTCGATCTCGCCACGGTACACGCGATATTCCGAAATGGCAGGTAGCGGATCGCCGGTCGAAGTGCGGGTAGGTGCGGACCACGAGAGCTCGATGGCGGACTCGGTGACCTCTGCATGAATCGCAGGGATGCGGTCGGGGGCCGGGCGAAAGTGGATCGTAACGCTATTGGAGTCCGCAGAAGCCCGCTTGCGGGAGGCTCGGGTCCGGACGCGATAGACCAAGACGCCGCCAGGAGTGCCGCGCTCCTCCTCGGGGGAGATGCGGTTGAGAATCTGGACCTTATCGGCGACGCGATAGTCGCCGGCCAGCTCGCCGGGTATGGTTTCGACGGTGCGAAAGGATTTTGCATCCGTCGATCCATCGGATTTGATTTGCCCGCGCAGGATTTCGATGGCGGGCGCTTCGCTGAGCCGCTCGCCCGACACGGTTTTCACCGGCACGGTGAACGTGAGTTGCACAGCGTTGCCCATCTGCTGCGCGGAAAGATCGGAGATCGCGACTGGAATAGGCGGAGATGGCGGGGTCGGTTCGCCAGGGGCGCCGCAACCGCCGAAAAGCCAAACCACCGACAGCGAAACAAAAAATTCGGGTGAGGAAATTCGCCGCCGAATCCGGAGCGCCTCGGGGTTCCGCGAGTTTCGAGTGTCCATCTTCGATTTCGGATTTTACAGGATATAGCGGCTCAGGTCCTGGTTCTTGACGATTTCCGCGAGTTGTTTGTTCACGTAGGCGGCGTCCACCTTGACATTTTTTTTCTTCAGGTCCGGAGCCTCGAAGGAAAGCTCGTCCAGCACTTTCTCAAGAATGGTGTGCAAGCGGCGCGCGCCAATATTTTCGGTCGATTCGTTGACGCTGGTGGCAAATTTCGCGATGGAATTGACCGCATCCTCGGTGATGTTCAGCTTCACTCCTTCGGTCTCCAGCAACGCCACATACTGCTTGATCAGCGCATTTTTGGGCTCGGTCAGGATGCGCACAAAGTCTTCTTCCTTTAGCGACTGCAGTTCCACGCGAATCGGCAAGCGGCCTTGCAGCTCGGGGATCAAGTCCGAGGGCTTGGTGACGTGAAAGGCGCCGGCGGCGATAAACAGAATGTGGTCGGTGCGAATCATGCCGTAGCGGGTGTTGACTGTGGTGCCTTCGATAATCGGCAGAATATCCCGCTGCACTCCTTCGCGGGAAACATCCGGACCGTGGCCGGATTCGCGCCCGGCCACTTTGTCGATCTCGTCGATAAAAATGATGCCCATTTGCTCGGCGCGCTCGACCGCGGTGCGCGTCACCTGGTCCATATCCAGCAGCTTGTTCTCTTCTTCTTGAATCAAGTACTCGAAGGCGTCCGCCACGCTCATCTTGCGCTTCTTTTTCTGTTGCCCGAACATCCCGGAAAGCATGTCCTTGATGTTGACGTCCATCTCCTCGACGCCTTGGTTGGAGATAATTTCAAAAGACGGCATCGACCGTTCCCGGACTTCTAGGTCGACCATGCGCTGGTCCAGCTTGCCCTCGCGCAGCTGGGCGCGTAATTTTTCGCGCGTGCGCTGCGTCTGCTCGCGCTGCTGCGCCAGTTCGGCCTCTCCGGTGCCCTGCGCCGGCGGAGGCGACGGCGGCAGCAAGAGGTCCAGAACCCGTTCTTCCGCGGTTTGTTCGGCGCGATCTGCCACTTCATCGAGCTTTTCCTCGCGCACCATGTCGATCGACGTTTCTACCAGGTCGCGCACCATGGATTCCACGTCGCGGCCAACGTACCCGACTTCCGTATATTTCGACGCTTCCACTTTTACGAACGGACACCCGGCCAGCCGCGCGAGGCGCCGCGCAATTTCTGTCTTGCCCACGCCCGTCGGTCCGATCATCAGAATATTCTTGGGCAGCACGTCTTCCGCGATTTCGGGGGGGAGCTTCTGCCGCCGCACGCGATTGCGCAGGGCCACCGCCACTGCGCGTTTCGCTGCATTCTGCCCGACGATATATTTGTCCAGTTCCGCTACGATTTCGCGCGGTGTCATGTCGTCGAGCGCCGGAAGCAGCTCCTCGGGTCCCTCGGGAGCCGCGCCATTGCCTGGCGCCAAAATTATTTCCTTTTCAGTCTTGCTTGGCATGAATCCTTCTGTTCCGCAAATCCGGACGGGTCGGCCAGTCCATCTTACCTAAGATGCGAAGAGTGCGCTGCGAATCCGGACAATTTAGCGGGCGAGTGCTCCCATCGCCGGATTTTGCCCGGCCCAGTCAGCCTACAGCTCCTCCACCGTAAAATTTGCATTGGTGTAGATGCAGATCTCGCTCGCGATTCGCATAGCTTCGAGTGCCAAATCTTTCAGGCTCAGCTTGGAATGTTTCAGCATTGCACGGGCCGCGGCCAGCGCGTAGCTGCCTCCGGATCCGATGGCGCAAAGCCCGTCGTCCGGCTCGATAACATCACCGTTGCCGGACAGCACGAAGGTGCTCTTGTTGTCGGCCACGATCAGCAGCGCTTCCAGGTGCCGTAAGGCGCGGTCCTTGCGCCACTCCTTGGCCAGTTCCACCGCGGCCTTCTGCAGATTGCCGGAATGCTCTTGCAACTTGCCTTCAAAACGCTCAAAAAGCGAGATGGCGTCGGCGGTGGAGCCCGCAAACCCCGCTATGACTTTGTCGTTGTACAGGCGGCGGGTTTTCCGCGCCGTGTGTTTCATCACGTGATCGCCCATGGTCACCTGGCCATCGGCGACAAGCACCGCTTTATTGTCTTTGCGCACGCACAGCACCGTGGTGCCGTGTATCTGCGCGCTCTGCTGGCGATTTGGCATCCAATCATTATACCGCAGGCTGCCGAATACCTTGTTTCGGGGCCACCGCGGTTCGGAAAAGCCGGTCCGTTTGTGCCGCCATCTGCGCTGGCGTACACTAAATGATTCGCAGTCCGGTCTTATCCGGAGTGAGGATTCCTTGAGAACAATGGTTCGTAATCGCAATTACTTTGTCACCGGCGCCTTGGCCCTCCTGGCTGTAGCTGGTTCACTGAACATCCCCGCTGCGGCGGCCATGCCTCCAGACTCGCCGCAGGCCAAGCGCTCGCCCCTGCTGGCCGTGATGCAAACGGAGCTGGACCGCTCGTTCAAAACGCTGAGCACTCAGGATCCGGCTGCATACTTCATCGGTTACACCATTACCGACACCCAGCGCGCCGATGTTTCCGGTTCCAATGGGGCATTGCTCTCCAGCAGTGAAAATCGCAACCGCTGGCTGGAAGTCTCCGTGCGCACCGGCAGCTACGACCTGGACAATACTCACAAGATTGGAGATCGCCAGGCGCAGAACGGCGGCCCTGGAACCGCCGTGCCCATCGATGACGATCCGGAGGTATTGCGCCGCGATATTTGGCTCGAAACCGACAAGCAGTACAAATCCGCTGCGGAGTGGCTGATCAAGATCAAGACCGGCCGCGAAGTGAAAGTGGAGACCGCGGAAGGGCTCGCGCCGGATTTCACCCACGAGCAGCCGCACACCTTCATCGGACCGGAAACTTCTTTTGTCCTGGACCGCAAGCCCTGGGAAGAAAAAGTGCGCGCGTACACCAGATCGTTTCGCGAGTCGCAGGCGGTCATCAATTCCATCGTGACCTTTTCCGCGCAGGCCCAGAACTCCTACCACGTAACTAGCGAAGGCACGCAATTGCAATTCGGCCAGATTCGCTACCGGCTGGAGCTCTTCATTCAAGGCAAAGCTCCGGACGGCATGGACCTCAACCGCTACTACAATTTCGATTGGGTCAATCCCTCGGACGCTCCGGACGACAAGGCTGTCTATGCCGCCGAAGCCACCATGCGTAAAGAGTTGGAGGGACTGGTCGCCGCCCCGATCAATGAGCCTTCTGTCGGCCCCGCGCTCTTGACCGGACGCGCCGCCGCGGTCTTTTTCCACGAAGTGTTCGGTCATCGCGCCGAGGGACATCGTCAGAAAGATGTGGCCGAAGGGCAGACCTTCGCCAAAAAAGTTGGCGAGCAGATTCTGCCTCCGTTCCTGAGCATCGTGGACGACACCACCATGCGCAAGCTGGGTTCCACGGACTTGCTGGGCTATTACGAATACGACGACGAAGGCGTCCGCGCGCACCGCGTAGTCCTGGTAGACCACGGCGTTCTAAAAGATTTTGAAATGTCGCGCTCTCCGCTGGTGGGATTCCCTCATTCCAACGGCCACGGGCGCCGCCAGTTGGGCGCTTCTCCCGTTTCCCGCCAGGGCAACCTCATCGTCGAAAGCAGCAAAACCATGACCGACGCGCAATTGCGGGCCAAGCTCATCGAGCTGATCAAGCAGCAAGGCAAGCAGTTCGGCTTGCTGATTGACGACATCGCCGGCGGATTTACCTTCACCGGCCGCGGCCAGCCCCAAGCCTTCCAGGTATTGCCGCTGGTGGTTTACAAGGTGTACGCGGACGGCCGCCCCGATGAACTGGTGCGCGGCGTGGACATCGTAGGCACCCCGCTGGCCGCGTTGACCAAGATCGTTGCCACCGGCAACAAAGAGGAAGTCTTCAACGGCTATTGCGGCGCCGAATCTGGCTCGGTGCCCGTCTCCGCCGCTTCTCCCGCCATTTTGACCTCCGAACTGGAAGTGCAAAAAAAGGAAAGCTCCACCGATCGCCCGCCCATCTTACCCGCGCCCGCCCATGACATCGTCAAGGCCGGAGGCCAGCAATGAGCCGTTCACCAATGGTGGTGCAGCTATTTTCCTGCGTGGCGATCTTGCTGTTTTCCATTTCGCCCACGCACGCCGCGCAGACCCCGCCGGACAATGACCAGACCCTGCGCGCCATGCGCGACGAAATGGCCCGCTCCAAGACCCGCCTGGAACTGAATATTCCCGGCTCGCAGCAACCGGTGCGGCCCTATTACATCGAATACCGTTTGCTCGATCTGGATGTCCGCGAAATCTCCGCCGAATTTGGCACCCTGCTGTCCACCACGCACGGCCGCAACCGGTTCATGAACGTGGAAGCCCGCGTCGGCAATTACAAACTGGACAGCTCCAATTTCATCGGTGATGAAGGCTTTCGCGGGTTCATCGGTTCGCAAGGGTCGGTGGGCATCGACCGCGACTACAATTCCTTGCGCCAGGACTTGTGGATTGCCACCGATCAGGCGTTCAAGGAAGCCGTCGAGACCTATTCGCGCAAAGAAGCCTATCTCAGCAGCCTGGCCCGCCAATCCAATATCGACGATTTCTCGAAAGCCCAGCCGGTCCAGCAGATTGAGCCCCTGGTTACTCCGGACTGGAGCAACCGCAACTGGGAGCAGGAAGCGCGGGATTCCTCGGCTGCGCTGCGCCTCTTCCCGGACATCTACGAATCGCGCGTTACCTATTACCTCGTCTACGCCACCGAATATCTTTTGACCAGCGAAGGCACGGAAATTCGTACCAACCGCGCGTTCGCCGCCGTCGAGGCCGGCATGGACACCCTGGCCGCCGACGGCATGCCGTTGAACCATCTGTACGCATTCTACGCGCCGAAGCCCGCGGCCCTCCCCAATGTCGATGCAGTTCGTAAAGGCCTGAACGTCTCGGCCAGTGAATTGATGGCCCTACGCGCAGCCAAACCAGCCGAGGATTACACCGGCCCGGTTTTATTTGAAGCCCGCGCCGCCGCACCGCTACTCGCCGAGGTGTTTGGCCCGGCCATGAATGGCTCGCGTCCCCCCCTGGCATTCCAACCGGTTGTCGAGCAGATGCTCAGCGGCTTGGGCGGCAAGAGCGATTGGACCGGCCGCATCGGTTCGCGCGTTTTGCCCGCCACCGTAAGCCTCATTGATGATCCCGGCGCCAAGGAATTTCATGGCACTCCGCTCCTCGGCGGATATTCCGTCGATGATGAAGGCGTTCGCGCCCAGAAAGTCACCGTCGTCGACAAAGGCAACCTGAAAGAATTGCTGATGTCCCGCCGTCCCGGTCCCGATTCGGAAGACTCCAACGGTCACGGGCGCTCCGGATTCCTGGGCGACGCCAAAGCCACCATGAGCAATCTCTTTTTCGAGGCCTCCGAAACTGTCTCTCCCGCGGAGTTGAAAAAGAAATTCCTCGATGCTTGCCGTTCCGAAAAACTCGAGTACTGCATCATCGTGCGCGAGATGGACAATCCGGCGCTGAGCCTCCTGCACCAGGAGGACTTTTCCGAACTGCTGGCCAGCTTTGGCGGAGGCGCCGGAACCGGCGATCGCTTGCCCCTGCTGGTATACAAAGTCTATCCGCAGGACGGCCGCGAAGAAGTTATCCGCGGGGCCCGCATCATCGGCTTGAACTCCCGCGCGTTTCGCAATATCGCCGGAATCGGCAACGACGATTTCGTTTACAACTACATGCAGAGCCAAGTGGCCGGTTTCGCCGGAACCGCGTTGGGCGCTTTCGGCTCCGCGCAAGGCGGCTTGCCTGCCGCCGTCGTCGCTCCCTCGCTCCTTTTTGAGGAGTTGGAAGTACGCGGTGCGCGCGGTGAGCCCAAGCGCCTTCCGCTGTTGCCCGCTCCTCCGCTGAGCGCCGCGAAATAACCGGAATTTTCATGAACGAACTGACCCGCCGCACCTTCATCTACGGTTCGTCGACGTTGGCTTCTTACGCATTGCTGGCCGGTGTGCGGCGCGCCTGTTTTTCCGCATTGGCCAACAACGGCCCGGAGGAAGCTGATCATCGCGGGCTGGTTACCCTCGTTGAGTTCACAGACCAGGGCGTGCGAATCGGCTCAAAATCGGTAACCAGGCTCCATCGCTCCAACGATCAGTGGAAGAAACTGCTGACTCCGGGGCAATATGAGGTCACTCGCCGCGCCGCCACGGAATTCGCCTACAGTGGCGAACTATACGATCAACATGCCCCGGGACTTTACCGTTGCATCTGCTGCGCCAATGCGCTTTTCGACTCCACCACGAAGTTCGATTCCGGCACCGGCTGGCCAAGTTTTTCGCAGCCTGTCGCATCGGAAAACGTATACCAGAAAATCGACGCCAGCTTCGGCGTCGTTCGCCAGGAAGTGAAATGCACGTTGTGCGACGCCCATCTCGGCCACGTTTTCACCGACGGGCCGCAGCCCACCGGTTTGCGCTACTGCATGAACTCCGTGGCCCTCCGTTTCGTGCCACGAGCGAGTTAACCCGCGTGCAGACCAGCAAGCCGGGTGCTCCCCAAGAACCCACCCAAACCGGTCCGAGTGCGGTAGTCTAGGCGGACCGTGAGCATCGCTCGGGTCGTCGAGGAAGTGAAGGAAAAGAAGCGCGCCGCCATACTCAGCGTGGCCTCGGCCCTGCTGCTCGTTTCGCTCAAGACTTTTCTGGTCCTTCGCACCGGCAGCTTAGGCGTGCTCTCGGAAGCGCTGCACTCCGGCCTCGATCTCATCGCCGCCATCATCACTTTCCTGTCCGTTCGCGTTTCCGATCAGCCCGCCGACGAAAAACATCCCTACGGCCACGGCAAGTTCGAGAATTTCTCCGCGTTCGTCGAAACCGGACTGCTGCTTCTGACCGCTCTGTACATCATTTATGAAGCGTTCAGCCGCCTGTTTTTCCGCAGCGTGCACATCGAGCCCAGCGTCACCGCCGTTATTATTTTGTTCTTCGCTCTGGGTATCGACCTCACTCGCGCTCGTGCTCTCTCCCGAGTCGCGCGCAAATTTTCCAGCGAAGCCCTGGAAGCCGACGCCCTGCATTTTTCCACCGATGTCTGGAGTACCGTCGTCGTCATCGCCGGTGTTGGACTGGTGTGGGTCGGTGAGACCTGGAACTTGCCCGATCTGATCTACGCCGACGCCCTCGCCGGCCTGGCCGTGGCGGCGGTAATCCTATGGGTCGGTTCCCAACTGGGCCGGCGCACCGTCGATGCCCTGCTGGACGCCGCCCCCGAGGGCCTGCAGCAGGAAATTGCCCGTGCCATCGCCCGAATGGAGGGCGTGCTGGATGTCGATCGCATTCGCGTTCGCCGCGCAGGCAACCGCCATTTTGTGGACGCCACCGTCAGCGTAGCGCGTACCGCCAGCCTCGAACAGGTGCACGCCCTCAGCGACGCCATTGAAAAGCGCATCGGCGAAATCGTTCCATCGGATGTGATGGTCCACGCCGAACCGCGCGCGCCGCAGGGCGAACACCTCTTCGAAGCCGTGCGCGCTGTGGCTCAGCGCATGGGCCTCGGCATTCACGATTTGAGCGCCCTCCAGCAGCAGGGCAAGCTCTTTGTCGAGCTGCATCTGGAAGTGGACGAGAATTTAAGCCTGCGCGACGCCCATCGCCAGGCCACCCAGTTGGAGGAAGGCATTCGCCAGCTGCGCGACGACCCCATCGATGTCAACATTCACATCGAGCCGCTCGGCAAGCATATCGCCACGCCGGATTCCGGCGCTGGCGAAATGAAGCAACTTTCCCGGGCGGTGGAGCAATTCCTGAACACTTTGCCCTCCGAGTACGACGAATTGGTGAACTGCCACGACGTGCGCACCCGCCAGGTCGAACACCACATCCTGGTATCCTGTCACTGCACCATGAAAGGTGCGCTGCCCATCACTCTGATCCATGACGTCACCGCCGCGCTCGAAGATCGCGTCAAAGAGCGTTTCCCTCAGATTCACCGCGTCACCATTCATCCCGAACCCGTCGAAGGATAGTCTGCGTCTTTTGCAAAAACTTGCGCGGCCAGCGCCAGCAGCGCCGGGTAGCAGACCAGCACATAGCGCGGCTCCGGTGTTTCCAGCGTGGTAAGAAACGCCGTGCGCAACAGCACGAAGGCTGCCAGCAGTGTGATTGCCGCTCGCCCACCGCGCCCTCGCCGCCACAAACGTGCCGTTCCCCATAGCGCCAGCGCGACGTAACCGATGTTGAGCAGGAACAAGCCGGCCGTTACGCATTGGTCGATGGGATCGTCTTCCCACGATTGCGCTAGCGGGAATACCGTGCCGGAAAACGGCAGCAGTTCGATGCGTGGTGTGAACCACATCGTCAGCGCGCGTGCCGCCGGCAGCCAAAGATAGGTGCGCAGTGGATGCCGTGCCGTGCGTTCCCTGGCGAGTTTCGCAAAGGCCGCGTCTTCCTCCGGTGTTAGCGCCAGGTCGTCGTTATATTGCTCCAGCATCATCGCCACTCGTTCTTTTTCTGCTGCGTTATCGAAAGCGCCCGCCGGAAGTTCCTCCACGCGAATCTCTTCATCGTTTAGCTTCCACGGAGCCAGGTAAACATCTCGAAAGCGGTACAGCCAGGTCTTCTCCCAACTCATGAAACCATTGGGCACCAACTCTCCAGGCAGATTGGAATTCTTCGGCGCTAGCGGTTGAAATTCGTGCAGCGTCAGCGCGTTGCGGATGGTCCAGGGCGCCAGCGGAACCGCGCAGAGCGCGCCCATCAGGGCCACTGTCTTCACCCAGTGCAGGGTCTCGCGTTCCAGAATCAGAATCGCGCCCAGCACCAGCCATGTCGTCAGCAACAGCAGCGGAGTCTCCGGGCGAAATAGCGTGCCCACTCCAATCAGCACCGCGCCCCTCCCTGCCAGATACCAGTAGTCATTCCCCAGCACCCAGTGTTTTTCCACGCGGCGCCAGCCATGATTTCGCGCCCGGCTCACCAACAGTCCCAGCGGCAGCAGCGCCGCCGTCGTGAAAAACAGCGCGAAGACTTCCGTCAGCGGAACCGCCGCGTAATTTGCCGTGAACGGGCACAGTGCGGCCAGCCACAACGCTGCCAGGAACACCCGCTGCGCCCGCGCGCGCTCGTTCGCCAGCAGCAGGAGCAGGCTCGCCAGCCCCGCTATCAACAAGCACGTCAGCAAGTCCACTGCCGCCTGCCCGATCATCACCCACCATCGCGCCGCCTCTTCGGTCCGTCCGCTAAGCACGTAAATCAGCGCCAGGAATGCGGGATAGCCCGGCATCCGCATGTCCACCGGCGTGACTTGATCGTGCACATTCATCGCATAAACGTGATGCTGCAGCCAATTTGCGGCGATCTGTTCATACAGCACCGTATCGCCCGCACTCGCCGGGTACTTCAAAACAAAAAAAAGCCGCAAGCCAAGCCCAGCGGCCAGCGCGACAACGCTATGCGAGAAAATTCGCTTCATCGGTGAGTCGCATCTTACAATAGTGTCTGGGCAATCGAGCCAAGGGAGTCGAGGGAGACACATCCAGCCCGGCGCCACGTCCAGGCCCCCGCCTTGCCGCCGGGCTGAAAATGTTCATGAAGGAACGCCGACCCATATTTTATGACGCGGAGCGCGTCCGCTGGCGCCGCACCCGCCGCGTACTGGAAATTTCTGGCGCGGCTCTGACCCTGCTGCTGGCCTATTTCTTCGTTACCATCGGCGTCAGCGTCGAGCTTCCCGCTGGGCTGCTTCCCGACACCCGCCCGGCCTACCGCGCCTTAAAGATTAAAAGCAAAAAAATCCCCGCCCGCGAAGGGCGTCATCGCCGCATCTCCAATATCGGTACCGTTCCCGCCAGTTACGATCCTTTGCGCGCCGCCTTCTATGTCAGTTGGGACGCCGCCAGTTTTGCCTCCCTCAAAAAACACTATAAGGATATCGACGTTCTTATTCCCGACCAGCTCCACGCCGTCACTCCAGACGGCGCGCTGACCATCGTCGACTACGAGCGCTACCAGACTCTGAAAGCCACTCCACCCCAGGCCGTAAACCTGCTGAAAGACGACAAGCTTCATCGCTGGATGAAATCCGCCAACGTCGAGCTGCCCCTTATGGGCTTGCTGGACAACTACGATGGGCAGACCTGGCGCATCAAGGAAATGGCCGCCATGCTCGGCAGCAAGACCGCCCGCCAGAAATTAATTCGCGATGTGGTCGATTTCTCCGTGGGCGCTCATCAGGCTGGCGTGGTCGTCGACTTCGAGGAAGTCCCCGACGCCACCCAGCCCCACTTCCGCGAGTTCGCCGCCGAGCTCGGTCCCGCACTCCATTCCGTCGGGCTCAAACTAATGATTGCGCTTCCTGCCCGCGATGATGCCTACGACTACAAATTCTTTGGCAAAGAGTGCGACGCCATCGTGCTCATGAATTACGACCAGCACTGGCTCACCTCCTCTCCCGGCCCGGTTGCCGCCCAGGACTGGTTTGTCGAGAACTTGCGCCAGGTTCTCGAGCTCGTACCCGCTCAAAAAGTCATCGTAGGCATCGCCAATTACGCCTACGACTGGCCCGAGGGTCCCAAGAGACCTGACGAAGCCGCTAAAGAAATGAGCGTCCAGGAGGCCTTACTCCACGCCTCCGAATCCGAAACCGACGTCGAGTTTGACGCCTCCTCGCTCAATCCTCATTACTCCTATTCCGACGAACACAATCACACCCACCAGGTCTGGATGCTCGACGCTGTGACCGCCTACAACCAGCTGCGCGCCTGCGAGCGCCTCGGCGTGCAGGGCACCGCACTGTGGCGCATGGGCTCCTCGGACAGCTCCATCTGGCCGGTTTGGGATTCCCCCCGCCCCGACGACGCCGTGCGCGCAAAACTAAAAGACATTCCACCGGGTCCCGACCTCATCCTGGAAGGCGACGGCGATGTTTGGCACTTCACCGATACTCCCAAGAGCGGCCTGCGTAGCTTCGTCTACGACGCCCCCAGCGATCTCTTTACCAGCGAGAAATACGAGGCCTATCCCCTTTCCTACAACATTGATCAAATCGGCGCCGCGGATAACAAAATCGCCATCACCTTCGACGACGGCCCCGACATACGCTGGACTCCCAAGATCGTCGACATCCTCAAGCAAAAAAAAGTTCCGGCTACGTTCTTTGTCATTGGCGTGGAGGCCAGCCAGTGGCCGCAAATCGTCAAACGCGAGTACGACGAAGGCCACGAGGTCGGCAACCATACCTACACCCATCCCAGCTTTGACGACATCTCCAAAAACGAATTGCATTGGCAGCTGAATCTCACCGAGCGCCTCATTGAAAGCACCATCGGCGTCAAATCCATCCTCTTCCGCCCTCCTTACGGCATCGATCATCAGCCCGAATATGCCGAGGAAGTCGCGCAACTCCCGCTCGCCCAGGACATGGGTTATCTGATCATCGGCCAGAAAATAGACGCCCATGATTGGCGCCAGGTGGACGGCAAGCAAATTCCCGCCCAAGAAATTGTAGACAACGTCGTGCGCCAAGCCGGCCGCGGCAACATCGTCCTTTTTCACGATGGCGGCGGCGAGCGCGCCAACACCGTCACTGCCCTTCCGGAGGTCATCGACAAGTTACGCGAGGACGGCTACCAGCTCGTTTCCGTGCCCGACCTGATCGGCAAGACCCGCGCGCAGGTGATGATGCCGCTCTCCGCACAGGAAAAACTGGAAGCCCGTGCCGACGGCTTTATCTTTGGCATTTGGCACTGGTTCCGTCTGAGCATCGCCACCATTTTTATCGTAGGTATCGTGATGGTCAGCGGCCGGGCGCTGATTATCGGTATCTTGGCGCTCATCGAAAAATTACGGCCCGATCGCCTGGTCATTCCTGACCCCCGGCCCAGCGTCTCCGTTCTGATTCCCGCGCACAATGAAGAAACCGTCATCGTGCAGACCGTAAAATCCGTTCTCGCGTCCGATTGGAAGCCGCTGCGCGTCATTGTGGTCAACGATGGTTCCGTCGACCGCACCGGCGAACTCCTGGATGGCAATTTCGGAAACGATGCCCGCGTCCACATCATTCATCAGGTCAATCGTGGGAAAGCTGCCGCGCTCGGCCGCGCCCTCGGCGAAGCACAAACCGATATCGTTGTCACCATCGACGCCGATACAGAGATCGAACCCGACGCCATCGCCAAGCTCTTGCGCCATTTCTCCGATCGAAAAGTCGGAGCCGTCGCTGGCAACGTTAAGGTCGGCAACCGCTCCCGCTGGCTCACTCGCTGGCAGGCTCTCGAATACATCACCAGCCAGAATATGGAGAAGCGCGCCTTCGATTTGCTCAACTGCATCACCGTGGTCCCCGGCGCCCTGGGCGCTTGGCGCAAGAAAGCTATCGAAGATGCTGGGGGCATCACCGCCGATACCGTAGCCGAGGATGCCGATCTCACCATCGCCATCCGCCGCCTCGGCTGGCATGTCGATTACGAAGAGGAAGCCATCGCCTGGACCGAAGCCCCGGAAACCCCCGGCATGCTCATCCGCCAGCGTTTCCGCTGGACCTTCGGCACCCTGCAATCCTTTTGGAAGCACAGCGGCACGCTTTTCCGCCCTCGCTACGGCACCCTCGGCTTGGTCGCTTTGCCCAATATTTTCGTCTTCCAACTCCTGCTGCCCCTCATTTCCCCGGTCATCGACCTGCTCTTTCTCGGCTCCGTAATCGCGTGGGCCCTCTCGCAATATCACATCGTGAGGTTGCCTCTGCTTTCCGCCACCGCTACCTCCGACCTCGAGCGCTCCGTTCTCTTCTTTCTCGGCTTCCTCCTGATCGACATGCTCACTTGCGTCCTCGCCTTCGCCCTCGAAAGAAAAGAGGACTGGACCCTTCTCGTCCCTGTCCTCCTCCAACGTTTCTACTACCGCCAACTCATGTACGTGGTCCTCTTCCGCTCCGTAAAAGAAGCCGTCCGCGGCCGGCCAGTAGGCTGGCGCGGCGTCGAGCCAGAAGCCCCGCGCAGCATTGCGCCTGCCTGAATCCCTGCTCACCTCCGCCGGCGTCCATCGTCTGAACCCATGTCATCTCGGCTGTTCCAGCGGACTACCCTTTGGCGTCCGGTTTGGCGTGTCCTGGCCTTTTCACCGGTGACTTGAAGTGTTGTACGATATGTTCCTGCCGCTAGGAGGACCTATGGCCACTACATTTATCCTCAACGGAAAGTCTCAGACCGTCGATGTCAGTCCCGACATGCCCCTCCTCTGGGTGCTTCGCGACACCCTCGATAAAACCGGAACGAAATTTGGCTGCGGCGCCGGCCTCTGCGGCGCTTGCACCGTGCACGTCAATGGCGAAGCCGCCCGCTCTTGCCAGACCGCCATCTCCGCCGTGGCTGGAAAGAAAGTCACCACCATCGAAGGCTTGTCCGCCGACGGCAGCCATCCCGTTCAACAGGCTTGGATCGCCGAGGACGTTCCGCAGTGCGGCTATTGCCAGTCCGGTCAGATCATGTCCGCCGTGGCTCTGCTCCACAAAAAACCCAACCCCAGCGATTCCGATATCGACGATTTCATGAGCGGCAACATCTGCCGCTGCGGCACCTATCAGCGCATTCGCAAGGCCATCCATCGCGCCGCGGCCACGTCCGCGAGCAAAGCCAAGTCCGCCTAACTCACTCTTTTCCGCGCAAGAAAAAATTCGAGGTGCGTCATGACTACTGCCCCCGTTCTGAATCGCCGTGATTTTCTGAAGACCGGTGCCGCGGGTGGTGCCGCGCTGCTCGTCGCCTTCCACCTTCCCGCCTCAGCCCACCCTGCCGCCGAAGAGCAGGAAAAGAAAACGCCCAACCCTTTTAATGCTTGGGTGCGTATCACCCCGGACAATCGCGTCACCCTCATCCTCGGCAAATCCGAAATGGGCCAGGGTGCCATGACCGCGCTCCCCATGATTCTCGCCGAAGAGCTGTACCTCGATTGGAAGCAGGTCACCGTCGAGCAAGCCCCCACCAATCCCGCCATTTACGACCACGGCACCGGTGGCAGCGGCAGCGTGGCCGGCTCCTGGGTGCCGTTGCGTCGCGCAGGTGCAGCCGCGCGCGAAATGCTCATCACCGCCGCCGCCCAGCACTGGAACGTCAGCCGTGATACCTGCAAGCCCCAGGACGGCGGCGTCCTTCACGGAGCTCGCAAGCAATTTCTCACCTATGGCGAACTCGTCGCGGATGCGTCCAAGCTCCCCATCCCCGACCTGAACACCGTTCCGCTCAAGAATTCCGACGACTTCACCATCGTCGGCCACGATCGCAAGCGCTTCGAGGGTGCCGCCAAAGCTACCGGCGCCGCAAAATTCGGCATCGACTCCCGTATGCCCGGCATGGAGTACGCCGTCATCGCCCGTTGCCCAATTTTCGGCGGCAAGGTAGCAAAGTTTGACGCCACCAAAGCCAAGGCCGTTCCCGGCGTTCGCGACGTAATCTCCATCGACCCCGTCGGCGAAGGCGCTTTTACTTCCGGCGGCATCGTGGTCCTCGCCAATAATTCCTGGGCCGCCATCCAGGGCCGCAAAGCTCTGGTCATCACCTGGGACGAAGGCCCCAACGCCAACGAATCCAGCGCCTCGCTCCGTCAGCACTTCGTCGAAAACGCCGCCACGCCCGGAAAAATCGTGCGCAACGAAGGCAATGCCGATGCCGCGCTGAATTCCGCCGCTAAGAAAATCGAAGTCGTCTACGAGCTCCCCTTCGCTCCCCACGCCTGCATGGAGCCCATGAATTGCACCGTGCACATCCGTCCTGACGGCGCGGAAGCCTGGGTTCCCACCCAAGCTCCACAGTGGGCCCAGCAGGTCATCGCTAAGGTTTCCGGACTGCCCCCGGAAAAAGTGATCGTGCACACTACGCTCATGGGCGGCGGCTTCGGACGCCGATACCAGGCCGATTTCGTCATGGAAGCCGCGCAAGTTGCCAAAGCCACCGGCCAGCCCGTGCAAGTTCTCTGGACCCGCGAAGACGACATGCAGCACGATTTCTATCGCCCCGCCTCCTACCACCGCATGCAAGGAGCGGTCGACCCGCAAGGCCAGCTCGCCGCTTGGAAACATTTTCAAAGCTCCACGTCCATCGCCGCTGTCTGGGACAAAAACGGCAAGGAAAAACCCGAAGCCAGCGAGTTCGCCACCGCCGCCTTCATCCCCTATGAGACGCCGAATTTCCGTGTCGAATACGCCCTCGCCCGTTCCGGCGTTCCCCGCGCCTGGTGGCGCTCCGTCGAACATTCCAGCAGCGGCTTTGTGGTCGAAACCTTTGTCGACGAGCTGGCCGCCGCCGCGGGTGCTGACCCTCTCCAATTCCGCCTGCAGCGGATCGGCGCCGACCGCAAAATCCCCGACTTCACCAATCCCAAGGAAAATAAGCCGCTGGACACCGCGCGCCTTAAGGGCGTCTTGCAATTGGCGGCGGAAAAGGCTGAATGGGGTAAGCCGTTGCCGAAAGGCGTAGCCCGCGGCATCGCCGGGTATTTTTCCTTTGAGTCCTACACCGCCGCCGTCGCCGAAGTCAGCGTGAACCAAGGCCAACTCCTCATCCACCGCATCGTCTACGCCGTCGATTGCGGCCGCCCCGTCAATCCCGCCGGCGTAGTCGCCCAAGTGGAAAGCGCCGCTATCTACGCCCTCTCCGCCATGCTCAAGGACGCCATCACCATCGACCGCGGCCGCGTCCAGCAATCCAATTTCAACGACTACGACTTGCCCCGCATAAACGAAATGCCCAAAATCGAAGTCCACCTGGTAGCCAGCAAAGAAGATCCGACGGGGATCGGCGAGCCCGGCCTGCCGGTAGTCGCCCCAGCCGTAGGTAACGCCATCTTCGCCGCCACCGGCAAACGCCTCCGCCGCCTACCCATAAAGCCAGCAGACCTGGCCTAGCGACTCTATCCGTCGCCGCATCGATCGCCGCCGCCGTCTCCTTTCCCTTGTAGCGGCGCAGCATGCTGCGCCACTAAATCCCCGTGTCCGCCGATCCTGAGTAGCACAAGCACTCCTGCCTGTGCTCTTACGACCACTACTCCGTGCAATCTCTCCGCTCAATGACGGATCATCCAAACCCTGCCGCTGTCCTGGATCTCACCCATCCATCCAATGCAAAATGTCCTGTGTCAATCATGCTTCTCGCCGTTGCCCTAATCTCTCTAACCCTCTGGCTCTACCTAACCGCCGCCCGCGGCACGTTCTGGCGCCTGGGCGACTTCGACGACGACACCGCCCACCACCAACCCCCGTCCTCTTGGCCCCGCGTGATCGCCATAATCCCCGCCCGCAACGAAGCCGAATCGATCCACCAATCCCTGGCCAGCCTCCTCCAACAAAATTACCCCGGCCAATTCCACATAATCCTGATCGACGATCACAGCGAAGACGCCACCACCCAAATAGCCCGCCAAACTGCTCAAAGTCTAAACGCCGGCTCGCGATTCACTCTCCTCTCGGCCTCCCCACTTCCCGCCAACTGGACCGGCAAGCTCTGGGCCCTAAACCAAGGAGTCACCCACGCCAATGCCGATGCGCCCATCCGTACGGGCGCAGCACCGCTGCGCCCCAACTCGGCAACCAACCAGCCCTCGACGCCCGCCGATCTCCAGTTCACCGATGCTGGCAGCACCGACGCCAATACCGACAGCATCCGTACGGGCGCAGCACCGCTGCGCCCCAGCTCGGCAACCAACCAGCGCTCGACGCCAACCGATCTCCTCACCGATGCCGCCATCCCCCACGCCAATGCCAATGCCAATGCCAATGCCAATGCCAATGCGTTCATCACCCGTACGGGCGCAGCACCGCTGCGCCCCAGCTCGGCAACCAACCAGCGCTCAACGCCAGCCTATCTCTGGTTCACCGACGCCGACATCACCCACGCCCCCGACACCCTGCAGCGCCTGGTCTCCCGCGCCGAAAAAAATCACCTCGACCTAACCTCCCTCATGGTCCAACTGCAAGCCAAAACCCTGCCCGAACGCGCCCTAATCCCCGCCTTCCTATTCTTCTTCTTGAAACTCTATCCCCCAAACTGGATTGCAGATCCGAATGCGAGCACCGCAGGAGCAGCCGGCGGCTGCATTCTCCTCCGCACCGAAGCCCTGCAAAAAATCGGCGGCCTGGCCGCCATCCGCGGTGAAGTGATCGACGACTGCGCCCTGGCCCGCGCCGTAAAAGTGGCACAGCCACTTTTGGCTGTGCTCCGACGATCTCCATCCAGCAACCCGCAACCAACGTCGCCGGACCAACAACTCCAGCCCGAAGCGCAGCCCGCCCCTCAGCCCAAGCCCCGCAACGCATCCCCCTCGCAATCTCACCAATCCGGCCCGATTCCCAGCGGCCGGCTGTGGATGGGCCTGACCCGCCAAAGCACCAGCCTGCGCGCCTCCACCACCTTCCACGAAATCCGCGACATGATCGCCCGCACCGCTTACACCCAACTCCGCTACAACCCGCTCCTGCTACTCGGCACAGTAGCTGCCATGGCTCTGATCTACCTCGCGCCAGTCGCTCTGCTGTTCTCCCATAACACCGCTACCCGAATCCTGGCCGCCGCCACCTGTCTCCTGATGTTCCTCCTCTACGTCCCCACCATCCGTTTCTACCGTCTCTCCTCACTCTGGGCCGCCACTCTCCCCGCAGCCGCCCTCTTCTACACCTATGCCACCCTCCTCTCCGCCATCCGCTATCACCAAGGCCGCGGCGCCCAATGGAAAGGCCGCTCCCAAATCCCGCGCCAGCCTTAATGGTTTTAACCTTCTTGTTTTCTTTCCTATGCGGCCACCGGACAGTTCATCTTCCTCCTGGTGAAGCAAAGCAAATGCATGCAAAACATAGTGGCCGCGGACTCCTCGCCCTTCGTCGCTCAGTTTGCTCTTGACTTTTTTAACGTTTTGTGTATCATCCTTCTTGTACACAACCACGTCAGGTCCTCCTTCGTACAGCTTTCCGAAAGCACTGGAAATCACAAATGATTGGCCCGACGGCGGCGTCGCCTAACTCCCGTAGAATGTGCAGTTCCAAGCATAGCAAAGTCGGAAAACTCTAAGTCCTTAAGAATCAATAGGGAACTCCCGAGAGCGGCTCCCAATGCCGCCCTTAAGCCCCGTAGAATCAACAGTTACGCGCTAAATCACTAGTAAGTCCTTTAGAATGTGCAGTTACAAGAAACCCCGGGGGAGGGGGTGGGGTGGCGGAATATCTTATCGGCGGCAGCACCTACTTGCACTCGCCTCTCTCCGCACATTCTTCGCCTCCGTCGCCATCCACAATTGAACCTAACCGGCAACCCGAAATCCTGTCTAATGAACCGGATGAGGCCGAGCGTCGAGACCACCATCGAGAGCGACGCCATCGCCGTTGAGCGCACGCTCGCGGGCGATCGCGACGCTTATCGCGCTTTGGTCGAGCGCCACAGCCACAATGTCTTCCGGCTGGCCTATCGCATGACCGGAAATCAGCAGGACGCCGAGGAAATTGTGCAGGAGGCTTTTTTGCGCGCTTATCAAAAACTCAACCAGTTTGCCTCCCGCGCCAATTTTGGCACCTGGGTTTACCGCATCGCCGCCAATTACGCCATCGACCGCATGCGCCAGCGCAAGAGCGAAGACGCAAAACGCGCCCTCCCGGCCCGCGCCAACGACGATGGCCACGAGCCGGACCCGATGAGCGCCGTTCCCGATACTGCGCCTTCTCCGGAGCGTCTGGCCCAAAGCGGCCAGCTCGCCGTGGAAATGCGCCGCGCGCTCAGCGAGCTCTCGCCCGCGGAGCGAACCGCATTCGTGATGCGCCACTGGGGCGGCTCCGGCATCGAGGAAATTGCCGATGCCCTGAAGTCCAGCACCAGCGCCGCCAAGAACACCGTTTTTCGCTCGGTCCAGAAATTACGCAAGGCTCTGCAACCCTTTGTCGAGCGCCGCGGACAAACGCGAGCCATGGGAACCCAACTATGAAACATCCGAAAGAGGAAGAATGGATCGCCTATCACGATGGCGAAACCGTCGGCCGGGAATTGCTTGCCGCACACCTCGGCGATTGCCCGCAATGCCGTGAAGAACTCGCGCGCATAGACGCCTTGCTGGCTGCCATCAACACTCTTCCAGTGCCGGAGCCGCCTGCGGATTACGGTCAACGTGTTTGGCAACAAATTGCGCCCCGCCTCCCGCAGCGCCGCGCGCACCGGTGGAATTTCCTTTTCAGCAAACCCGCCGCTACCAGCTGGTTCGCGCCGCGCCGCTGGGTGGCTGCCGGCGCCATCGCCGCCATGGTCCTCGCCGCCTTCATCGCCGGTCGCGTCAGCAAGACCCATGACACCGGCACGCCTGTCGCCATGGATGCCAGCAAAGTTCGCGAGCGGGTTTTGTTAATGGCGGTTGGCGAGCACCTGGGCCGCTCCGAAATGATCCTGGTGCAGCTGGCGAACAGCGGGCCGCAGACCGCCGGACAAAAAGAGGTCAACATTTCCTGGGAGCAGCGTCGCGCCGAAGATTTGCTCGAGGAAAATCGCCTGTACCGCCAGACGGCCCTCGAACAAGGCGATTCCGCCCTGGCCAGCGTGCTCGATGAGCTCGAGCGGGTTCTTCTGGACGTGGCGCACAGCCCGCAGAGGGTGACACCCGCGCAGTTGCAAACCATTCGGCAACGCATCGAAGACCGCGGGATTCTCTTCAAAGTTCGTGTGGTCGGCAAGGAACTGGAGCAGCGCGAAGGGTTGGGAACTATGCCCGCGCAGCGCAACGGTTCCACCAAAGGCGAAAGGAAAAAGGTATGAGCATGGGAGATTTATCGCGCATGAGAAACAAAAACTGGGTAGTTATGGCGCTGCTATTGGCAATTCCTGGTATCGCGCCACACGCTGCCGCCACCGTAGCCGCGCCGCAATCGGCTTCCAGCACACAGAGTCCACCCAGTGCCGGCGCCGACCGCGACGATGCCGCTGGCGATATGGAGCAGGATCGCCAGGACCAGGAGCAGGAAAAGCGCGACCGCGAGCAGGAAGCCCGGGATCGCGAGCAGGAAAAACGCGACCGCGAACAAGAGCGGCTCGACCATCTCAGTGAGCTCTATGATGACGGCCGCGAGGCGCTCGACGAAGACCATTACGACCGTGCCGAATCGCGCTTCGACCAGTTGGCCCAGCTTAACGGCCCGCAAACCGACGCCGCCCTCTACTGGAAAGCTTACGCCGAGAACCGCCTGGGCAAGCGCGACACTGCGCTCGCCAATATTGCCGAGCTGAAGCGCCGCTTCCCGCAGAGCCGCTGGCAAAAAGACGCCGCCGCTCTCGAATTGGAAGTTCGCCAATCCTCCGGGCAGCCCGTTCATCCCGAAGGGCAAAAGGATGACGATCTCAAGATGCTGGCCATCCGCGGCCTGATGAATAGCGACCCTGAACGAGCCATGCCGCTGCTGGGCAAAGTGCTTCAAAACGGCGCGGCATCGCCCAAGGAAAAATCGCAAGCGCTGTTTGTGCTCGCGCAGAGCGGTTCGCCGCAAGCCCACGAAATTCTGGGCCAGATCGCCCGCGGACAGAGCAATCCGGAATTGCAGAGCAAAGCCATTCAGTACCTGGCCATGTTTGGCGGCGCCGAATCGCGCAAAACCCTGGCTGAAGTTTATGCGGCGACCTCCGACGCCTCCATCAAGCGCTCTATTCTGCGCGCCTACATGATCGGCGGGGACCGCGAGCATCTGTTCGAAGCGGCCAAGAGCGAGAAAGACGACGAAGTAAAGCGGGAAGCCATCCGCCAGCTGGGACTGATGCACGCGCAAAGCGACTTGCAGCAGCTTTATCGCACGGACAATTCTCCGGCTGTGCGGCGCGAATTGCTGCAGGCCTTCTTCCTGGCTGGCGACGCGCCCAAGCTCCTGGAAGCGGCGCAGAGCGAAAAGGACCCGGATCTGCGGCGCACCGCGGTTCGCAATCTCGGCCTGATTCATTCGGACGATTCGGCCAAGGCCCTGCAATCCATTTACGCCAAAGAAACCGACCGCGGGACCAAGGAAGAAGTCCTCAACGCCTTGTTTATTCAAGAGAATGCCGCCGCCATCGTGGCCATCGCCCGCAATGAGAAAGATCCGGAGCTCAAGAGAACGGCGGTCTCGAAACTTTCCATCATGCATTCCAAGGAAGCGACCGACTACTTGATGGAAATTCTGCAGAAGTGAAGGAAGGAAAATTCCAATGCGAACAGTCCTCGGAATGCTGGGCATTGCGATGGTTACCGCGCTGACGGGTGCGGCCCGCGCACAGGACGCCGATGCGCCGCGCGTAGAGAATGCGCAAGTCGAAAAACGCCTGCTGCGCACCCCGCTGGCGGAAGAGGTTAAAAACTGGACAGCCCAATCCGAACAGCCGGAGTGGCTCGGTTACGCCGTTCCCCAGATAGGCCGCGAGCGCATCATGTGCTGCGGCGATTACGGCGGTTCCTGGGGCAATGGTTGCGGGCGCTGCCGTCTGGAGGATGGCGACAAGGGAACAAATATCAGCTCGCACGATCAGGCCGGCGTCACCAAGCTGGAAGCCCCCCGGTCCATCGCCGTTCTCTTTCGCGCGGAAAATAAGCAGGTAATGAAAATTCGCGTGGTGTCCATGGACTGCGCGCTCGACGCTGGAGGATTACATTTCGTTTGGCTCAGCGAAGTCCGGCCGGCGGATAGCGTCGCGCTGCTGGAAACCTTTGTGCACGGAGCGGACCTCGCGGCCCGCGACAACGAGCATTTTGCGCACGGCGCTCTCACCGCCATTGCCCTGCACGCCGATCCCGCGGCCGATCGCGCACTGGAATCCTTCACCCGCGACGCCCAGCCGGAATCCTTGCGCAAGCAGACCGCTTTTTGGCTGGGTGCCGCGCGCGAAAAGTCCGGCTTGGCCTTGCTGGAGAAAATGGCCAAGAGCGATCCCAGTCCGGAGGTCCGCTCGCAGGTTACCTTTGCGCTCTCGTTGAGTCATGAGCCTGGGGCGGTGGAAGAAATGATCCGCATGGCGCATGACGACCAGAGCACTCACGTGCGAGGTCAAGCCCTGTTCTGGCTGGCGCAGAAAGCTGGGCAGAAAGCATTGAGCGCCATCACCGGCGCCATCGAAAACGATCCCGACACCGACGTGAAAAAGAAAGCGGTCTTCGCTCTGAGCCAATTGCCGAAAGACGAAGGCGTGCCGAAATTAATCGAAGTAGCCCAGAACAATCGCAATCGCGAAGTTCGCAAGCAAGCTATGTTCTGGCTCGGCCAATCCCACGACCCTCGCGCCCTCGCCTTCTTCGAGAAAATTTTGACCCAATAGTGGGGCAGCCATTTCCGGGTAGGGGCCTGAGGCCACAGCGGTCCTTCGCGCGACCTCGCCTACACGTGCCCTTCACAGACCCTGCTATAATTTCCTTCCCTGATGGTGAAATCGACCCAAGAAGCGGCCGCAATTGCGCCCGAAGCGCTGGCCAAATATGAGCCGGTAATCGGACTGGAAGTACACGTCCAGCTGCTGACCAAATCTAAAATTTTCTGCGGTTGCTCGACCCGGTTTGGCGACGCCCCCAATACCAACGTCTGCCCGGTGTGCCTGGGCCTGCCCGGAACGCTGCCGGTGCTGAACAAGCGCGTGGTGGAAATGGCGTCCCTGGCCTCCCTGGCCATCCACTGCGCGGTGCATGAACATTCGCGATTTGCGCGAAAAAATTATTTTTACCCGGACCTGCCCAAGGGTTATCAGATTTCCCAATACGAATTGCCGCTGGCCACCGGCGGGTGGATCGAGGTCGAACACCAGGGCGCGAAGAAGCGCATTGGCATCACGCGGCTGCACCTGGAAGAAGATGCGGCGAAGAATCTGCATGAGGGCTTTTCCGAGTCGGCCACCAAGGCGTACATCGATTACAACCGCTGCGGGACGCCGCTGTGCGAAATCGTTTCGGAGCCGGACATGCGCACCCCGGAAGAGGCCTACGCGTACCTGACCACGCTGCGACAAATCCTGCTGTATACCGGCGTGAGCGATTGCAACATGGAAGAAGGCTCGCTGCGCTGCGACGCCAACGTCAGCGTGCGGCCACGCGGTGCGAAAGAATTTGGCACCAAGGTGGAAGTGAAGAACCTCAATTCCTTCCGCTTTCTCCAAAAGGCTTTGGAGTACGAAATCGAGCGGCACATCGGCGTCCTCGAAAGCGGCGGCCGCATCTCCCAGGAAACCCGGCTGTGGAATCAGACCGCCGGCCGCACCGATTCCATGCGCTCCAAGGAAAAAGCCCACGACTACCGCTATTTCCCTGAGCCGGATTTGCTGCCGGTGCACGTCAGCGCCGCCTGGCGCGAAGAAATTCGCCGCGCTCTGCCGGAGCTGCCGGAAGCCAAACGGGCGCGCTTCGTTTCCGCCTATGGAATTACACCGTACGATGCCGAGGTTCTCACCGGCTCGCGGGCGCTTGCGGATTATTTTGAATCCGCGGTGAAATCCGGCGCGCCGGCCAAGAGCGCCGCGAACTGGATGCAGACCGAACTGCTGCGCCGGCTAAATGATTCGGGGAAAGAGATTGACGCCGGCCCGGTATCTCCCGCGGCATTGGCCGAATTGCTGAAACTGCTGGAATCCGGCCAAATTACCGGCGCGATCGGCAAAAAAGTTTTTGCCGCCATGTTCGACTCCGGCCGCGACGCCGCGGAGATCGTAGCGGCGGAAGGTCTGGCGCAAATCAGCGATACTTCCGCCATCGAGCAGGCCGCGCGCGAAGTAATCGCGAAAAACCCCGATAATGTAGCCAAGTACAAATCCGGCAACGAAGGCGTCTTCAAGTTTTTTGTGGGCCAGGTAATGCGCGCGACGCGCGGGCAGGCCAATCCGCAAGCGGTCAATGATATTTTGCGGAAGCTGCTTTCGTAGAATGCTTACCGGGTTGTTTCGGGTACGTTTTAAGCGGCGCGATGGTTGAGGTTGTTCGACCACCATTTTCGGTGTCGCCTCAAAATGGCACCCTCTCGGGTTTGCTGGCGCGACGGATCGAGGTGATTGCAAATGTTGAAGGTCGGCGACAAAGCTCCGGAATTCAAGGTAAAGGGCGATGACGGCAAGGACGTGGCGCTGGCCGATTTTCGCGGGAAGCGGGTGCTGCTGTTTTTCTTTCCGAAGGCCAATACCTCGGGTTGAACGGTGGAAGCGTCCGAGTTTCGTGACGCAAAGAAGCAATTCGACAAGCTGAATGTGGTGATCCTGGGCGCCAGCGGCGATGCGGTGAAGACGCAGGCCGGCTTCAAGGAAAAGTACAAGCTGAATTTTACGCTGCTGAGCGATCCGGAATTCAAGATGATCGAGGCGTTCGGGGCCCGGCGCATGAAGAAATTTTTGGGCAAATCTTTTTTGGGGATTGTGCGCAGCTCGTTTTTGATTGGCGCGGACGGCAAGATCGAGCATGTTTGGGACAATGTGAAGGCCAAGGGCCACGCGGCGGAAGCGCTGGCGGTGGCAGGGAAGAAAGCATAAGCCTCGCATACGCGACGCGCACCGCATGCGCGTAGATTTTGCGGGCGCGAGATTAAGGATGACAGGCTTGCTGGAAACTGATCTTGTTGCCGAGTTGGGGCGCAGCATGCTGCGCCCCTACAGGTGCATGGCTAGTTCACCGGTATCGCCGGCCGGTTCCATGTAGAGATTATCGATTAAGCGGGTTTTGCCGACGAAGACGGCGAGCACTACGTAACATGGCCGGGCAATACGGGCTACCGGCTCGAAGGCGTCGGCGTCCACGATTTCCGCGTAATCCACCGCGGCCAGCGGTTCTGCTTCCAATACCCGGCGAATGGCGGATTGCAACTGCACAGCATCCCGTGTGCCGGAGCAAAGTTCCTCGCGAGCGGCTTCCAGCGCGCGATGCAGCACGGTGGCGGCGCGGCGTTCTTCGGGGTCGAGATAGGCGTTGCGGGAAGATAGCGCCAGGCCATCCGGTTCACGCACAATCGGGCAAACCACAATTTCGGTGTCCAGATTCAGGTCGCAGGCCATTTGCGAGATGATGCGGACTTGCTGCGCGTCTTTGCGGCCGAAGTAGGCGAAATTCGGCTGCACAATCTCAAGAAGCTTCATGACCACGGTGGCCACGCCGCGAAAATGCCCGGGGCGCGAGCGGCCTTCGAGACGTTCACTGAGCCCTTCGACGCTGACATAGGTGCGGAAGCCGGAAGGATAAATCTCCGCGGCGTCAGGCAGAAATAAAGCGTCGACTCCGGCCGCTGAGAATTTTTCGGAGTCGGCGGTAACATTGCGCGGATATTTCGCGAAATCTTCTTTCGGACCAAACTGCTTGGGATTGACAAAAATAGAAGCAATCACCGGGGCGCAATCTTGCTTCGCGCGATGCACCAACGCGGTGTGGCCTGCGTGCAGGGCGCCCATGGTCGGCACTAGGCCGATGATGCGGCTTTCCGCGCGGGCTTTCCGCGCGGCTTGTTTCATCCAGGCGATCGTTCGAATTGTTTCCACGATGGGCGGAGAGGGTGCGGGCTAGGCTTTGGCGGCGACGGCGCGCTCGCGGTAGTAGTGCATCAGGTCGGTGAGCACGGCGCTTGCGCCGAGTTGGCGGAGCAGGGTGGTGACCTGGCCGCGATGGTAGCTGCCGTGATTCACCAGGTGCTGCATGGATTGCCACAGCGGGTTGCTATAGGCGCCGAACTTCAGCGTTTTGTATTCCAGAATGCGGTCGAGGTCGCTTTGTGTTACGTTGCGCGCGAAATTCAGCAGCCGCGGCTCGAATTCGCCCCAGCGTTCGCCGAGCGCGGCGACGTCGGGATATTGCGTGGTGTCCGGAAGCGAGGACGGCGAGCGGCCCTGGAAGCGTTCGAGCCAGATCCATTCCGCGCCGAAGATGTGGGCCAGCGTGTCGCGGACGGAGGAGAAACTGGAAGCCATGGGCTTGGTGAATTGCTCGGGGGTGAGCGCGGCCGCGGCGCTCAGCGAGCGGCGATTGGCCCAGGCGTTGTATTCGTAGAGCACGCGGATTTCGTCCGGAGACATGGAACTCCTCGCACATCAGATTTTGCCGCGGCCATCGAGCGCCGCGAATTCAGCAACACGCAATTCAGCAGATCGAAATACGAACCGGGCTGTCTTCCCCGGCCTTCGATGCCGAACCCGAGTGATAGGACTCGCGGTCGGAGGGGAAGGCGCCGGTACGAACGTCCTGAGCATAGCTGCGGATGGCATTCGAGATGATTTCGCCGAGGTTGGCATACTGGCGCGCGAATTTCGGCGTGCGCTCGAAGGTCAGGCCCAGCAGATCGTGGACGACAAGGATCTGGCCGTCGCAATCGGGGCCGGCGCCGATGCCGATGGTGGGGATGCGCAGCTCGCGGGTGATCTGCGCTGCTAGCTCCCGGGGCACGGCTTCCAGGACGACGGCGAAGGCACCGGCGGCTTCCACGGCGCGGGCGTCGCGCAGCAATTGTTCGGCGGAGTCGGTGGTTTTGCCTTGTACGCGGTAGCCGCCGAGGGCGTTGACCGATTGCGGCGTCAGCCCGACGTGGCCCATCACCGGAATTTCCGCTTCGGTGAGGCGGGCGATCAGCTCGAGGCGGCGCTCGCCGCCTTCGACTTTGACCGCTTCGACGCCGGCTTCCTTTACAAAGCGCACGGCATTGCGCAGGGATTCCGCGGTGTCGGAATGATAGCTGCCGAAAGGCATGTCGGCGACGAGCAGAGCGCGCTTGGTGCCGCGGCGGACGGCGCGCGCGTGATGGATCATTTCGTCGAGGGTCACTGGCAGTGTGCTGTCGTAACCCAGCGCCACCATGGCCAGCGAATCGCCGACCAGCAGCACGTCCACACCCGCTTCATCGAGCAGCCGCGCCGTGGGGTAGTCGTAAGCGGTCAGGCAGACAATTTTTTTGGAATTTTCCGGGGAAGTTTTTCGCTGCAGCAGTTCGGGAACGGTGATTTTGCCGTTGCCCGGATTGGGGACAACACTCATGGTGGCCTCCGGTGCCGTTCCCTGAAATCGGGATACAGCCCTGTACCTGATGCTTCAAGGATACCAAAATTCGATTCGGTCCAGCAAAATATCGATTCCATGGCGCCTAGGGCGAAAGCGCAGGCCCAGAATTTTCGCGCGGCAAAGCCGGTTCGCGCCCGGAATCGAAATACCGTATTATTACCAAGGATTTGCGGGCTAGCTGCGCGCAGTACAGGCTGGTCCCGCGAGGAGCGCCATTGATCGCACGCTACACCCGCGCGGAGATGGGCCGCGTCTGGAGCGACGCCAACAAGTTTGCGCGCTGGCTGGACGTGGAGTTGGCGGCCACCGAAACGCTGGCGGAAGCCGGGCAGGTCCCTAAAGAATCCGCGGCGGCCATTCGCGGGCGCGCCAAAGTGGATGTGGCGCGAATTCTGGATCTGGAATCGCGGGTCAAGCACGATGTTATCGCGTTCACCATGGCCGTTGGGGAATCGATCGGCGATCCTGCCGCGGCCCGCTGGCTGCACTATGGCCTCACTTCCAACGATGTGGTCGATACCGCCCAGGCCTTGCTGGTGCGCGATGCTTCACGGTTGATTGAAGCGGCGCTGGTCAAGTTCGGCGATGTACTGGCCCGGCGCGCGCAGGAATTTCGGCGCACTCCGCAAATCGGGCGGACCCATGGGATCCATGCCGAGCCCATTACCTTCGGACTGAAAATCGCCAATTGGTTCGCGGAAAACGAACGCAACCAGGAACGCTTTCGCGATGCGGGGGCGCAGATGGCGGTGGGGAAAATCTCCGGCGCGGTGGGCAACGCCTCGCATCTCGGCCCGGAGATGGAAGAACAAATTTGCCGGCGGCTGGGCTTGCATGTGGCGCCGGTGGCTTCGCAAGTGATCCAGCGCGACCGGCACGCCCACTATTTGAGTTCGCTGGCGCTGATTGCCGCCTTGCTGGAGAAAATCGCGCTGGAGATTCGCCATTTGCAGCGCACCGAAGTTCGCGAGGCGGAAGAGCCATTTGGGGGCGAGCAGCGGGGAAGTTCGGCGATGCCGCACAAGCGCAATCCGGTAACCTGCGAGCAGATTTGCGGCCTGGCGCGGCTGGTGCGCTCCAACCTGATCGCGGCGTTCGAAAATGTGGCATTGTGGCACGAGCGCGACATCTCGCACAGCTCGGTGGAGCGCGTGATCCTGCCGGATTCCACGATTTTGGTGGACTACATGCTGGCAAAAACGACCGCCATCGTAGCGGACATGCGGGTGTTCCCGGAACGCATGCAGCGCAACCTGGAATTGACGCACGGCCTGGTGTACTCCGGTCAACTGTTGCAGGACCTGGTGGAAAAAGGCATGCCGCGCGACGATGCCTACAAAGCGGTGCAGGAAAACGCCATGGTTGCCTGGGAAACCGATTGTGATTTCCGGGAGCGCGTGGCGGGCGATTCGCGCATCACGAAGTACCTGGATGCGAAGGCGCTGGCTTTTGCGTTTGATTTGCAAAGACAGCTGCGTTTTGTGGATGCGATTTTTGCGCGCGTCTTTGCGGAGAAAGCGCCGGGAAAGTCGGCGGCAGGGTCAGCCGGAAAAAGCTGAGAAGGCAACGAGCGGCAAGGGGGTTTCCGGGACGCGGAATATGGGGATTGGTTTCCAGATAGGTTCCGCGAAGGAGTGAGACGGGCACGGGTGTCCCGTGCCCGTACAACTTGCGGTGCGAACGGGAATTATTCTACGCGCTGGACGTAGCGGGCTTCGGTGGTATCCACCTTGATTCGGTCGCCTTCGTTGACGAAGGGCGGAACTTGCACTACCAGGCCGGTTTCCAGGGTGGCGGGCTTGCCGACGGCGCTGGCGGTGGCTTTTTGCAAGGTGGGCTCGGTGCTGACCACGCGGAGCTCCATGGTGTCGGGGAGGTCCACGCCAATCGGTTTTTCCTCGTAAAATTCCACTTTCACGATGGTGTTGGGAATCAGGTAATAGACCGTATCGCCGAGCATCTCGCGGCTGAGATGCATTTGCTCGTAAGTTTCGGTGTTCATGAAGTGAAAATCGTCGCCCTCGTTGTACAGGTACTCGAATTCGATTTCATCGAGGATGGCGCGCTCGACAAATTCTTCGGCGCGAAAACGATAGTCGATCATGGTGCCGCTCTTGAGATTTTTCATGCGGGTCTGCATGGAGCCGCGCTTGTTGCCAGGAGTGCGGTGATCGACGCTAAAAATGGTGTAGAGCTGGCCCTCGTGCTGGACCACCATGCCGGGGCGAAGTTGTGTGGCTTTGACGCTGCTCATAGTGTTCACGGCCGTGAAAAGGCCGGAGGCTCCTAGGAAATTGCGATTTCGGAAATTCCCCGCTGAACTGCTTATGGCTGCGCGCGGAATGACTCGAGGCGCGCGGGATGAAAACGCGTCCAGCGCGAAGAAACAGTATAGACGGGCCGATTCTGCACGGTCAATTGCCGCCGGGCGCCGTCCCGGATCACGGCGGAGACTCTCACCGATCTTATTTGAGATTAATATTGAATGAATATATAAGTATCTCCTGCGCAGGCATCGCCCGATGCCGAACGAACCCATAGATGACGAGATTCGCGAGGTGATGGCTGAGGAAAAGAGCCGCGGGAAGCGTCCTTTGGATCTGAAGGCCAGAAGAGAAAAATCCCAGTTGTTGCGGCAGGTAAGAGAGGCTCTTGAATTGAAAAGCGAGAAAGAGTTTGTCCAGGCTATCCGCGCGCTGCAGCTCGACGAGGACCCGGAGAGGCTCGACGAGGCCGTGCGGCTTTGGCGCTCTTTTTCTTCTTCAAGGCGGAAATAGTCTTTCCGAAGTTACGAATCCTGCGCGCACGCTCTTCCACAGGAAACTGTGCTAAGAAATCTCCCAAAAGGGTAGCTATCTTCTTCGCGGTCGCTTCCTTCGTAGAGACTTTTGTAAGCTTGTGCTTCATATATGCCATTGTCTGACGTCTGATGCGAAACGGCAAGGCCATTCAAGGCTCTAGACGCCGACTTCATTTAATCCTTGCCGCGATTCGCTTCTTCCCGGCGGCCGGCGGCTTGCGCCATTATTTTTTCGATTTCGGCGGTGTCGCGGGGGAGGCGGCCGCTCAGCAGCTTGTAGCCGGTTGCGGTGATGAGCACATCGTCTTCGATGCGCACGCCGAGATTTTCTTCGGGGATGTAGATGCCGGGCTCCATGGTGACCACCATTCCGGGCTCCAGCGCTTTGCAATACTCGCCGGGATCGTGCACGTTGAGGCCGATATTGTGGCCGAGACCATGAATGTAGTATTGGCCGAGCGATTTTCCGTGCAGATCTTTTCCGTGCGAATTGATGTAGTCGCGGGCGATTTTGCTGACGCTTTTCTCGCCCTTCTGGCAAAGATCCATGCCGGGCTTGAGCGCGGCTAATGCGGCGTTCTGCGCGCCCAGCACGACGTTGTAAATTTCCCGTTGGCGGGGGGTGAACTTCCCGTTGGCGGGCAGGGTGCGGGTGATGTCCGCGGAATAACCGGAATACTGCGCGCCCACATCGAGGACTACCATGTCGCCGTCTTCGATTTTGCGCGCGAGTTTGTCGTAGTGGAGGGTGGTGGAATTGGGCCCGGCGCCCACGATGGGAGCGTAACCTTCCGCTTCCGAGCCGCCCATGGCATGGGTTTCCACCATCTTCGCGGCCACCTGATATTCGTAGAGGCCGGGGCGCATCATGCGCATGGCTTCAAGATGCGAGTCGACGCTGAGATCGATGGCGCGCTGGAGAAATGAGATCTCTCCGGCGGATTTGATCTGGCGCATGGCGCCGATCTGTGCACGAATGTCTTTTTGCTTGATTTGCGGCGCCGCTTGCTGCAGCCAGTCGACCACTTCTTTTTCATGGGGATAACCACCCAATTCTTTGTCGTAAGGAAGAATGGTGTGGAAGCAGGCGTTGTTTTTGGCCAGGCTTTCGACTTCGGAGCGCATCTCGGCAAAGAGTTTTACGTTGGCGAAGCCGGTGCGGGCTTGGATGCCGGGATCGGCGGGCGACATGCGTATGCCATCCCACCTTTCTTTCTGCGGGTTTTTCGCGGGCAAATAAAGAAATTCGGGCGCGCCGTGCGCCGCGTCGCCGACTGATTTCGGGGCCGGGAGGATGATCAGGCCGGCGCCTTCTTCGTTGTGGCCGGTCAAATAATAGAAATTTTCCTCCTGCTCGAAAACATAGCTCTGCGACGATTCTTCGCGCCCGGTGAGGCCCCACAGAACTATGGGGCAATCGACCTGGGCGGCGAGCCTGGCGCGGCGTTCGGCGTAGACGCTGTTGGGCTCGCGATCGCGGCGTTCCTGCGCATGGACCACGCCGGATGTCCGCCCGACGGCGAGGCATAAGCAGGCCGCGAGGATTCGAGCGCAGCCTCGGTAGACTTGTACGGAATGAAGCTTGAATAACGCACCTGGCATGAAATTACTCCGGGAAGGATGTCGTAGATTCGATTGCACCGGCGCCGGTTTGCGGCCAGCGGCGGAGGGCGGATTGTATCCGAAAAGGCGTGCGGCTGAATATGGGGCAGGGCCAGTCTAATAAGCGTCTGGCTGGAAGTACGGGGTGCACGCGGCAATCCGCGCGGGATAGACAAAAAATTAAGGGCGCAACAACCGGTGAGGATTGTTGCGCCCTAGTGAACTGAGCCGTAAAGTTTGGCTTGCCGGTCTGTCTGGCAGCGCTGACTTGCCGTTAGGCCAGCCGCGCACTTCCGAAACAAAACCTGTAAGCTCGGGAGCTTTTCGGTCCCATTTTTAGCGCCACGTCCGTTAGGTTGTCGCGCTTTTGAATGAGCCGTAAAGTTCTTGTGCTTCCCGGTTCAATCTGGCGCCGAAGATATTCCTGCTCGCAATGTGCGTCAATCTAATTCTGCAACCAAGGCTGTGCAAAGGTGTGGACAAGTGTGCAAAATTCGCCAGTACGTTCGGGCGCGTTGGGATTGTGGGGCAAAGCTCGACCCAGGTCCAGCCCGCGCTGCTGCGCTAAAACTGAGTGAAGCGGTGAGGCCACCAAGCACGGGAGGGGCTGCGCGCCAGCCAAGGCCCAAGCCGGCTATTGGATTTATAAATCGGGGTTATCACAATATCCCCTTTGACAGGCCGAATAGATTGAGGGTAGCATCCTGGTCACCAAGCGTTATTAGCTCTAGCAGCTTCTTTTAACTTCAACTTGTCAGTACAAAGAAAAACCTTCGCACGCAGGGATGTCGAGTGGCGCAGCTTTTTAGCGGAGTGGTCACTTGTAGAGTAGGCGTGGGCGAAAGTCAGCTTCGGGGCAGCAGCAATTGTCGGGCGGTTTGGACGCAGGGGAGCTGCTCTTACGATCGATCAGGGGTGGAAAATATGAAGCGATTATTTCTGGCAGTGATGATGGTTTTAAGTTTGGCCATCGTGGCAGATGCACAGACGTTTCGCGGAGCTATCAACGGGACGGTAACAGATTCGTCCGGACTGGCGGTGGCCGGGGCGATGGTAACGGTCAAGAACATGGAGACGGGTCTGGTGCGCACTACCCAGACTAGCGGCGACGGCGGTTACACGGTGACCGAACTGCCGATCGGGGCTTACACGGTGACAATTTCGCAGAGTGGTTTCCAAACCTCGGTGACCAGCGACGTTGCGGTGAACGTGGCTGAGGAGCGCCGAGTGGATGTAGCCCTCAAACCGGGGCAGGTCTCGGAGCGAGTGGAGGTTTCGGGCGCGGAGCTGCCTCAGGTGGAAAGCACGACAAACGAATTGGGAGGAGTGCTGACAAGCCAGACCGTTCAGGATATCCCGGTGAACGGTCGCGATTACACCAAGCTGATTTATTTGAATCCTGGAGTTGCGGGCTCTCCTGATCAGATATCGGATTCTCCTGGTTCTTTCGGAGAATTCAGCATGAACGGCGCACGGGGACGGTCAAACAATTATTTGCTGGACGGCACGGACATGAACGATGGCTACCGGAACGATCCAGCGATAAATGAGGCCGGCGTTTTCGGAACGCCAGCGACCATTCTGCCGATCGACGCGGTGGCAGAGGTGCGCGTTATTTCCAACTTCGAGCCGGAGTACGGGCGGAACGCGGGTGCGGTTGTCAACATCGTGACCAAAAGCGGGACCAATACCTTCCATGGAACAGCAGCCGAATATTTCCGCAACAGTGCGCTGGACGCGCGAAATTATTTTAACCCCGTGAAGAACGCAGACGGAACCTCAAATCCAAAAGCGCCTTTCCACAACAACCAATACGGCGGCTCCCTTGGCGGCCCCATCATCAAAGACAAGACGTTCTTCTATGTGGACTACGAAGGACAGCAAGAACCGGTAGGAGTGGTAACGTTGGCAAGCGTGCCCACCGGCAGCGCGTCCGACGGCTCGCTGAGCCCAAGCGATGCCAGCAATCCCGTGATCTCAAAACTGCTGGCGCTCCACCCCTGGCCCGCGCCGAATTTGGGAGGGGGCAGAGCTTCGGTGGTGTCTCCGTCCTTCAACCGGCTAAGCAGCATGATCGCCAAGATCGATCACAGCTTTAATGCGAGCAACCTGCTTACCGGACGCTACTTTTACGGGGATAGCGTGCAGTCGTTCCCGCTGGCGCTGACAGCGACCGGCGGACAATTGCCCGGTTTTAATACTTACACGCCAACGCGGGTTCAGTTGGTTTCTCTTTCTTACGTACACACGATGGGCCCCACCAAGGTAAATGAACTGCGCTATGGTTGGAACAGGTTCGCGGAGGGTTTTTTCCCGGCTGACCAGAGTTTTCACCCCAGCTCCATCGGACTAAATACCGGCACAGGTCCAGCGGACGCCGGTCTGCCTATCATCCTAGTCAGCGGGGTGGCGCAGCTTGGCGCGACCAGCAGCGTTCCACGGCACCGAGTCGACAGCAACAGCCAAGTGATCGACAATTTCTCCTGGAAGATCAATAAGCACGCGCTAAAGTTTGGAGCGGATTTCCACCGCACCAGCGTTCAGCAGTATTTCGACAAGTATTTCCGCGGACGACTGAAGTTCGACAGCGTATCCAGCTTTCTTGCGGGTGACGTGAGCAGCGGTTTCCAGTACTTTGGAGACTCGACTCGTCACACCTTCGAGAACAACTTTGGCCTTTACTTTCAGGACAGCTACCGGATAGCGCCGCGATTGACGTTGAATTACGGAATGCGTTGGGACTATTTCGGCGTGGTCGGCGAGAAAAACAACCTGCTGAGCAATATTACCAGCATCTCTCCGGCAGCGGGCACCGGCACGTTTACCTTAACGCAGGTCGGGCAGCCGGGATTAAGCAGCTTGTACAACCCGGACAAAAAGGATTTTGCGCCGCGCATCAGTCTGGCTTGGGACGCGACCGGGAAGGGCAAGACCGTGATCCGCGCCGGGTACGGTCTGTTCTTCGACTCCTTTTCGCAGGACATGGTGATGGGCCACCTGCCGTACGCGCCATTCTTCGATCCGGGACCGGCGTATAACAACATCGGACCTGCGGCGATTCTCTCGACCGGCGCGGTTGGCGGAGCCATTGTTGCGGGTAGTCCTGTCTACGCGCCGACGACTTCCTGCAGTTTTGAGTGTGACGCTTTCGGCTTCGACCGCAACATCAAGACGCCGTACATGGAGAACTACAACCTGAATATCCAGCAGCAGATCAGCAGCAAAACTGTGCTGCAACTGAGCTATGTCGGATCTCAGGGACATCGCCTGTGGCGCTTCTTCGATCTGAGCCAGCCCAGCACCGCAGCGATCAATGCCGCCGACCTGGCCTGTGGTTGCATCAATGACTTCGGTACTGCGGCACGCCCCCTGGCGGGTAACCCGTACAACGCGTTTTACGTGCTGCAGGAGAACTCCAGCGGAAAGTCAAACTACAACTCCTTGCAGGCGAGCTTGCGGGTCAACGGATGGCACGGGATTACATCTATCGTGAACTATGCATGGTCGAAGTCCCTGGATAACTCGAGCGATGGTGAAGATTTCGAGCCCAACGCGGCGCAGCCCAACGACAGTACGCAGCCGAACCTGGAATACGGACCTTCGAACTTCAACCTGCCCCACCGGTTTACCTGGATTTTCGGATACGAGCTGCCACACATGAGCGGCGCCTTCGAGAAGCTTAAGAATGGCTGGGGAATCAATAGCTCGGCGACCCTGCAGAGCGGTCAGCCGTTCCAATTTAACTACAATTTCGAGGACGACTACAGCGGAAGCGGCAACGCTTTCGACCGGCCCGACTTGGTTGGACCAATCGTCTATCACCCTCGCGATCCATCGAATTACGTCGATCTAAGCGCCTTCGCGATTCCGTGCACGATCACGCCAGCGGCGCAGGCGTCTCCGACCGGCACGGCTTCCGATTGTGTACCGGGCTCGCGACATTTCGGCAATCTGGGCCGCAATTCTCTGCATGGACCGACATTCAAACAATGGGACTTGGCGATCTATAAAAACACAGCGATCACGGAGCGACTTAAGATGCAGGTCCGTGCCGAATTCTTCAATGTGCTCAACCATCCGAACTTTGCGAATCCGTTCCTACCGGCATTCATTGCCGATCCAGGATTCAACGGCTTTCAGGTCAAAGGGAATCGGGAAGTGGGCCAGAGCGGTTATCCCATCCTTGCCACGGGCGACGTGGGCATAGGGAACCCGTTTCTGGGCGGTGGCGGCCCGCGGGGGATTCAGCTGGCGGCGAAGTTCACCTTCTAGATTCTGGGCTGGTTAAGGACTCCTCTTGCAACTGCGAGAGGGTTTTTGTGAGGTGTGGCTGGTTTAATCGCGGTCAACTGGAAGCAATTCGGGGTGCGTGGCTCAAGTAGAATGCTTGTTTTTGCATTGCGGTAACCTGCTTGGCGATGCGCGAGGGCTTCGGCCCTCGCGCATTCTTTTTTGAGCTGCGGAGCCTGTGCGCCGGCCCGGTAATTACTTGTGCAAATCCGCTTGCGCGACATCGTGGAGCGTCCAGAATTTCTGCTAGGCTGAAGACACGCAAGTATTTGTCGGCTGTGCGGCCGCCATTTTGGGGGCTGGCGCGGCCAAACGCAGTAGGTCGCCACCGGTCCCAACGCGTAACCTCGGGAGCCAGCCATCGCTGGCCACGCGGCGCGATGACCGTTGAAGAGGAGAGCAGACGTGAAAACGGCAACAATTTGCCTGGTAGTTACGGGAATTTTCGGAGTCGCGGCGGCGCCGGCGTTCACGCAGACCGCCCCCAAAGCGCCGGCGGCGGCCAGCGTATCGCGGACGACCAAGGCGGTGAACTTTCGACGGGCGGGCGGGTCGACCAAGCTGGATTTTCACGGAACCGAATTGATGTCCACCGCGGGGGGCGAAGCCAAGGTGGAGAGCAAGAGCAACCGCATTGAAATTGACGCGAAATTCGAGGGCTTGGAAGAAGCCACCAAGTTTGGGTTGGAATACCTGACATATGTGCTGTGGGCGGTGTCGCCGCAGGGGCGAGCGGTAAATCTGGGCGAGTTGGCGCTGAATCACGGCAGCGGTCACGTGAAGGCGATCAGCGACATGCAGACGTTCGGGATGATCGTGACGGCGGAGCCGTACTTTGCGGTGGAGCAACCAGGAAACGTGGTGGTGCTGGAGAATGTGATTCCGGCGGACACGCTGTCAAAGGTGGAAAATATCGATGCGCGGTATGAGCTGTTGGGGCGCGGGATTTATTCGTCATCGAACACCAAGATCGAGAACGCGATTTTTGGCATCGATCGCAAGACGCCGCTGGAACTGTTTGAGGCGCGCAATGCGGTGAGAATCGCGCGGATTGCGCAGGCGGACAAGTATGCGCCGTCGATCATGAGCAAGGCGGACCAGCAGTTGAAGGCCGCGGAGGATGTGTATAGTTCGAGGCGCGACAAGAAATCGGTGGACGCGGCGGCCCGCGAGGTGGTGGAGACGGCGGAAGAAGCGCGGGTGATGGCGGTCAAACAGAAGGCGGAGGAGGACGCGCAGGCTACGGTGGCGGCGGAAAAGAGAGCTGCACTGGAGCGTGAGGCCAAGGCCCGGGCGGACGCCGAAGCGGAAGTGAAGCGGCGTCAGGACGCGGACCAGGCCCGCGCGGCGGCGGAAGCGGCGAAAGCGGATGCGGAGCGCATGAAGGCGGAAGCGCAGCAAGCATCGCAAGAGGCGCTGCGGCAGAAGCAGGAAGCCGAGCAAGCGCGTGCGGCAGCGCTGCAGCAGGAACAGGTGGCGCAAGCGGCCGCGGAGCAGGCAGCGCGAGATCGCGCGGCAGCCGTCTCGCAACAGAAAGCCGCCGAAGCGGAGGCGGAAAAAGCGCGGCAGGCCGCGGCCCAGGCGGAAGCGGAGAAGGCCCAACTGCGCGCGCAGTTGCTTTCGCAACTCAATTCAATTTTGCAGACGCGGGACTCGGCGCGCGGTCTGATCGTCAATATGTCGGACGTGCTGTTCGACACCGGAAGTTATACGCTGAAGCCGGGAGCGCGGGAAAAGCTGGCCAAGATTTCCGGGATTGTGCTGGCGCATCCGGGCCTCAATTTGCAAATCGAAGGGCACACGGACAGCGTGGGCAGCGATGAAATGAATCAGCAGCTTTCCGAGCGGCGCGCGGATTCGGTGCGGGATTTTCTGGCGGAGCAGGGCGTGCCGGGGTCGGCGATCAGCGCGAAGGGATTTGGGAAGACGCAGCCGGTGGCTTCCAACGATACCGCGGAAGGGCGGCAACGCAATCGGCGCGTAGAGTTGGTGGTGAATGGGGCTGCGATTGGCGGCGGGAATGCCGCTGCGGCGGTGACGTCGAATCAATAGGTGAATCGAAAAGCACGCCGCCGGGGCGCGGCTCCAGCCAAACTGGCGGTGGCGCTAAAACTCCAGCCGCTACACGCCAATAACGAAATCTCCGTTGTCGACGCAGGCGTAAGCCATGCGCGGAGTGTTGAACGCGAAGCCGGGATTTCCGTGGCGGTCGAGAAGGATCAAGCCGCCAGTGGCCTGAGTGCGAGTGGCGAGAACGTTGACCGCTTCGCGGGCGGCGAGCGAAGCGACGTCGGGCATCGAAAGTTTTGGCTGAATGGACCGCGAGGGATTGGGATCCGAGCCGATCGGATGGCGCAGGAAATCGGCGGCCGTTTTTGCTAACACAACTCTCATGATGGCTTCGCCATAGCCGGTACAGGAAACCGCGCCAGCCTGTGCGTCGGCGTAGCAACCACAGCCAATCAGCGGTGAATCGCCAATCCGGCCGGAAAGCTTGCAGCAGGTGCCGCCGGTGCTGGTCCCGGCAAATAAATGGCCGTTGCTATCCATGGCTACGGCGCCCACGGTCCCTTGTTCATGGCCGCGATGATGTTCGGCGGCGTGCTTGCTGTTGCGGCATTTCAGCCAGGCATCGCGCTCCGCTTCCGCAATCAACTCTTCCGGCGCGCAAAGGGGAAGGCCCTTTTGTGTAGCGAAATGTTCCGCTCCTTCGCCGGCCAGCATCATGTGCGGGCAATTTTCGAGGACTTGGCGCGCGAGCCGAATGGGATTGCGAATGCGGCGGAGCGTGGCGACGGAGCCGGCGCGAAGCGTGGAGCCGTCCATGACAATGGCATCGCACTCCACGTGGCCGTCGATGGTCAGATGCGAGCCAAAACCGGCGTCGAAAACGGGATCGTCTTCCAGAACCACGATGGCGGCTTCCACGGCATCGAGTGCCGAGCCGCCATTGTCCAGCACAGACCATCCGGCGCCCACGGCACGACGGCAACCGGCCTTGCAGGCCTCGACTGCTTCATCAGGGATATCCCAGGCGCCGCCGTGAACGATGAGCGAAGGTTTCATAGTGAATGAGAGTGGCAAAGCGAGAGGCTGGTTGTACAGGAAGCGAGCGCGGTTTTCTTGATTGGGAGCAAGTTTGCGGTCAAATTAAAAAGTCGAGAAGCACCAGCAAGGGTCCGAGAAAAGCGAGGATCATCCCGCCGCTGATGGCGTTGCGAGGCATGCGCCGGATCGAACGTACGAAACTCACGGGCACAGCTTTAAGGCGGGAGTCCGGGCGCGGGCCGTAGAACGGCCCTACCACGGTGTAGCGTGAAAAGCTGCGGCGGGCGGCGCACAGTTCGTCTTGAATCCACACGGAAACTTCGTCGCGGCCGCGCCACACCAGAGCGGCGCCGAACACCGAAAGCAAGTAACCGATAAACGTCAGAACTCCGAGAGCGGAACCTTGACCCCAATACATATTTCCTCACCGGGTGTGAAATCTTTTAGTTAAGACGCAAAGACCAAGCGAAGGGTTACTCTTCTTCGTGAATGGTCACCAGGCGCACCACTTCAAACTCCTTGGGGCCGGCCGGGGTGGTGACCTGAACTTCGTCGCCGACCTTCCTGTTTAGCAGGGCGCGGCCGATGGGCGAAGTGGTGGAAATAAATCCGCGCTCCGCATCGGCTTCCTCACTGCTCACCAGTTTGTATTCAATTTTTACATCGCGGCGGGTATCCAGCACCACAATGCGCGAGCCGTAGCCGGCGCGATCCTTGGGGATATTGGTCAGGTTGAGCATGCCCAGATCGCCCATCCGTTTTTTAAGCTGGCCGATGCGCGCGTTGACAAAGCCCTGGCGTTCCTTCGCAAACTTGTACTCGGCGTTTTCGGAAAGGTCGCCGTGAGCACGGGCCACCGCAATCTCCTTGGGGAGATCCACGCTGAGTTCATGCTCCAGCGAGGTCAATTCATCCTGAATCTTCTGCTTAATCTTCTTTAGTGGGTCAGACATGGTGAATTAAGACCTATCCAAGCAGAGTCTCGCAAATGAGAAGTTTACGCAGCCGCTTAGTATATCTGCACAACAGCCAATTATAGATGGGGGCCAATCGGGGCCACAAGAGCAGTTCTGTGAAGGGGACCGCGGCATTGGGAACTTGAGGAGAACAAGCGATTCTCAGTTGGGTTGGCGGCAGGACCCCACACTACTCGACTTTCACTTCGAGGGACTGGGTTTGGCTATTTCCTACGGCATCGTTGATGGTCAGGGTGTAGGTGGTGCTTTTAACCGGCGTGACCGTGACACAACGCGCGTAGGAAGGCCACACGGCATTGGGCTGCGGCTCGAGTTTCACGGTCTTGGCATTGGCGACGCCGTAGCAGAGTTGCACGCTCTGACCTCTGCGGATAGCTCCCGGGCTGGCGTAGAAGCTTTGTATGGTCAGTTCGTTGCCGCCCATTTGTTCCAGGGCCACGCGGTCATTCTCCAGTTGCTTGCGGGTCTTTTCGTCGCGCGAGCGGCGCTCGATGGTCCGATTCTCCTGCCAGCGGGAAAACAAGATCCACAGGACTGCAAGGAGGACGATGCCCACCAGAATCGAAGAGTAAAGTAGAGGATTCTTGAAAGCGGTCCTGGTCTTTTGGGGTGGCGGCGGATTCGGCGCGTCAATGAGCATGATCCCATACCGTGAAGAAGATTTTGTCGCTCAATGCCGGGGCACCGCGGGCCAGTAGGTATGACTTGCTTTTGGTTCCAGCATGTGCGGCTAACCTAGTTCGTAAAATCAGGAAGATTCTAGCAACACCGCGGATGATTATGAATTCGTTTCGGTGCGCCTGGAAGAGAAAATTAGAGGGAGCGTTTATGAAACGAACGCGCAGCCGACGCGAAAGCTGCCCTGCGTCGTGCGTTGGAACCATACAGGCTTGAGGCTGACGCGGACGGGCGGCAGAATGGGCACGTGTAGAACGGCCAGGATGTTGTCCGGCAGATCTTCCTGGGCGTCCAGTTCAATGGCCACACCGCCGAAACCCAGGTCGACCACGCGAGCGCGGCGAGTGCCTTGCTCGCCGAGGGTAGCGTAGGCGTTGGTTCCGGCCATCGACACACGCTCCGCTTTACGTTGAATCGCATACGCGCGCGAGGTCGCCGGAGCGGTCGCAATAGCCTCAGCGGGAGGAGGTGCTTCCACGCCCGAAGGCGCGGGCTTTGCTTCGACGCGCTCTGGCGGCCGGCCCGCTTCAATGGAAATGGGTGGAGATGGCGCGGTGGACCGTTCCGGTGTTGCAGATCGCTCCGGGGTCGGAGGCGGCTCGGCAGGTGGGGGTTCGGGCGGCGTGCGAGATCCGGTGTCTGCGGTTCGTCCGTGATTGGCGTGCTTGAGGCGATAGAGGCGTTCGTCCGCGACTCGGATCAACTGGTCGGCCTGTTCGCCATCCTGCGGAAAAGTAGCAACGCCGTGGTCCATACTCACGCCGACAATTAATTGCAGGGGCTGGAGCACTTCGACAAAAACCGTTTCCACCCGGCGACTGAGAGCCAACGCTTGTTCCGCATCGGTCTGCGGTAAGAGCAGGGCGAACTCGTCCCCGCCAATGCGGAAGGCAGAGTCGGAGGTGCGCAGGGCTTTCTTGAGGGTGGCTGCGGCAGCGCGAAGAACTTCATCGCCGCGCGGGTGGCCATGCTTGTCGTTCACTTCCTTGAAACGATGCAAATCGAGGATGACCAAACCTAATGGAGAGCCGTAACGCCTGCTGCGATTCAGCTCTTTCTCGAACGTCTCGCTGAAAAGACGGCGGTTGTAGAGACCGGTAAGTGGATCGGTTACGGCATTGAGCTGCAGCGTCTTCAGTTCGTCATACTCAATCACGATGGGGACGCGGAACAGCCCCGCAGACGCCAGAACGTCCATCAATGCGGTTTTTAAGGCGACTGGGCGACCAAGGTTCGCACTGAGTTCGCGGCGCCGCAGGAGCATTTCGTCCCACAGCTGAATGCATTGCGTTTCGCGCAGGTCCAAATGTGTGATGGCACGGATATAGCGTTGCAAAAACTGTCCGCGTGCTGGAAGGTCCATGCTTTCGAGCGTATCGGCAAGAAGCTCGAGATAGGAATCCTCCACTGGCAGACGAGGGGGCACAGGGGCTCCGGGGCTGGGCATGCTGGGTGGTTACCTAACCTCTGCCTATCCCCGCGGGGTGTGGGGAGTGAACTAGATTTCCCTGCTGTAGGGAGCAAGCTAGGGACCATACGTACCATAAGGGGCGAAGCGGAAAGTGATACCCCGCCGGTCGATGCATTAGGTCCATCTCACATGCTATCTCAAAGCAAACAGTAAAGATAGATAGGGGTAAGAGATGAGACTGGACCTCCAGTCAGAGGCGCTGCAGCAATGTAACAAAACTACCCGCTGGCATCGCGGATGGGAAAAGCGGCAGCTATTTACTCAAGTGGTCTCAGGAATTCCAACCCGAACAGGCGAATATCCCCCGCAACGGATTGTCTTAGGATCTTGGCCGAAATAGGAGGTGTCTCATTGGGGAGCCCAGAGGAGGAGGTCGGGGAGGGTGCGGGAATAGTGATGCTTACGACCTGGTCCGGCCGTAGGTAGTGAGCAGAGGCTATGCAGGCTCCTGTGGCGCTGATATCTAGGGTCTTGGTCAGTTCGATGAACTCAACCCCGGAGCTGTCCACGCCGCGAAGAAAGACCGGTACCTGCAAGCGGATGCGGGGCGACCGGCGGCGTTGAACGGACTCCACGCGCTCTCCTGTTTTGCCAATTTGGATTTCCAAACTTCCCCCGATGCAGTACCAGCGAACTAGTACGATTATGCATATTCAATGCCAGCCGCAACTCTTGAACGAAGAAGACTAACCACTCATGAAAACAGCGACTTAGGCAAGATTAAAAGAGCGGTAGGACTTACAGTTACCAGAAAGATTACTTTGTAGGCCACCCGGCTTCCTGAAATGTGCAAACGGGACGCTTTTCCCATTGACAGGGTAGTAGACGTCTGGGAGTATGGCGAAACACTTCCAAAGAGGAAAAACTTTTCCCGCCTCTAAGGTGGCTTGCGTATACATAGATGACTGGAACGATTGCCAACCCGCCGCTAATTGATTCTAGAGGATTGACCGGCTTCTCGAGGGCCATGGTAGCAGGACTCCTTGATACGGTGGAAACCGCGATGGTAATCGGGGAGCGCAGCGGCCGAATCGTATTGATGAATGCGCGCGCCCGAAAACTGCTGGGCGCGGAGATGAGTGCCGAAGCCGGCGTTAACCTGTTTACTGAAATATTAAAAACCGATGCCGCGCAGATTTTTCGAGAAATAGAGAACGGAAAGCGTGAAGTGCGGCTGGAAGTGCAACGCGATGGCGAGCCGCTTATCGCCAACGTGCAATGGATGCCGGAACCGGATTGGTCGGTGGTGCAATTTCGGCGGCCCGCGGAAGCGCAGGTGGCACCCGACCCAACGACCCAAATCACGGTGCAGGAGCTTTTGCAAGAGCGAGAAATCACCTACCGGAACTTGCTGTCCGCTTACCTGAAGCTGCAGGAAGTGAACCGGCAGAAAACGGTGTTTTTGGCATCCGCGGCTCACGAGTTGAAAACTCCGTTAGCGGTGATCAAAGGCTATTACGATCTGATGCTGGCGGGCTCGCTGGGAAAATTATCGGACAAACAACGAGACATCCTGGAAGAAAGCAAGGAAAGCTGCGAGAGACTGGTGCGGCTGGTATCGATGTTCTTGAATTATTCGGCGCTGGAGAGCGGAAAGCTGGTGCTGCAATTGCGCGAGAACGATTTGCGCGACTGCCTGGAAGAAGTCGCCAAGAGATGGTCGGAAGCCTTTCAGCGAAAGGGAGTGAGATTGGACGCCTCTTTCGATCCTTCGATACCGAACTTTCGGTTTGATTACCAGAAGGTGCAGCAAGCGGCGGCCAACCTGCTGGACAACGCTTTGAAGCACACGCCCGGAGGCGGCACGGTGGCGTTCCACGCCGGACCGCATTTTTGGGAGCGGCGGGTGACGGAAGTCTCGCCGATCCAAGAGCGCCGAAGGTTTCGTCTGCCCAGACCAAATAGCGTGGAGGTTTCGGTGGCGGATAGCGGGCCGGGAATTCCGGCGGAACATCATCAGGAAATCTTTGAGGATTTTGTGCGGGTGGACCGCAATACCACGGGAATGGGCCTGGGCCTGGCCATAGCCAAGAGGTTGATCCAAGCGCACCGCGGGAAAATCTGGGTGGAAAGCGAGCCGGTGGGCGGAAGCAAATTTACGTTTTTGCTGCCCATGGATCAAAACTGACGAAATTATTCGTATTCGGATGATGGGGAACGAAGGAGATTAGTGATGGCTGTAAAAGAAAAAATTTTGGTAGTCGATGATGAGCCCAGCATACGCAAGTATCTGCAGACCTTGCTGGAGGTAGATGGCTTTGAAGTGGAGGCGGTGAGCTCCGGCAAAGAGGCGCTAGGCAAAATCAACGCGGGGGAACGGCCGGATTTCATCATTCTGGATGTCTTGATGCCGGAAATGAATGGGCTGGATACGCTGAAGGAATTGATGCAACTGGACCGCAGCCTCAACGTGATCATGTTGAGCTGCTCGAATGAGGTTGGCACGGTGGTGGAAGCAATCCGGATCGGAGCACACGACTACCTGACCAAGCCGTTCGAAAAGACCGAGCTGGACGCAGCGATGCTGAAGTCGCGGCAGAAGAACCAACTGACCCAGGAAAATCAGGCGCTGCGGGATTACTGCGATCAGGTAACCGAAGATTTGAGTTTTTTGGCGGCCAGCCCGCAGATGGTGCGCATCCGCCAGCAGATCTTGCAGATTGCGCCGGTGGACGTGCCGGTATTTATCTGCGGCGAAAGCGGCGTCGGAAAAGAAGTAGTCTCGCGGATGATTCACTTGCGTTCGAAGCGGCGGAATCAGCCGTTTGTGAAAGTGAACTGCGCGGCGCTTCCGGGCGAGCTGCTGGAATCGGAGCTGTTCGGGTTCGAGCAAGGGGCGTTTACGGGAGCGGTGCGCGCCAAGCCCGGCAAATTCGAGCTAGCGAATAAGGGGACGATTTTTCTGGACGAGATCGCGGAGATGAGCACGCACCTGCAGGCGAAACTGTTGCACGTGCTGCAGGATCATCAATATTCGCGGCTGGGCGGACGGCACCTGATCGAAACGGATGTGCGTGTGCTGGCGGCCACCAACGTGGACGTGCAAGAAGCCATGAAGACGGGGCGTTTTCGCGAGGATTTGTACTACCGGTTGAACGTGCTTTCCATCCTGGTGCCGCCGCTGCGCGAAAGAACCGCGGAGATCCCGCTGCTGTTCCGGCACTTCCTCGAAAAATACAGCGAGAAGTTCGGCAAGCCGCTGCACGGGCCGTCGAAGCATTTGCTGGACGCGGCGCTGAATTATCCGTGGCCCGGGAACCTTCGGGAACTGGAGAATTTCGTGAAGCGGTACGTGATTCTCGAAGACGATGAGGGCAGCCTGCGCGAGTTGGTGGAGATGTCGTCGGCGCGTCAGCGAACCTCTCCGCGGCAAGAGGCGACTCCTCCGCGGGAGCAGGGCCTGAAGGCCCTGGTGCGCGGGTTGAAGGATGAAGCGGAAATGGAAGCGATTGCCGACGCGTTGGAGAAGACGCGCTGGTGCCGCAAGGACGCGGCAAAGATGCTGGGGATCAGTTATAAAGCTCTGCTGTATAAAATGCGGCAATTTAACCTGGATACGCCGAGGACGCGGCGGGCGGCGCCTGCCGTTGCCAGCGAAGAGACGGTGCCGGCGGGGGCCATTCGGAACCAATAGCACTGCTGGAGCCCAGAATGGATGGAGCGGCGATTCAAGCGACGGCCAGCAGGCCTGTAGGTACCGGTCCAATTTTCCCATAGCGGAAGGGGAGCGAATCCGGTATTGTCAGCCAGTATTACGACGAGATTAGGGCGAGAACTGGGCGGCTCGCGATGTCGAGCCGAAATCGATCAGAGAAAAGGGCACGCGGGATAACGTGCTCGTCGCGAGGCTCCAGGAGGATGGGGGTAATGACGGAACGGCGCGTGGCCCGACGGTACGATTTATCGCTGCCCGTAATCATTCGGATGCCGGCGGAGCGAATTGCGGACAGCCAAAAAGGGAAAACGCGCGATGTTTCGACGCGTGGTGTCTACTTTGTATTGGATCAGGACTTGGAACCAGGATCGGAGCTCGATATTACCCTCACGCTGCCCGCGGAGATAACCCGTGGCTCGGATGTTTTCGTGCGAGCGCTAGGGAAGGTAGTGCGGGTAGAGAAGCGCATGGAAGACGGAAGCACCCGGATGGGTGTGGCAGCCGTCATCGAGCGGTATGACATCATTCGCGGGGAGAATGGAAAGGCGTAGCTCGCCGCTGCGTCTTAGAATTTTCTCTATCAACCCTATCGCCCTATCACCCCCTAAAATGAAAATGAAGTATCCGAGAATTGGAGGGGGGGCAGCGCGGTTTGTGGCCTATTTGACGTTTTGAGGCAAAAAATTGGCGGCGAGAGAAATTGTTGTCGCAGTTTAGACACTTTTTTCTTGTTTGGCAGATGAGCACGCCGGAGAGTTTGTTCTAGTACCCACTTAGCGAATTTCTTTCAAGCTATTATAAATACAAGGGTTAGAAGAGCATTCAGCGCGAGGCACGCTCGTTCCGGGATAATTGCTATTGGGCCTGTAGGTGCATCGTTGGACAGGTCGCGCACTGCGCTACCATGCCCTCAGCCGCCAAAGCAAAGTCCGACGCACCGGGAGGATCCAACCATGTCCCTCCCGACGACATCGTGTTTGGACGTTCTCTGGCGATGTCTGCGGTGCACAAACGGGTTGAAAAAATCTGCCATACCAATGTGCCGGTCCTATTGTCCGGAGATGCCGGAACCGGCAAAGAAATAGTCGCGAGGTGGATGCACGGGCGATCCCCTTACAAAGACGGTCAGTTCATCAAGGTGAATTGCGCGGCCATCCCGGGGTCGCTGCTGGAGAGCGAACTTTTCGGGTACGAGAAAGGCGCGTTCACGGGAGCCCATGCAGCCAAGCCTGGCCGGGTAGAACTCGCGGACAAAGGCACGTTGTTCCTGGACGAGATTGCGGACCTGGACATGGGTCTGCAGAGCAAATTACTGCATTTCGTGCAGGACGGAACATTTTCGCGAATAGGCGGGGAGTCCGAGAAATTCGTAGAGACACGCATAATCTGCTCTACCAACCGCCAACTGGAGCAGGAGATCGAGGCGGGCAGGTTTCGCGCGGACTTGTATTACCGGATCAGCGTATTTCACATCAAGCTGCCCAAGTTGAGCGAACGAAGAGAAGATGTGCCGAGCCTGGCGCAATATTTTCGAGCGTTTTACCAGAAGCAGTTTGCCAAGGAGTGCGATCCGCTGGGAGCCGAGGCGCTGAACTACCTGGAGAATTTGGCGTGGCCGGGAAATGTACGGGAGCTATCGAACAGCATCGCACGCTATGTGCTGATTGGACGGGACGCGTTTGCGAATCAAGAGCCGCCGAAGAAGAGAGCGATGGCTGATCGCGCCGCGGCTGCTGGCAGTCCGGCGCTGCCTTTGCGGAGCATAGCCAAGGAGGCAATTCGGGAATTGGAACGGAACGTCATACTGGAAGCGCTGCGCGCTCACCAGTGGAATCGCCGCAAAGCAGCGCAAGCATTACAAATCAGCTATCGCGCGCTGATCTACAAGATTCGCGACGCCGGATTAATATCCCGCCGGGGCGGCGTAGTGCGGGGAGATCCGGACCCAATTTCCATAAGCCCATCCGCAGACTAGCCGCAGTGGGGCACAGTCCCATGGCACAGAGTGCAACTGCGCTTACGACCTATCCCTGGCTTGGACCTGCCCAAAGTCAATCAACCTGTACAGGCAGTTCGCCTGTTCGGAATTAGTTCCTCACACCAGTAGCCCTAGCACGGTCGCGCAACCTACCCTCGAGCTAGAAACCCCGGGGGGAACGGCAATGGGAAGCACGAAGTGGTTGGGGCGCTACCTAGGATTTCCAGGCAAAAACGAGAGGTTCGGCTGGAGCGTAGCTGTACCGCTACTGATCATTGTGCCGCTGGCGCTGTTCATTGCAGGCTGCGCCGGGATTGTGAGCGGCCAAACTTCGGCGAATTCGACGCCGGCATCCACCTTCAGCATTTCCGGAACAATTAGTCCGGCGGCAGGCGGAAGCGCGGCAACGGTGTCCCTAAGCGGTGCCGCTGCGGCGACAGTAACCGCAGACGGTTCCGGCAATTACAGCTTTACGGGACTGCCCAACGGAGCGTACTTGCTCACTCCAAGCCATGCTGGCTACGTTATGAGCCCCAGCAGTCAGAACGTCACGTTGAGCGGGGCGAATGCCAGCGGAGTAAATTTCAGCGCGACAGCACAAACGAGTCAAACCTTCAGCATTTCCGGGACGATTAGTCCGACCGCGGGCGGGAGTGGCGCGAGGGTATCGCTCAGCGGCGCTGCGACTGCGACGGTTACGGCAAACAGCTCCGGAGTCTACACGTTTACCGGTCTGGCGAATGGAACCTATGCAATCGCTCCCAGCAATGCAGGCTACACATTCACTCCCGGGAGCCAGACGGCGACGGTGAATGGGGCGGATGTCACGGGAATAAATTTTGCGGCAGCGGCTCAGACCGGTTCCACGTTCAGCATTTCCGGGACGATCAGCCCGTCGGCGGGTGGCAGCGGAGCGACGGTGACCTTGAGCGGGTCGGCCAGCGGCACAACCATCGCGAACGGCTCCGGTGCGTACACCTTCAGCGGGCTGGCGAACGGCACCTACACGCTGACACCGAGCCATGCGGGATATACGTTTAGTCCGACGAGCCTGACGGCGACAGTGAATGGGGCCAATGTTACGGGCGTGAATTTCACGGATGTGGCGCAGACGTTCAGCATTTCCGGGACGATCAGCCCGCTGGCGGGTGGCAGCGGGGCCACGGTGACCTTGAGCGGAGCGGCCAGCGGCACAACGATCGCGAACAGCTCCGGTGCGTACACCTTCAGCGGTCTGGCAAACGGCACGTATACGCTGACACCGAGCCATGCGGGATACACGTTTAGCCCGGTGAGCCAAACGGCGACAGTGAATGGGGCTAATGTTACCGGTGTGAATTTCACGGATATCGGTCAAACGTTCAGCATCTCTGGAACGATCAGCCCGTTAGCAGGAGGGAGCGGGGCCACGGTGACCTTGAGCGGGGCGGCGAGTGCCAGCACCGTGACGAACAGTTCCGGAGCCTACACCTTCAGCGGGCTGGGGAATGGGACCTATACTCTGACCCCAAGCCAGAGCGGTTACGACTTCAGCCCAGCCAGCCTGACGGCGACGGTGAATGGGGCGAACGTTACGGGCGTGAATTTTACAGATACTGCGCTGACGTTCAGCATCTCCGGTACGATCAGCCCGGTGGCGGGCGGAAGCGGGGCGACGGTGACTTTGAGCGGAGCGGCCAGCGCTACGACGACAGCCAACTCCACAGGAGCGTTTAGCTTTACGGGGCTGGCAAACGGAACCTACGCGGTTACGCCAAGCCATGCAGGTTACACGTTCACGCCAAGCAGCCAGACGGCCACGGTGAACGGAGCGAATATCACCGGGTTAAACTTCACGGATACGGCGCTGACGTTCAGCATATCCGGCACAATCAGTCCGACCTTGGGCGGGAGCGGGGCCACGGTGACGGTAACCGGCGCGGCAAATGCGGTCGCGACGGCCACAAGCTTGGGAACGTATACCATCGGTGGGCTGGCCAACGGGTCGTACACCGTCACTCCCAGCAATGCAGGCTACACGTTCACGCCGGTCAGCCAAAATGTAAGCTTGAGCGGGGTGAATCTCACAGGGATTAATTTCACGGCAGCGGCGATACAGACGCACACAGCGACCTCGACCTGGACGGCAAGCACCTCCACGGTTTCGGGTTACAACGTCTATCGCGGAACGGTAAGCGGGGGGCCGTATACCAAGCTGACCAATTCGCTGATCGGCGTGTTGAGCTATGCGGATACCACGGTGCAAAGCGGTACGACATACTTTTATGTGGCCACGGCGGTAGATAGCAGCGGGAACGAAAGCGTGTTTTCCAACGAAGGGACGGCAGTGATACCCTAGGTGGCTCATTTAGGGCCATGGATCGCTCCCGGGAGCGTCGGGAGCCGCCGGAGTTGAGTGGAGCGGGGTACAGTCTCCTGGCACCCTTGCGGACGTACAGTATCACCACCTGTACTTAATCTAGACGTTCAACCAGTATTCGGAAATCGGGGCGGACCTTATTCTGATGCGCAGGCGAAGGTCTGGAGATAGCTCATTATGACGCGCGTTCATGTTGAGACCGGGTCCCGCGTACGAGCTTGCGCAAAAACCAGGAATTTAATGCAAGGTCTGCTGGCAGCGCTGCTATTCGCGCCGTTGGCACTGATAGCGGGTTGCTCTGGCTTGGTCAGCCAGAATAGTTCCACGCAAACAGCGCCATCACAGACGCAAACGTTCAGCCTATCCGGGGCGATTAGCCCTACGACCGGCGGCAGTGGAGCGACGGTGACGCTGAGCGGGGCAGCGAACGCTACAGCCACGGCGGATAGCTCGGGCGCGTTCAAATTTACCGGATTGGCGAACGGCACCTATTCCGTGGTGCCCAATCATACGGGGTATACATTTAGCCCGACGAGCCAGAACGCTACGGTGAACGGCGCAAACGTCACCGGAGTAAATTTCACAGCTAGCGCGCAAACTGGCTCAACCTTCAGTATTTCGGGCACGATTAGTCCTGTAGCGGGGGGAAGCGGAGCCGCAGTCGCGTTGAGCGGAGCGGCGACCGGTACGACGACGGCCAACAGCTCGGGGGTTTACACATTTACGGGATTGAAGAATGGAAGCTACGCGGTGACGCCAAGCCGCACCGGTTACACGTTTAGTCCGAGCAGCCAAGCGGCGACGGTGAACGGAGCTAATGTAACGGGTATAAACTTCACGGCCTCAGCCACGGTCGCGCATTCGGCGACTACGAGCTGGACCGCCAGCACGTCGGTGGTTGCGGGCTATAACGTGTATCGAGGGAGCGTAAGCGGAGGTCCGTACACCAAAATAAACGGCTCTCTAATTTCCGGGTTGACCTTTACAGATAGCACGGTGCTGAGCAGCCAGACTTACTTTTTTGTGGCCACGGCAGTGGACGGAAGCGGGAACGAGAGCGTTTTCTCCAACGAAGTGACGGCGCTCATCCCGTAAGACCGGTACCAAAGCATAAGCAAAAAGCGGCCGGCCGGTTCCGGCCGCTTTTCTTTTTTCAAACAGCAAGGGGTTCAAATGCCGATGGAATGCGTGCGGAGGTCAGTTGGAAGTCAAATCCGCGAGCGCATGTCGAATTTCGTCGGCACGTTTTGATTTTGGATCGATTAACAAGGCCTGCTGAAAGCTCTGCCTGGCCAGCGAAACCTTGCTGACCCGCTGATAGGCCATACCCAGGTGGTAGCGATAGGTGGCGTTCTGAGGGACTTTCTTTACGGCCTCCTGGAGGAGGTCGATCGCCGAATCATATATGCCATTTTGGTAGTAGGCCCAGGCCAGGGTATCCGCGGCGTTGGGGGAATCGGGCATGCCGCGCCTGGCAATTTGGGCTAGGGATAAGGCGTAATTGATGTCGCCGCCGCGTTCTAAGAGGAGATAGCTCAGATTGTTGGCGGCGGTGGCATTGCCGGCGTCGAGGTCGATTGCCTGCTTATAAAGATCCTCGGCGTGCTGCCAGTTGCCGCGCGCTTCTTCCAGAACACCCAAGGCTACGTAGGGCTTTACCTCTTTGCCGTGTTCGCGAATCAACTGTTGGTAAATCGCGGCTGCTTCATCAATCTGGCCGGTCTCCTGCTGCGTCTGGCCAAGAAGAAAAAGGGCATTGGTGTTGGAGGAGTCGAGCTCGACGGCTTTTCTTAGCTCCGTCTTGGCTTCATCGATCCGGTGAGCGGACAGAAAAACTTGAGCAAGCAAGAAATGGAAACTGCCATTTCCCGGGACCTGCGCGACCTGGGCCTGGACCCGAGTCAGCAGCTTGTCTGGCTGCTTTTGGACCATGAGGAGGTTGGCAATATCTTGCAGCGCTTCGGTTTGGTTTGGATCCAACTCAAGAGACTGTTCGTAGAGTTTCTGGGCGTCCGGGAGACGCTTTTGCAGCACGCGCACGTCCCCGAGGCGGGTATAGGCGACGGCGTTTTTGGGGTCCAGCTCAATTGTGTGTTGAAGATCCTTTTCCGCGCCGGCGATATCGGATTTAGTTAAACGCACGGTACCGCGCATCAGGTAACCTTGCGGGGCGGAAGGGGCGTATCGGAGCCATGCCGATGCGCTCTGATCCAGCAGATCCATATCTTTTTTACGGAGGGCCAAATCGGCGAGTCCCTGGTGCGCGCTAAGCAGCGCAGGGCGCAGCTTGACCGCGGTGCGTAGCTCCTTCTCGGCGCCATCGAAGTTGCGCGTTTTCAGGTAGGATGAGCCCAGTTCAAGATGGGCTGGAGCATCCTCCGCGCTGTTCTTGACGGCTTGTTCCAGCACCGGTATTGCTTCCGCTGGTCTTCCAACCAGATTCAGGGCCCGTCCCTTCAACACCAGAGCATCAGCGTCCTTGGAATTCTCTTTCAACATTTCTTCATCAATCTTGAGAGCCTGCTCAAACTGCTTGTCCTGAATCAGTAGCTCCACATAGCGCTTCTTTACCGAGAGGTCGTGGGGATGCTGCTTAAGAAGAGAGGCAAACTCCGTTAAAGCCTTCTGACTATCCTTCTCGCCGATATATAGGTCGCCCAGCAATTGGTAAGCATTGGGATCATTTGGGAGAGCTTTTTTGGTCTCTTGGAGAGATTGTTCGGCTTGATCTTTCTTCCCCGAGTCCAGGAACAAAGCAGCCAAAGCGGTGCGGGCTGTCGCGTTCTCCGGTGCGATATCGATGGCCCGCCGATATTCCGATTCTGCTTCGGGCCAGCGCCGCCGCCCCTGCAGGAAGCGGCCGAGTTCCAAATGTGCGGGCAAGGACTTTGGATCGGTCGCCGCGGCCTTGCGGAAATTGTCCTCGGCTAGGGGCAGCTGCTTAGCGCGTTCCTGCATGACCGCGAGAGTCAGATAGGGTGCGGCCTTATCCGGGGCCATTTCGACGGCTTTGTGGGCCTCTTGCATTGCGAGTTGCAAATTGCCGAGTTCCGCATCGCTGGTGGCCAGAACGATCTGCGCTCCGACCTCGGTGGGGTTCTGTTGAAGGATCTCGACGGCGTGTTGCTTGGCGTCGTCGAAACGCTTGGCCTCAAACA
>DATGEY010000139.1:0-29796 GCA_035309625.1 Candidatus Acidiferrum sp.
TAGTCGCCCTGCTGGCCTCCTGGATCCCGGCACATCGCGCCACCCGCGTCGACCCGCTGGTAGCCCTGCGCTACGAGTGACCGGAAACAACCCGCTTTCTTCCTCGTTTGTAAGAGCGAAGAGCATCCTGCGATCGCGCGACACTACGGCTTGCCGGCTTGCGCCTCCAACGGACAGGTGCGCGCTTGTGGTGTTGCTGAAGGCGATAGAATAGACTTTAGATTAAAGACGGATGAAACCGACCAACTCCCATCCTCATCGCGTGCTGGTGGCCGACGACCAGTCCGATATACGCGACGCCCTGCGCCTGTTGCTGCGGCGCGAAGGCTACGAGATTCACGGCGCCGCCTCGCCCACCGAAGCGCTGGCCGCCGTCGAAGCCCGCGAGTTCGACGCCGTGCTGATGGACCTCAATTACGCCCGCGACACCACCTCCGGCCAGGAAGGCCTGGACCTTCTCCCGCGCATTCAAATGGTCGACTCCACGCTTCCCGTCATCGTGATGACCGCGTGGAGCAGTGTGGAAGTCGCCGTGGAAGCCATGCGCCGCGGGGCTCGCGATTTTATCCCCAAGCCGTGGGAAAACACGCGCCTCATCACCGTCCTGCGCACGCAAATCGAATTACGGCAGGCGCTGCGCCAAGCCTCCCGTCTGGAAGCAGAAAATCGCCTGCTGCGCGCGGAATCCCGCCCCACCATGATTGCCGAATCTCCCGCCATGCGTCCGGTCCTGGACCTCATTGGCCGCATTGGCCCATCCGATGCCAACGTGCTCATCACCGGCGAGCACGGCACCGGCAAAGAAGTCGTCGCGCAAACGCTGCACGCTCTTTCCCCGCGTTCCTCCACGCCCATGGTCACCGTGAACGCCGGTGGCCTTTCCGAGGGCGTTTTCGAGAGCGAACTTTTCGGCCACGTCAAAGGCGCGTTCACCGACGCGCGCGCCGATCGCGTCGGCCGCTTCGAGCTGGCCGACAACGGCACACTCTTCCTCGATGAAATCGCCAACGTCCCGCTCAAACTGCAAGCCAAACTGCTGCGCGTCCTCGAAACCGGCGAGCTGGAGCGCGTCGGCTCCTCCAGCACTCGCCGCGTCGATGTGCGCGTCATCGCCGCCACCAATGTCGACGTCACCGCTGAAGCCGCCGCTGGACGTTTTCGCCAGGATCTCCTCTTTCGCCTCAACACCATCGAAATCCATCTGCCGCCGCTGCGCGAGCGCAAAGAAGATATCGATCTGCTGGCCCACCATTTTCTCCGCGGCTATGCGCAGCGCTATCGCAAGACCATCACCGCATTCGATTCCGTAGCCACCCAACTCCTTCACGAGCATCCGTGGCCCGGCAATGTGCGCGAACTCGATCACGCTATCGAGCGCGGCGTCCTTCTCGCCAGCGGCCCCACGGTTCGCGCCGCCGATCTTGGCTTGCGCGCGGCCGCCGCCGGCGCCAACCCGCGGCTCGAAGACATGAGCCTGGACGACGTCGAGCACCATCTCATCCAGCGCACCCTCTCTCGCCACAACGGCAACGTCAGCCAGGCCGCCAAAGCGCTGGGCCTCAGCCGCAGCGCGATGTACCGCCGTTTGCAAAAATACGGCTTGGAATGAAGCCGCTCAGCTACGAACATCGCATCCAGCTCCTGGCCGTCGCGGCGGGACTGCCTGGTTCGGCCATCGCCTTGATTCTGCTGTGGTCTGGCGACTATTCCTCGCGCACCATCTGGACTTTGGGCATCCTCATCGTCGGGCTGTGGCTTGGATTTGCCATCTCCGTGCGCCATCGCGTCACCTTCTCGCTGCAAACTCTTTCCAATCTTCTGGCCGCCATGCGCGAAGAAGATTTTTCGGTGCGCGCGCGCGGCGCCAATCGCGACGACGCCATGGGCGAAGTAATGATTGAAGTAAATTCCCTCAGCGAGACCTTGCGCGAACAGCGCCTCGGCGCACTGGAAGCCGGCGCCCTGCTGCGCGCCGTGATGGAAGAGATCGACGTGGCCATCTTCACCTTCGACAACGAAAATAAATTGCGCCTGGTCAATCGCGCCGGAGAGCGCCTGCTGGCTCGTCCCCCGGAACGCTTGTTGGGCTTCACCGCCGCGGAACTCGGTCTCGGCGCCTCTCTCGAAGGCGACGCCGTGCGCACCATGGAACTCACTTTCCCCGGAGGCTCCGGCCGCTGGGGCATGCGCCGCGGGTCGTTTCGTCAAGCCGGTCTGCCACATCACCTGCTGGTGCTGAGCGATTTAAGCCGCGCCCTCCGCGACGAGGAGCGGCAAGCCTGGCAGCGCCTCATTCGCGTGATGGGCCATGAGCTGAATAACTCTCTCGCGCCCATTCAGTCCGTAGCGCAAAGCCTGGAAAGCGGATTGAATTCCCTGCGCAACGAAGGCGACCTGCAGCCGGAGGTAAATCGCGCTCTGCTCGACGACATGCAGCAGGGCTTCGGCATTATTCGGTCGCGGACGGAAGCGCTGGCCCGCTTCATGGCCGCCTATTCGCGGCTTGCCCGCCTGCCGGCGCCGAAACTCGCTCCCGTGAGCGTGCGGGAATGGATCTCCCGCGTGGCCAAGCTGGAAACCCGCGTCAAAGTCAAAGTCAACGAAGGCCCGGACGTCATCATCCGCGGCGATGCCGACCAGCTCGAGCAGGTGCTCATCAATCTGTTGCACAATGCCGCCGACGCCGTCCTCGAGTGCGGCTCGCAAGCTACCGTCGGCTGGGCTCGCCAGGATTCTCAACTCCAGGTTTTGGTGCTCGACGATGGCCCTGGCATCCAGAACACCGCCAACGTGTTCGTTCCGTTCTTCACCACCAAACCCGGCGGCACCGGCATCGGCCTGGCGCTGAGCCGGCAAATCGCCGAAGCCCACGGCGGCACGTTGACCCTGGAAAACCGGCCCAACACAAAGGGCTGCGAAGCCCGCCTGCGCCTCCCTCTGTAGTGGCCGGTCTTCAGACCGGCCACCGCGACGACCCCGAGCGGTCTGTTCCTCTTGACTTAGAATGTGCAGATCCAGGAAAGCTGGGGGGAGGGGGGGTATCCCCGCCGCATACGATGGATTCGCGCGGCTCAGTGCTGGGGGGACCCCGCCGGTGGTAGAGGTTTGGAGTCGCGGATGCCGGAGCCTTCAACTAGCGTGTAGATGGCGTCGGCGGGGAGGTTGTGCAAGGTTTCTGTGGCGCCACTGGGCCAGCGGATTTCCACGGAGTCCATTTTGGCGGCTGTCCCCAGGCCGAAATGCAGGCGCAAGTCGTTCTGGGAGAGGTAGCTGCCGCCGCCGTGGACTTCGTTGAATTGTTTTACGCCGGCGGCCCGGATGGTGACGCGGGCGCCGATGGCGGCGCGATTGCTTCTCGTGCCGACCAACTTGAACAGCACACGGTGATTCGGATCGCGATTGGTATTGAGAAGAACGGAAGGTGGCTGGCCCACGTTGAGCACTACGACATCGATGTTACCGGTGTTGAAGATGTCGCCGAAGGCGGCGCCGCGGCGACTCTCCAGCGGCATGTCCTGGAGGCCGGCTTCTTTGGCCACTTCGTCAAAGGTGCCATCACGATTGTTGCGATGCAGCAGCATGGGTTGTTTGTAACGCGCGCCAATATCGGCCTTATCGATCTGCGGATAGACGTGGCCGTTGGCGACGAAGATGTCGAGCCAGGTGTCATTGTCCATGTCGAAAAATCCGGTGCCCCAGCCGACGTACGGATAACTGGGCTGGCCCACACCGGAAGTCCAGCTCACGTCGTCAAAACCTTTGGAGCCCATATTGCGATAGAGCGAATTGGGTTGATCCTCAAAGTGGGTAACAAAAAAACTTAGGCGTCCGCTGTGGTCGTAGTCGCCCCAGTCGACGCCCATGTTTCCGAGCTGCATGCCTTCGCCACTCAGGGCCACGCCGGTGAGCATGCCGGCGTCGGTGAAGGTGCCGTTGCGATTGTTGTGATACAGGTAGTTGGGCACGGAATCGTTGGCCACCAGGAGAGCGGGCCAACCGTCGTCGTCGTAATCGACCCACATGACGCCGAGTCCGTAATAACCGATGTCGTTGTGCACGCCGGCTTTTGCCGAGACTTCCTCGAAGGTGCCGTCACCGCGATTGTGATAGAGAAAATCGGATTCGCCTTGCAGGCCCCAGGGACCGCACTGCACCCGCATGCCTTTGTACTGGCAAAATTTGTTGCTGCCGAACTGCGGGAGATGGTCGAGGTCCAGGTGGGTGTAACGCGAGACAAACAGATCGACGTGGCCGTCGCGGTCGTAGTCGCCCCAGGCCGCGCCGGTCATGAAGCCGCTGCCGCGCACGCCAGCCTTGTCGGTGACATCTTCAAATTTGCAGTCGCCGAGATTGCGATACAGGGCGCTGCCGGTAAAGCCAGTGACGAAAAGGTCCAGCTTGCCGTCGTTGTCGTAGTCGGCGACGGCCACACCCATGCCCCAGCCTTTGCGCACCAGGCCGGCCGCTGCGGTGATGTCCTTGAACGTGCCGTCCGCTTCCTGGTGGTACAGAGTCACCAGGGGATCGCCGCCCTGGCGAAGGCGCTCGACCGTGGAGCCGTTAACCAGCACGATGTCGAGACGGCCGTCGTCATCGCAATCGAACAGGCCCACGCCGCCGCTGGTGGAATCGATGACGTAGCGGGCTTCGGGAGCGGCGATGTGCGAGGCGGTGACGCCGATTTGTTTGGCGATGTCCTTGAAGATGGGGATGGGCGGAAGTTGGCCGCGGCCGGACTTCGGTTTAGCGGAACTTGGTTTTTTGAGAACTGGCGGGAGCGGGACGCGCTCCGGGCCGTTGGCTTGCGCGAAAAGGATTTGGGCTGCGAGCAGAACGAGCGCGAAAGAGATCGGGCGTGCCAGAGAAAAAAGCGCCGAATGCCGGGGCATGTTTCCATTCTAACGTATGGGAATTCTTTCGGCTGAAACAGAACAAACTTCCGGCGGGACAGACCGGCGTTGACGAGACCTTTTACGGAGGCGAGGGAGGCGGCGGATCGGACATTTTGGTTCCTACGTCTTCGGCTTTTTCCTGAAGTGCCTTGAACTTGGCAAACTCCTTTTGCGAAGTTTCCGCATGCCCCATGTCGCGGTATAAACGCGCGAGCCGGTAGTGGGCGTCGGGCTGCGCGGGATCAAGTTTTTCCGCGTGCTGCAGTGCGGCGAGCGCTTCGGGATATTTCTTTTGCTGCGAGTAGATAATGCCGAGGTCCAGGTAGGCAATGCGAATATCGCCGCGCAGATGCACCGCTCGGTTGAGCTGGGGAATCGCCTTTTCCGGGTCGTTGCGCTTTAGATCGATATCGCCAAGATAAGCCAGCGCCTGGGCATGCGCAGGGTCGATGCTCAGTTCGGTTTCAAAGGCGGCTTTGGCTTCGTCGTACTTGTGCTGTTTCCAATACAGATAGCCGAGACCGAAATGGACGTTGGGCTCGCGCGGGGCGGCTTTGGCGGCGGCTTCAAATTCCGGGATGGCTTCCACGGTGCGTCCCAGGCCGTCGAGTGCTTCGCCGCTGAGCATATGGGCGGCGGCGGAATCCGGATTTTGCTCCAGGATCTGGCGGAATTGAGCCAGCGCGCAATCGTACTGCTTGGCCGACAAGCAACTCTGGGCCAGGACCCGGTGCAGTTCGATATTTTGTGGATCGGATCGGGCCGGCAACTCGAGATACTTGGCGGCTTCCGCGAACTGCTTGGCGCCGTAACAGCTCAAGCCCAGCAAGGTCAGTACCTGAATATTTTGCGGGTCGGCGCTCAACGCGGCGCGGAGAGGAGCAATAGCGGCCTCGAAATGCTGCTGCTTGAATTCAGCCAGTCCCCAATTCAGATGCACGGGGAGCTGCGGATTTAAGGCGATCGCTTTTTTGTAAGCCGCAACCGCTTGATCGTATTTTCCTTGTTTGGAGAGAACCACTCCCAGGTTGGCGAAGGCGGCCGCGTCCTGCGGGTCCGCTTGCGTGATTTGCCGCCAGGCCTGCTCGGCCTCCGGGAGTTTGCCCTGTTGCTCGAGAGCCTGAGCTTCGGAAGGAGAGGGCGCCTGGGCATGAAGCTGCGGAGCGCATAAAAGGCTGAATAGACAGAAAAGTAGTGACCGGACGTTCATATAAAAAGAATGTGGAGTGGCGAGACTAGTGTACCTGCGGACTTCGCACACCGCTACCGAGGTAAAAGCGAAAAAAAGGATTCTATTCCGCGCGAATCTTGCCGCTTTTCACCAGGCCGTCCAGCCAGCGTTTGGCGGTGGCGGCTTCCGGACGATCGCCGTGCACCTTGATGAAATCGCGCAGAACGTTGGCCGAAGCGTCATACTGGCCGACGGCGGTGAGCGCCTGGGCGACCAGCAGCGCGATTTCCGGGGCTTTGCCGTTGGAATCGGCCAGCGCTTGCTGCGATGTCTTCAAAGCCTGCTCGTACTGCTGGTGACGATAATAGGCTTTGCCCAGAGTCCACTCCGTTTCCCAGCCGCCGGGTTGCAATTGCAAGGATTTCTCGAGCGGCGGAATGGCGTCTTGGTATTTGCCCTGGTTGGAAAAGGCCATACCCAATGCGGCAAAGGCTCGAGGGTTGCTCGGATCGAGCTGCGTCGCTTTTTCCAGAGCCGTTTGCGCTCCGGGCCAGTTCTGCCTGCGGAGGTACAGCACGCCTTGCACAAACAAAACGTCTGGATGCCCGGGGGCCAGCCGCACGGCCTCGCCAACGTATTTTTCGGCGTCAGCGAGCTTGTTGGCATTGATGGCTTGCAGGCCTTTGTCGAAGGCTTCCTTGGCCTTGGGAGCCAGGATGGGCTTGCCTGGGACACCCACATTATCATTGCCAACAGGCTGAAGAATAACCTCCACCTCGGCTTTGACGGCCACCGGCATGGATACTTCCTTCTGTGCGGTCTTATAACCGGTGGCTTCGACGACGAGGGTAAAGCCGCCTAAAGACCTGGTGATGAAAAACACGCGACCGTGGGAGGTGGCGCCCTGGTCCACGGGATTTCCTTCATGGAAAAGCTTTACGGAGGCGGGAGCGGAGATGGGCTCACCGGAACTATCGCGCACGGTCACCGAGATTTCGCCGCGGTCGCCGCGCAGCATGATGCCTTCGGCGCCGCTGTCCTGAGAGAGAGCCGGGAGGGGCGAGGGCAGAAACAAGGCCGGCGCCAGCACGTATGGAAGAAATCCCCGAGGCGCGGATGGATGAGTGCGACGCATGAGAGAGCTTGTCTGCGGCATTTTACGGCTGACGGTCGATTTTGCAAAAGGAAAGCGGGGGGCGGTAAACAACCCGCTCCCCCGCGAATCGGAACTATGCGGCCTTGCGGTGCTGGGCCGGACCCAGTTAGGTTAGAAGTACAGCTTCAACCCGAGCTGCATGATGCGCGGGTCGTAGGCCGAAGTGAAGCGGCCGAAGTTGCTGGCGCCGAAGTTGTTGCTGACCTGGTTGAATTGGGTGTGGTTAAAGGTGTTAAAGGTTTCCACGCGGAACTCCAGGCGGCTCCCGCGAGTCTCGCTGAAGACGAAGCTTTTGAAGAGCGAGATGTTCCAATTGTCGCGGCCCGGTCCACGCAGTGCGTTGTGGCCCAGGTCGCCAAAGGCTCCGAGGGCCGGATTCGTAAAGGCCGACGGATCGATGTATTGGATTTGCTGCGCATTTGCCGCACCGGTGAGAACCGTCTGCGGATAGGCAACTGTTCCCGTCAGATCTGGCCGGTTAGTCGCGTTGGGGAGACCGTTGCCGCCCTGCTTACCGCTGATCCCGATGTTGATGGGCAGACCGGACTCTATGGTTACGATGCCGGAGGCTTGCCATCCGCCAAGAGTCGTCTTAAGGAGCCGGCTCTGGTTGCCGCGGAAGATGGGGATGTCGTAGATGAAGTCCACGACGGCCATTTGCGTCCGATCATAGCCGCTGGGACCCACGTCATAGGCCCAACCTAGATAGGGATTGGAGACGTTACCCAGGTCGCCGCCGCCGTTACCGGCAGTGGTGGGGTCGATGGAGCGCGACAGAGTATAGAAGGCGCGAAGGTTAAGATCGCGACCGACTTGCGAGTTGAGGTCAACCTGCAGTGCGTTGTAGTGAGCGTTGGCTTCATTCTTGGCCAAGTCGATGGAGTGGAACCCAGGGTACGGCAGGCCCGGTGCGGTGTTGTACTGGCCGCCATTGATGATGCCGGGAAGCGCGCTCTCGCTGGGGAGGTTGAGCTGATTGTAATCGTTCTGGTGCCGGCTCTGGTTTCCTACGTAGGAAATTGAGAGGACGGACTTGGCATTGAGCTGACGCTGAACGCCGACGCTGTACTGGTAGCTGACCGGCAGCTTGTAATTGTTGACATCCAAGCCGGTAATGCTGGCCGCATTAATGGGCCGAGCCGCCGCTGTGCCGCTAGAGAGCAAGAGGCTCGGATTGGTGAACTCCACGCTGTTGAGGTTGACGTTCAAGCTGAACGGAATATTGGGGCCAGCATTGTACATGTCGTTGCCCTGAATGCGCTCGTACATGATGCCGGCGCCGCCACGCACCACGGTCTTGCCCGTGCCGGTGAGGTCATAGGCGAAGCCCAGGCGCGGACCGAAAGCAGCCCAGTGATTGTTGACCAAACCCTGCGGCACGCCGTTTTGGCCAGGAATTCCGATTCCGTTTAGGTAGAGCGGAACGCCGGCGAGAATCGGGTTTGGGCTGGTTCCCAAACCGGGGCTGGACGGATTGATCGTCCCGTCCGGATTAACCAGTGCAGTATCTGCCGGGTTGTATAGGCCGGGATAGAAGTTACCCATGCGGTTGTTGGCTTCGTAGGTGTGCGGCACGCCGTCCCAGCGCAGGCCGAGGTTGAGGGTCAAGCGGCGGTTCACGCGCCAGTTATCCTGTGCCCATGTGGCCCACGATACGTTGTTCCAGTATCCGTTGTCCTGCACCGCCAGTTCGCCATAACCCTTGGCGTCGCCAAGAAGGAAATCGGCGAAGTCCAGTCCGGTGAAGGTGCCGTCAAAACCGAAAGAACCTTGGGTTTGACCAAAAAGGTCCTGGATCTTCTTGTACAGGGCCCAACTGCCGCCAAACCGGAACTGGTGAGCGCCGTGGGTCCAGGAAACGTCGTCGCGAATCTGGTAATCGTCGGCCTTGTTGCGCCACGGCCAACTGGAGACTTCAAAATGAGTGCCGGTAGTACCGTTCAAATCGATGTTGGGGATACGGTTGAGATTGTTGGGACCGCTGAACAGCCGGTTGTCGAGGTAACCGCTGGGAACCGCCAAGCTGCCCAAGCCGGCCCCCGCGAAGGGAATGATGTTGATGCGGTTGCCGTTGTAATTGAACGCGACCTCGTTAAGGAGGTTCGGGTTAATCGTGTAGGTGGTATGGATAACGCCGCTGAAGGAGGGATTGCCGAAAGTATCTCCGACTGTGGGAACGTTGGCGCCGCTCCACTGGCTGATGGCGAAGCCCTGGCTTACCTGTTCGGCGACGAAGTGCCCGAACACGGAGAACTTGCTGGTGAAGTTGTGATCGATGCGGACGATCTCCTCCTTCAAATTGGTCGGCGTGGTAGCTGGGGCGTTGAAGGTGTTTCCCGAACTGGGGGCCGGGAAAATACCAGCGTTGAGCAACGCGGTAGCATTTGGAGAGATCATGCACGACGGGATTTTATTGCCAGGGAACGGCGATCCCTGAACCACTCCCGCCGGGGCGGTCCCACCCGGGCAGTTGGCGAAGAGGACGCTGGGGGCGACTTGCGCGGTGGTCGGAGCCTTGATGATGGTGGAACTGGAACTGAAATCACCACCGTAGGTCGACGGCAGGGGAACAGGCTGGCCATTGGTGATGTTGCCCTGGATCAGCCGACGCCACTCCATGTTGTAGAAGAAGAACGTTCTCTTCCTGTCGCGATTGTAGAGCTTACCAAAGGTGACTGGGCCGCCCACGTTGAAGCCGAAAACGTTGAGACGAAGTTCGGCAATCCTATCCGGGGCGGGGTTGAAGAAGCCACGAGCGTCGAGGGCGTCGTTGCGATTGAACTCCCAAGCGGAGGCGTGGAGCGTGTTGGTGCCGGACTTGAGCACCATGGTCATGGTGGCGGCGGAGGAAAGGCCATAGTCGGCGCTGTAATTGGAGGTTAGCGCGCGGAACTCAGCGATGGCGTCGGTGGAGGGGGCAATGCTCATGCCGCCGGCTCCGCCGCGGTCATCGTCTTCGCCGCCGTCCAACAAGTAGATGTTATGATTCTGGCGCATGCCATTGAATTCCACGCTGGCATTGCCACCGACGGGAGTGTTGACGAAACCGGTGATGTTGCTGGAAGCGCCGGGAACCAGGGCCGCAAGTTGGTAAATGCTGCGGCCGTTGATGGCGATCTGCGACATCTGCTGCTCGTCGATGACGTTGCTGACTTCGCCGGAGTCCGTTTGCACGCGGACAGCATTGGCTTCCACGGTTACGGTCTCGCTGGCACCGCCCAGGCTCATTTGATAGTCCAAACGGGTGCGATCACCAACCTGAAGGACGAGTGCCTTCTGTTCAGCGACCTTGAAGCCGGAGGCTTCTACCTTAATGTTGTAATGTCCGATGGGAAGGTCGGGAGCGACGTATTGACCATCGCTGCTGGTGGTAAAGCGATAGACCTGGCCGGTCTCCGTGTGCGTGATAGAGACAGCGGCATTGGCCACCGCGGCACCGGAGGGATCCGTGACCGTTCCGACGATCGTGGCATTTTGACCGAAGGCTTGCGTCGCAAAACCAAACACGAGCACGAAGAGAATCAACGCATGAGAGACACGCAAATATCTGAGAGCAAAATTAGCTACACGGGAAGAAACAGAGAAAAGAGAGTCCATCGTTCGCCTCCACCCCTTAAAAGACGCCGAATCAATTGTTATGAGAACCGGACAAAACCCCTGAAACCACCACCGAAAAACACCCAAGAAACACAGCTACCACCACCACTGGCGCAGACATATAGCGCGCAGCGGAACGGGTTGTCAAGCAAAAATATTGATATTGTGCAGAAAAATAATGTTATTCTACGCGCGCGCAAAGGGCCGGGACCCGGACCTTGCGGATCGTGGATGTTCCGAGTCGCCTGTAGACTATTGATTTACAGGGGAATAGGCTATTGCCAGGCGGGCAATTCGGGGCAAAACAGGCCTGGTGCAGGAAGTTTTGGGTCGAGGACTGCCAATGAAGACTCCGAGCAAGGCTCCAGCGGGTGTACGCCCACCGGCCAGGGTCACACTCAAAACCATCGCGCGGCAACTGAATCTGACGCCCGGGACGGTATCCGCGGCGTTGAACAATTCTTCGGCGGCGCGCTCGATTCCGGAACACACCAAGCAGCGAATCCTGGCCGCGGCCCGCGAGCTGAATTATCGCCCGAATTTTTTCGCGCGCTCGCTGCGGCTGCAACGCACCTACACCATTGGCGTTATCGCAGAAGAGATCGGAGACGCCTATGGCTCGACGATTATCAGCGGGATCGAGCAGCATCTGCGGCAGAACAATTTTTTCTTCCTGACGGTGATCCACCGGCACGACAAGAAGCTGCTGCAAACTTATTCGCAGATGCTGCAAGCGCGTGGGGTGGAAGGCTTCATCACCGTGGATACGTCCATCACGGAACCGCCGGCGCTGCCGACGGTGGCGCTGGCCGGGCACGAGCGGGTACCGGGGGTCACCAATATCGTGCTGGACCACAAACGCGCCGCGCGCATGGCTTTGCAGCACCTGCAAAATCTCGGGCATGAGGAAATTGCGTTTTTGAAGGGGCAGCCTTTCAGCTCCGATTCCATCGTGCGTTGGGAAGCCATCGTAGAGGTGGCGGAAGAGTTGGGCGTGCGCATTCGCCCGGAACTAACGGTGCAAATCAAGGGCACGGACTCGACGCCGGTGATCGGCTATCCGGTGGGGAAAGAACTGCTGGAGCGCGAACGAAAGTTCACCGCGGTGTTTGCCTACAACGACATATCCGCGATCGGCGCGATCTGGGCCTTTCGGGAGGCAGGCTTGCGCGTGCCGGCAGATATTTCGGTGGTTGGATTTGACGATATTCCCGGGGCCGCCTTTGCCAACCCCGCCCTGACAACGGTGCGGCAACCGCTCATGAGGATGGGAGAAATTGCGGCGCGAACCTTGCTGGACCGCATCGAGGGCCGGGGGACGGACCGACCGGAAATCGCCATCGAACCGGAGTTCGTTATTCGAGATTCCACGGGCCCGGCGGCGGGAGAACGCTTACCCCACGCGCTGGCGGGAGAGCAGCCGGACATGCGTGGATTAAGTAGGGGAAAGTAAGATTTATACGTTTTAGTTCTCACCAGATAGGGTTACCCTATGCACCTGGGTTGTTTTCACTGATTTAGAATGCATATCCGCCCACGCGATTGGCCCCCAGCCTGCACCGCGAGAAAAAGATAACGATCTGATTTCCAAGAAAGAGAGATGCTCTATGCGGACAAGACTTTTTTTAACACTGGCAGCGGGAGGGTTTGCGCTGATGTGCGCCATGGGGTCACGGTCCGCGGCACAGAACAGCGAGATATTAGGAGAGGTGCGCTTCTTGCCGGAAAACGGGGCGGCGAAGACGGCGGGCGTGTGGGTGGATGGCAAGTACGTCGGCTATTTAAAGGAGCTGAAGGGATCGAAAAAGCTGCTGCTCTTGCCAGGGCCGCACGACATATCCGTCCGTGAGGCCGGCTACCAGTCAATGGAACAAAAGATCAGCGTGGAGCCCCACGCGGTGCAGACGCTGCGCGTATCGCTGGCAAAAGATCCGCGCGCGCAGTTCCCGACGATCAGCGCGGAAGTGCGGCTATCGATTGAGCCGGATCGCGCGGCCGTTTTCGTGGACGACCAGTATGCGGGACATGCACACGAGTTCGGAGGAGGAAGCCGGGCGATGCTGCTGAGTCCGGGAAAACATCAGATCAAGATCACGCTTCCCGGCTACCAATCTTTCGAAACGGAAATCGATGTGCGGGCGAATCAGAAGTACGAAATCAAGACGCAACTGCCCAAGGGCCACGACAACGAATAGTTGCTTTTGCCCGAATTCGTCACGAACTAGCGGAGTTTGTTGAGATCGAAGGTAGCGGCGATCATTTTCGATTCTGGAGTAGTTACCTCAACTTGAGTTTCCGCGGACGCCACATCCTTGGCGTCGTATTCCAGCCAGATTGTCGCGCCATCCAGGACCGCCGGGTTGTCTTTGGTGGCGGTGGAGTAAATCGGCTTGTTGCGTATGAAACGGGTCTTGATGGTCTTGCCTTGCTGTTTCGTCTCGAAGCGAAAATTTTGCCAAAAATTTTCAGGCTGTAGCGCGGAGTTCGCGGGGGGCGCGGGCGAAGCCGGGGCCTCAGGCGGGGTGGATGGCGGCTTGGGATAGGCTGCGGGGAGCATGAGGACGATGCGAACAACCACGGTGTCGCCGCGCTGGTGATAGTCGCGGGCCGCCTGGTCTTCCGAATAACGGCTGGTGAAGCGGCCAGAAAGATCGACAACCTGGGCGAAAGGAGTGAATATCTGAACTTCGGCGATATGCGGCGAATGAATGTCTTCGGTGATTTGCTTCACGTACGGGACGAGGAAGGCCGCGGTGGCTTGATCGTTGCGCTGGCCCAGGACATAGGCCTCATGGAGCGCAGCGGGAGTCAAAGGCGCTTCGTAGGCAGGAGAGGCAGCGCCGTTGAAAATGCAGAGGGCAACCGCCAGAAGCGAGCGTGTCATGGGAGCAAGGTTGGCGCGGGTCATGGGTAAAGCGACTCCGGGGATTAGATGCGTGGAGCGTTGCATCGCACGAAGACGCAGCTCGGCTAACGGAAATACGGTAGAGCGCCTTAGGCGCCCGGAAGCGGTGGCTGGGTGGCGCAGACGAGAGCTAAAACGGGGTATGAAGAAGTTGCGGAGAGGGCGAAAAAAAAACAGAAGAAGCAACAAGGCCGATTGGAGTAAACCCCATAATTACAGCGATTTGGCGCGATAAACGCGTGGCCCCTGACGTGCACAATCCGGATCGCCGGACGCAAGCTAGTCGTTCCGTAACAAGCTGAGTTTTGAGAAGCAAGGAGCCGGCGCGATGGCGACGATTTCAGAGACTGCCCCAAGGTGGCGTGAACGGCTGAAAGCGCTTAGGAATATTCCGCCGGTGCTGCGCATGGTGTGGGAGGCGGCGCCGAAGGTCATTGTGGCGGACCTGACGCTGCGAGTGGTTATGGCGCTGCTTCCGCTGGCAGTCTTAAAGGTCACGCAACTCATTATTGACGCGGTTTACAACCTCACTGCCCGACACCAAGCGCTGCCGCATTATTTTTGGTGGCTGGTAGGGCTGGAGTTTGGACTGGCCAGCGTGGCGGCGATCCTGGTGCGGCTGGTGAATTTCTGCGACGTGGTGCTGGCGGACAAATACAGCCGGCACATCAGCACCCGGATTATGGAGCACGCGTCTCGACTGGATTTGACGTCGTTCGAAGATCCGTCCTTTTACGACCGCATGGAACGGGCGAGGGTGCAAGGTACCGATCGCATCGTATTGATCCAGGCGACCGGGCTGCTGATCCAGCAGATCGTCACAACGGTCAGCTTGGCGGCGGGAATATTATTTTTCTCGCCGTGGATCTTACTGGCACTGGTGGCTTGCGTGGTACCGGCCTTCCTGGGAGAGACACATTTCGCGTTCAAGGGCTACTCACTGAATTTCCGGCAAACGCCGGCCAAGCGGGAGATGGAGTACCTGCGGGTGCTGGGAGGCAGCAAGGAAAGCGCGAAGGAGCTCAAACTTTTTGGACTGGCGCCGTTCTTGGTGGGCCGGTACACGACGCTATCGAATGCGTTGCATGAGCAAACGGTCGGGCTGGCCAGACGCAAGCTGGTAGTCGGAGGGCTGTTGAGCTTGCTGGGAACGCTTGGCTATTACGGCAGCTACGCGTTCGTGATTTACGAGACGGTGCTGGGAGCGCTGACCATCGGCTCTTTGTATTTCCTGACCGGGGCGATCGCCGGGGCGAGCAGCAACATCCAGGCGGTATTCGCGACATTCTCCACCATCGCGGACCAGGCGTTGTTCGTTACGGACCTGCTGGATTTCTTCGCCATGAAACCGACAGTGGCTTCCAAACCCAACGCGCTGCCGGTGCCGCGGCCTATTCGGCAAGGCTTCGAGTTTCGCAACGTGTCTTTCACCTATCCGGGACATAGGCGGCTGGTGCTGAGCGACGTGAGCTTCACGCTGAGCCGCGGCGAGCGCATGGCGCTGGTGGGCGAAAACGGACAGGGCAAGACGACGATCGTGAAGTTGATCACGCGGCTGTACGACCCCACGGCGGGACAGATTCTTTTGGATGGAGTGGATTTGCGGGAGTACGACCTGGAAGATCTGTGGACGGAGATCGGAGTGATCTTCCAGGATTTCATGCGCTACGACATGACCGCGGCGGAAAACATAGCGATCGGAAAGATAGAGGAGCGGGAGAACACGTTCCGCGTACGTTCGGCGGCGCAAAAGAGTTTGGCGGAGGGGGTGATCCGCAAGCTACCCAAGAGCTACGACCAGATTCTGGGACGGAGGTTCGAGGGGGGCGTGGACCTTTCGGGCGGCGAATGGCAGAAAATAGCGTTGGCGAGGGCTTACCTGCGCGACGCGCAAGTTTTGATTTTGGACGAGCCGACCGCGGCGCTGGACGCCAAATCGGAGCATGAGGTGTTTCAACGCTTTGCCGAACTGACGCAAGGGAAAATGGCGCTGCTGATTTCGCACCGATTTTCGACCGTAAGGATGGCCGATCGCATTCTGGTTCTGGAAAACGGACAGATCGCCGAGCAGGGAGATCACGAGCAGTTGTTGCTCCGCAAAGGCCGATACGCGGAGATGTTCGAACTGCAGGCGGCCAGTTACCGGTGAACGGAGCAAGGAACAAGCAATGGCAACGCATCAACAGTTCTCGTTAGATCCGAACGCGGCGCTGGCATCCATGCTGGCGCGAAGCCCGGGTCGCAGGCGTCCACACGAGGAAGCCATCTCGCAGGGAGTGGCGATGTTGCGCGAGCAACTGCGCTCGTATGCGCACATGGAGGCGCGAAGCTGGAACCTGAAGGGAAACAAGCGGAGCGGCTCCTTGTTAGAAGCCAAGTGGAAGGAAGCGAAGGAATCCATCGAAAAGCAGTGCAAAAAGCTGAGGGAAGCGGCGACGGCCGGCCACGTGTTGAATACGCAAGCCAAGGCGCTTGTGGACCACGTGGGGCTTTTGCGGGAGAGCCTGCAGGAGGCCGGAACGGCGCTGGACGAAGGGGCGCGGTTGGCTCAAGTGGAAAGCTCGAGCTTCCGCCGGGTACCGCGCGCGTATGCCAGCGTGGCCAGTTATTTCCGGGCGGTGAACTACGAGTACAGCGAGCAGAGCTTCGAGCAATTCTTCGCGGCGATTCAGGAGATTAACGCCTTCGAAATGGCGGAACTCTGGCAATTGAGGCCGCTTGCGGAACTGGCGCTGCTGGAGGCGTTGGGTCATCAGGCCGATGAACTGGAAGGCGCGCCGTATTCGGGGATGGGCGAGAAGGACGCGGAAGGCGAGTTGGGTTTCGGCGCGATTGGCAACGTGCAAACGATCATCGGAAGCCTGCGAAGGATCGCGGAAACAGATTGGAGAGAACTGTTCGAACGCATCAATCTGATTGAACAAATCCTGCGCAAAGATCCGTGCGGCGCTTACGCGCAAATGGATTTTGAGAGCCGGGACAGCTACCGAAAAACGATAACGCAGATGGCCGAACGTTCCGAGGCCAGCGAGCATTGCATTGCGCAGACGGTGCTAAGCCTGGCCAGCCGCCTGCACGGCATGGGGAGTGAGAGGCTATCGGAGCGGCAGTCGCACGTGGGGTATTACCTGATTGGCGCGGGACGGAAAACGCTGGAGCGAGAAATCCGATACCGGGCAACGCTGGCCGAGCAAGTGCAGGCGTTTGCCATGCGTTGGCCGGACTTTTCGTACATTCTGGGAATCGAACTGGTCACCTTTGCACTGATCGCGGCAGCGATTCTGGGAGCCGGTTTGCAGGTGTCCGGATTCGTGCTGGTGGCGCTGCTGTTACTGCCCGCCGCGGAATGCGCGGTGGCGCTGATCAACCAAATTGCCACTACGCTGATTGCTCCAAAAGTTTTGCCCAAGCTGGATTTTACGAAGGGCGTGCCGGCGGAATTCACCACCATCGTTGCGGTGCCCACACTGCTGACCAGCGAATCGCAAATGCGGCGAGCGGTGCGTGACCTGGAAGTACGGTTCCTGGCCAACCGCGACAGCAATATCCATTTTGCGTTGCTGACCGATCCCCCGGACGCCGCCCAGCAGTTCGACGAGCGCGATCAACTGGCGAGCGGCTGCGCGGAACTGATTCGCGCCCTGAACGCGAAATACGCGCCCGAAAACAAGGGATCCTTTTTCCTTTTTCATCGGGAGCGCTCCTACAACAAGCCCGAAGGAATCTGGATGGGCTGGGAACGCAAGCGTGGAAAGCTGCTGGATTTTAATAATCTGCTGCTGGGGGCAGGCGACAATTTCCCGACGAAAGCAGGAAATATCGCGATCCTGCCGCAGGTAAAGTATGTGATTACGCTGGACCTGGACACCCAGCTCCCGCGCGACGCGGCGCGCAGGCTGGTGGGAGCGATCGCGCATCCGCTGAACAAGGCGGTGGTGGATCCTACGACAAACACCGTGGTGGAGGGTTACGGGATCCTGCAGCCGCGGGTGGATATCAGTATTCAGTCGGCCAACCGGTCGCGGCTGGCGGCTATTTTCTCCGCGGACGCGGGCTTCGACATTTATACCCGAGCAGTTTCCGACGTGTACCAGGATCTGTTCGGAGAGGGCAGCTTCACGGGAAAAGGGATTTATGAAGTGAAGACCTTCCAGCAGGTGCTGGAGCACCGCTTCCCGTGCAACACGATTTTGAGCCACGACATGATCGAGGGAGCCTATGCGCGAGCCGGGCTGGTTTCCGACATCGAGGTGGTTGACGACTACCCATCGCACATGACCGCGTTCAGCCGGCGGAAGCATCGCTGGGTCCGGGGAGATTGGCAGATCGTGTTCTGGCTGCTGCCGCGAGTACCTGACTTTTTTGGAAAAATGGCGCGTAATCCGCTTTCGATCATTTCGCGCTGGAAGATATTGGACAATTTGCGGCGCAGCTTGACGGAAATGGCGCTGTTCGTGATGTTGCTCAGCGGTTGGCTGTTTTTTCCGAAGCAGGCGCTGTACTGGACGGTTGTGACTCTGGCGCTGATGGCGCTGCCAACCTATGCGCAGTTTGCGCTGACCATCGCGCGAGCCAGGAGCGCGTTGCTGACCTCCAGCTTCTGGGAGAACCTGGGCGCCGATTTCGCAGTGGCGCAGGCCAATCTGTTCATGCGCGTGGCGTGCCTGTGCCATCAAAGCCTGATAACGGTGGACGCAGTGGTGCGCTCGCTGGTGCGCATGATCGTGACGCACGAGCGGCTGCTGGAATGGGAGACATCGGCGGAAGCGGAAGAGCGCGGCCAAAAGAAAAGCCCGGTGGAGATATATCTGGAGATTACGCCGTGGCTGTCGTTTTTCGTGGGCTTGTTCCTTGCGGTGGATCGGCCGGAATCGTTCATGGTGGCGCTGCCGTTGCTCGTGCTGTGGGGCCTCTCCAAACCCATCGTGCAGTGGCTGAGCCTGCCCTCGCGCACGGGAGAAAAGAAAATGGAAGCGAAGGATGAGGCGCTGCTGCGCAGGTCGGCGCTGCGCACCTGGAGATTGTTCCGGGAACACAGTACGCCGGAAGAAAACTGGATGATACCGGACATTGTGCAGGAGCCGGCGTCCTTGATCGTGCATCGTGTTTCCACCACTAACCTGGGCCTGCTGCTCAACGCCAGGCTGGCGGCGATGGACCTGGGTTTCTTGACGTTGCCGGAATTTGTGGGAGACACGGAAAAGACCTTTGAATCGATTGACCGCATGCCGAAACAACGCGGTCAACTGTACAACTGGTACGACAACCGCACGTTGGAGCCGGTCACGCCGCGATTCATCTCGTCGGTGGACAACGGAAATCTGGTGTGCTGCCTGTGGACGCTGAAGCAGGGCTGCCTGGGAGCGGTACGCGAGCCGATATTCTCCCCGCAAATCTGGAAAGGAATTGCCGATCATCTGGACACACTGGAAGGTTTGCTGCGGCCGGAGCGCTGGGACGAACGGCTAACCCTGGTTCGGCAATTGAAGGCGCGAGTGCAAAAACTGGGGAGTTCGGTAGTCGATTGGGCGGAGGCACTCCCCGCGTTGGAGCGCGAAGTCGTTGCGCTGGACAAGAAATTGTCGGAATCCAAGACCGAAATCGCGTGGTGGGGGCACGAGCTGTGCCTGAGAATCACGCACCTGCAAAGCCTGTTCTACGATTTCGCTCCGTGGGTGGCGCCGCAGTTCGCAAAATACACAGACACCCGGGAGATGCAGAATATCATCCGCTCCGAACGGCTGACCCTGGAATCAGTGCCGCGCTTGTGCGGCGCATTGGACCACAAGCTGGTCAGTATTCTGTTGGAAGAGGACACCGGCAGCGAAATGCAATCGGCGCTGCGCCTGTTGCGCTCCGCGATCGCTCGCACAACCGGTGTGGCCGCCAGCATGGCCAAGCGTTTGACGGCGCTGGCCGGAAAGGCCGACGGTTTGGCCAAGAGTATGGATTTCGTCTCGATGTTTGACGCCAAGAAGAAGGCGCTCAGCGTGGGCTATGAAGTGGAACAAGAGCGAGTGGCGCCATACTTCTACGATCTGCTCCCGTCGGAGGCGCGCGCGGCGACGTTCGTGGCTATCGCCAAAGGCGAGATTCCGCAGGAGAGCTGGGTGTCGCTGGAGCGGCGCTATACCAGCTACGCGGGCGAGCGGGTGCTGCTGTCCTGGACCGGGACCATGTTCGAATACCTGATGCCCATGCTGTGGATGAAAACCTACCCGAACACGATTTTGGATCAGACCACGCAGGCGGCGATACACGCACAAAAAGCGTTTGCCAAGAGCCAGAAAATTCCGTGGGGGATTTCGGAATCGTCCTGTGCGAAGTTGAGCGTTGACGGGCACTATCATTACCAGGCTTTTGGAGTGCCGCAATTGGCGATCAATCAGGAAAAGACGGAAGACCTGGTGGTATCGCCATACTCCAGCTTTTTGGCGTTGCTTGCGGATCCTCAGGGGGCGGCGGAAAACATTCATACCCTGGAAGGAATGGGCTTGCTGGGAACTTACGGCTTCTTTGAAGCGGCGGACTTCACGCCATCGCGGATCAAGCCCGGAAATAGTTTTGAACCGGTACGCTGCTGGCTGGCACACCATCAAGGAATGAGCTTGATGGCGGTGGCCAACCTATTGTGCAATGCCTCTTCACAGCGGCGATTTCACGCCGAGCCGATGGTGGCGGCGACGGAACGACTGCTACACGAAAAGGCTCCGCGCATGCCCAAGCTGGAAGCACCGCAAAGCGAACCGGATTTCGCGGTGGAGGCCGGCGCCGAAGCAGCGAGCGGTGCGCAAGAGAATTGTTTGAGCACCCCCAAACTAAATACAGCGGCGTAAACCGGCAAAGCGCGCGGAAGCCGTTTCGTCGAGGTGGGTAGTGCCCGCGACCAAGAGAGCCTTTAGCTTACAACCTGTAATGCTTTCGACAACGCCCCAGTTCCTGGTGGGGGCGCAGGCCGAAGCGCTGGAGCAGAGGATTTACGGCCGCATTCGCGATCGCGCCTACGAACTGTTCGAGCAATCGGACCGGGCTCCGGGCAACGAAGACGCCAACTGGTCGCAAGCGGAATCCGAAGTCTTGCGGGCCGGGCTGCAAGTACGGGAGTCCGGAACCTGGCTGACGGTGAACGCAGTGCTGGCCGATGCGTCCGGTGAGGATATCCAAATCGGGTTGAAACCCAATCGCGTGCTGGTGTCCGCGCCGGTCGCCGGTTGCGAACGCAACTCTTCTTCCGACGGAACGAACTACGAAGACGAAATCTTTCTGGCAGTGAATCTCCAAGTGGAGATTGACCTCGCTTCAGCCGCCGCATCTTTTCGAGATCACCGCCTGCGAATCATGATCAAGAAACACCGTTAGGACGGCCGGCTGTTGAGCTGGCAGGGGTCAGATTGATCGCGGTCCCTGGCGAGGTGGCGCGCTAGGGTTGAAATCCGGTACCAACTACACGGAACCCCGTATAGCCCCAATGTCCTTTGTTCGCTTATCGTTACGTGAACTTTGTTCCTAGTATGAACCTTGTTCCTGCGAACCGCAGTTGCTTTACGCATGCGCCCATTGTGCGCGATAGTTAACATTATTTATTCCCACAGGAAGCGAGCCGGCGGTGTGATGAAGGCTGCCGCCACATGAATCAACATCCCCGTACGCGCCCCGCTGCGCTGGGCGCCACTCCACAGGGCCGCGGAGATTGGAGCTTCACGGTTTGGGCACCCTCCCACGAGCGACTCGAACTTCACTTGCAGGGTACCCACGAGGCGATCATCCCCATGAACCGCGATGCCCGGGGATATCACAGAGCGCTTGCCAGCGTCATCCCCGGTGGCGCGAAATATTTTTACCGGTTCGGAAATTTGCAGGAACGCGCCGATCCGGCCTCGCGGCGTCAACCAGACGGCGTTCACGGGCCTTCCGAATTGGTGGACCTGCGGCACTTCCCGTGGACCGATCAAGGTTGGAAAGGCTTGGCGTTGGCGGATAGCGTTTTCTATGAACTCCATGTCGGCACGTTTTCGCGGGAAGGAACGTTCGCCGGCGTTACGGGTTGCCTTGATCAACTGGTCGACCTAGGTGTGACCGCCATTGAAATAATGCCCATCGCGCAATTTCCGGGAAACCGAAATTGGGGATACGACGGGGTGTACCCGTTTGCCGTTCAGAACACCTACGGGACGCCGCAGGATTTGCAGCGGCTGGTAAATGCCGCGCACGAACGGGGAATGGCTGTGGCTCTGGACGTGGTCTACAACCACTTGGGTCCGGAAGGCAATTACTTGCGCGAGTACGGGCCTTATTTCACCGATCACTACAAAACGCCGTGGGGAGCGGCGCTGAACTTCGATGGGCCGGACAGCGACGAGGTGCGGCATTTCTTTGTCGGCAACGCGCTGTACTGGCTGGAGAATTTTCACATCGATGCGCTGCGACTCGACGCCATACACGGGATTTTCGACGCCAGCGCCTTCCCTTTTCTTGCCGAGCTTTCTCAAGAGGTGGAGGCCTTGGCGGCGAGGACGGGCAGGATCACCTCGCTCATCGCGGAAAGCGACTTAAATGATGCGCGGGTGCTGCGGCCGAGGTGCCAGGGTGGATTCGAGATGGCGTCGCAATGGAGCGACGATTTTCATCATGCGGTGCACACGCTGTTGACCGGCGAGAAATCCGGCTACTACGAAGACTTTGGTGAACCGGGGCATCTGGCAGCTACGCTGCAGCATGGGTGGTTCTACGATGGTCAATATTCGCGGCACCGGCGCAAGCGGCATGGCAACTCTCCGCCACCGTTCAAAGCCACAAATTATGTGGTCTGTACGCAGAACCACGATCAGGTCGGCAATCGCGCCCTCGGCGAACGCCTCAGTTCCCTGGTGAACTTTGAGAGCTTGAAACTGGCCGCCGGTGTGAACTTGCTTTCGCCCTTCGTGCCGCTGTTGTTCATGGGCGAGGAGTACGGCGAAACCGCGCCTTTTCTCTATTTCACCAGCCACGGCGACGCCAGTCTTGGCGAGGCCGTCCGCCAGGGACGCGCCGAGGAATTTCGCGCATTTGGCTGGCAAGGACAGCTTCCGGATCCGCAGGCGGAAGAAACATTCGCCAGTTCTCGGCTTACACCCAACCTGGCGCAAGAAAAACCGAACCGCACGCTCCGGAGCTTCTACCAAACGCTGCTTCAATTTCGCCGCGAGCATCGTCTGGGACAGGCGGGCGCCCCGTCGGTCCGGGAGTTGTCGTCCGGGAACGTGCTGCTGGTCATGCAGAACGGCGGATCCGGCCGACTGGCGATGCTGTTCAACTTTGCTGGGGAACCGGCCGCTCTTGGCGGGGATGTTCTCGAGGACCGATGGAACAAGAAGATCGACTCGGCGGAGCCGGAATGGCTCGGACCGGGAACGGATCTTCCGGCCACCATCGGCATTTCGCCGCTATCCACCCTCACGCTGCAGCCGCGTTCTTTCGCGGTGTTCCAACGCACAGTCTCTTTTTCGGAGTGAACATGCGCTACCTCTGCGTGCACGGACATTTCTATCAGCCGCCCCGGGAGAATCCGTTTCTCGAAGCCATCGAGCTGCAGGATTCGGCGTACCCGTATCACGACTGGAACGAACGAGTAACGGCGGAGTGCTACGCACCCAACGCAAAATCGCGCATCCTGGACTCCGAACAGCGAATCGTGGAGCTAGTAAACAATTACGCTCAGATCAGTTTCAATTTTGGGCCGACACTGCTGTCCTGGATCGAAGCCAAAGCTCCGAAAATTTATGAAGCCCTGCGCGAAGCGGACAAGAGCAGCGGTGAACGCTTCTCCGGGCACGGTTCGGCGGTGGCGCAGGTGTACAACCACATGATCATGCCGCTGGCCAATTGCCGCGACAAAATCACCCAAGTGAAATGGGGGTTGGGCGACTTCGAGTACCGCTTTGGACGGCGGCCCGAGGGCATGTGGCTGGCGGAGACAGCCGTCGACACGGAAACGCTCGATGTGCTGGCCTCGCATGGAATTAAGTACACCATACTGGCACCACGGCAAGCGAAGCGCATTCGCAAGCGCGGCAGCCGCTCCTGGCAGGACGTCAGCGGCGACCGCGTGGACCCCAGCCGCGCGTATCTGGTGCAATTGCCGTCTCGAAAAACCATCAACGTCTTTTTTTATGATGGCCCAATTTCGCAGGGCGTGGCTTTCGAACGGCTGCTGGACAGTGGCCAGCGCTTTGCCGACCGCTTGCTAACCGGCTTTGCGGAGGCACGGCACTGGCCGCAATTGGTGCACATCGCCACCGACGGAGAAAGCTACGGCCACCATCACCGCTTCGGCGAGATGGCCCTTTCCTACGCGCTGCACCATATCGAGAGCAATAAGCTGGCACAGCTTACCAACTACGGCGAGTTTCTGGAGCGTCATCCCGCCGATCATCTCGCAGAGATCGTTAACAACAGCTCCTGGAGCTGCGTGCACGGGGTGGAACGCTGGCGCGCTAATTGCGGCTGCAACTCGGGCGGCCATGCGGGATGGACTCAGGAGTGGCGCGCGCCGCTGCGTGCCGCGCTGGACTGGCTGCGCGACGAACTAGCGCCCTGGTATGAGGAAAAGGCGGGGGCATTGCTGCAAGATGCGTGGGCAGCGCGCGACGCATACATCCAGGTGGTGCTGAATCGCTCGGAAGAAAACGTGCTCAATTTCCTGGGCAACCATGCGACTCACGCGCTGACCGGGGAGGAACAGGTGGCCGCGCTGAAGCTGCTGGAAATGCAGCGGCACGCCATGCTGATGTACACCAGCTGCGGCTGGTTTTTCGACGAGCTCTCCGGGCTGGAAACCGTGCAGGTGATCCAATACGCCGGCCGCGCGGTACGCCTGGCGGAGGATTTTGGCCGCGCCGACATCGAGTCCGGGTTTCTCGAACGGCTGGCGGCGGCAAAAAGCAATCTCCCCGAACACGGAGACGGAAAACAGATCTACGAGAAATGGGTCAGGCCGGCGGCGGTATCGACCGAGCAAGTTGCCGCGCATTACGCCATCAGCTCTTTGTTTGAGTCTTACGGCGAGCGCACCCGCATCTATTGCTATGACGTGCAACGTGAAGACTACGCTCTGGAGATGGAAGGCAAGCAGAAGCTGGCGGTTGGGCGCACCAAGTCCAGTTCGGAAATCACCAGGGAAACCGCCATTCTGGGTTTTGGAGTGCTCCATCTGGGAGATCACAACATTTCTTGCGGCGTGCGGCATTTCGACCGTATGGAAGATTATGAGGGCTTGAAGAAGAATTTGACGGAATGCTTTGAGCGGGCTGACACCCCCGGGGCGCTGCAAGCGCTCACCGAAGCGTTTTCCGGCCACACCTTTTCACTTCGCAATCTGTTCCGCGACGAACAAAGGAAGATCGTCGATATCATCCTCAACGATTCGCTGGCCTCGGTCGGCGCCGCCTATCGAAGCATTTATGAGAATCAGGCGCCGCTGATCCACTTCCTGAACGAGATGGGAATTCCCGTGCCGGCCGCCTTCCAACCGGCCGCGGAGATTGCTATCAATGGCCAATTAAAGCAGGCGTTCGAAAAGGGGGATCCCGACGTCAGCAGCGTCCACAGTTATTTGAAGGAATCCGCCGCGAACAAAATCAAGCTTGACCTGGCCGGCCTGGAATTTACGCTGCGAAAAACGGTGGAGCGCGAAGCCGAGGCATTCGCCGCCGATCCCACGCGGCTGGAGCAAGTACAAAAACTTCGCAAACTGCTGGAGTTCGCCACAACGCTGCCCTTCCCGGTGGTCCTCTGGGAGGTGCAGAACATTTGCTACGGCCCGCTGATCAAGACCATGGACGACCTACGCGAGCAGACCAAAGCCGGGAACGATGCGGTGCAATCGCTGCTCGACGAACTCGGGCTGCTTCGCGACAAATTGAGGATCAATGGCCAATGAGTGAGGCCAACGAAGACGCGCGGGGTAGTACGCGGAACCAGATACCGCCGAACACGGCCATCCATGCTACGTACCGATTGCAGTTCAACAAAGATTTTACCTTTCAGGACGCGGTCAGGCTGCTCGACTATCTCTCCGATCTGGGCATCACCCACCTATATACTTCGCCGATTTTGCGCAGCCGGCCGGGTAGCACGCATGGATATGATGTCATCGATCCTACGCGGCTGAATCCCGAACTCGGCAGCGAAGCCGACTTCTTTTCTCTCCTGACGGAATTGCGTAATCGCGGCATGGGTCTGGTTCTGGACATCGTGCCGAATCACATGTCCGCCAGCAGCGACAATTCCTGGTGGATGGACGTACTCGAGTATGGCCCGGAATCGCCTTATGCATCCTATTTCGATGTCGATTGGCATCCGCCATCCCGCACGCTGGATAGCAAGATCCTTCTTCCCGTGCTTGGCCGGCCGTTTGCGGAAGTGCTGGAGCAAGGCGAGTTCAAGCTCGTTTTCTCCGATGGACGCCTCTTCGTTCAATACTACGAGTCCTTGTTCCCGCTGGCGCCAAAAACTTACGCAGGCCTCCTGGGCAAGAACATCGAAGCGCTTCGCGAAAGAGTGGGGGAAGAGTCCACCGCATACCAGGAATACTCCGGAATCGTCGCCGCTTATGCCGGCCTTTCCACTTCCTTTGGGGCGCGGACGGGCGATTCCAGTGAACGGCGCCTGCGCTCCGAAACGTTGCGGGAACGATTGCGGCAAGTGGCGAACGCCAATCCGGAGGTGGAACAATTTCTCAGAGAGCGGTTAGGTGATTTCATCGGACAAGCCGGCGATCCGGCCAGCTTTTCGCCGCTGGAGCGTTTGCTTGCGGAACAATTCTACGTCTTATCGTACTGGCAGAACGTAAATGAAGAGATCAACTACCGGCGATTCTTCACCATTACCGACCTGGTGGGTGTTCGTGTCGAGGATCCCCGCGTGTTTGAGGCTACGCACGCGCTGATCACGCGACTGGCCGGACAAGCTCCATTTGACGGCTTGCGGATCGATCACATCGATGGCCTGCGGGATCCGCTGGCCTACCTCAACCGTCTGCGCGAACAATTGGGCAAGGATCCGGAGCCGAACCGCCGCGATATCGCTATCTGGGTGGAAAAAATTCTGGAGAGAAGCGAGCGCCTTCCGGCCGAATGGCCGGCAAGCGGGACCACCGGGTATGACTTCCTTAACGCTCTCAACAGCGTTTTTGTCGACCCCAAAGGGGCCAGGTGCGTCGAAGAAACGTACGATCGCTTCGTAGGCAAGAAGTTGATTTACGCCGACGCGTTATATCAGAAGAAAAAGCTGGTGATGTCCACCTTGCTGGGAGTCGAAATGCGCTCCCTGGCGCACCAGTTGACTCTGCTGGCCGATAAAGATCGCTACGCCAGAGATTTATCCCGAAGCGATTTGACCCAGGCGTTGTTTGAAATTACCGCGCAACTGCCAGTCTATCGAACCTACACGCGAAATCTGGAAGTCTCCGGCGAGGATGCAGAGGTGATCGAGCAGGCTATTCGAGAGGCGCAGGCGCGAAAATTCTACTTGCAGGCGGCGCATTTCGATTTTGTCCGTGACGTCCTCCTGGTGCACAATCGGCCGCACCTTCTGCCGGATCAGCGCGAAGCCCGGCTGAACTTCGTGATGCGCTGGCAGCAGGTCACCGGGCCGATCATGGCCAAAGCGTTCGAAGACACTTTTCTGTACGTCTACAATCCGTTGATATCCCTGAACGAAGTGGGCGGAGAGCCGCGCCCCAACGTAGCCGCGGCCGGCAATTTCCCGGCATTCATCGCAGGCCGGCGCGACCGCTGGCCGGATTCTCTGAATGCGACTACCACCCATGACACCAAGCGCTCGGAAGACGTCCGCGCCCGAATCCACGTGCTCTCCGAGGTGCCCGGACCATGGAGAGAACGGTTGGAGCGCTGGTCAAAACTCAACGCCAAGAACAAGACACAAGTTGACGGGCAGCAGGTACCAGATCGAAATGAAGAAATATTTTTGTATCAGACGCTCCTAGGGGTGTGGCCAACGGACGGGCGCGACGAGCCGTCGCTGCTGGACCGCGTGCAAGCCTATGCCATTAAGGCCACGCGCGAGGCCATGGTACACACGCGTTGGACACTGCCCAATACCGCGCACGAAGACGCTCTGAAGAGATTTGTCGCCGCCATCCTGAAACCCGGCAGGAACAACCTGTTCTTGCGCGAATTCGCCGCTTTTCGGAAAAGTCTGGCGTACGGCGGAATGGTGAACGGCTTGGCCCAGGCGCTGTTGAAAATCATTTCACCGGGAATTCCCGACTTTTACCAGGGATCCGAGTTGTGGGACCTGCGTCTGGTGGACCCGGACAATCGCCAGCCCGTGGATTTCGCGCTGCGCGCGTCCATGCTCGCCGCGATGAAACGACAGTCCAAGCCGGCCACTGACTTTGCGGGCGAATTGGCCGCGAATTGGGAAGACGGCGCGATAAAGCTTTACGCGACTTGGAAAGCGCTAAGTTTCCGCGGAGAGCGGTCCGAGCTTTTTTCCACCGGTGATTTTCGCGAATTGAAAGCAACTGGCCCGCGGGCGGAACATGTTCTGGCCATCCTGCGCCGTCATAAACGCGACTGGGCGCTGCTGATCGCTCCGCGATGGTTGACTCGAGCCCGGCAGGAAGCCGGCGTAGAGGAGTCGGCTGAAATCTGGAATGAAGTGGAAATCCAGCTGCCGCACGCGGCGCCCGACTCCTGGCTAAATATTTTTACCGGCGAGAAAATCAGGTTAGCTGAAGCTCGACCGAAGGCGTTGAGAGTCAGCGAAGCGCTGCAGCATTTTCCGGTTGCCTTGCTGAGTCACATGGCATCGCAAAGATAAGTTCAATCACCGGATGGCAGCAAACGGACGATACCCTCCAGCGGGATACCCACCCACTCCGGACGATTATTGAGCTCATAGCCCAATTCGTACACCGCTTTTGCCAGCATATAGGCTTGCAGTAGTCTTGCTCTCTCCTGCGCGTTGGCCGGAAGATAGATCGCCGAGCCAGAAGTTTCGTAATACTGCTCAAGAAAGCGCTTCGAGGCCCAGCCGCTCCAGGCCTCCGCCCACGCGCTCATCGAACCGGTTCGCGCTTCGGAAATAGAGTAGCCAGGCGGCGCCCCTAACAACGGCGCGAACGCCGCATACCGAATGGAGCGAAGCATCCCTGCTACATCGTGCAGAGGCGATTGTTTCATGCGCCGCTCCTCCAAGGGCCGCGCCGGTTCGCCCTCAAAGTCGATAATCACAAAATCCGAGCCGGTGTAAAGAACCTGCCCAAGATGATAATCGCCGTGGATTCTCGCGCGCATGGCATTGACGGGAGCGCTCCAGGCCATGTGGAAGGCGCGTAAAATGTCCGGCTCGCGGGCCGCAACTGCCGCGCACTGATCGTGATATTTGGCCGGGAGGTCCGGCAAGCGAGCGCGCAGGTCACGCAGGGTGCGGCTGGCGAGTTCGCGGAAAGAGGATTCCAGGCTGCTTTGAAACTCCGGCGTGAACGGTTCGGGAGCAAATGCCGCATCTTGCCGATTGGAAGAGAGCGCAAGATGTAATTCGGCGGTACGCTGGCCGAGCAGAGCCACGTCATCGAGAAGACGGCTGATTGGTTTGCGCGCAAATTCGGGAACATGGTCCGAAGCGGGCGTCGCGCGCGGTGGGGCGGAGTCTCCGACACCCTGGTAGAATTCGTTCAGGATTTTGAGGGTGTAACGCCACGCGTCTCCCTGGTTTGTCACGAATTCCTGAAGAATCGCTTGCGTCGCGGGTTGCCCGTCATGCGGCTGGTAATCAATGCTTCCCGCGATCCGGGCCACGTGCGGAAAGCGCGTTTTCTCGGTCAGAAATCTGCCGATTTCCAGATCCGGATTTTCCCCTTCTTCCATTCGCCGGAAAAATTTCAAGATCAGGCGTTCTTCATAAATAACCGAGCTATTGCTTTGCTCGCCGGCGTGCAGCCTCGCCAGCACCGTTCCTGAGAGAGCGGAAAGCTCTGTGAACGCCGCTGTGCGAGATCCGCGGAGCCGGCCTCTTTCGCCAGACACTTCTTCCTCACGCTTGATGATGTCGAGGAGCTCGGCAAGAAACG
>DATGEY010000140.1:0-11062 GCA_035309625.1 Candidatus Acidiferrum sp.
ACGTTGTTTGATGCCAGCCTCCGTCATCGAGCACTGCGCTCTGCAGCCTAACCTTGCGCCGCTACCACAAGGGGCAGCCCGCCGGAAGGGTACCCACCCTTCCAAAAACCTTGACAGAATGGTGGGGAGTCCCTCCCCAAAAGTGGTCGCCATCCTGGTTCGATTTCAAGCCACTACGCGGTCAGACCCGGTTTGTCGGCCACACTTCCGTAACTGGATTCGGCAAGAGTTGCCCGTCATCCGCCCCGAATCAGGTGCCACACTGTCAGGTGCCTTGGAATCGCGCACCGACGATCCGAAGGATTTTATTCGTCGCGGAGGGCGGCCATGGGATCGAGCCGCGCCGCGCGGCGCGCCGGCAAGTAGCTGGCGAGGATGGCTACAGCCGTAAGCGCAACTGCGGAAAGCGAAATCGTCAGCGGGTCGTAAGGTTTGAGGCCGAAGAGCATCGCGCCCGCGGTTTTGCCCAAGGCCAGCGCCAGCGCGGCGCCGACGGCCAGGCCGATCACCAGCATGGTGCCGGCTTCGCCCAGCACCATACCCAAAATGTTTCGCCGTTGCGCCCCCAGCGCTATGCGCAACCCGATTTCTCCGGTGCGGCGCGCGACGGAATTGGACATCACGCCGAAGAGTCCCATCATGGCCAGCAAAGTGGCCAGCGCGCCGAAAAACCCGGAAAGCGCGGCCATCAAACGCTCGCGCAGCAGCGAATCGCGGATGTTCGTCTGCATGACATGGAATTCCTCGCCGATCTCGGGGCTGGCCTCGGCCAGCGCGTTTTTCAGTTCTTGCGTCAGCGTTCCCATGGGGAGCTTGGAGCGAATCAGCAATCCCGCATATTCGTCCGGCTGGTCAGCCTGTGCGGTAGTCACGTAGACTTCCGGCGCGAATTCTTCGCGCAAGTCGTAATACTTCGTGTCGCGAACCAATCCCACGACCTCATAGATCGGCCGCGCGCGACCCACGGCCTCCTCAATTTGAAAGTGCGCGCCAATGGGATTGGCGCCGTTAAGGATTTTCTTCACGAAACTCTGGTTGACGATAGCCACCTTGAGCGAGTTAGCCGTGTCCCGCTCGCTGAATGCGCGGCCGGCCATGACGCGGATTCCCATGGTGTTGAAAAAATCGGGGCTCACTTGCGTGAAAAGAGGTGCCGCGTCGGCGCGTTTTGTGGCGCCGGCCAGGATAACGTTTTCCTGCCAGCCATAGCCGCTGAGCGGCACTACACTGGCGTCCGCGACTCCCTCCACGCCGGGAAGTGCGCGCAAGCGGTCAATTAAGTTCAGCTTGTAGCCCTGGCGTTGCGGCGCGGGAATTTTCAGTTGGCGAAAGTCCAGATCGGCTTCCATGATGCCGGCCGTGCGGAAGCCGGCGTTCACCGAAAGAATGTTTTTCAGGCTGCGCACGAAGAGTATCGCGCCCACCAGCAAGACCAGCGAGAACGCCACCTGCGAGACAACCAAGCCGCGGCGGAGGCTGAAATGCTCGCGCCCGCCCGCGAGGTTCCGGCCCCCGGATTTGAGCGCTGCTGCCGGAGCGATGCGCGTGGCGCGGAAAGCGGGAGCCAGGCCGAAGAGAATTGTAGTCAGCAGCGCGATGCCCACGGTGAAGGTGAGCACGAGCCAATCCGGATCAAGATCGACGAAGACATCGGGCGCGCTCGTGGCGATGAAGGCCACCAGGAAACGGCTGACCCATTGCGCCAAGACTGCGCCCAAAACGGCGCCGGCAACACCGATCAAAAGACTTTCCACGAGCAGTTGCCGGATGAGCCGCCCACTGGATGCACCGAGCGAAAGCCGCACGGCGATCTCGCGTCCACGGACGCCGGCGCGTGCCAGCAACAGAATAGCGATATTGGCGCAGGCAATCAGCAAGACCAGGGCGGCGATGGCCAACAGCATCCACAGGGGTGTCTCGTAGCGCCGGCGCAGATTCGAGAATCCCGTGGCTGCGGGAAATGCGCCGAACTTGAACTGCATGTAGTGCTTTTGCGCCTCCGCATCGTATTGCGGGGGTGTGGTCGCTTCCAGGATGCCCGTCGAAAGCGCTGCCATTTCCGCGTTGGCTTGCTCGATAGTCACGCCGGGCTTCAGACGTCCGACGGCGGCGAGCCAATAGCCATTGCGCAGGTCAATCAGGGACAATTCGCCGTGTATAAGCGGTTCCGAGCACAGTGGCACGGCCACGTCGAATTGACGTCCAACGTCAATGCCCGTGAAACCAGGCGGAGTGATGCCGACGATTTCAAACGGATGGCCTTCGAGTGAGATCATCCGCCCCAGAGTGTCCGGGCCGCCGGCGTATTCCCGCTGCCAAAAGGCGTAGCTGATCACAGCGGGCGGGGAGCCGCATCCGCTGCGGTCATCGTCCGCGGTCAGGGTGCGGCCGCGCAAGGCGGGGACTCCCAGGGTCTTGAAAAAATCGCCGCTGACCCAGATGCCCGAGGCGTAGCGTGCTTCGCCCCCCCGCGCCAGGTTGAATCCTCCTTCGGTCGCCCATGCAAACATGCCGGAAAAAACTCGCTGATGATCTCGGATCTCCTCCCATTGTGCGTTGGTAATATCGGCGTAGCGGCCATGGACGCGGCCGGAATTCCAGGAGCGGTCCAGGATGCGCACGCTGGCGAGTTGCTCGGGGTGCGCGACCGGCAGCGTTCGCAGGCGGAGCGAATCGATCAATTGGAAGATGGCGGTGTTTGCGCCGGTGCCCAGCGCGAGGGACAGCACCACAATAGCGGTGAAGCCGGGATTGAGGCGCAGCAGCCTGAGGCCGTAGCGAAGGTCCTGCGCGAGAGAATGCAGCCAGCCACTGAGTTTCATGCCAGTATGACGCTCGGCTAATAAATACGTTTCAAGATTTCTTGCGTTCGCACACACCCATGCCGGCGCCACCGAGCTTTTCCAGGATGTGGTAGCGGCAAATCGCTTGCTCCAGGCTTGACTGGGAATCCGGCATCACAGGGCCATGATAGAAAGCAGGCCATCCCAAGTCAACGCCGTCCAATGTTCTGGCCGGATAGTCCGCCACTCTTACCTAATCGCGTTACGTCAGAGTTCCCCGTCACTTGCCCGATGGCCTGCTCCATAGACGACGGGTTTAGGCCGAAGTGAAGAAGGGCCAGAAGATTATGAGTACAACGAGACTGGGCAAAAAGGAAGTCCCACTCTTCCCGGGACATGAGTCACGAAAAAAAGAGTGGGACTTGGAGTTACGCAGTCAGCCGATATGTTACGAGCCGGACGAATCCTTGACGTCCTGGTTCGCCTGATTTATGGCCTTCTTCGACTCGGACTTGGCATTCGCGTTCGGATCCAAGGTCTGGATGGCCTTGCCGAGGCTCATCTGAGTTGTGTTCGAGCACGTTGCGGCCTTTCCCCCAACGGTCGCACCTGTAGCGGTCATATCGCACATTAAGGCTGCGAACCCGCCGGCGATATTCAGATTCTTGGCGACGTGGGCCGCAGCAACGAACTGGCCGAAGTTCTTGAACGCCTTTGCATCTGTCTCGAGGTCGGTGACACCGGTGGCACCAGTCAGGCCCTCGAGCCTGGTCGCCAGATTCGAGTTGTGCCCCAAGACACTGCCGGGATCAGTGCTGGTCATCGGATTCGATGAACTATGGCTTCCTCCAGCGGAAGCGCTGTTCCCGTGCGTGCCTGAAGCGCCCATCGAGCCGGCCGCAGCCGACCCGCCGCCAGGATGACCCTGGCTGCGTCCCTGGCCGGCAGCGGGAATCGCCAGGATCCAAGCCGCCGTGGCTGCTAACGTGATGGTCACAAATATGCGTTTCATGTATTGCCTCCTTGAAGGAACCACATCGAAGTAGCACTTCATTTACAAAACCTATAAGCCCGGATGGCGCAAGATCGCGCGCATGTTCACGGCGATGCCAAACGAAACCGTATTGAGATCGTAATGCGTGCTTCGGCTGTAGCCGACCGTGAAATCGATGGCCTTGTTAGGCGAAATATCCAAGCCAGCGCTAAATCCGTTGTCCGCCGCGAGGCTCGAACCACCGGTTGTCTGATGGCCTTGCAAAAACGGAGGGCCGTGACCGGTGGTGCCAGATCCGGTGCCAGCAACCCGGCTGTCTATCGTCTGCGATCCCCATGGCGCAGCGTCGAAGGCCGACGCTGCTACGCTAAGCCAGTTAACGACGTGATACGAGGCTCCGGCCTGGAAGTGGGCGAGTTCCCCGTAAGAAGCAAAAGGGCGCCGATAAACGAACGTATCGGGTATAGAGTTCGCGAGGCCCACCTCGAGAAACGGAGTCCAATGGCCGAAGTCACGATCAATTCGATTCGTCCAGTCGTAGGTGGCGTGCCCCGTGGAGATTCCGTCGGACGTGCTCCCGGTGGGCGCTCGTCCTGTCAGCTGCGTCTTGAAATTAAGCGCAGGATTGGGAAACGAGAGCCGAATCTGCCCGTAAACATCGCCCAAATCCGTAAACGAGTTTGTTGTCGAAGCTCCTGAAGCCGTTGCGGCATTAGCGCGAATAAAATAAACAGGAACGCCTGCATCAACCAAAAGGTGTGGTCCGACCAGGTAGCCTACAGAAGAGTCAAGCAGCATTACTTGGCCTTCCGTGTTCGAACTTCCGTCAAATTGCTCAATCCACGTGAAATGGTCTTCAGACCGCATTGCGGGATTCACCGAGCGTGAGGAATTAGTGCTTGGCGCACTGCTGTTCGCTTGCGCGCGCACTGGTGGCACAAAGAGTAGCGCCGCCCCTGCGAAAAGCAGTGAACCGCGTAACCATAACCTTGTCTGACTTCTCATCGGACTAGGCGTCACCGATACCCTCGCATTTGTGTATTCGATTGTGGATATGACGTTTATTGGGCACAAGCTCCCTGGACACAGCACTACTCAGTCAAGTGGGCGCAAACTGGTTGCCAAGCAGCCAACGTGCTGCCACCCGGTTGTAAGTGTTTGGTGTGCGGGATGTTAGAAGGGAAAAGACACATTTTGTCGCTGAAGCGGCAGAACCTTTGCTGCGCACTTTTTACATGTCTTGAGCCGGATGCTATGTCAATTTCGGGTGGGCGAATGTTGGGCGAAGAGTGGACCGAGGTCGCAATCTTCAAGCGCGAGCTTACCGGCTGGGGGTCAAGTCCGACTAAGTCCTAGCGTCGGCCCGTTCTACCTGTTGGAGCCGCGTTTCATTTGCACGAGTTGAACTTAAACGAGGCGATTCGCGTGCTCCAATTAAGGCTGCCGGTATTCCTTCGCGTACCAGAAGGTGCAGTCATCGTTCGAGTTGATCGCCAAACTGCTGTAATTGCCCCAGTCTAGTTCGCAGGGCCAGTGATATTCACCACGGCATTTGTTGATAGACCAGATGTGTCACCATCCGTGGTGTCCACCACTTGCGAAGGCGCCGTGCAGGTAGCAGTCACCATGTTTCCCGGACCCGACACAACAGGCAGGCCATTTTTGAGGGTGCAAGCGATTACGCCATCCGCCGAATGAACAGTCATTGTGAACTGCTGTCCGCTTCCGCTCACTGACCCAAAAACGCCCTTTGTGATCCCGAAGGCGTAGAAATACATAGCTCCGTTGCACTCACCTCGATAGGGGTTTGCAGACGCCCCTTCGCACCAGATCCAAAAACCGAAGGGTGTAATGGGCTTGGGTGCTGCATCATCAGTAAAAACTCCGGTACCGCTAAATATGACCTGTTGCGAGGCGGCGGCACGTGCCGTCGGAGTTCGTGTAACGTGCAGGAACAACACGGCCACTAAGGCTGCTGTAACCAATGGGAAAAGGATCCTCCGGGTTTTCATGATTCTCCTCCTTAATTGAGTTTAGTTTCTCGCGCGGGAGAGAGTGCTTACTCCGGTCTTATTTGGGAGTTCGCGATGTCAGCGACTGAGAACGTTAGGCTACGTTCTAGGGAGCACCGCGTTCCGTTATCGGCCGTGAGGCTACTCCTCGGGATGACTGAGTGTCAAGACCCACACGCGGTCCCAATGTTCTGGCCGGATAGTCCGCCACTCTTACCTAATCGCGTTACGTCAAAGTTGCCCGTGATACTTCCGCAGTGGGAAATGGTAAACAGAGAAAGGTAAGGATCGCTGACAGAGCGCCGCACGACTATTGCGGGCGACCCGTTTTTTACAGAATGGCTTTGTGGTGCTGGTCAGGGCGGTAGGAGTCGTCTACTGGAGCACGTTTTCATCGATAACTGCTTCACTCTAACAGTGGAATTATTTCGTCAGCTTGCCTTTTTCATTCTGAGCTGCAAGCCCATATCGTATTGCCGCTTCAAGCGTGTCGATGTTTATATCCTTTAGTGCTTTAAACCGAATGCAATATCCGGTCACGCTCGCCTTGCCCAGTTTTTTTCCATACGTTTTGGCTAAGTACTTCTTATCTTTGAGACCAAGAATATAGACAGAGATTCCGGTTTTGTTTCCGCTCACGCCAATTTGAAAAAACTCTCTACATTTTCCATCGGCATATTGTATTGCGTGAAATCCATATCCAATCGTCGGGTTGGAAACCGTATGATTTTTGCTGTCTTTACCATCGAAGAACCATAATTTGCATTCTGGTGACACTTCAAGTGTGAGCCGATGCAACTCTCGCATGTCACTGCGTTTTGGCTCCGGTTGGCTGGTAATATACTTAGTGATTTGTTCTTGTACGTTCATATGTTCTGCCCCCCGTTGCGCGCGCGAGATTATACGACGTTTAATCCTTTTCCCCCTTGCAAGGGTGTGCGGCCCTGACCGTTGAGGTCACTCGACCGCGAGGCCGCCCCGCAAGCCGTTGTTGCGTGGGGGTTTTCAGAATTCCCAAAGGCTTGAAAAGTGTGGAGCGCCGAGAAGCGGGCATAGAGGCTGGAGTACGTGCACCCCAAGCCGAGTTCACATCCCGGACGTATTGTCGGCACTCCGGAAGTAACCGCGGGATGAGGTCTCCCGGTACGAAGTGCCGGAGATCGCGTTAGCCGCCCCTGATCGGCGGTTTGCTCAGATTCGTATTGAATTTTCTCGACAGTTGGCAACCACGACCGTCAAGTCATCCTGCCGTTCGCCAGCGCTGATAGGACCAACCGCGTCAAAAAGCGATGCAATCACAGCTTTTGTATCCACTTCGCGGCTCCACCATAGAGCTTCGGCGAGGGGTTGCGCACCGAACTCCTCCCCGGCAGCCTTTGAAGCTTGGGTGATGCCATCGCTGTGGAGCGCGAGAATGTCTCCGGCGAAATGCCGCTTCCGCGACTGTGCCCGTGTTCCGGCTTTCAGAATTTCTTCCGTGCGATTCGATACTAGCGACGCGTGCCGCACAGACTTTGCGTTTGTGCGAGGACGTCGGCATCGAATTGCGCACCCTGCCAGCCGTGCGTTGAGCAGACCTGGTCCGCCGTCAGTCCGAGCGCGCCGCGAAAGTCGGCGCCCGCGATGCTCGCACCGCTGAGTTCGGTTCCTCGAAAAATTGCTCCGCCGAAAAAAGCTCCTCGCAAATCCGCGTTCCTCAGGTCGGCATCCATTAGGATGGTCCCCTTGAACTGAGCGCCCGTCAGATTTGCCTCCATCAGTTTCGCGGAGGAAAAATCCGTCTGCTCCAAATTGGCGAAGGACAGCGCGGCATGTTCCATTTTCGTGTCTCGCATGTCCGCACGCGACAAATCCGCGCGTAACATTTGAGCGTTCCGTAAATTCACGGCATAAAGTGACGCACCGCCCAGTTTCGCATTCGAAAGCGACGCGCTCTCCAGCATGGCGAAGGAGAGATCAGCGCCTCGCAAATCGGCGCCGGTAAAATTAACGCGGCTCGCGTCCGCGGACACCATCACTGTTTTCGACGCCAAAACGCGATCGAGAACGGCGTCTCGCAAAACCGCTTCACGCAAATTCGCGCCCCGCATATCCGATTCGGAAAGGTAAGCGCCTTCCAAGTTTGCGCGCCACAATTTCGCGTTCACGAGATAAGCCTTATAGGCTCGCGCGAATCGCAAATTCATTTCATTCAGCTTTGCCCCCGGCACGGACGCGAGCGCTTCTTCGCTCCAGTTGCCACGCGGCGGCGGCCCGGATAACGTGGCCTCGGTCAACTCCGCATAGGGCCTGTATCCAATGGATTGCATCGCTTCAGAAACCCATCTCCGCAAACTAGCGGGCGAATGTTGTGGCGCAATATTGCTGTCGGAAGGCAAGCCGCGATTGACGCCCAAAGAAAAAATCAGCAGCGCAAGCCCCGTCAGCAGCGCCACGCGGGCCGTCGCAAAACTCAGACGGAGCAGGTTTTTTGATTTCTGGCGCAAGGGGTCGCCCGGTTGCAGAACCCGAGCTACGATCGTCGGAACGCAGGTCGCCGCCGCAACGGAAAGCGTCAAGAGAAATGCGTGCAGAAGTGTCCCGCGAAAATCCTGCCGCACCAGGTAGCGCACCCAGAATAAAAATAAAGTTGCGGGCACGACCCAATAGGCAAGGGCAGTCGAGACGACGGTTTCCAGCACCCAGAAAGGCGAGCGGCCTTCGCGCATCCAACGGAAATGGCGTCTTACGAGGCCCATCAGATACCACGGCCCGTCCTTTTCAAGCGTCTGCCCATCCTTGAAAACAGCGGGCAGCCCGGACATGCTTCCCCACAAGCGCAGCAGCAGGAAATGAAAGCGCAAATAGAAAATGAAGAGCACCAGCGGCGCGCCCATATAGAAGCTGGTCATCGATAAGACTCGTGGAAACCGCGCGATGGGAATCGCCGAAGCATCCACGACGAGGCGCACGTCCGTCGTGAATCCAATCAGCGCGATGCACGTGAGGCTCGCCGCCAAGATTAAAAAATAAAACCAGCGAGCGACTTTCGTGGCATCCGCGATTGCTTTGGTGCTGTCGAACGAGGCGATGGTCTCCGGCAGAATGGCATCGAAAAGATTCGTTCCGCCGAGGCGGCCGACCCACACGCCTTCGGCACCGTACAAATTTGCTCCCATCAAATTGGCGCCTCGGAGCTCAGTCCCCAAAAGATTGGCATCTCGCAAATCCGCTTGCACGAGGCTGGCTCCGCGCAAATTGGCCATGGAAAGATCCGCGCCGATCAAATTCGCGCGCTGGATGAAGGCACCTTCGAGATTGACTCCCGTCAAATCCGACCGCGAAAGATTAACGCCGCAGAGATCCGCTTTGACGCCGGCTTCTCCGCCGCTTTCGACCCAGGTCTTGTGTTGATCGAGAATTTCCGCCAGATCGATCAGCGAAATGGCCCCAGAGGCCTCTTCGGCAGAAATGTGCTTCTGCGATTCTTGAATTTCCGCGAGCATTTCGAGACTTCCCCCCACTTGTTGTTTTCCACCCGGGATGGTAGCAGTCATATTTTCAGTTCGAATTGTCCACACTCCGGCCTGTCGTGGCCGAGTGTGACTTGTCGCAACCGCCGGTTTGCCAGGGCGGTTGCGCTGCTGGGCGAAAGCTATCATCCCTCACAATGCGAGCGAAAAGCGCCTGCCCAAAAGTACAGGACGCGCAGAGGTAACGGTGCTCACTGTGGATTTCTCCCCGCGGTCCAACGCAATCGCGAAAGCGGCAGCAAAGTTGCGCCACTCCACAATATGCCCGCGAACGAATTTTCTGAGATGTGAGAGAATTCGCGCCACGCAGACGCGAACCAGATGGAGTCCATGGAGGTGGCCTGTGACGGACGTTGGTGTAGAGGCCGGCCGGGAAACGCCGATCGCCCGGTTCGAACCGGTAGCCGGAGTTGTCCACACGCTCTTTCTACTTTTCATTATTGCCGCCATTGCGGTCGTTGGATACTTCTCCATATATCGCCAGAGCGCGGGGCGTAATCCGAATCGAATCATCTTCTACTTGACGACCATGGCGTGGGAATGGCTCATCTTTGGATACGTCTACTGGGGCCTGCGGCGGCGAGGAAAATCTTTGAAAAACGTCGCCGGAAGAAGTTGGAAGGCCGTCCCCGATTTCTTGATGGACGTTGCCATAGCTTTCGGCTCTTGGATCGCGGCAATCATTGCAGATGCTGGCGCACTGGTAACTTACAACACGGCGGATTTTTCGGTTGCCGCTGAACGCTTCGGCATTCTGGTGCTGACGCCGACGCAGCTTTTGAGAAAGGCGAAACCATGAGCAGGGCGACTTACCCGTTAAAGCTTCCCCATTCCGTGAAGAAAGCCGCTCAGCGCCTCGCCAAAGAAGACGGCGTCTCCTTGAACCAATGGATCGCCGCAGCCGTCGCCGAAAAGGTGGGTGTCGTGGCAACGGCCGCGGCATTCTTCAAAAAGCGGGCTGGAAACGTCAAGGGCGACCGCCTGCTCAAATTCCTCCGCCAGGTTCCCAACGCGCCGCCCGAGCCGGAAGACAGGATCACTTAGCTGTGGTATGGGTAGGGCGCCCATCCGCGAACAGAAGGAAGAATCAAAACCTCCAGACGCAACTCCAGCGTCTGGGGCACCCGCTTCAGGTTGAGATGGCAGGAAAGTGGATATTCAACCTAAAGCAAAGGTATAGAACCAGGATCGCACCCAGTGTGGATAAAATGAGGCCGGCGGGGTGATAGCGTTCATTTGTCGGACGCGAAAACATGTGGGAAACGCCGCCGCCGATGACCGATCCAATGATGCCGAGCGCGACCGTCCAGAAAAGCGTTATATGCACGTGCATGACGTCTTTCGCGATAACTCCCGAAATGAGGCCAATAAGAAGATACCAGATCAAGTGAAACATTCTTTTTCTCCACCCTTGCCTTTGGAGCGTCGTCGAGTAGTAGCCCGGAGTTGGCAATTAGCCGGGAATTCCCAATGTGGGCTTCTGGCCTTGCAGCTTAGCGGCTCTCGGGGGTGAGTACTGTTCACTTTTGGGCATTCTGTGAAATCTTGTGGATTAGAAGAAGCAACTCGGGGGAAGGCCGGATCCCGACATGGGGCCCGAGTTTCCGGTAACGGCGTATGCCAGATGAGATGAGAAGGCCGGTCTCCGCGGGATGCATTAAGCTCCCAAGGATCGACGCGCTCGTGGCGCAAGGAAAAGGAGACCGGCTATGAAAAAGACTAGCACTGTTCGGGCAAATGGAAACATGATTTTCAAGGGAC
>DATGEY010000141.1:0-9312 GCA_035309625.1 Candidatus Acidiferrum sp.
ATCGTTTTCTTGTGAACATCCAAACCGATGTAGTACATAGTCTCCATGGAGGAGCCTCCTTGGTTGTATCTGAATCAGCGTGGTCGCTGAGTTCAGCTTTTTTACACCAAGCGCTCCTCCATGACTTATTCATTCAAACAATCCATCCAGAACCTTGCCTTTCTTCTCCTAACCGAACTGCGGCGGGCGGATGGCCGAGACGTGTTTAGACTCGACGGCACTTGCGAGGTATGTATAATACGAGCAACATCTGCACCTCGGGGTGAACATGAGCGGCACTGAGCCTGCGGCGATTCCCAAGACAAGTGCTGCAACTGGTTCGCGAAGAAGCGACCAGAGCTTCTACACCGTGATCGCTCTGGGTGCCGCACTCATCGTATTCGCCGGTTTCGCGCGCACTTACTTTTTACGGCCTGCGTTTTATGGGCTGCCGCTCTCTGCATTGCTCCACCTTCACGGGTTCGTTACCACGCTTTGGTTCGTGGTGTTCTTCCTTCAAGTCCGCTTCGTCGCGGCTCGGCGTGTAGATCTGCATCGCCGCCTCGGCCTTGCGGCGGCATTCCTGGCACCGACGATCTTTCTGCTAGGCTTGGTCGCCCTCATCGCGGTAGGCAGACGCGGCTTCTCGCCTGATCGGCCTCCGGCACCGTACTTTGTCGCGATGATTCTTGTAAGTTTGATTGTAACTCTCGTCTTAATGGTTGCTGGCTTATGTTTTCGCCGGCGTGGCGACGTTCACAAGCGGCTTATGACATTGGCGACGCTGTCGATGCTTACGCCGGCGATCGCACGCATCCCGCTTTCGGTATTCCGGTCAGGCGGCTTTGCTACCGCGCTCGCCTGGACTGACCTATGTATCGTCGTATGCGTTGCCTACGATACGATGCAGAAGCGGCGCCTCCACCCCGCTTTCAAGTGGGGTACGCTCTTCGTTTTGGCCGCTCAGCCTATACGTTTTCTCCTCGCCGGATCGGACGCGTGGAAAATATTCGTCAAATGGCTTCTTTCGTAACACGGAGCCCTTTGTCAAATGAGATATTCATTTCAGCCGTAAGGGGAATGGCCTATCAGCAGCGCTATCTAGCATTTTAATGATCCCGGAACCTAACCTGCGGGTCGACTCGAAGATTCCGCTCCTCAGCGAGCACCCACGCGATTCTGGTTCCGCCCGAATGACGGGCAAACCAGAAGTAATCCCTCCGGGTTGGCAAATTGCTTCCGATAAACGTCCTTGATTAAATTGTCTGGCCAACTCCTCGGTGGCTGACCACTACCGCGATCCTCCTTGCGGCGCGCTTCCAGCCGGTTGTGCTACGATTACGGTTTACCTACCAAGCCGGAGAGTTGACCGTGTCCGACCATATTTCACGCAAAGAACTGAAGCAGGACAAGATTCATGACGCTATCGAGCACGGCGCCGAAGCCTTTTACCTGCACAAGCAGATCGCCTTGGGTGTGCTGCTGGTCGTTCTCGCCGGCGCTATTGTGTACGGTTCCTGGAGCGTCTATCACGACCGGCAGACGGCGGCGGCTTCGCAGGCCCTGGACGTGGCTATGAAGGCTTACAGCGGTCGCATCGGTGGCGTGCCCGATCCTCAGGATCCCAGTGACGTTTCTTACACCGATGAAGCGGCGCGCTCCACCGACGCTTTGAACAAATTCAACGCTGTCGCCGGCAAATTTCCCAATACCAACCCGGGAAAGCAGGCTCTCTATTACGCCGCGCTTTGCCTGGAGGATTTGGAGCGGCAACAGCAAGCTTTTGAAAATCTGAAGAAACTTGCCGCGGGCAGCGACAAAGAACTCGCTAACATGGCGCAATACCAGATCGGCGTCATCGATGAGCGGAGCGGCAAGGCGGATGACGCCGCAAAAATCTTCCGGGAGCTTGCCGACAAGCGCTCCGTGTTCGTTCCCCGTCCGGTAGCTCTGTTGGAACTCGCCAATACTCTTCGGAAAAACAATCCGAAGGAGGCCGCGAACGTGTACCAGCAGATTAAGAAGGAATTTCCCGACAGCACGATTTCCGAGCAGGCCGACCGCGGCTTGGATCTGCTGACCCCCAAGTCCTAGCTCCCGGCCACGCTGAAAACGGAGCCGCTCCCATCGACAAAATTCCGCCAGCAGCGCCCTGGGCCATGCGCGCGGAGCTTTCGCGCGGCCGCCGCTACCCCCAGCCTGCGCATCCCTATCGCAGTGAATATGCGCGGGATCGCGACCGCATCATTCATTCCCGCGCATTTCGCCGCTTGGAAGCCAAGACCCAAGTATTCACCGTGCGTTTTTCCGACCATTTCCGCAATCGCCTGACCCACACGCTGGAAGTTGCCCAGATTGCGCGCACCGTGGCCGCCGCGCTCGGCCTCAACGCCGAACTGGCAGAGGCCCTCGCCCTCGTTCATGACATCGGCCATCCGCCCTTCGGTCACGCCGGGGAACGCCGGCTGGATACGCTGATGCGCTCCTACGGCGCCGGCTTCAACCATAATTTGCACGCCTTGCGCATCGTGGAGAAATTCGAGCAGCGCTATCTCGATTTTCCGGGCCTGAATCTTACCTTCGAGGTCCGCGAAGGCATCGTCAAGCATTCCCGGCAATACGCCAAAGCGGAATTTCCGCAGCTGGCCGAATACTTATTAGATTTGCAGCCACCGCTGGAAGCCCAATTGATCGATTGCGTGGACGAAATCGCTTACAACACCGCCGATGTCGACGATGCCCTGGAGGCCGAGCTTCTGGACCTCGCAGCGCTGTGCCGGGAAGTGCCGCTTTTCGGCCAAGCCTACGCGCAAGTGCACGCCACTCACCCCTCCGCGCGTGAAAAACTCAAATTTAACGAAGCCCTCAAGCGGGTGCTCGATATCTTGGCCACCGACTTGATCGAAGCCACGCAGCGCCGCGTCTCGCAGCAGGGAATCAAGAGCGTCCATGACATTCGCCGCGCTGCCCATCGCTTCGCTGCATTCAGCAAGAATGTGGCGGAAAGCAATGCCCAGCTCAAACGCTTTTTATTCGCCCACGTTTACGAACGCGCCGCCATCACCGAAGATCGCGACCGTTCGGTGCGAGCGCTCGAAGAACTTTTTCAATACTACTTCCATACTCCGGGCTCCATGCCCGCCGCCCAGGAAGAGCTGGTGCGCTCGGAACCGCGGCATGTGGCGGTTTGCGACTACATCGCCGGAATGACCGACCAATTTCTACTGCGCCAGCACCGCGAGCACTTCCGCGGCGCCGAGCCGGCCGGCTGACGTTTCCCGCCACGAACCTGCGCCGGAGGTAAGTTTCCTGGCGCGCTCGCACCTCGATACAATGCAAATTGGACAGTGCACACGCAGGAAGAAAAAGAATGCATCGGTTAGCCGCGAGACTTTTCCCCCTGTTGCCCAGGGTGTTCCTCCTTGGGGCGGCCGTAGCGCTATGCTGCGCGTCATTGCTTTGCGCGCAGACCGCGCATCGCGCTCCGGCAGCAGTTTCCGCATCCGCTCCGGCGCCGGTGGACCCCCTGGAGCTGGGCCGTGATACGCCGCGCGGCACGGTGGTGGGATTCATCCGTGCGGCGCAATCCGAAAATTACGATGTCGCGGTGCAATATTTCGAGGTGCACCGGCGCGCCGGTGTCGAGCCCGAGCAGGAACTGGCGCAGCAGCTCCTCGCCATCCTCAACAGCCGATTTGCAGGCTCGCTCGATTCCATTACCAACGACCCCAGCGGCAGGCAGGAGGGCGGACCGCCGCGCGAGCAGGTCATGGTCGGCGGAACGCGCGGTCTGAGCGAATCCTTTCCCTTGTACCTGGTCCACATGGAGGTTTCTCGCGGCGCGAAAGTTTGGTTGATCTCGCGGCAAACCCTGGACCAAGTCCCGGAAGTGTACGACTCCCTGCGTTTTCCGCAGCTGGAAAAGCGTTTGCCCAAGTTCCTGGTGAAGACGCGGCCGCTGGGAATGCCGCTCTGGCAATGGCTGGCCATCGTTTTGTTCGCGCCGCCGGCGTTGCTGTTGGGTTGGCTGGCTGCGGTGCTGTTGCGCATCGCCACGCAGAAGACGCGCCGTTCGCTCGGGTTGAGCGAGCAGCCGGGGGGCCGTTTGTCGCGCTTCGGTCCCGCGGCCGTGTTGGTCGCGGTGTTCATTCACTATTACCTGGTCTATTTGATTGGCGCATCGATTCTGTACCGCCAGTATTACCGCACGCTGCTGCTGATCCTCCTGACCTTCGCGTGCTACTGGGCCATCACCCGGCTTACCTACTGGATTTCGCTGCGCATGTGGAACCGGCTCACCAGTCGTGGCATGTATGCCGAGCGTTCCCTGGTGTCCCTGATTCGAAGGGTGATCGACGTAGCCATTTTTTGTGTGCTCGGCCTGTTTGTATTGAGCAAGCTGGACGCGAATGTCCCCGCCGCATTGGCCGGCCTGGGCATTGGAGGTCTGGCCATCGGTCTGGGCGCTCAGAAAACTTTTGAAAATATGATGGGGGGCATCTCCATTCTGATTGACCGCGCGGTGTTGGTGGGCGATGCCTGCCGCATTGGGGATCAGCGCGGCATTGTCGAAGACATCGGATTGCGTTCCACCAAGCTGCGCACGGAGAATCGAACGCTGGTTTCCATTCCGAATGGCATGGTGGCTACCGCCACGCTGGAAAATTTTCGTTTGCGCGACAAAATCCTGTTCCGGCAGGTGGTGCGTTTGCGCTATGACCTGGCTCCCGACCACGTGCGCTACGTGCTGGAGCAACTGCGCGGGATTTTGGCACACCACACGAAATTGGACGAGCCCAGTGCGCGCGTGCGCCTGCTGCGGTTGGGGGAGGATGCCATCGAGGTCGAAATTTACGCCTACGTCCAAACCCGCGAATATCGCGAATTCCTGGCGATACAGGAAGAATTGATTTTGCAAGCTATGGATGTGCTGGAAAGCTCGGGAGCGGCGGTGGCCATGCCCGGGCAAACCACCATGGTCACGCGCGATGCGTGGGTCGATCCGCAGAAAGCGGCGGCGGCCCAGAAAGCGATGGAAAAAGTTCGCGATCCCGGTGTGCCCGGCGCACAGCGAGCGGAACTCGCCGCCGACATTCTTCCTCCCAAGCACTGATGGATCGCGCGCCCTGCCCAGTCACTGGCATCGTTTTCATTCAAGGCTGCATTGCGCGTTCTATGCGAAAAGTAAAGCATCCCGCGGTAGTGCTGTTCACCTGCAAATAATCCACGTTGGGATCCGCGAACAATTTTTCCAGCACCGGCTCGAAGCGGCCATCGTTCACGTATTCTTGCCCGCGCAGCCGACGCCCCGCCGCATACGCTTCGATGGTGCGTGGGCTGTTGCGCAACTCTGCGGGCACGCCCCCCTCTTCCGGGTAACGCTGGCAGCTCTCCGCGTGGATATATACCGGGCCGGGCTGGGGCAGCGATTCCTTAACGGTAAAGCGATCGTAGGTGAAGAGGATGCGCCGCTCTCCCGGGGTGATCAGGCGCAGGCAGTGGCGGCAGGGCGCACTGTCTTCACCCACCTCTATGTGCGCTGGGAAAGCGTAAACCGGTGCTTTTTGGGTAGCGCGCACCTGCTCCGCAATTTCCGTTTTCATGGCGATGACGCGAAATCTTTGCATACTTTGTCTCCCTCCGTTTGGTCGGGCCGGAACAGATACCGCCCGTGACACGCTCATTTTCGGAGGGATCGAAAAAGAGTTCTATCCGCGAATAGAGTTCAAACTCGACCGCGATGCACCCGTCAATCCGTCCAGTATCCACTGGGAAAACCTGCCCTTTGGGCCATTTGACGGCAACATCGCGAGGCCCGATAAGTGATAGAGGGCTCGGCGTGTCCCCGGGCCGAGGGAGGGACGATGTTGCGGAATGGGATTTTGGCGGTTTTGGGCGGATGTCTGTTGGGCGCGCCGGGCGCGCTGGCGGATGGCGTTGCGGCGCACGTGGATTGCGCCAGCCATCCGGAGGAGACACAGGTTTTTGCGAAGCCGAGGAGAACGCCGGACACGGTGGCGTCTCTGCCGTGCGGCGAGCGCTTCACGGTGCTGATCAATGGATTTATTTTCTCGCGCATTCAGACCAAAGACGGTCAGATCGGCTACATCTACTCGAATGTGATGGTGTTCGACCCGGCGGGGACGCCGATCGCACAGGCGCCGGCGCGGCAGAACACTGGTGCGGCGCCCGCCGTGGCGCAACCGAAACCTGCGATCGCGCAGCCGCAAGCAGCGCCCGCGGCCGAAGCCAAGGCAGCGACCATGAGCGCGCCGCAACCCGCGGCGCAGCCGGCAGCTGCAGCGACTGTGGAAACGGCGACAGCGGCCCCTACGGCGGGAACTCCGACGGCAGCCCCGACGCAGGCACCGATACCGGCAGCGACTCCGAGTGTCCCGGAAACTGCAGCTGCACCGCAGAGCGTGCCGGCTGCGCCCGCGGAGAATGCGGCGGTTCCAGCCGCAGCGCCGGCAAACGATGCGGCGCCAACTAACGCGAGCGCGCCGGAAACGGGTGCTGGCGGAGCGCAGCCTGAGGCCAGTCCGGCTGCGGCGCAGCCCGAGGTCGCACCGGCAGCGCCGGCGATCCGTGCGGTGAGCACGAAGGAGAGCTGGGAGCGGCCGAATGCGGGAGGCCGGCGCTTTATCCCCTTGTTTGACCTGTTTGGGGGATACGCCTTTGCGCGGATGGTCGGCGGGGGCACCTCGACCAACTTCAATGGGGCGCTCGGGTCGTTCGGCTGGAACTTCAGGCCGTGGCTGCAGTTGGTCGCGGACACCAGCTACAACGTGGTGACAGTGAGCGGCGTGAAGAATGTGCTGTACGGAAATCACTATGGGCCGCGGCTGTTCTGGCGGGAGCGCAATCGGTGGGGAGTGACGCCGTTTGTGGAGGCGTTGGTGGGCGGAACGCGGGCGGACACCAGCGTGAGCGGCGCGGGCGGCTACAGCACGTCGCAGAACAGCATTTCGTATAAGGTGGGCGGCGGACTGGATCTTAAGCCGTCGCGGCACCTGGAGATTCGGCTGTTGGACGTGGACTACTATATGACCTCCTTCGGGAACGTGCACCAGAATAACTACTGGGCTTCGACCGGCATTGTGCTGCGGCTATTTGGAGGATCGGAGTAGGCGGCAGCGAATTTGATTTGGTGGGGGGCCCTCCCCCCCGGGTTTTTCACAAGTGTTGATTCTGAAGGCACTTAAAGTCCTTTGTTTTGATACACTTTTACAAGTGTTGATTCTAAAGGTAGTTACAAGACCCCAGCAGTCTTCGCGGATGGAGCCCCAAAATCCGATCTGGTGAACCCTTTGGGCCAAGCGCTCGGGTGCTCTCTTTCTGGCAAACTGCGTTCTCGTTCGGCCTTCCGCGAACATACGGTTTGGGTGAACCGTTGACAAAATTCTTGCTGGCTTAGACCTCTTCGCGATGGAGTCTCGCCGCCGGGGGGCACTCTTGGTTGAGCTCTCGACCGGGGGCGCGGTAAACGTCCGCAAATCGCGCCGGTGGTCAACCCCCGTTGGGTTTGAGCGCGATGTTCGTGGTGGCCTCTCGATGTTACTCGGGGTAACGATAGCAGGGGGAGTACGCGGGGACAACTGGCCGGAGGGACGGTTGAAGTGCAGGTGGCCAGGAGCGAAGAAAGTGGGTATTGGTTAGTGGGTAGTGAGTCGTGAGGGAAGAGAGTGGGAGTCGTGCTTGGTGTTGGATAGCGATGGATCGCTTACCTCTTGCACGTTGTGCCTGGCTGAAGAGAAGAATTGACGAAATCAGAAAGCGAATCGATGAAGGGGAAGATGGCGCTGCGCGCGGCAGGGAGGGATCGTTTTGCTGAGAGAAGAAAAGTCAAGGAACGCCTGCGAAAAGCGGTCCCACCCTTTCGGAAACGACGCGAAAAGGATGGGTCCGCCCAGAGGCTTTCTGAGACTGCGCCATCCACCCAAATTCATCTTTCGGACTTTACGTGTGGCGCACCCGGAGGCACGCGGAATAGATGCGTTGCGATAAGTCAAGCAATCAGAGTAATTTCCGCATCTCGTCTAAAATTTCCTTTGAGCTATAGTCGGGCCCTTTGGTGGACTGTATAGGACAAAACACTGCTAGCCGTTCTTTGGTCGAAATCAAGCGCTCGATGCTTTCATTCGTTAGGCCAACTTTCTCCTCGTACATGAGTTCCGCGCCGTCTTCTAGCTCGCCATGAATGAGATTGAGGTCACTCAACCCTCGGAATCTAATATGCACCTGCTTGCCGTCAGGGTTGTCGTAGTCGGTTTCGCTGTCCCGTCCAAACGAGAGCGCCTTTTCGTATGCGGTCTCGGGCGAGTCGGCTCGAATAAGCACTAAATTTTTGTGCACCACACTGCGCGGATCGTCCTCCACAGTTATCTGGTCGACGATTTCCGCAATATACCACTGAGCGCCAGTTGGAATATATGCCATGTTTTCTCCCAATTGGACCGCTGTCTTATCGACTTTGCCGACTGCCGCGGCATCCGTACGCCTTCTGCGTTGCCCGGATCTTGCGGAGTTTCGCGCTGTCACCCACGAGCTTTGCGGCCTCTCCAGAATGTCAAGAGCCGCGCATACGCTCGCCGCCGTGCCAGCTCTAATTAACGCCCGAACTTCATTCATTATACCCGTATCTTCCACATTACCAGGTCCGTGCTGTGACCAATGGATGTTCGAGGTCGCTACGCGTGCTGCTTCGTATATGGCGGTTCCCCACACCAAGACCCGTATTATGAACTGCCAGCCTTCGTCTATGACTTCAGGGTTTGGCATCTGGAGGAAGCTGCCTTGAGCGAGTTCAATCTGACGGGGTGTTACTGGACGAGGATTGCTGGTCGGACTACCGCCGCCCAATCCGACGTCCACGCCGATGGGGACGGTGATGCCGCAATTGGGATTGTCTTGAGCGCAGGGAAGGCCGGAACCTGGCGGGCCGCAAAGAATAATGCCCAGTTCATCGCACGGACCCAAACCCCCACCGCCAAATCCGCAATCGGAGCCCTCGTCACAACCAGGTGGCTCTACCAACCCCAAGGGGTCGCTAAAATTCGTTGGACTGTTGAGGACGTAGGCGTAGCGGTTCCAGGGTTGGGGGTTGGAGGGGTCGACTGCCGTCAATCAGTGGATATTGCGCTTCGGTGGGCATGGACGCGAGGTTGATGATAGCGGAAGAGGGGAATTCACGGAATCAGAAAGCGAATCGATGAAGGGGAAGATGGCGCTGCGCGCGGCGAGGAAGGGATCCTTTCGTTGAGAGAAAAAAGTCAAAGACCGCACCCTCGAGAACCACGAGAGTGCGGCACCCTGTCTGACTTCGGCGCTCTG
>DATGEY010000142.1:0-2874 GCA_035309625.1 Candidatus Acidiferrum sp.
CCAGTCCTTCCAGGTCTCGAGCGGAACGGATTCCACCAGCGCTGATTCGCCGGTGAACGCCGTGGGCTGCCAGACCGTGAATTGGGCCTGGCCGGTCAGCCCGGCGCCGCGAAAATACTCCGCCCAGTCCAGCCCCGGCGCTTTCGCGGAGAAGTCAGCCTGCTTCCAGGTGTTGTTGGCCTTGTGGATGTCATCGTTCTCGGCCAGCGTGATGTGCTTCTCAGCGATCGCGTGCTCCAGGTCGAAGATGCGCTTGGCGCGCGCGTCTGTGTCGGTGAAGCCCGCCAGCTTCAGCATGGCGGAAACGTGCGCCTGGTATTTTTCGCGCAGCTCGCGCATGTGCGGGCTGTCCGCGAGATAGTATTCGCGGTCCGGCAGTTCGATTCCGCCCTGCAGCAGGTAGGCAGTGTAATGCTCGGAGTCGTTGAAGCCGGGAGCCACCCATAAGCCAAAAAGATTGGAGGTATGAAAATTGGTGTTGTTCAGCGCGTCGACATCGGAACGCAGCGTCTGGCCCAGAGCGCGCGCCAGCTGGTGCTTGTCAGCGAGGGCGGCGATGGCTTGCAACTGCGGCTTCAGCGGCGCCATGCCCCTGGCCTCAATCGCGGCTTCGTCCATGTAGGAGTTGTAGAGATCGGCAATCTGGCGGTTGGCCGGCGTTTTGGACTTGGCCGCCTCTTCAATGATGGCGGCGGTGCGCTTGTTGGTGAGATCGGAGAGCACGGTAAACACGCCGACGCTGGCGCGGTCGGGCGGAAGCTCCGTGCGCTTGAGCCATCCGCCGTTGGCGTAGTCGTAAAAATCATCGCCCGGTTGCACCGAGGTGTCCATATTGGCGGCGGCGATGCCGTGAATCTCTGCGGCGGGCGCGTGGGACTGGGCATGAGCATGAACAAAGATGAGCGTGGTCGGCAGAATGAGCGCACATGCGGCGGCGAGGCTGAGATTGATTTTTTTCATCTGAATGAGGGCTCCGGGCCCCACGCGCGCGGCGGTTTTCCTCGTGCGTGGGTGAGATGGGCTTCCTAAATAAGACGAACGACAAATAAAGAGGGTAGCATGCGGGGCCGAGCCAGGGCGACGCGGCGCTGTGCTTGACTTTTTTCACCCTCAGGGCGCTAAATGCTGAGGCTCGCAAAAAAAATGCCGAGGAGGAGAGAGTTCATGTCAAGACGGATGCGTTGGTTGGCGGCTGTTCCGGTAGCACTGGCGTTGCTGGGAGCGACGCTGGGATTCGCGTTCAAGGGGAAATCGGATGCCAAAGCGGAGATCAAGGCGCAAATAGATGCGTGGCTGGCGGCGTTCAAGGCCAAGGACTCGGCCAAAGTGATGTCATTCTATGGGCCGGGCGATCCGGTGCTGGCCTTTGACGTGGTGCCGCCGCGGCAGTATGCGACGGCCGACGCCTACAAGAAGGATTACGAAGAGCTTTTCAAGGCGTTCGATGGCCCGTTCAACGCGGAGATCAACGATCTAAGCATCACCACCAATGGCAGCGACATGGCCTATGGCCACAGCATCGACCATCTGGCGGGGAAAACCCCGGACGGCAAGCAAATTGACTTGACCGTGCGCGTGAGCGACGTTTACCGCAAGATCAATGGCAAATGGCTGATCGTGCACGAGCATGTTTCGGTTCCGGTGGACATCATGACCGGCCAGGCCGATCTGCAAAGCAAACCGTAGCAAGACCGTTTCCGTGTGACCGGCCGGCTTGAAAATGAGCCGGCCATTTTTGTTGACGTGAGGGAGCGCAGTAAAATTGCGCCTGAAACCTTTTTACCCTTGACAGCAAATAAATAGTGAAGTAACATGGGTTAATTTTGGTGACCTTGCTGTCCGCGTTTGGGTTTGGTTGGGCGATCCGGTGGCCAGCGGCGGCGAGTCCCCGCTGGGATGCTCTGGGATGATTAGAGATAAGTGCTTTAGAATCCTAGTTGAGCATACCCGGGGGGAGGGGATGGGATGGCTTTGGGATCGGTGCGGTAAGTCCTTTGGAATCCTAATTAGGATTTCAGGAGGTGTGAAATGTCAAGATCGAGTGCGGAAGATCGGTATGGGTATTACCGGCGCTGCCAGGTGGTCCGGGAGAATGGCGAGCAGTGCAGGGCGCCCGCGATGAAAGGTGAATCCCTGTGCTACAAGCACGGACAACGAGCGGAAACGGAGAGGCGCAAAGCCGCCATGCGGGCAGAATTCGCGCTGCCGCCGCTCCGAGACCTGAGGACGGTGCAGAAGTCGATTGGCGAGGTGGCCAGGGCCATCATTGAAGACCGGATTGACGAGGATTATGCGGGCGAGTTGCTGCAGCAGCTGGAAAGGGCCTCAGTAGCGTTGCGGGCAGTGGGGCGTTAGTGATGAAATTGATCGACGAGGATTGTTGAATCGCATATATGCGCCGACTATTAACCTTCTTGTTTGCATTTACGCTTATGGCTACCGCACAGAACACGCCCACGACTAAAGCCACGCCGTCGGTTCCCAACCTGGAAGAGCTCAACCGGATGATTGCGCGCTTTGCGCCGGCGCCGCTGGAGGTCGACCTTTCCGGCCTCTCCGCCGGGGACAAAAAGGCGCTGGCCACGCTGATTGAGGCTGCGCGCCTGACCAATGATGTTTTTCTCGACCAGCTCTGGAGCGGCAATACGGCGCTTTACCACAAGCTCGAGCAGGACAAGTCTCCGCTGGGGCGAGCGCGCCTGCATTATTTCTGGATCAACAAGGGGCCGTGGTCGGAGATCGACGAGCACAAGGCGTTTCTGCCCGGCGTGCCGGCGAAGAAGCCGCTGGGCGCGAACTTCTATCCCGAGGACATGACCAAGGAGGAGTTCGAGGTCTGGGCGAAGACCCTGTACCCTGAGTCCAAACAAGCAG
>DATGEY010000143.1:0-2678 GCA_035309625.1 Candidatus Acidiferrum sp.
TCCGCGACGATCTGGTGAAGATGGGGATCGGCGTGGGCCAGGTAAATCTGTTGTCGTCCATTCATACGGTTTTGCGGCGCATGGCGGAAGCCGGCGAAATTGAGAAGACCGAGGATGCGAAGTTTCGGTTGCCGGAGTGAAACCATTTCATGAAACAATTTTTGCGGCACGTGGTCGCGCCTAGCGGCGCCCGGAGTTTGGTGAGAACGCCTTGACGCTGCAATGTCAGCTCAAACATTCTCGGGATCCTTCGACTACGCGCCCCTCATTTTCTCCATTGCAAAATGGATAGCGGGCGCTCCGCTCAGGATGACAGCACGCAGGCAGCAACTTGAGTTATGCTTTCAGGCACTAAAAATGCCGGAATTCAAAAGAATCATTGCAAAGTTGAAGAAGCATTATGGCGCTCCTACGATGCCGCCCGCCAAAGGACCGTTTGAGCTGGTGCTGTGGGAAAACGCATGCTACCTGTTGCCGGACGATCGTCGGGCCGCGGTGTTCGAGGGCCTGCGGAAACAGGTCGGCCTCAATGCGGCGGCAATTCTCAAAGCTGATCCCGATGTTCTACTGGCTCTGGCCACGATGGGCGGCATGCGTCCCAAGGTGCGAGTATTCCGCTGGCAGGAGATTGCACGGATCACGCTAAGCCAGTTTGACGGCGACCTGGACCAGATTCTCAAGCTGCCATATGCGCAAGCCAAAAAGGCGCTAAAGCAGTTCCCCAACATTGGTGATCCGGGCGCGGAAAAGATATTGATGTTCTGCGGCGCGTCGCCTGGCATGCCACTGGAATGGAACGGCCTGCGAGTGCTCACACGCGTCGGATTTGGGCGGTGGCAGAAAAATTACGGCGCTGCGTACCGGTCCGTGCAAGAGGCCTTGAAGCCGGAGCTTCCGCGCAAGGCTGAAGCGATTGCAGAGGCGCATATGTTGCTACGGCAACACGGGAAAGAAATCTGCCGGGATAAATCGCCGCAGTGTTATGAATGTCCGGTGAAGGAGCTGTGCGCGTATCCGGCGAAACAGGTGAAGATGTTTAGCCGGGCGATTGGAGGCTGACGCTTATGCCGCCCCAGGGGCCCTCGAATTGTTTCCAAGCTTACCCGCTTACGCGCTGGGCCCAATAATTTCGCGCCTCCGGCGCTCGGTGCCGCTCAGGATGACAGAGGTAAACGACCCGGTTAACGGCACGACTGAAGTCGTGCTCTGACACTTGTGTCGTCTCTGGAGACTTTTTCCGCACCCTCTTAAATCCGAGTCCTGATACCTGCAGAGGCTGAAGCCAGATTGTGTCGCCCCTACGGGGCTCGAATTTATTTTCTGCTTACCCACCCTTCCGGCTTCGCGTGCGCTCGCCTCAGGGTGGGCTAACCTGTGGTCGCGCCTAACGGCGCTCGGGGCTTGGTGCTTGATGCAGTCGTGTTGATCTCTTGTGTGATGGGTCTTTCTGTGCCGCTCGCTGTGTGTCCTGCGCTATTCAGAAATAGAAGATCCAATCGCTCGCGTTCCCGGATTGCCAACAGCTGAAGAATTTCATCTTGCGGACCATTTTTACTTTCCGCAGCAGCGGTCAGAGCTGCGCGGATCGCCGGATATTGTTTGGCGTTGCATTGGATCTGGCTACCTGCGGCGACGGCGGTAAGAACGCTGCGCTCGAGGACCAAACCCGAAAGGTGTCTCATCGCAGGCGAGGGCACCTCCACCTCAGCTCGCGCAAAACCGGCGCGCCCTGCCATCCCAGATCCCGCAAAAGCGGCGCGATCCGGGAACCCTGGCTCTGGGGACCCCGGCGGCTGCGTTTTTTTGGTAGAGTCGGCCTGCTCTTGCGCAGGCGGGGGCGCCTGCGATCCACAATCTTTGCTTGCGCCGATGATCGCTAGCTTGGCGCTTCGTCCTGGTGTTACTTCGCCGGTAGCCTGGCGGCGATAGAACTCAACGATGCCGCCGCCGAGGCGGCTGCGCATATAAATGAGCGCCTGGGAAGTGGCATCGACATCGTCATCATGCGCAGCTTTGGGAAAGGCGCACATGTTATGGAGGTAATCTTCCATCCAGGTGATGCCGAAGGCCTGAGGATCGGGCAGCTCAATACTTCCAGATTCCCAGAGAGGCGCGGTGGCCTGGGCGCGGGCGAGCTTGCCTCCTTCAGGATTTACGGCGACGACGCCGGGAATCTCTTTCTGCAACTCACTAATGATGGCCGGGCCATTGGCCTTATCTTCAATCAGGACGGCGTGGGCCTGGGGAAACTTGGCGTGGCAGGACTTGATTGCCGCCATGGTGGGGCCAAAGTCAAGCCGCTCATAGGTGCGGTATGGGAGCATGAAATATTTTCCGCCGGAGCGCGCCCAGACCTGGCCGGCGACAAAGTCATTGTCGTTGCCGCCCGAGAACGTGCAGTCCCATGACTGGACCATGAATTCAAACTTCTCTGGAAGCTGGCGATAGAAACGGACCCATTGGCGCTTGATGAGTCCGCCATCGAGCGGCGCGGGCCGCTGTTGGTATTGTCCGTTGAAGGCCCAGCTGCCCATGCCGACGCGCTGGCTATCAAGAAAAGATTGCGGCAGACGCTCAGCCCAGAGCAGATCACCGGCCTTGCGAGTAGCGAGATGCGTGCCGTCAGCCAAATACCACGACTGCTCATCTTGCTCGGCGATCGCGGGAAGGCTGATGTG
>DATGEY010000144.1:0-40534 GCA_035309625.1 Candidatus Acidiferrum sp.
CGCCTGCGGTGTTGGTCAGTGCCTTCCGGGTCGGATCCAGAATGGCATCCAGTTTGTGCTGCTCCGCTGGCGTAAGCGGAGCACCAATATTCTGGCGCAGCGCCGCAGCTGCACCGGCCAGCCGCAGCGAACGTTGTGCCTCGAATTGGGCCGCGGCCGAGCACGCCAGACACTCCAACAGGCGGGCAATTCCGCGTTTATGGCCTAGTTCGTGGAAAATCCTTAAGCTTTCCCGGTAGAGAGCAAGAGCTGCGGGACAGTTCTGCTGTTCCCGGGCCAAGGTTCCCAGATCAGCCAGAGTGCCCGCAATGCCCCAGCGGTCACCCAGTTCTCGAAAAATAACCAGACCCTGTTCGTACAATTCCCGGGCGGCTGCGCTATCGCCCTGATCACGAGCGACGTCCCCTTGGTGGTTCAGCGACCAAGCGACGCCTGTTCGATCACCAAGCCCTCGGAAGATGGAGAAGCATTCCGCATAGAGGGAGCGTGCGCGGGCATAGTCACCTTGCAAAGTAACCATGTTCGCCAGGTTACTGAGGGAGCGCGCCACCGCTTTCAGGTCCCCCAATTCTCTCCACGCCTCCAGGCTTTCTTCGCACAGCGAGTGCGCGCGAGCGACGTCCCCCCGGTCCCGCGCAAGGACCGCCAGCGCGTTGAGCGAGACGGCGACACCCTGCGTGTCGCCCAACTGACGTGAGATATCGAGGCTTTCCCTGACGAGTGCATTTGCTGATGCGTAATCTCCCTGCTCTCCCGCGAGCACCCCTGCGGCAAATAGCGCACGAGCGCGGGCCTTGGTGGGAGCCAGGGCTCCAGGGAGCTTGAGTAGCTTACCGAGCCTGTCTCTGCCTTCATTGAGGTACTCTCGCGTCTCCCAGTAGCGAAACAGGGCGGAGCCGAGGCGCAGTCCCCAGTCTGCATCTCCGGTTTCTGTGAGCCACTCGAGGCCCGCGCGAAAATTGTCATGTTCCAGGGCGAAGTGTTTCAACCATTCCTCTCCTTCTGCTCCGCTCGGCTCTGTTACCTCCTCTTCTGCCAGCACCAGGCAATAGGCGGCGTGGGCGCGCCTTGTCAGAGCCTCCTCCCCGCTTGCTTTCAGTTTTTCCCGGGCGTACTCGCGAATCGTTTCCAGCATCGCAAACCGCGATTCACCGTCCGTCTGCTCGACCTGCTGGAGGAGGCTTTTGTCTACCAAGGATGCCATACCGTCGAGCAGGTCCAGATCGAGATCGCCTTTGGTGTCGCACACAGCTTCCACGCCTTCCAGATTGCATCCCCCCACAAATACGGAAACTCTTCGGAAAAGCTTCTGCTCGGCAGCGTTCAACAGATCGTAGCTCCAATCCATGGCAGCGCGCAGGGTCTGCTGCCTCTGCGGTAGGTCTCGCGCGCCACCGGTCAGCAACTGTAAACGGCTTGCCAGCCGAGTCCGCATGGCCGCGGGCGAAAGGACTTTGACCCGGGCGGCTGCGAGCTCGATCGCCAGGGGTAGACCGTCCAGCCGGGCGCAGACCTCGGCGACGGCAAGCGCGTTTTCCCGGTTCAGTTCAAAATCTGGCTTGGCAGCAACGGCGCGTTGTGCGAACAGCGCCACCGCTGGGTAGTGTGACAGTACCTCCACCGAAGGCATGGAACGCGAATCCGGCAGCGCAAGAGGCGGCACCGGAAATTCACGCTCTCCGTACACATGCAACGCTGCGCGACTCGTCACTAGAATTTTGAGATTCAGACTCATAGCCAGCAACTCCGCCACAACAGGTGCCGCCTGAACCAGGTGCTCGAAATTGTCCAGCAGGAATAGCATTGGTGCGCCCAATGAATCCCGTAAGCTTTTGTTGAGTACTTCGAGGGGCGACTGACCTCCAGCCTCTCGGATACCCAAGGTCTGAACAATCACGGAAGCAACTAAGCCCGGATCGCAAAGCGACGAGAGAGGTACAAAATGAATCCCCCCTGAGAAATGCTCGATGAGGCCATTCGCCACTTCCACCGCGAGACGCGTTTTGCCGATCCCGCCTGGGCCGGTGACAGTGAGCAGACGGACATCTTGGCGCAACAGGAGTTCTCTTGCCGCGGTTACTTCCTTTTCGCGGCCTACAAACCCGGTCCGCTGTACCGGAATGGTGGTCGGCCGCGCCTCTGCTGCTCTAGCCGGTTTGTCTGAGAAACGGTCGCGTATGGTTGCGAGTTCACGTGCAAGATCTCTGGTTGAGGCGTAGCGTTTTCCAGGTTCTTTTGCCAGACATCGATCGATAGCCCAACACAGCGGCGCGGGGGCGTCGGGGTTTTGTGCGGCTATCGGCTCGGCTTGTTCCTGGAGAATGGCTACCAGTGTTGCCGCCGCTGTGCCTTTTCGAAACGGGCGCTTTCCAGTCACCATCTCGTAGAGCACCGCGCCAAAAGAGAACTGGTCGGAGCGGGTGTCCAACGGATTACCGCTTGCCTGCTCCGGCGACATGTATGGCAAAGTACCCATAATTAGACCCGATTGCGTCCGCGTGGTGGACAGTGCGTTCAGCTCTTCATTGGTGGGTGCGAACTTCGCCAAGCCAAAGTCGAGGATTTTGACAAACCCATCAGGCGTGACAATCAAGTTCTCGGGTTTCAAGTCCCGGTGTGCGATGCCCGCTTCATGTGCCTTGGCCAATCCCTCTGCAATCTGCGCCGCGAGTTCGATTGCTTTTCGTATTGGCAGGAAACCGGCGACAAGCAGCTCGCGCAGCGTCTTTCCCTCTACCAACTCCATCGCTATGTAGTGTGTGGAACCGTCCTGTCCGAGTTCGTAGATAGTAACGATATTGGGGTGGTTGAGCGCAGAGGCCGAGCGCGCTTCTCGCTCGAAGCGGCTTAACCGATCAGCGTCTGCCGAGAATTCATCAGGCAGAATTTTGATCGCAACACTGCGGCGCAACCGCGTATCGCGTGCCCGATACACTTCGCCCATTCCGCCTGCACCGAGGCGTTCAACGATCTCATAGGGTCCTAGCTTTGTTGGCGAATCCAGGGTCATAGGTGTCTGCGATTATAACCCTGACAAAGTTCGCAGAGTATCGATGGAAGAAGCTAGTCAGGGATACGGACCGGAGCCTGACGGGCGGTGTGGTACCGGCGGAGGCGGGTGAAGAAGCGGCGGGCGCTGGCGATGTCTTGGGCGATTTGGGCGCGGAGGGCTTAGCAACGGGGGAATAAACTATTCGGTGAGCTTTTGGGCATAGCGCCATTCCATCAAAAATGCTGTGGCAGTTCCAACAAGAACTCCGGCCCAAAGGAAACCAGGCTTGACCTGGATCGGGTCAGTGAGAAGAAACAGGATGGCGGCGATCAAAAATAGCGGCCCAGTGAGCAGGCAGTGATAGGTCCTGTTCTTGAGCCCATTTGCAAAGCAACCAACCGCCATAGCGAGCAAACAGGTGGCCGCCGCGGACGCATGCAACGTATGCCAGAATATTCCAGCGATCGCCAAGACTACCCACGCCGCCAGCGATACGATTAGCCAGTAGCAAATGGAGGCCGGACTGCTACAACAAACTTTCATCTGGGTTAACCGGAGTGCTTCAATATAGACGCATGGCAAGTCATTTGCGAGCATCCGAAAAAACAAAACGCTGTGGCCGACCGCGCTTGCGGCGCGTCATGGAAGTCAGGGGCTTCCACCAAGGAGAACGAATGAAGTGCGTGTGACGCACCTCCGGCGCTGAGAAGATTTTGTTGGTTGTGAGTGACCCAGCGCTTACGCGTTGGGCTAACCTATGGCGCGCCTACGGGGCTTAGGGCAGTTGCTGATCCGTTTTCGATCTCGATGCCGTTGCAGAAAGCGCCCGCGACGCTTCGAGACTCAGTGAAAACATTTTGCGGCCGCCACAGCGGCGGAGAGCCCGCTTCCCTTCGAGGCTCGGGCGAATTGAAAGTCAGAGGTTCGACGTGAAATGCTTCAGAAGCTTTCTTCAGCGGCTGAAGCCGATCGCTGCGTGCTTAGTGCGCGGGGACTGGAACTCCCCGTCTCCTGAAGAGACGGAGAAGCTGCGGCGCCCCTTCGGTGAAACGTTATGTTAGCCGAGAGGTGGTACGGTAGCGGCGGAGGCGGGTGAAGAAGCGGCGGGCGTTGGCGATGTCTTGGGCGATTTGGGCGCGGAGGTGTTCGTGGGTGGGGAATGTTTTTTCTTCGCGGAGGCGCTTCCAGAAATGGAGTTCGAGGTGCCTAGCGGTTACTTCACCGGAAAAATCGAGTAGATGCGTTTCTATGCTTAAAGAGGCGCCGTTAAAGGTGGGGCGCAGGCCCACGTTGGTTACCGAGCGGCGGGATTTGGTTTCGCCCTCGAGCAGCGTGCGGGTGACGTAGACGCCGCGGGCGGGCAGCAGCTCCTGGTCCGGCTTGAGATTCAGGGTGGGGAAGGTGAAGCGGCGGCCGGTGCCGGTGCCGGAGACGATTGCGCCGGTTAGGGCGAAGGGTCGGCCGAGGAGGCGGGCGGCATGGGTAACGCTGCCCGCGGCGATTTCGCGGCGGATGGCGGTGCTGGAGACGATTTCGCCGTCGAGCGAAACCGGGGGGATGATTTCGACGGTGAATCCGTGGCGGGCGCCGAGTTCGTGGAGCAAGGCGACGTTGCCGGCTTGCTGGTGGCCGAAGCGGAAATTCTCTCCGACCAGGACGGCGCGGATGTGCAGTCCGCGTACCAGGATTTGTTCGACGAATTCCTGGGGCGAGAGACGCGCGAGATCGAGCGTGAAGGGAAGGACCACGGCGGCTTCCAGGCCGACGGTGCCGAACCAAGCCATGCGCTGGGCGTTGGTGGAAATACGGAGCGGAGCGGATTCCGGGCGGAGGACTTTGCGCGGGGAAGGGTCGAAGGTCAGCGCGGTGGGGACGTCGTTGGATTGCGCGGCGCGCTGGACGGCGGCGCGGAGAATGGCTTGGTGGCCCAGGTGAATGCCGTCAAAATTCCCGATGGCGAGGACGCTGCCGCGACCGGATGCGGCGTAGTGCGCGGCCCATTGCTCTGGCGAACGGAAAGCAAACACCTTGGTGGGGGCAGACTGCGCGATGCCAGTGCTGGAGCGGCGCGGAGAAAAAGTGAGTACGTCCACGCAAACGTCGAACTGCAAGCCATCGTAGGCCAACTGGACGTGCTGCAGGCCGAGCTTGCGCAAACGATCGTTGGTTTCAGCGTGCGGTAGATCGTGAGCAATGTGGGTGAACCAGGCGCGGCGCGGTTTCAATTTTTCGATTAGGGCGAGGGCTTGTTCCACGGTCTGGTGCATGGGATGAGGAAGGTCGCGCAGGGCGTCAATGACCAGGTCGTCGAGGTCTTCGAGCAATGCGGCGGAGGTTTCCGGAAGGGAACTGAAATCGGTGAGATAAGCGGCGCGGCCGAAACGAAAGCCGAGCACCTCAAGATCGCCATGCAGCAGCGGCACGGGCACGAAGGGAACACCCATGAGTTCGAACGGGCCGGTGATGACGCGCAGATCCACGCTGGGGATGCTGCTTTGCTTGGGGATGCCGTCAAAGACGTAAGCAAAGGCGCGGCGCAGGATGCGGAAGGTTTCTTCGGTGCTGTAGACGGGCAAGGAAGATTTCTGGCGAATGTTGAAGGGGCGAATGTCGTCGAAACCGAGAATGTGGTCGGCGTGCCCGTGGGTGAGCAGGATGGCGTCCAGGCGATCGAGTCCAACACGCAGGGCTTGCTGGCGGAAGTCGGGAGTGGTGTCGATGACGACGTTTTGGCCTTGGCGGGAAAGCAACAGGGAAGGGCGGAGGCGATTGTCGTGGGGATCTGGCGAAGTGCACACCGGGCAGCGGCAGGCCAACGAGGGGACGCCCATGGAGGTGCCGGAGCCGAGGACAGTAAGTTTTATGGGAGCGGAAGACATTTGCCAGATCAAATTGTACCGAAGCGGACGTGAAGTTGGGAATTTCGCACGCGCTGGCAAGATGCCAGAGCTACGACAAGCGCTACGGGCGGGTTTTAACTTTGGCTTGGGCGGCAGCTTGCTGGGCTACGGCCTGATTGACTTCGAGATAGGTCATTTTCAGCTTGCCGAGAAGATCGAGGAGCAGGGAATCTTCTTCGGGAGCGAGGTTGCCCTTGGTTTTTTCGTGCAACGCGTCGAGCATATCGATGAATTCGCGGGCCGCGTCAGGATCAAGCATGGGTTGGCCGGTGCGCGGATCGGCGTAGGCGCCGAGGACCATGGCGGCGTTGCTGCCCAGCATTCGAATCAAGTTCTCGAAGGCAGGCGAACGCTTGGGAGTCTCCGCCGGCGGTTGGGGAGTGAGTTTGGCGGCCTCGGGAGCGGGCGGCGGTGCGGGTGAGCGCATGGCCTCGCGTCGCGCTTCGCGCTCTTCCTCTTCGGCAACTTCTTTGCGAAGTTCGCCTTCGGCGGTGAACGGGCGGCGGTCAATTACACGAAAAGCTTCTTCTGGTTTGTGGTCGGACAAAGGTGTGTGCCTCAGTATTTTGTAATTCGCAATTTTAGCATTGGGGCGCGGGTTTTGGATAGCGGGCAGGCGGAGTGGGCAAGACGCGGCCGGTGGGCCGGCTTACGGGTTGCCCCAGATGGGGCGCAGCGTGCTGCGCCCCTACTTGCTTGTCAAAATATGGGTTGCGACGGTAGAGTGAAACGTTTGTAGCGCGTCACTTTTTGGAAGGAAGATGGCCTCCCGCAAGAAACCATTGCCCAGAACGAAATCGCGTTCGTCGATCCCGCGAAAATCGCGCAAGCAAAAGAAACCGACCGCCGGAGAATGGTTCGAACGGCTGGTGGAGTTGCAAGCGCGGCTGCGCGCGCCAGGCGGATGCCCGTGGGATCGGGAGCAGACCCACGCTACGCTGAGAACGTACCTGATCGAGGAAGCTTACGAAGTGCTGGACGCGATGAACAGCGGCGATGATGCGAAATTCGCCAACGAGATGGGTGACTTGCTGTTGCAGGTGGTATTTCATTCGCAAATCGCCGCGGAGCAAGGGCGATTCACGGCAGCCGACGTGGTTCGCGAGGTGCACCAAAAGATGGTGCGGCGGCATCCGCACGTCTTTGGAGCGAAGCGGGCGCGGGACGCGGCGGAAGTTTTGCGGAATTGGGAACGGATCAAGGCGCAAGAGCGGCAGGGAGAGCGTGGCCAAGGCGGGCCCAAGGCGGAGAAAGAATCGAAGTCCCTTCTGGACGGGGTGCCCCGGACGTTGCCGGCGACGATGGAGGGTCTGCAGTTGACACGCAAGGCTTCGCGGGCCGGCTTCGATTGGGGCGAGGCCGCGGGAATTTTCGAGAAGCTGCGCGAGGAGTGCGAGGAGCTGCGGCAAGCCGCGGACGGCAAAGAGGCGGCCCGCGTCGAGGAAGAGATGGGCGATCTGCTGTTTGCGGCGGTGAATCTCGCGCGTTTTTTGCAGGTCGATCCGGAGATCGCGTTGAAGAATGCCAATGCCAAGTTTTCGCGGCGATTCCGGGAGATGGAGAGGCTGGCGGCGGTGAGCGGGCAGGCTTTCGCGAACGTGCCACGAGCGCAGAAGGAAGAATTGTGGGAGGCGGCAAAGCGGGCGGAGCGAGACCTGGCACGAAGCGCGGCCACGGCAAAACCATGAGCGGAGAATCCAAGACGGAATCTCGAGGAGCACCGCGCGGAGAGCGAGGCGGGGCCATCGCGATTCGAAAATGTGCGACGCTCAAGGAGTTTCACGCCTGCGTGGAATTGCAACGGGAGGTGTGGGGCGAAGCGGACCTGGAACTGGAGCCGTCGACAATGTTTGTGGTGGCCTCGCTGACCGGCGGGCAGGTGTTGGGCGCGTTCGACGGGGAGAAACTGGTGGGCTTCACGCTGGCGGTTGCGGGACTGCGGCGAGGCCTGGTGTACCTGCACTCCCACCAGACCGGAGTATGTGCGGCGTATCGCGATCGCGGCGTGGGACGCCTGCTGAAATTATTTCAGCGCGACGAGGCCCTGGCGCGGGACATACGGCTGGTGGAATGGACATTTGATCCGCTGGAGTTGAAAAACGCGCATTTCAACCTGAATCGATTGGGCGCCATCTGCCGGAGGTATTTGCCGAATCTGTATGGCGTAACGACCAGCCCGCTGCATCGGGGAATCGACACCGACCGGTTGGTGGCGGAATGGTGGCTGGATTCGCCGCGAGTGATGGCGGCGCTGCAAGGGGCGGGTCCCGGCGTGACTGAGGCTCCCGGGGTAATCCAACTGCCCGCAGGATTAGAGCACTGGAAAGACGATGATGCACAGCGAGTGCCGCCGGTGCAAGCGCGGGTTCGCGAGGAGTTCACAAAATATTTCGCGCGCGAGTATGCCGCCATAGGAGTGCGCACGGGGGAGCAGGGCGCGGCGTATCTGCTGGCGCCATGGAGCGATTTCTAACGGTCACGGGTGGGGAGAGGATTCGCGGGAATGCAAATTCGAGAGATCACGCTACGAGAGTTGCGCATGAAGCTGGTTACGCCGTTCGAAACCAGCACGACGCGAACGTATGAGCGCCGGGTAGTGCTGGTGGAGGCCAATGTCGACGGGGTGAGCGGTTGGGGAGAATGCGTAGCGGGAGAGACGCCCGGGTACAGTCCGGAAACGACGGAGACGGTTTGGCACATTTTGCGGGATCACGTGTGGGGGCTGCTGCGCGGAAAGGAATTCCGGAGCGCGGCGGACATCTGGGGAATGCTGGAACCGGTTCGCGGGCACAACATGGCCAAAGGCGGGCTGGAAGCGGCCATCTGGGACGCGGAGGCCAAGCAGCAGGGAGTGCCCCTGGCGAAATTGCTGGGCGGGGTGCGCGACGAGATTGCCTCCGGCGTATCGATCGGGATTAAGGAATCGTTGGATGAATTGGCCGCTTCGGTAAAGAAGGAGATTGCGGCCGGCTACCAGCGCATCAAGATCAAAATCAAGCCGGGAAAAGAGCTCGAACAGGTGAAGCGGCTGCGCCAGGACTTTCCAGGCGTCAAGCTGATGGTGGATGCCAATTCATCGTATCGGGCGTCGGACTGGCCGCTGCTGCGGCAATTGGACAGCTATCATTTGATGATGATCGAGCAACCGCTGGGCTGGGACGATCTGTACGGGCACGTAGAGCTGCAAAAGAGATTGCAGACGCCGATTTGCCTGGACGAGTGCATTCACACGCTGGAGCAGGCGCAGACCGCCATCGCGCTGGGGGCCTGCAAGATCATCAACATCAAGCTGGGGCGAGTTGGCGGATATAAAGTGGCCAAGCAGATCCATGATCTGTGCCAGGCGAACAGCGTTCCCGTGTGGTGCGGGGGGATGCTGGAGTCCGGGATTGGACGGGCGCACAACATCGCGCTTTCCACGTTGCCGAATTTTATTTTGCCGGGCGATGTGACGGCGAGTTCGCGGTACTGGCATGCGGACATTATCGAGCCGGAAGTGACGGTGTCGGCGAAGGGAACCATTCGCGTGCCGAGCGGGCCGGGAATCGGCTACACACCACAAATGGACCGCATCGAGGAGTTCACGGTGCGCAAAGAGCGGCTGGCCTGATTCGGTGAGGGTCGAGACTGCCGCGGGGCGGGCCCCCCATCGCGCGCTGGTGGCCGCGTCGATTGCATTGGTGGTGGTGGTGTGGGCGATGAATTTCATCGCCGCCAAGATCGGGCTGCGCTACCTTCCTGCCGCGTCCATGGCCTCATTTCGGGTGACGCTGGCGGGCCTCGCGATGATTCCTACCTACTTAGTCGGCTCGCGATTGCCGGCGTTTGCCGATGCCCAGGGGGCGCGGGTGCGGGGATTTACGCGTCGCGATCTTTGGACTTTTTGCTATTTGGGTTTCTTTGGTGTGGTGGTCAATCAGATTTGCTTCACCATCGGGCTGCGCTACACCTCGGTGAGCCATGCGGCCGTGATTGTGGGCATGGGGCCGATTTATACGCTGGTGCTGGCGGTGCTGTTGCGATTAGAGCGGGCGACTGGACATAAGGTGATCGGCATGGCTATCGCGTTGTTGGGCGTGGGGGTGCTGGCATCGGAAAACGGAATCTCGCCGCGATCTCCATCGATCCTGGGAGACGCGATCACGATGACGGGTTCTTTGGGCTTTGCGACGTATGCGGTGCTGGGGAAGCGGGTGGCGGGCCGCTATGACGCTTTGACCATGGTGGCCTTCAACCATTTCGCGGGCGCCCTGATCATCTTGCCGGTGGCGGTGCGACAGGCACGGGAGCTTGGACCATTTTCGAGGTGGCGCGCGGTACCGTGGCCGGCCTGGATGGCCCTGTTGTTCATGGCGGTGTGCAGTTCCGCGCTGGCTTATCTTTTATATTTCTGGCTGCTGCGCTACCTGGAGGCTTCGCAGTTAAGCGCGTTCACGTACTTGCTGCCGGTGCTGGCGGTGATCCTGGGAATCTGGTGGCTGGGGGAACGCGGGTCGGCCACGCAAATTGCCGGAGGAGCCTTGGCGCTCGCCGGAGTGTACTGGGTGGAATCCGGGCGCGAATCTCCTATCAGGAATCCGCTAGACGGGCGGACGTCCTAGGGCGGACACAGGGAGGCGCCCAGGGGCGGTGGGCGCTGAACACGGCGGCGAAGCGAGCAACGACCACTCGCCCGAATTGACCTGCTTGGTGGTCCGTGCTACGGTCCTGGTTCTTGAGTCCTCACGAAAACAGCCACCAACTTTCGTTGCGTGCAGGCGGTCCAGCGGCGCGCATCGCGGTTATTCCGGGCGACGGCATCGGGAAAGAAGTCACGCCCGAGGCGCTGAAGGTGTTGCGCGCGGTGGCTGGGGCCCGGAAACGCGCCATGGAGTTTGTGGAGTTTGATTGGGGCGCAGATAAGTATCTGAGCGAAGGCGTTTCGCTGCCGCCCGGAGCGGTCGAAATGCTGCGCGACGAGTTCGACGCCATCCTCTTTGGGGCGCTAGGCGATCCTCGCGTTCCGGCCAACCAGCATGCGGCGGATATCCTGCTGGGCTTGCGGTTCAAGCTGGACCTTTACGTGAACGCCAGGCCGGTCGAGCTGCTGCACCAGCGGCTTACGCCGCTGCGCGACCGGAGCGAGCAGGACATCCGCATCATGGTGTTCCGGGAGAATACCGAGGGGCTATATGTGGGCGTAGGCGGATTCTTCAAGAAAGGCACGCCCGACGAGATTGCGGTGCAGGAAGACGTGAACTCGCGCAAGGGTGTGGAGCGCATCATCCGTTACGCGTTCGAGTACGCTCGAAAAAATGGACTGAAGCGGGTGTGCATGAGCGATAAGTCCAACGCTATGACCTTTGCACACGACCTATGGCAGCGAGTGTTCAAGGAGGTGCGCCAGGAGTATGCGGATGTCGAGTCGCGGCACCTTTATATTGACACTTTGGCGATGGAGATCGTGCGGGATCCCCGGCAGTTCGATGTGATCGTGACCTGCAACCTGTTTGGCGACATCATCAGCGACCTGGGGGCGCAATTGGCCGGGGGGCTGGGACTGGCGCCTTCGGGAAATATCCATCCGGGCAGGACTTCGCTGTTTGAACCGGTGCACGGCTCGGCGCCTAACATTGCGGGTAAGGGCGTCGCCAATCCGCTGGGGTCGGTATTGACCGCGGGCATGATGCTCGAATTTTTAGGGTGGAAGGCGGAGGCGGCGGCGCTGCATGCCGGCGTGAAAGAGGCTTTGTTAAAGAATTACTTGACCCCCGATCTGGGCGGCTCAAAGAAGACCACCGAGGTGGGGGACTGGCTGGCCGAGTTGGTCGCCAAGGTTGCTGCAACCTAAAGCGTTACGTTCGATCACTGTTTCGAGTTTCTTATGCGGTTTGCCAGCGCGCGGATCGCTTCCCCCGCGCCATCACGGTAATCAGCATTCCCAGCAAGAATCCTCCCACGTGGGCCCACCAGGCGACTCCGCCGGAAGTAACCGCGCCCAGCGAGCTGAAGGCCGAGAGAAACTGCAGGATGAACCACAGGCCGAGAATGATCACGGCAGGAACCGGCACCAGAAAGATAAATATCAGGGTGAGGACCTGCGAGCGCGGGTACAGGATGAGGTAAGCGCCCATCACTCCGGAAATCGCTCCGCTGGCGCCCAACGCCGGAACCGCGGAACTCATATTGAAGAGCACGTGCATCAGCCCAGAGCCGATGCCGCAGACCAGATAAAAGAAGAGGTAGGTGAAGTGGCCGTAGAAATCCTCGACATTATCTCCAAAAATCCAGAGGAACAGCATGTTGCCGGCGATGTGCATGACGCCGGAGTGCAGGAACATGCTGGTCAGCAGCGGCAGGAAGGCGGTCTGGAAAGGAGCATGGCCGCCCAGCCAGGCAGGGAAGCGGGCGGGGATGGTGGCGTTGGCGATCATGAAGACTTTGAAGGCGTGGGGAGGCAAGGTGTACTGGTAAAGGAAAACGGCAATGTTCGCGAGGATCAGCGTGGTGTTGACGAGGGGATAGCTGCGGCGTGGATTCAGGTCCTTGAGAGGAATGAACATGGGCGCGAATAGGAATTGCAGAGTACCGGAAACGAAGGGAAATGCAAATGGCTGGGGGAGCAGGAAGGCGCGTCTGATAATATTGTCGGAGCGCCGACATGGTTGACATAATCTGGAGAGGCTCGCAAGATGCACAATCAGCGGCGCATAACACGCTTCACCGCGAATTTGCACTTTCCGAAATTTGTGCCTGGGGCTCTCGCCGCGATTATTCCGTTGGCGTGGGAAGGGCGACTAGGGGGCGAATGCAGGTCGACGGGATGCGACGAATGTGCCGAGAAGGGTTGTCTTAGGGCGGCGCCATGCACACCGTGAGGTTGGGTTACAGATACGCGTCAAGCACCTTGGCCTTTGAGAGCGAAGTCGCCGCCGGGATAAGATGGCCGGAGGAGTTGACGGCCGGGCACTCGGATACTTTGGTACGGAAGGTAGCGATTCGGCGCGCACCGTAGATAGATCGGACAGCTAAACCCGCAGCGCCCTGGCCAGGCAGAAGAGATGCTGCGTCGCGTCCGGCGGAAGTCCGAGAATAGATGGCCGGAGTTCTCAAATAGATTATGGAATAATTTGCGCGGAGGCGAGCGCGTGTGGTAAGTAAGCTAGCTCTGCGTGCGCGTGCGAATCGGATATACTCTCGAGATTCAGATGGAGTCCGGCGCAGCGTCGGCGCGCCGACCGTGAAATGCCCGCCCGGGAAACGGAAGCCATTATTCTAAAGACTTTTCCGCTGGGCGAGGCTGATCGCCTGGTGAGCTTTCTCGGCCGCGCGTCTGGGCGCGTCCGTGGAGTGGCCGCGGGCGCTCGGCGAGTGAAGAACCGCTACGGTTCGACCCTCGAGATTCTCTCGCACGTGCAAATCTGGTACGTCGAGAAAGAGACCCGGGAACTGGTGCGCATCCAGCAATGCGAACTGCTGGAATCGTTTCACAAGGCCCAGAGCGATTACGAGCTAAGCACCGGCCTGGCGGTGGTCAGCGAAGTAAGCCAACTGGTGCTGCCCGACCACGAAGTAGCGGAGCCGATGTTCCGGCTGATCCTGCTGACCGCCCGGGAAATCGAGCGGACCGGGAACTGGACTTTGCCCTTGAGCTACTTCGGCTTTTGGACCGTCCGGCTGGGTGGCTGGCTGCCAAGATTCGATGGCTGCTCGCGGTGCGGGGCGGCATTGGGTTCCGGCTTGGCTTACCATGCCGCGTGGGAGCCGGGCCTGCTCTGTGAAAACTGCCGCCGCCCGGGAATGAAAGCAATGCACCTGGAATCGCGGCGACTTGCGGAGCGATTTACGGGGGAGCGATTGGACCGCATGGAGCCAGCACGCATTTCAAGTAAAGCTTTAACTGAGCTTCGAGATGCGACCCTGAACTGGATTGAACATCACAGCGATCGGAAACTGAAAGCGCGAGAACTTTTGGAGACGACTTGAAAGTTAAAGTGAAACTTGACCATCCATCTTCCGGGATAACATTTCAAGATTTGATTCTACGGCTATCGCAATTCTGGGTGCGGCAAGGTTGCGTTCTACAGCAGCCTTACGACGTGGAGATCGGCGCCGGGACCATGCATCCGGAAACGTTCCTGCGCGTGCTTGGCCCTGCGCCCTACCGGGTGGCGTATGCGCAACCCAGCCGTCGGCCGGCCGACGGACGTTACGGAGAGAACCCCAACCGGCTCTACAAGCATTTACAGCTTCAAGTAATTCTTAAACCCTCGCCGGTGGAGGTGCAGGACGTTTACCTGAAGAGCCTGGCCGCCATCGGGATTGATTTGAAAGAGCACGACATTCGTTTTGAAGAGGACAACTGGGAATCCCCGACGCTGGGAGCCTGGGGAATCGGTTGGCAGGTGCTGCTGGACGGATTGGAAATTACCCAGTTCACTTATTTCCAACAGAGCGGGGGAATCGATCTGGATCCCATCTCGGTCGAACTGACCTACGGCTTGGAGCGCATCTGCGCTTTTCTGCAAGGCGTGGAGAGCGTCTACGATTTGCGCTGGTCGGCGGACAAGAGCTACGGGGACATCCGGCTGGCCGAGGAGCAGCAGCTTTCGGTGTACAGCTTCGATCGCAGCGACGCCGATGCCATCCGCGCCGAATTCGACTTGCATGAACGGCAAGCTAAAGAGTTACTTGAGGGTTTTACGGCAACGGAAGGGCAAGAGCGGGCGCGTTATCCTGTACGGGCGGCGTACGATCAATGCCTGAAATGCTCGCACCTGTTTAATCTTATGGACGCGCGTGGGGTCATTTCCACCACCGAGCGGGCCGCGTTGATGGCCCGCGTACGGGGGCTGGCTTGCCGCACGGCGGCCGCGTATTTGGAACAGATCGGCGGAGCTCCGCTGCGGCGGGAGGTGCGCGGATGAGCCCGGCTCCCAGGAAAACCCCGCGGCGTTCGGCGGCGCCCGTTGCCCCCGCAGCCGAGAAACGAATGGAGTTGCTGTTCGAGATTGGCTGCGAGGAGATCCCCGCGGGGATGGTGGTCAAGGCGGCCGATGACCTGAAGGCTTACCTCGAGAAACTGCTGACCGCCGAAAGTATTGGAGCGGGGGTTAGCGTAGAAACGTTTGGCGGAACGCGGCGGCTGACGGTGTGGGTGCAGAATTTACCGCACAAGCAGTCGGACGTGGTCAACGAGGTAACCGGGCCGCCAAAGTCGGTGGCCTACGACGCGGTCGGCGAGCCGACACGCGCAGCGGTGAGTTTCGCCGAGAAGCAGGGCGTGGCCCTTCACGAGGTGTTTCTGGTGACCACTCCCAAGGGAGAATATCTGGCGGCCAAACAGGTCAAGCGCGGGCGCACCACCGAGCAAATCCTGGCGGGCATCCTGCCCCACGCGGTGCACGATCTGGCCTGGCCACGCTCCATGACCTGGACCGGGTTGGACGGTGCGCGCTTCATTCGCCCCATTCGCTGGGTTGTGGCGGTATTGGATAGCAAGCCGCTGAAGCTTACCTGTGCCGGGATCGCGGCCGGGGACACCACCCGGGGCCATCGCTTTCTGGGAGCGCCATCCATCCGGGTGCGCAGCTTCGCGGAGTACGAGAAGAAATTGAGGGGCAACGGAGTTATCGTCCGCCCGGCCGAACGGCGCGCCAAGATCGAAAGCGAGCTGGCGGCGCAGAGCAAGTCGGCGGGGCTGCGGCTGCATGCCGACGCTGTCCTGCTGGACCTGGTGACCTATCTAAACGAGTTTCCAACCGTAATCACGGGGAAATTCGATCCGGCGTTCCTGGGATTGCCGGACGAGATTCTGGTTACGGTCATGCGCGGGCACCAGAAATATTTCGCACTGGAGAAGCGGGGCGGGGAACTGGCGCCGGCGTTTCTGGCGGTTATCAATTTAGCCAAGGACGCGAAGGGTCTGGTACGGGCCGGGCACGAGCGGGTGTTGCGGGCGCGGTTCGCCGACGCGCAATTTTTCTGGACCGCCGACCAGAAATGTCGGCTCGCCGACTATCTGCCCAAGCTCGAAAAGATCACCTATGAATCGCGCCTGGGAAGCTACCGCGACAAAGTCGAGCGCATCCGCACCATTGCCCGCTGGCTGATGGAGCAATGGTTCAACCTCGGCCTGATGCAAGCGCACGTCGCCGATGCCGACCGTGCCGCGGAGTTGGCCAAGTGCGACCTGGCCACCGAAATGGTTCGGGAGTTTACCGAGTTGCAGGGCGTCGTCGGTGGGTTGTACGCACGGGCCCAAGGCGAGGCCGACGATGTGGCGGACGCCATCTACGACCATTATCGTCCGGTGGGATTGGACGACCCCATCCCGCGCAATCTGATCGGTTGCGCGGTGGCGCTGGCGGACAAGCTGGATTCGATTGTGGGGTGCTTTGCCGTGGGCCTGGTGCCCACCGGCTCGAGCGATCCTTTTGCTCTGCGCCGCGCCGCTTTGGGGGTGGTCAAGATCATCCTGGACAAAAAGCTGCCGGTGTCGCTCTCTTCCGCGGTGGGCGCCGCGGCGAAGGCTCTGCTGACCAACCCGCCCAAGAAGGGCGTAACGCCGAAGCAGGAAGCGCAGGTTTTGGATTTTCTCTTGGATCGGGCTCGCTATGTTTTCCGCGAGCGCGCCGGGTACGGATATGACGAGGTGAGTGCCGTGTTCCGCGCCGGGGCCGATGACTTGCTTGACGCGGAAAAGCGCCTGTCCGCCTTGCGCTCCATCCGCAAGTCCAAAAACTTCGAGCCGCTGGCGGTTTCCTTCAAGCGCATTCGCAAGATACTGGAGAAGTCCAATGTGAAAGGCGACGGTCAAGCCGCCAAGCCTGAGCTGTTTGAGAGCGAAGCGGAAAGGGAACTGTTTGCCGCCGGACGTGCCGCCGCAGCCAAAGTGCAAACGGAAAAACGCGCCGGGCAGTACGAACAAGCACTCGAACGCATCGCCGGGTTGCGCAAAGCGATTGACCGCTTCTTCGATGAAGTGATGGTGATGGCCGAAGAGGAAGCGGTGCGCAAAAACCGCCTGGCGCTGTTGGCGGAGTTGCTGCGGGAGTTCACCACCGTGGCCGACTTTTCGGAATTGGGAGCCAGCGAGTGATATCAAGTTTTACTTGAAGTGGCGGGGCGAGATTCTTGACCGGTCGGCCGGCCGACAATTTTTCAACGCATTGCAAGGCAGCACACTAAAAATCAAGCGAGGATACAGTGACGAAATGGGTCTATTTTTTTGGTGCAGGTAAAGCAGAGGGCCATGGCACCTGGCGCGACTTGCTGGGCGGCAAAGGCGCTGGCTTGGCAGAAATGACCAGGATTGGCTTGCCGGTGCCTGCCGGCTTCACCATCTCTACCCAGGCTTGCGACTACTTTTACAAGAACGGCAAGAAGTATCCGCCGGAGTTGAAGAAGCAAGTGGCCGAGCAAGTGGCCAAGCTCGAAAAGGTGACCCGCAAAAAACTGGGCGACCCCAAGAACCCGCTGCTGGTCAGCGTACGTTCCGGCTCCGCGCGCTCCATGCCCGGCATGATGGAGACCATTTTAAATCTTGGGCTCAATGAGCGCTCGGTGCAAGGTTTGGCGCAGTCCACCAAGAACGAGCGTTTCGCGTACGACGCCTATCGCCGTTTCGTACAAATGTATTCCACCGTAGTGATGGAGTTGCCGAAAGAGGATTTGGAGCACCGCTTGCGCGCCCTGAAAGAGAAGCTCGGCGTTAAGCAGGATACCGACGTGCCGGCCAGCGGCTGGAAAGAATTGGTCAAGGAATACAAATCCAACTTTCGCGAAAAGACCGGCAAGGATTTTCCCGAAGATCCCATCGAGCAATTATGGGGAGCGATCGGCGCGGTGTTCGGTTCATGGATGGCGGAAAAGGCGATCACCTATCGCCGGGTGGAAAAAATCACCGGTCTGCTGGGCACCGCGGTCAACGTGGTGCAGATGGTTTTCGGCAACACCGGCGACACGTCCGGCACCGGCGTCTGCTTCACCCGCGATCCCAGCTCCGGCGAAAAGATTTTTTACGGCGACTACCTGGTGAACGCGCAGGGCGAAGATGTTGTCGCCGGCATCCGCACTCCCATGCATCTGAGCGAGATGAAGCGAGCCATGCCCAAGGTGTATGCGCAACTCGAGAAAGTTCGAGTAAAACTTGAGAAACACTATCGCGATATGCAGGACATGGAGTTCACCGTCGAAGAAGGCGCCCTGTACATGTTGCAGACGCGCACCGGCAAGCGCACGCCGGCCGCGGCGTTCCGCATCGCGGTGGATATGGCCAACGAAAAACTCATCTCCAAAGAAGAGGCCATCGAGCGCATCAAGCCGGAAGATATCGAGCGCTTGTTCTATCCGGTCATCGACGCCAAGGTCGACAAGCGTTCGCTGGAGTCCCGAATCTTAGCCAAGGGCATTAACGCCGTTCCCGGATCGGCCGTCGGCAAAGTGGTGTTCTCCGCGCACAAGGCCGAGGATTGGGCCGCGAAAGGGGAGAAGGTCATTCTGGTACGCCGCGAAACCAGTCCCGAAGACGTGGGTGGAATGGCCGTCGCGCAAGGCATTCTCACCGCTACGGGCGGCAAAACCAGTCACGCCGCCGTGGTGGCTCGCGGTTGGGGCAAGTGCTGCGTGGTCGGCGCGGAATCCCTCCACATCGATTACAAGACCAGCGCCATGAATGCCAACGGCAAAGTGGTGAAGGAAGGGGACTGGCTCACACTCGATGGCAGCGAAGGCATTGTCTATTCCGGCGAGATGCCACTGGTGACGCCGGAGTTCCCGAAGGCATACGAGGCGCTCATGAAGTGGGTGGACCAGACGCGTCGGCTCGGCATCCGCACCAACGCGGATACGCCGCAGGACGCTCGCAAAGCGCGCGAGTTCGGAGCCGAGGGTATCGGCCTCTGCCGCACCGAACACATGTTCTTTACCGACTTCGAGCAGCCGGAACGCAGCCACGAACGCCAGCGCGCCATCCAGGAAATGATCCTGGCGGACACCAAGGAAGCGCGCGTCAAGGCGCTGGACAAGCTGCTGCCATTTCAGCGCCGCGATTTCATCGGCATCTTTAAGGCCATGGACGGTTTCCCGGTGACCATCCGTCTAATTGATCCCCCGCTTCACGAATTCGTTCCGCACGAGCGGGCCAAGCAAGAGGAGTTGGCGAAAGAATTGAAGCTGGAGGTTGCGAAGGTAGCTCGCCGCGTCGAACAATTACATGAAGCCAACCCGATGCTCGGGCATCGCGGCTGCCGTCTGTGCATCACCTATCCGGAAATTCTGGACATGCAGGTCCGGGCGATTATCGAGGCGGCCATAGACTGTCAAAAGGATGGAGTTAAAGTATTACCTGAGATCATGATACCGCTCACGTTGGATCGCAAGGAGTTGTTCATCCTCGAGCAGGCCACGCGGCGCATGGCCGACGACTTAATTAAGAAGGCCGGCATCAAGCTGCCGTACCTCGTCGGCACAATGATTGAACTGCCTCGGGCGGCGCTGCTTGCCGATGAGATCGCCGAGGTCGCAGAGTTTTTCTCCTACGGCACCAATGACCTGACCCAGACCACCATGGGCCTGTCGCGCGACGACGCCGGTAGGTTTTTGCCGGACTACGTCGACGAAAAGAAAGCCGCAATATTTGCCGCCGACCCCTTCCAGTCGCTAGACACCAAAGGCGTGGGCATGCTGATGCGCTGGGGGCTGGAGAAGGGCAGAAAGACGCGCCCAAAATTGAAGATTGGGATTTGCGGAGAGCACGGTGGCGATGCCGACAGTGTGAAGTTCTGCCACACCATCGGAATGGACTACGTCAGCGCCTCACCGTTCCGCGTACCCATCTCGCGCTTGGCCGCCGCGCAAGCGGTAGTGGAGGAGAAAGCCGCGTCCAAGCCAAAGCGAAAGTAATACTTTAACTCCGAAGATTGGGATGTGGGCGCAAACTAGGTCGGCATTTTGAAGAAGAAGTATAGGCCGAGGAAAAAAAAGATGATGTCGGGTGACCATCCGGCCAGCAGCGGCGGCAGTTGCCCGATCCCGCCCATCGCCGCGAGCAATTCGGCGCCGAGCCAATAAATGATGCCAATGGCGACGCCGATGGCCACCCCGCCGATAGCTCCGCGCGTGCCCACCAGGAAGGCGAATGGAAACGCCAGTAGCATGCTGATGGGGGCAATCAACGGGAAAGCCAGCTTGCGATGCCATTGCACGGTCAGCGCGGAAACGTCAAAGCCGGCGCGGCGCAGGTCGTCGATGTAACGGCGCAGTTGCGGCCAGCTCATTTGGATGGCGGGAAGCACTTCGCGATTAAAATAACTGGGCGGTTCGGTCAGTTCCGGCAAATCTTTCACGTTGAAGCGTTCGTAGCGGGTAATGGTCCCGTCCGAAAATTCGCGAATCCAGCCCGATTCCAGGAGCCAGAGTTTCTGCGAATCGGACCATTGCGCGCGCGCGGCGAATACGCGGCGGCGCATCTCGAACGTGACCGGATCGATCTCCAGCACCGTCAATCCGCCAAAAATATTCTGCGCCGGGTCGAAGAGATCGTAATTGTAGATTTTGGAATTCTCGCCAAAAATCCAGCGCTCGGGCTGGCGGTAGGTCTGCGGCGGTTTGCCTTTGATTTGATTGCGCAGCGCGTCCTGGCGCTGGTTGGCGTAGGGCAGGAAGGTATCGTCGAGCACGATCATGCTGGCCGCCAGGGCCAATCCGGCAAGCAACAAAGGCACCGCCAGCCGATAGAGGCTGATGCCGCTGGCTTTGCAAGCCACAATCTCGTTGTTCTTGCTCATGATCCCCAGGGTCACCAGAATGGCCACCAAAGCGGCCAGCGGGGCCAGTTGATAGATCAGGTAGGGAGTGAGAAACCAGAAGTAGTCCATCACCACCACGAAAGCGATGCGATGGCGGGCGATGTCGTCGAGCAGCTCGAAAAACGTGAAAGCCTCGAATAGGAAAATGAACACCAGCATGAGCAACGCGAAATAAGAAAAGAATCTCCGGAGCAGATACAAATCCATCAGTAGCGGCAAACTTCCGCTGGAAGGAGTGGGGCGCTCGGCGGGCGCGCCGCCGTTGACCATTCGCGCGGCCGCTCCCCTGGCGCGCGCGGTACGCAAACGAAGCAGCCGCTTCCACGTTTTGAAACGTCCCAACAGCTTGACCTTGGTGCTTTCGCCGCGGAACTGCTCCATGCGCGGCAGCAGCACCAGACCCGCTAACGCGAGCACGGCGTCGGCGATCCACATGCCGATAGCCGGCGGCACGGTCCCTTGACGCGCCATCCCGGCGCCCATGATCAGCAACAGGTAATACGAAGCGATGAGCGCGACCGCGATCAGTGAGCCCGCAGCCCGTCCGCCGCGGCGGGGTTGCGCGCCCAGCGGTACGGCAATCAACGCAAAGGCAAAACAAGCCGCGGGAAACGCGAAGCGGCGATACATCTCGACGCGCGCCTCGCGCCATCCCGGGCTTCTATCTCGCCCGAGCTCGCCCAGCGTGCGCTCGGGATTGCTCAACTCCCGCGGCCGGCTGGGCGCCACGCCGCTTACTTCGATGGGTATGTCGCTTTGTCCGAAGGCGGTGACCGAGTAATGTTCCGCGTCGGCGCGCTGGAATTCGTGGGTGCTGCCGCCCTTGAGGTGCACCTCCAGCTTGCCCTGTTTCGGTTCCGCAATTACAATCGCATTCTCCGCCAGGGTTAATCGCGAGCCGTTCTCTCCGCCGGCTTCGGCGAGGAACACGCCGTGCCATTGCGTGCCGCTGGCTGACACGTCATTGATATACAGCACCAATCGGGGGAAGCGTTCGTCAAACACGCGCGGCTGCACCTGGAAGCTTACTTGCGAAGCGATAAGGTTGGCTTCCAGGGTACGAAAGGTGCGCAAGGCCACGGGCGCGAGCCAAACGGTCATCAGCAAGGTGGCCAGCGCGCCGGTGAGCGCCAATACACCAACCGGGAGAAGGATGCGCCGGCGGCCTATGCCTAACGCGGTGAGCGCGATGATTTCGCTGTCCGCGGACATCCGGCCCAGCCCCAGCAGCACGCCGATGAGCACCGCCATGGGGATGGTGAAGGTGAGCACGCCGGGGAAAATGCACAGGAACAATTGCAGGATTTGCAACCCGGATCCGCTGTGCCGCACGAACAACGACATCAGACGCACGAGTTGGGGCACGAAAAAAACGAACGTGAAAACCACGAGTCCAAGGAACGCATGACGGAAAACTTCGCGGACGATGTAGCGGTCCAGGATGCGCATGTCAAGAACGGTGAGTGTAACACGAGCGCCGATTGGCCACGGAGAGGTCGCCGATGAATCGGGTCAACTTGGTGCTTTTGTGGCACATGCACCAGCCGCAGTATCGCGACCCGGAAACCGGGCAGTACGTCTTGCCCTGGACGCGGCTGCACGCCCTCAAGGATTACTGGGGCATGGTCCAACTGCTGAACGACGCTCCGGGATTCCACGCCACCTTCAATGTGGTGCCGGCTTTGGGCATGCAGCTTGAGGAATATGCCAGCGGAAAGTTCAGCGAGCCGTGGTTTGCGCTGGCGTTCAAGCCCGGTGAAGAACTGACTCGCGAGGACAAAGCGGAAATTCTCGCCCGCGCCTTTCAACTCAATCACGAGCGCCTGATGTCGCGCTGGCCTCGTTTTGTCGAACTCTTTGAATGGTCGCGTCCGGCCGGCGGCGCCCAGGCGCAAGTTACATTTACCGCTCGCGACTGGCGTGATCTGCAGGTCCTCTCGCAGTTGGCTTGGATGGACGAAATCTGGCTGGCCAAAGATGATGTGGTCAGCCGGCTGGCCAACAAAGGCAAGGATTTCACCGAACGGGACAAGACCAACCTGAAAGCCAAACAGCTCGAATTCCTGGCCTTGGTTCTTCCCGCGTACCGCGAAGCCGCCCAAAACGGTCAGATTGAAATCAGCACCACGCCTTTCTATCATCCGATCTTGCCGCTGCTTTGCGATTCGGATATCGCTCGGGTGGCTAATCCCGGCACTCCGTTGCCGCGCCGCGCGTTTCGCCAACCGGATGATGCGCGCGAACAACTGCGCCGCGCCTGCGCGTATCACCAGCGCGTATTCGGTATCAAACCCGCCGGCCTATGGCCTTCGGAAGGCTCCGTTTCCGATCAAGCGCTTACCATCGCGATGGAGGAGGGCTTCCAGTGGTTCGGCGCCGACGAAGGCGTGCTTGGCCGCACGCTCAACGTCGGATTTTTTCGCGACGCCAACAGCTTACCCGCTAACTCCGATCGCCTTTACAGGCCGTATCGCGTGCAACTGGCCGGCAGTTCGATCTGCGGCTTGTTCCGCGATCACCATCTTTCGGACCTGATCGGTTTCGTCTACAGCCGCATGGACGGCAAAGCTGCGGCTGCCGATCTGCACGGCCGTTTACGCTCCATCGGCGAACGCGTGCCCAGCCAGCAACCCCTGACCGTTTGCCTGTTCCTCGATGGCGAAAATGCCTGGGAATATTACCCCGGCAACGGCCGCGACTTCCTGCGTGAATTCTATAAGCGCGTTCAGAGTGACCAGGATTTCCGCGCCTTGTCCGCCAGCGAAGCCATTGCCGCCACCAGGGAAATCCCCTCCACCAACGGCATTTTCCCGGCGTCCTGGATCAACGCCAATTTCGATGTCTGGATCGGCAACAGTGAAGATGTCGCCGCCTGGGAATTGCTGTGGGACGCCCGCCAGGCCTATGCCCGCGGGCTTGAGGCGCGCATACAAGAGCGCCAAGATGCGCCTACGGACACCGCCTTGAAGGAAGCCTATGAGTCGCTCCTGGCGGCGGAAGGCAGCGACTGGTGCTGGTGGTTCGGTCCGGAGCACAGTACCGCCAACGATGCCGAATTCGACGCGCTATATCGCAAGCATCTCACCGGCGTGTACCTCGCGCTCGGCCAGGTCGCGCCGGAAGAACTGGCCAAGCCCATCAAGCATCGCCCCGAGCATGCCTTGCAGGTTCCGCCGACCAGTTTTCTTACCATCAAGGTGGATGGCCGCGACACTTCCTATTTCGAGTGGCTGGGCTCCGGCCTCTATTCGCCCGAACGCCGGGGCGGCTCCATGCACGGCCGCATTTTCCATCTGCATGAGCTGCGATACGGCTTTGAGCAGGATCGTTTCAGCGTGCGTGTCGATCTTTTCCCGGAAGCGCTCACCGAATTGGAGGATCCGGAATTTCGCGTCACCATCGCCGCGGCGGAGGAAGTCACTGTGGTGGTGAAACTGGCCCGCGGCCGATTGCACGAATTCGCCGTCGAAAAAGGCCGCGTTTGCCTGCTGAATCCCAGGAACGTGGCGCAGGCCGCTTTCGACCGCACCCTGGAAGTCTCGGTTGATCGTAGCGAGATCAATCGGAAAGGGCAGAAGAGCCTGCGCTTGGGCGTCGCTCTGTGGCATGGCGGCTTGCCGGTCGACGTTCTTCCCGTCGAAGGTTTCCTGGAAATCCCGCTGGGCGACGAGCAGCATTCCTGGCCCATCGAAGATTAATTTTCCAGCAGTTGCACTTCTCTGTCCGCAGCCCGGGTTAAAAAAGCTTCACCGCCAGGTCCCGCGGCTGCGGTCCTACCGGGATCATGGTCAACAAACTTTCGCTCCCCGCACGCAAACCAATCACCGCCAGGTCACCCGACCCTTCATTCACTACCAGCAGCAAGTTCGGTTTCACATCCGGATCGTTGGAATCAAATCGCAACGCCTCGGGCATCTGTCCCGCGGAGATCGGCCGGCCCACCCGCCGATTATTGATATCGACGGGCGCCACACGTCCCGCCTCCGCATCGGTAACAAACATTTCGCTGGCATCGGGAAGCAATATCCCATGTGTAGGCGCCGAGCCCAGCACAACATAGTCGCCCACCTCATGCGTCCACGTATTGATGGCCTGCAGACCATGTGACTCCGGCGAAATCACGTAGAGCTCGCCGCCGTCCGGTTTCAGCAGCATTTCCGATGGCTTGCCGGCCAGTTGCAGGTTGGTCAGCAGCACCCCGCGCCGTAAATCCACTACCGACAAGCGCGGCTCCGTCCGGCTCAGTACAAACGCCAGCGAACTGTCCGCCATCACGGCCACGTCCTCCGGCAGCGCCACCACCGGCACCGTCCAGCGCAGTGCCAGCGTTGCCGCGTCGTGAATCCCCAGCGTCGCGTCCCTCCGGTTTACCACCAGCACGCTTTTTCCATCGGGGCTGGCGCGCGCCAGCACGGGTTCGTGACCTGTGCGTCCATGCGCCACAATGGCCCGCGATTGGCAATCGATCGCCATTACCGCGTCGCTGCCCGAGGCCGTGGTGTACACCCGCGCACCATCCGCGGAAAAATCCAGCGCATACGGCATCGCTCCAACGGGAATGCGTGCCGCTACCTGATTCACCCGCGCGCTCAGCACCCACACGTATCCGCCCTGCGAGCTGACGCCCCACACCTCCGCGCGCGTCGGATGTTCGCGCATTCCAGACAACCCCGGCCCTATCGCTACCCGCGCCACCGCGCGCAGCCGCACCAAATCCACCACCGCCACGCTGCCGTCGCTCCCGCTCACATACGCATTCAGCCGCAGCCCTGGCCGCAGGAATGAGGCCCGCTGCTCGCCCAAAAGTAAGGCTGCCGCGCCTACCAGCAACACCATTGTGAGCAGCAGCACCCGCACATTGCGAAATGGATTTTTCAAAAGGGACACAGTGGGACCGCCATTTTTGGCTGTCCTCATTTTCCGTGAATCAAATCAATTCACTTCCCGGTGCAGCACCGCCGCGATCTGCCGCACTTCCTCGGTCAGCTCCGCAAATTCCTCCGGCAAAATCGATTGCATCCCGTCGGACAGCGCCTTATCCGGCTCATGATGCACTTCCACCAGCAAACCATCCGCGCCCACCGCGATCGCCGCCCGCGAAAGCGGCAGCACCTTGTGCCGCTTTCCGGTCCCGTGCGATGGATCGACCAAGATCGGCAAATGGCTGCGCTTCTTCACCGCCGGCACAATGGTCAAGTCCAGCGTGTTCCGCGAATGGTCCGCGAACGTGCGCACCCCCCGCTCGCACAGCATCACGTTGTAATTGCCCTCGGACAGCACGTATTCCGCCGCCATCAGAAATTCATCCAGCGTCGCGGACATCCCGCGCTTCAGCAGCACCGGCTTCTTGGCCCGGCCCGCGCGCTTCAGCAGCGAAAAATTCTGCATGTTCCGCGCGCCTATCTGAATCACGTCCGCGTATTCCTCAACCAGGTCCAAACTCTCGTTGTCGATGGCCTCGGTGACAATTCCAAATCCAAATTTCTTCCGCACCTTGGCCAAAATCTTCAGCCCCGGCTCGCCCAGTCCTTGAAAGCTGTACGGGGAAGTACGCGGCTTATAGGCTCCGCCCCGGAACAGCCGCACCCCGCTCTTCACCACCCGCTCGGCGATTGCAAACACCTGCTCTTCGCTCTCCACCGCGCAAGGCCCGGCCACCAGCGCCACTTTATTCCCGCCGACAATCACGTCCCCTAACGGCGTTGCTATCCGTAAAACGCTGTCCTCTTCCTTCGCGTCCCGACTCACCAACTTGTATGGCTTGCTGACCGGAATGCATTCCACCACTCCAGGCAACGATTCCAGCACTCCCAGGTCAATCGCCCCTTTGTTCCCGGTGATTCCGATCGCCGTGCGAATCGTTCCCGGAATCGGATGCGCCTTCAGCCCCAGGCTCTCGATGCGCTGGCACACTGCGCGCACCTGTTCCTCCGAAGCATGCGACTGCATCACAATCAGCATCCGTGAACTCCCAATCCGGCCCGGTAACCCTCTACTCTAAGCCAACCCAACCACCGCCGCAAATTTTGCAGCGCGGGATTACCGCCTTTACGCCGTCCGCCAACCAACCATTGTCAGCGATCAAACGTGCAGCGGGGCCGCCTTTCGCCCTGAGGTTTTTTCGCCCGCGCATCGAACCCGCCCATTTCCCGCCTGTGCTAGAATAGTCAGTTAAACACGGAGCAGAAATCCTCATTGGGAATGCCTGAACAGCCGCTTACGCGCGTCATCGAATTCGACCCGGAAGACGAATACCGCCCTGAACCTGAGCCCGAACCTACGCTGCCGGCGTGGATGGACGGAAGCCGGCGCATCGGCATCCACACTTCTATCGCCGGCGGTTACCTCCATGCCCTGGAATCCGCCCACAAGCTTGGCTGCAACGCCCTGCAAATTTTTTCGGCCAGCCCGCGCATGTGGGCCGCTGGTCCATCGCGCATCCCCGAAGTTGACGCCAAGGCTTTCCGCGCCCGCCGCCAGCAGCTCGGCCTCGGTCCGCTGGTCATTCACGCCAACTATCTGGTCAATCTCGCCTCCCAGGAACCCATGCTGCGCACCCGCTCGATCCAGGCTTTCCATGACGAGCTCGTCCGCGGTATTTCGCTCGGCGCCGAATTCGTAGTGGTGCATCCCGGCTCGTGCGGCGACTGCCGCCCCGATCAAGCCGCGCGCTTGGCGGTCGAATCGGTCAAGCAAGCCTCCAAAAACTTACCCCCTGCCTCGCTGCGCATCCTGCTGGAAAACACTGCGGGCATGGGCACCGCGCTGGGCGCTCGCCTGGAAGAGCTCGGCGAAATGCTCTACGCATTGCAAAGCCTGGAAGTCGGAGCATGTCTGGACACGGCACACCTCTTCGCCGCCGGCTACGACATCAAGAGCGAATCCGGCCTGGCCTCCACGCTCGAACTCGCCGACCGCGTCATCGGCCTCCAGCGCGTTCCAGTTTTCCATGTCAATGATTCCAAAATCGCGCTCGGCGGCCGCGTCGATCGCCACCAGCATATCGGCCAGGGCAAAATGGGCGCCGATGCGTTTCGCCGCTTTCTCACCCATCCACGCCTCAGCGCCCGCGCACCCGAAGGCCTGCCCGGCCGCGCCTTCATTGCGGAAACTCCGATCGACAATCCCGGCGACGATCGCCGCAACGTTGCCGCCCTCTGGGATTTTGCCGGTCTGAAAGACCAGGCCCCTCAACCCGAGAAGGGTTTTTCCATGCTGACCGCCGCCGCAAAAAAGAAAATGGCCCAGCAAATAAAATCGAATCAATCGGCAAGCCGTAAAATTCGTGCAAATGTAGCGGCCCATGACCGTCGCGGGCGACTTTCGCAGCCCGCAAAAAAATCTCCCGCGAAACCGAACCCCCGGCGCAAAAAGAGATAACTGCCGTGGCCGAATACCATCCCCAACAAATCGAGGCCAAATGGCAACAGCGCTGGGACGAAGCGCGGGTCTTCGAAACCGAGGCCGAACCCTCCAAGCCGAAATACTACGCCCTGGAAATGCTCCCCTATCCCTCCGGTACCATGCACATGGGCCACATGCGCAATTACACCATCGGCGACGTGGTGGCCCGCGTCAAACGCATGCGCGGCTTCGACGTCCTCCATCCCATGGGTTGGGACGCCTTCGGTTTGCCCGCCGAAAATGCCGCCATCCAGAACAAGACCCACCCGCGCGCCTGGACCAACAATAACATCGCCGAATTCCAGCGCGTCCTGCGCCGCTTCGGTTTCAGTTACGATTGGCGCCGCGAAATCTCCACCTGCGATCCGCGGTACTATCGCTGGAATCAGTGGTTTTTCCTGCGCATGTTCGAGCGCGGCCTGGCCTATCGCAAAAAAAGCCGCGTCAACTGGTGCCCCAAATGCTGCACCGTGCTGGCCAACGAGCAGGTCGTGAACGGCGGCTATTGCTGGCGGCATGAAGACACCCTGGTCGAATCCCGCGAAATTGAGCAGTGGTTCCTCAAGACCACCCACTACGCCGAGCAGCTAATCGACGATCTGAAGGAACTCGAAGGCGGCTGGCCCGAGCGCGTCATCACCATGCAGCGCAACTGGATCGGCAAATCCGTCGGCGCGCGCGTAAAATTTGCCGTCGCTGATGTTGCCGGCGTTGACCCCATCGAAGTCTTCACCACCCGCATCGACACCATCTACGGCGCCAGCGCCATCATCCTCGCTCCCACCCATCCTTTGGTACACCCGTTGCTCGCCGGGTCTCCGCGGCAAAAAGAAGCGGAGCCCCAGCTCGCGCACATGCGGCAAACCTCGGTAAAGACGGAAGATCTTGCCACCGCCGAAAAAGTCGGCTTCTTCACCGGCCGCCATGCCATCAATCCGTTCAACAAGGAAGAACTTCCCATCTGGGTCGCCAACTTTGTCCTGATGGAATACGGCACTGGCGCCATCATGGCCGTGCCCGCACACGATCAGCGCGATTTCGAATTCTGCCGCAAGTACGGCTTGCCCCTTCGCGTTGTGGTGCAGCCCGACGGTGTCGAGCCGCTCGACGCGGAGAAGATGACCGCTCCCTTCGAGGAGCACGAGGATGGCAAGCTGGTGAACTCTGGCCCCTATAACGGCCTCTCGGTAGACGACGCCATCCTGGCCATGTCCGCTCACGCCCAGGCTCAAGGCTTCGGCCAGCGCGAAATCACGTTTCGACTCCGCGATTGGGGCATCTCGCGTCAGCGCTATTGGGGCACTCCCATTCCCGTGGTCTATTGCGAAAACGACGGCATCGTCCCGGTCCCGGACAAGGACCTCCCGGTGGTCCTGCCCGAAAATGCCAAGCTCACCGGCGAAGGCGGCTCGCCGCTCGCCGCGACTCACGAATTCGTGAACACCACTTGCCCGAAATGCGGTGGTCCCGCGCGCCGCGAAACCGACACCATGGATACCTTCGTCGACTCCTCCTGGTATTTCTATCGCTACTGCGACCCGCTCAACGACCAGGCCCCCTTCGACTCCGCCAAGGTGGCTTACTGGTTTCCTATCGATCAGTACATCGGCGGCATCACCCACGCCATCCTGCACCTGCTCTATTCCCGCTTTTGGTGCAAGGTCATGCGCGACATTGGTCTGGTGAAGCACAACGAACCGATCACCCGGCTCTTCACCCAGGGCATGGTGCAAAAGGGCGGCATGGCCATGTCCAAGTCCAGAGGCAATGTGGTCGGTGCGATGGAAATGGCGGATAAATATGGCGCCGATACCGGACGGCTCTATACGCTGTTTGCCGCGCCCCCCGAAAAAGACTTGGAATGGAGCGAAGAAAGCATAGAAGGCGCCTGGCGCTTCATCAATCGCGTCTTCCGCCTGGTTGACCGCCACGCTCCTACCGTAAAAGACGCCGCGCGCTGGAATGTTAGCCCGCAAGGCCTGTCCGGGAAGGAAAGGGAACTGGTCCGCGTAACTTACGAAACTTTGCGGCGCGTGACCCAGGATTTTGAGTCGCGCTGGCATTTCAATTCGGCCATTGCCCTGATCATGGAGCTCACCAACGAAATCTACGCCGCCGAACCCCTCGAAGAAGGAGTTCGCCCGGAGATTCGCAAGGAAGTTTTGGAGATGCTTACGCTGATGCTCGCGCCCATGACCCCGCATCTCGCCGAAGAGCTCTGGGAAATGCTGGGGCACCCCGATGGTTTGTGGAAGGCCAGTTGGCCGGTTTTGGCGGCGGCGCAAAAAGATCTCGCGCGCGTGGAAGAAGTAGAAGTCGTGGTGCAGGTAAACGGTCGTGTCCGCGCAAGATTGAAAGTGGCTGCCGGTCTGGGCGAAGCCGATCTTGTACCGAAAGCGCTGGCCGAGCCCGCCGTAGCCCAGCACATCAACGGCAAACGCGTAGTAAAACAAATTGTGGTGCCAGACAAGCTGGTAAACCTGGTGGTGGCGTGACGCCGTTTCATCCTAGGGGCGCAACATGGCTGCGTCCCAGCATGGCGCGGTCGTAGCTTCAAGGGTTTTGATTTTTGCCGGGTAACCCTGGACTCAGGTCCGCCTGCGGACCGAACCACGACTTTCGTGCTTGAATCGTAGACGTGACTGTAACCTCGGGGGGACAATGTCCAGCGGAACCCAAATGCAACCACACCACGAGCGCCCCAACTCCGAACGTGGCGGCATCGTCGTGCTCGATTTCGGCGGCCAATACACGCAACTCATCGCCCGCCGCATTCGCGAACAACAAGTCTTCTCCTCCGTTCTCCCCTGTACCACCACATTGGAAGAAATCCGCAAACTCGAGCCTGCCGGCATCGTTCTCTCCGGCGGCCCCAGCTCCGTCTACGACCCGCAAGCCCCTAAGTGCGACCCTGCCGTCTTGGCGCTCGGCATCCCGGTCCTCGGAATCTGCTACGGCATGCAATGGCTCACCCATCATCTGGGTGGCAAAGTGGAGCCGGCCGGCCGCCGCGAATACGGCAGCGCCGTTCTCAATATCGATAGCTCCCATCACCCATCCGAGCTCTTCGCCGAATTTCCCAACTCCCTCCGCATCTGGAATAGCCACGGTGACCACGTCGTCGGCCTGCCTCCCGGTTTTCGCACCGTGGGCCGTACGCAGAACGCTGTCGCCGCCGTCGAAGATTCTCAGCGCAAGATCTACGCCGTCGAGTTTCATCCCGAGGTGCGCCACACCGATCGCGGAACCGAAATTCTCCGCAATTTTCTGTTCCGCGTTTGCAAAGCGGAAACCAAGTGGAGCGGCGCAGCCTTCATTGAAGAAACCACCGAAGCCATTCGAACCAGGGTAGGGAACAGCCGGGTGATTTGCGCGCTCAGCGGTGGGGTCGATTCCACCGTTGCCGCCGTGCTGGTGCATCGCGCCATCGGTGACCGCCTCACCAACGTTTTCGTCAATACCGGCTTGCTGCGCAAAAACGAGTTCGAACACACCCTGGAAATGCTCCGCGATCGCCTCGGTCTTCGCGTTATCGGGGTGGATGCCTCGCAACGCTTTCTCGCTCAACTCCAGGGGGTGACTGACCCCGAACGCAAGCGCAAGCGGATCGGCGCCGAATTCATTTCCGTCTTCGCCGACAAAGCCATGGAGTTGCAAAAAAATGAAGCTCACGGCGAGATCGCTTACTTGGTCCAAGGCACCCTGTATCCCGATGTAATCGAGTCTGTCTCCGTCAAAGGTCCCTCCGCCACCATCAAGACCCATCACAATGTGGGCGGCCTTCCGGAGAAAATGCCTTTCGCCCTCATCGAACCGCTGCGTGACCTGTTTAAGGACGAAGTGCGCCGTATTGGCAAAGATCTGGGTCTTCCCGCCGAACTTTTAATGAAACATCCGTTTCCCGGTCCAGGTTTGGCCGTGCGGCTACTTGGCGAGGTAACGGTTGAAGCTCTGGTAACTCTTCGGGAGGCCGATGCCATCGTGGTCGAGGAAATTCGCCGCGCCGGCCTCTACGAAAAAGTTTGGCAAGCCTTCGCGGTTTTGCTTCCGGTGCGCAGCGTCGGGGTGATGGGCGATTATCGAACCTACGGCCTGACCATCGCCGTCCGCGTCGTTGAATCCGAAGACGCCATGACCGCCGACTGGGTACGCTTGCCCGGAGATGTTCTCGAACGCATCTCCACTCGCATCGTGAACGAGGTTCCCGGCGTTACCCGTGTTGTCTACGACATCAGTTCCAAGCCGCCAGGTACCATTGAGTGGGAATAGAAGAAGTAAGGATCTTTCAGGGAATCGCGGAAGCTGTTCGAGCGCGCTAGCTTGGCGTATGCGGGAAAACGCACCAGACAATACACTATACACTAGGCCGCGCCTTGCGGGGGTAGCGCGGCCCCTGCTGACTACGTTCACTCCACCAGTCCAGCGAAGCTGCGGTTCCCGGAACTAGCGGTTGGCCATTTTCTGCGCCATGTATAGAATCAGCTTGCGGTCTTCTTCATCCGCTTTGCCTAATAGCCGGCGAAGCTTATTGAGGAAGCGTGCTTCTTTGCCGCTCGTTCCCCAGGCGATATCGTCCGAAGACTTTCGCTTGGGCAGGTTCGGCAGTACGGGCGGCTCTTCGCCGTCGTAGAAGAGTTGATAGAGTGGGCATTCGAGAGCGCGGGCCATCTTCTCCAGCGTTTCAATGGCCGGTACCGTATGGCCATTTTCGACTCTGGAAATGTAGCAGCGAAGCAAACCCGTACGCTTCTCGATATCGCCCTGGGAGAGTTTCTTTTCCTCACGCAATGCGCGGAGGCGGTCACCAATAATCATGCAGGTATTATTGCATGTAGTTAAGGGCCCTGCAAGTACAAAGTTACCGGCCCGGAAATTGAAACAGATGGTGCGACCCATGCGCCATCCCCGGAAAATGAGCGTAACCTGAGAGTCATGGCACGCGTCCCAAAAGCAGAGCCTATGGCTACTGCCACCGCGGCGGTTTTGAAGCCCTCAGCCGGCAAACTGGCGGGGGGACCGGACGACCGGGACCTGGTACGCCGCGCCCAAGGCGGGGACAAGGAGGCGTTCGAAGAGTTGGTGCGCCGTCACCAGCATCGCGTTTTCGCCGTCGCTGCCGGAATTCTGCGCCGCCGCGAAGATGTTGAGGACATCGCCCAGCAGGTTTTTGTGAAGGCCTATTTCTCGCTCAAACGCTTTGACCAGCGGGCCGCCTTCAGCACCTGGCTGTACAAGATCACCGTCAACGAGTGCTGGGATCTGCTTAGAAAGAAAAAGGTTAGGCCGCTGCTCTATGAATCCGACCTCACCGAAGAGCAAGCCCAGCAGTTCACCGGCACGGAGCGGCGGGATAGCGGCGCGCAGGATGTTTCCGACAAACTGGAGGCCCAACAGCAGGTCGACCTCCTGCTGCAAGGCTTGGACCAACGCGACCGTATGATGCTGATCCTGAAAGAGGTCGAAGGTTTTGCCATCGAGGAGATCGCCGAAATCTTGGATTTGAATGCTAACACCGTCAAGGTTCGTCTGTTTCGCGCTCGCCGCCGAATCGTGAATCAAGTGCGCAAGCGCAAGAGTGCAATGGATCCCGGGTCATATGTTTCAAAATGAAACAGTGGCCCTTTCGAGTTCAACCGAGTAACCAACGTTTGTGCAGCAAGGAGGCGGGCATGTGGAACCTGCTAGGAAGCAAAAAAAATTACCATCAGTGTTCTGACCTGCGGACTGCCTTGGAGTACGCTATCGATTCCTCCGCGCTCACCGCAACGCAGTTGGCCCATTTGTCCGCATGCCCGGATTGCCAGACGGCCGCCGAAGATTTTTCCGCCTGCCGGATGCTTCTGCGCCATTCTCCTCCACTTTCCGTGCAGCCCGATTCCTGGTTTGCCCCGCGGGTGATGGCGGCGATAGCGGCGCGAGAATCGGAATGGCGGCAATCGCTGGAAACCTGGGCCGCGGTGCCCCGGCTGGCGGCGCGCCTCACCTGGGTATCCGCCTTGGCGCTGTTACTGGCCAGCACCTGGCTCTATCAAGTCCCTAAATCAGCTCCGCCTCCCCAGTCCGGGAGTGCCACGGTTGCCGAGTCGATTTTTGACTCCACCCAATCCTCTACGGCTCAGGATGACGTGTTGCCGGTGGAGAACCCGCAATGAGCGAATCGGCCGCGACCCGCAAGGCGGCGCTCTGGGTAGCAGCGGTGTTTCTGCTGGGCGCCGCGCTGGGCGGCGTGCTGGGCTTCTTATTGGCCCATCGCCCGGTCAATGCCGCCAATCCGCCGCTCACCGAACCGGAGCGGCGTGCCCAGCGAGTGCAACAGCTCACCAGGGATCTGTCGCTTTCGCCGCAACAGGCCCAGCAGCTTGATTCCATACTGATGCAGCGCCACGCGGAGACCAAAGCCATTCACGATCAGACCGAAGCGCAGTTAAACCTCGTGCGGCAAAAAGGGCGCACGCAGGTCCGCGCCATTCTCACTCCAGAGCAGTTGCCGAAATTCGAGGATTTTCTCAAGCATATGGATGAGCAGCGCAAGCTCAACGGGCCGCCGTCTCCTCACTGATGGCGGTGTGTTCACCGGGGAGTCACACCTTCACGATCAGTTTCCCGATATTCCCGCCGGTGAACAGCATATTGATGGCGTCGGGAGCTTTCTCCAGGCCTTCCACAATCGTGTCCCGGTCTTTCAATTTTCCGAACATTTTCCACTTGCCCAGCTGTGTGGCCGCCTCCATGTAACGATCCATATAGTCGATGATGATGAAGCCCTGCACCCGCAGCCGCTTGACCAGCACCATGCCGAAACTTTCCAGCGTGGGATCGCCTTTGGTGTAGCCGGAAATCAGCCCGCAAAGCACGATACGTCCGTGGAGATTCATGCGGTCGATCACCGCATGAAGGATTTCGCCGCCCACATTTTCGTAATTGATGTCGACGCCCTTGGGCGTAGCGGCCGCTAACTTTTCTTTCCAGTCCGGCTGCTTGTAGTCGACGGCGGCATCGAAACCCAGTTCCTCGGTCAGCCATTTGCATTTTTCCGCGCTGCCGGCGATGCCTACCACCCGGCATCCATGAATTTTGCCGATCTGTCCGGCAATGCTGCCGGTTGCGCCCGCCGCCGCGGAAACCACCAGCGTTTCGCCTTTTTGCGGCTTGGCAATGTCCATCATGCCGAAGTAGGCGGTCAGCCCGGTGATGCCCAGTACGCCCAGGAATGCGGTGTCCGAGAGGAAGGGAATTGATGGAATCGTCTTAAAGCTGCCGCGCTTGTCGGCTGCATCGATGACGCAATAATCCTGCAGGCCGGTGAGCCCGACCACTTTGTCGCCCTTTTTGAAATCCTTGTGCCGCGATTCCAGCACTTCCGCAAAGCCGAACGCGCGCATCACGTCGCCGATGGCCACCGCAGGCAGATAGCTGTCCGCCGCCATCCACACGCGCATGGTCGGATCGATGGACAAATATTTTACTCGCGCCAGCGCCTGGCCGTCTGCTAGCGAAGGTAACGCCGCTTCCGTGAGCTGCAGGTCGCCCGGCGCGAGCAAGCCCTTGGGTCGAGCTTGCAGTTTCAGTTGTCGATTCGTTTCGGCCACAGCTTTTTTGGATAGAGACGAACGTTGCTTTCTACGTCATGCGCAGCGGCATCGTTTCAGTTTGCCTGGGTAACGGCGGACAGCCAAAGCGGCTCTCCTACCTAGAAGGGAATGTCCTCGTCGGAAATTTCCGGGCCGGCGCCGCCGCCGGGAGCGGGCTCGTCGTGGCTGGCGCCTCCCGCGTCGAAGTCGTCGCCGCCTCGCTGGGCGCCTCCGCCCATGCCACCGCCGGCGCTGGCGCCGGCTGCGGCGCCGTCCGCGCGTCCGCCGAGCATGCGGAAATTACTGGCGACAATTTCAAAGCTGGTGCGCTTCTGGCCTTCTTTGTCCTGCCATTCGCGCGATTGAATGCGTCCTTCGATAAAAATCAGCGAGCCTTTTTTTAGATACTGCTGGGCGATTTCCGCTTGCTTGCCCCACACCACAATTTTGTGCCACTCGGTGCGCTTCTGGCGCTCGCCGTTGCGATCTTTGTAAGTTTCGTCGGTGGCCACGGAAAAATTGGCCACCGCCTGGCCGCCTCCGGTGTAGCGCGTTTCCGGATCGCGGCCCAGCCGCCCCACCAGAATGACTTTGTTCACAGACATTGCGAAATCCCCCTTGCAGCTGAGGACGATAGCACGCGCCTACGCAAAAGGACAATCGCACCGGAGTGAACCGGGAGCCTCACGCCCTTTTAAGATTGCGCGACTGTACCGTATGTGGTACACTGCCAGTGTGACGAAGAAAGGTGAACCGAACCCGCCTGCTTCGCCTTCTCGGCCGCTCGATGAGAGACAAGGCAAGCGCGTTCCAGCCATCTTCTATCGCACCGAATCCCAAGGGGAGCCGGGACGCGAATGGTTGAAGCACCTCTCAGCCGATGACCGCAAACGTATCGGGGAGGACATCAAAACCGTGGAATTCGGCTGGCCCATCGGCATGCCGGTGTGCAAACCGCTTGGCGATGGTATCTATGAAGTGCGCACAAACTTGAACCAGAATCGCATCGCTCGCGTGCTCTTCTACATCGATAAGAAGAGCCGCATGATTCTCCTGCACGCGTTTATCAAGAAATCGCAAAAGACAACGGATGCAGACTTGGCGCTCGCCAGAATCAACAAGAGCAAACACCGAAGGGGACTGCCATGAATGCCAGGAAGAAAAAGAAAATAGACCACAGCGGATCAACTTTCGATAGCTTCCTCGAAGCCGAAGGCATCCGTGAAGAGGTCGAGGCCATCGCCATCAAGCGCGTACTCGCCTGGCAACTCCAACGAGCCATGCGCGAACAGCAAAAGACCAAGCGCGCCATGGCTAAACAGCTTCACACCAGCCGCTCCCAACTAGATCGTCTACTAGATCCGCGCAACGTCTCCGTAACCCTGAACACCGTCGCTCGTGCCGCCCGCGCCCTCGGCAAGCGCCTCATAATCCGGGTCGCCGACTCAAAGCGGCCAACCTAGCTTTTAATTAGGGGCTTGCGGATTTTGAATTTGTTGTTCCGAGCACGAGACGTCGGACTTTCCGAACGAAAATAACCTCGGCCACCTGCACCTAAACCGTCCCTCCGGCCAGTTGCCCTGGCGTACCCCATCCCGTATTCTTTTCTCCAGACGTCAGCGCCGCCGCCATTCACCTCGGCCCACGTCAACCCGCTCCCCGGAGCGCAGCGAAGCCCGAACGCTTAGCAAGAAAGAATTTTCGCGCGTGTGCAAGCGATTCTCTCCCGCAGTCACGTCACTCCAACCGAATGTTACCCCTCCGCAAAAAATAAGCCTCGCAGTATCAGACGTTTGCGCACTCTTGTGCGCGATGGCGACACGCTTACTCCCTTGTTTTCAATCGCTTGCGCACTCTTTTGCTGTCGATAGGGGGGTGGGCATCCCCTCCCGCAAAAGGCAACCGCCTCGGAAACGCGCGCCCCGCTGCCAACCCCTTTTCCATCAATCGGTTGCACCCTCTTATGTATCCTGAGCCTCGAAGGGATCTCTCTTGTCGTTTCTTTCCGCTAGCCAATCCTTTGTTTTCAAAAGGCTGCACCCTCTTTTGGAAAAACACCGGCGGTGGGTATGCCTATACTCAGGATTCTTCAGGCGACTCGATTTCGGGCAGCTCTTCGGCAGTGGCGCGCTTCACTTCGCGCCGGATGGTGTCGGACGAAAAGCCGGCGCGCAGCAGCGTGCGGTACAGGGACGCAATCTTGCGCTCATCGATTTCGCCGCGAAAGAGTTTTAGCTTGCGCTCGATGCGCTGCCGCACCAAGGCCGCTTCGTCGGAATTCGCGGCGGCTTCGTCCACTGCGGCTTCGATGTGCTGCTCGGAGACCCCGCGGGCTCGGAGTTCGCGCGCCACCCGGTATTTGCCCTGCTGGCGGATTTCGGTGCGCTGCCGGGCGAATTGTTGGGCGTAGCGGGCGTCGTCGATCAGGCCATTTTGTTTGAGGCGGGCGAGGACAGTTTGGATCAGGGTTTCGTCGGCCGTGCGGCGGATCAGCGCTTTCTTCATCTCGGAAACCGAATGCGCCCGGCGCATCAGGATCTTGACCGCAGCTTCGTAAAGAGCAGGCTCGGAATCGATCGTGCGCGGCTTGAACATGACAGAAGGATAGGAGTAACGAACCTACGAAGCAACGAAGGAACGAAGGTATGAAGGAACGAGGAAAGATAACTCTGTGCTCTCCGTGCCCTCTGTGGTGAAATCCTTCTTTCTCTTCAAGCCTTGAGGAGCGTTACGGCAATCTTCGCCGCCATTACAGTGACGCCCGGAAATCGCCCATTTGGACACGGTCCGGGCGTAAGTTATCGGGCGGGAGGCTCTGCGGCAAATGGGGAGTAGGCGCCGCTCTTGCTTATTCGGCGGCGGGTTTGGCGCCGGGAACGCGGCTTTTCAGCAGCTTGATCTGGCCGTTGTGGTTGGATTCGTGTTCGGCCACGTGGAACCACTTGCAGTAATTGTTGGTGGGGCCCCAGGCCCAATCTTTGTCGACGGCCATCAGCCACTTGTCGTCGCGCTTGCGAAATTCGGCCAGGGTTTTTTCGCGGGTTTCTTTGAGTAGGTTCAAGTAGTAGTCGAGATCGTTACCCTTGATGGCTTTGCGCGCGGGTTCACCGAGGCTGCCGGCCACGTCCCACTTTTGCTTGATGCTGTCGGACCGTGCGTCCCACTTGAGGCCGTCAAAGGTGTTGAGCTGGAAGAAGGTTTCGATGGCGGCCAGGTGCATCAGCAGGGCGCCGATGCGATTGGCTTTGTCGTCGAGAAGGAAATCGAGTTGCGGTGGCGTGAGGCCTTTTGCCGACATAAGGACTTGAAAGCGGGTGAAGCCCATCATGGAGACCAGCGTGCCGATTTCCGGGGAATAGCCTTTCTTGGGGCCGACAATGGTATTGGAATCATTGGCGTCAGGCGGTTGCGCGAGTAGCGGCAGAGCGGTGAACCCTGCGGTGAGGGCGGCGCTCATTTTCAAAAAGCTGCGGCGATTGGGCCAGCATTCTGGTGGGATCATGTGCGGCTCCTTTGATGATGAAGGATAGAGACAATCGCGTCATGAAGTAAAGGAAAGAAAGATTGGCACGCGTGAAAGTAAGAGAAGAGGGATTTTGCGACGCAAACGCGTAAAGAGAACAGATAACGCAGAGACGCAAAGAACGCAGAGGTTCGCAGAGAGGCGTTATGGTAGCCGTGAAGATTGGCGTGCTCTGCTAGTGGCGACCGAAGAGGGCGGCAAGAGACTGCCGCACCCCAGATTACTTGCGGGCGAAGCGCTCGAAGTCGGCCATTTGGCGCTCCATCTCTTCGCGGGCGGAGTCGGAAGCGGAGCGGATACCCTGGATGCGCAGTTTGAATTCGTCCGGGTTGGAGGAGCGCGCGAGAGCTTCGTCCAAGGTGATTAGCTGCTTGCTATAGAGATCGAAGAGCGATTGATCAAAGGTCTGCATGCCGTACTGGCTGGTGCCGGCGGCGATGGCGTCGTGAATGAGGCGCGTCTTGTCCGGATTGATGATGCAATCGCGGATGTAGGCGGTGGTGATCATGACTTCGCAGGCGGGGACGCGGCCTTTGTCGTCGGCGCGGCGTACCAGGCGCTGGGAAATGACCGCTTTCAGCGTGGAAGCGAGCTGCAAGCGGATTTGCTTTTGCTCCGGCGGCGGAAAGACGGCAATGATGCGCTGAATGGTTTCCGTGGCGTCCAGAGTGTGCAAGGTGGAGAAAACCAGGTGGCCGGTTTCGGCGGCAAGCAGCGCGGTGGAAATGGTTTCCAGGTCGCGCATTTCGCCGACCAGGATGACGTCGGGATCCTGACGCAGCGCGGCGCGCAAGGCGGTGGAGAAGTTGGCGGTGTCCACTTCCACTTCGCGCTGGTTGATGAAGCTGCGCTTGTCGCGATGCAGAAACTCGATGGGGTCTTCGATGGTGATGAGGTGGTCGGAGCGATTGGCATTGATGCGGTCAATCATGGCGGCGAGGGTGGTGGATTTACCGGAACCGGTGGTGCCGGTGACCAGAACAAGACCACGCTGCTCTTCGCAGATGCGATTGACGACGGCGGGGAGATTTAATTCGTCAGTGGTGCGAATTTTGGTGGGGATGACGCGGAGGACCATGCCGACATTGCCGCGCTGCTGAAAAACGTTGACGCGGAAGCGGCCCAGGCCGGCGACGCCATAAGCCATGTCCAGCTCGGCGGTTTCCTTAAACTTTTGCTTCTGGCGGTTGGTCATCATGCTAAAGGCCATGGACAGCATTTCTTCCGGGGTGATGCGCGGGACGTCGGTGATGGCGGTGAGCAGGCCATCGACGCGCAGATAGGGGTGATTGCCGACTTTGAGGTGCAAGTCGGAGGCTTTGTTTTCGACCGCGCGGCGCAGGAGATCGTCAATG
>DATGEY010000145.1:0-3503 GCA_035309625.1 Candidatus Acidiferrum sp.
CCTCCATCGCGTTGGAGGAAAAATCCAGCCCCAGAAGTTGCATGCGTCCGGAAGTGGGAGCGAGCAGCCCGGTCAGCATTTTGATGGTGGTGGATTTCCCCGCGCCGTTGGGCCCGAGAAAGCCGAAGAATTGCCCCGCGGCCACTTGCAGATCGACATTGTCCACGGCCGTCAGAGCGCCGAAACGCCGCGTCAATTTCTCGGTCACGATGGCCGCTTCGCTCATTGCATTCCCCAGTTCACAATTTGCAGCACGACTCTAGCACGAACGCACGAGACTCCAGGAACTGGACCGCGCGAAATTTTCGTGTTTGCGGATTTCAGACGGGAGTCTTCTGCGGATTTGGCGAAACGGTTGCGGACTGCGCTTCTTTTGTGGGGAAAGCAGCGAGCACCGCGGGCAAGTCCACGCGAAACACCGCGCCGCCTTGCTGCGAGTTGTAGCAAAAAATTCGGCCGGAATGCTCTTGCACGATGCCGAAGCAGATGCTCAAGCCCAACCCGGTGCCTTTGCCGACCGGCTTGGTGGTGTAAAAAGGATCGAAGACGCGCTGCGGATCCTTGATGCCCGGCCCAGTATCGGTGAACAGAATCACCACGCTGGCACGCTCGCGGATGGTCTTGATGGTCAGCACCCCGCCGTTGTTGGATTCCAGCGCGTCGATGGCGTTATTGATGATGTTGAAGAAGACCTGCATCAACTGATTGCCGTCGCCGCGCACGCCGGGCAGCACCGATTCCAATTGCAGTTCGATGCGCGCTTTGGACGCGCGAAGATCCAGCGCGCGAAGCTGCACGGCGTTGGTCACCACCGTGTTGATATCCAGCAGCGTGCGCTCTGGCGGCACTTGCCGCGCGAAACTCAGCAAGTTGGCCACCAGTGTTTTGGTACGCCGCGCCTGATCGCGAATCTTCGCGGCGGTCCCGCGGGCTTTTTCCGGCAGGGTCATATCGTCAGCGAGAAGGTCGGAGTAACCCAAAATCGCCGCGAGCGGATTGTTGATTTCGTGGGCCGCTCCAGCCGCAAGTTGTCCCAGCGAGACGAGCTTTTCCGTCTGCACCATTTGTGCCTGCAAACGTTGCAGATTCTGAATGGATTGTTCCGACTTGGCGAGCAGGCGCGCGCGGTCGTTATCCGCGATATGCGTGCGCAAGAAGACCAGGAATGCGATGGGCACGGCCGCAATAAGCGTGGTCATAAGGCGGAAGTCGCGCACATCCGGCACGTCGCGTTCGTATCGCAGCGTATAAATCGCCAGCGCAGGCAGGGACATGACCGCGGCCATGGCCATCCGCGCCGTCCATCGGCTTTCCGCGCCGGCTTTTTGCTCATCCGTTTCCGTGTCAATGTCCACGGAGGCGTCCAGTTCCGCGCGCTTCAAGTAAGCAATCGCGCCGGCCAAGCCAAACCATAAGAAGGAAGAAATCAGCGGCAGGTCGTACAAGCTTCCGGTGGAATATCTCTTCATATCGATGGCCACGTTGATGGTCAGCGACGAAAGCAAGTACATCGCCGCGCCCCCAAACAGGTTGCCGTACACTACCCGCCACGCGCCCTTGGCTTTCAGCCACAACGCGCCCAGGCCGATGACGATGACCATGTTCTGAATGTTGGAGATCAGCGTGAAGTTGTAGTTGTATTGGGCCTCGGAGGGCACCGCGTACATCCAGGGAAAAACCACGAAAGCATAGAGAAAGGTCCACCACGTCAGCAGCAAAACAAAATTGAGGTATCCGAAGCGTAGCCGCACCTCGTCTCGCTTGCGGTGAGGCTGCAGGGCCAGCGCGGCCATGACGGGAACGCCCTTCAGAAAGAAAACAATATCGCCGCCATACATCTGGGGAAGCGGCTGGTGTGCATAAACCTCGTAGTAGGTCCAATCAAATTGCCCCAGCATCCACAGCGTGCAACCCATGGCCAGCAGCATCCAGAAAATATTGCGGCGCCAATGCGGCGTGCCCGCGTTCAATAGCAAGCCGGCATTGGCCAGCAGCGGCACCATGCATTGCACCAGGTTGCCGAAGGTTGTGAGGGCCTCGGGATGGTGAGCCAGCGCCAGTGAGGCAGCCAGGTACAGGCCCACGATGAACGCCCAGACGGCCACCAGAATGCCGATGATGCGGGAAGAAGACATGACTCGGTTTAGCTATTCTAGAGGGAAACGCCGCGAAATGGCTGGCCCGCGACGTCCAGCTATGGCGTAACAATAACCGAAAAACGATCCGATCGTAGGCGAACCCGAGGGCCCGATGCGTCGACAATGCTGGCGGAGGAGGAGGGATTTGAACCCCCGAGACCCTTTCGGGCCTAACGGTTTTCAAGACCGCCGGTTTCAACCGCTCACCCACTCCTCCGTTTCTAAGTATAACTTGCAACTGCCTTTAGCGGGATTTTTGGTGACACTCTCAGTATCGATTGCTGCATTTTGGTGCAGGGTGTCACCAAATTGTCACCAAAACTTCGAGTTTCGCGACGGCAGACCATTTGGAATCGAAACTTGTCGTAGGAGGCTCCTGGTCGAGTGCAGAGAAAGCCCACTTCGACAGATCAAGGTTAACCGGACCATTTGGATAAAGTTCGTCGAGAAGGTATAGTAGCGGCACCTTAGTCGCTTCGGTGCTAACCATTCCCGTCCGGGCGTCCAAAGAGGAATCCCAGCTTAGAAATACACGGAGAGAGAAAAATGAAGAAATCACTGATCGTGTTGGCAGTCGTGGCTATAACCATCGCTGCGGCTTTCGTGGGTGTTGCGCAGGCTCAGAAAGACAAGAAGGTCGTGTACGTATCTTCAGGGCAAGCCACATATAAACCGTCGCCGATGGGTGGTATTTCCCAGCAAATCCTTGTGGGCGACCCGGACAAGGGCGCTCATGCAACATTCACCAAATTTGAACCCGGGTACGACGCAGGCATGCACACCCACACGAACGACGTTTCCCTGGTCGTCATCAAAGGGGCCTATCTATATAAAGATGAAGCCGGCGAAAAGCGCGTTGGGCCGGGCGATTTCCTCTTCATCCCCGGTGGCCACAAACACTGGAGCGGCGGCGACAAGACCGAAGGCGCACTCTTCTATGAGCAGGGGGCCGGGAAGTTCGACAGTATCCCGGCGAAATAGCTAAACTTCCGGGACAATCGCAAATCGCGTACCCTGACTTGCATGCGCAAGGAATAGAGGGGGCGACGAACCCCGTCCGTACAGAAGCTGCTTACCGGTCAATCTCTCAGGGCTGCCGGTTTCCACCGCTCTTTTTTCTATGCCAAATCACTGGCACGAATCGGCAACCGCCGGACTCGCTTCCCGGTGGCCGCAAAGATAGCGTTCGCCAAGGCTGGCGCGACCGGCGGCACACCAGGCTCACCCACGCCCGTGGGATTCACTTCGCTTGGCACAATGTGTACTTCAATCTTGGGCGATTCGGAGATCCGCAGCATCTCGTAGTCGTGAAAATTGCTCTGCTCGACGCGCCCATCCTTGAGCGTGATCTCGGTTTTCAGGGCT
>DATGEY010000146.1:0-5678 GCA_035309625.1 Candidatus Acidiferrum sp.
TGCCGGGTGGCGATGTGTGCGCGCAATGCGCAGGCGCTCGCAGCGGGGGCGGAGAAGATTCGCAAGCAGCATCGGGCAGAGGTTTTCACCGAGGCGTTCGATGTGACCGATGCGGCTGCCGTGGGCCGCTTCGTCGCTGCGGTGGCGGAGAAATTCGGCAGCGTCGACATTTGCGTAACCAACGCTGGAGGTCCGCCGGCCAAGGGATTCCTCGCGGCGTCGCTGGAAGATTGGCAGCGGGCGATTGACGCCAATTTCCTGAGCACGGTTTATTTCGCGCGTGAAGTTATTCCGCACATGCAGCGCAAGCGCTGGGGACGGATCATCACTATCACTTCGATTACGACCAAGCAGCCGGTCGCGGATCTGGTGCTGTCGAATGCGGTGCGCGCAGCGGTGGTGGGGCTGGTGAAGAGTCTGGCGAACGAGTTTGGCAAGGATGGGATTCTGGTCAATAACGTTGGACCGGGCTTCACCGCGACCGACCGGCTCAAGGAGTTGGCCAAGGCGCGATCGTCCTCGAGCGGAAAAAGCGAGCAGGAGATTTTCGATGGCTGGGCTGCCGATGCGCCGCTGAAGCGTCTGGGCGATCCGCGCGAACTGGCGGAAACGATTGTCTGGCTGGCGTCGGAAAGGGCGTCTTATATCACCGGCCAGACGGTGCTGGTGGACGGCGGCATGTATAAAGGACTGTAGCTGCGAGCTACGAGGAAAATCAGCCACGGATCTACACGGATTTTCACGGATAATTCTTTTTGCATTTTATTTTGCTTGATCCGTGTGAATCCGCGTAAATCCGTGGCAGGAAGTTTCTTATGCGATCGATTGCTTCAAGAATTTCGGTGATGAGCGGGGAAGGGGCGCTGTCGGTGTTTTCGCGCGCTAAGGAACTCGAGGTGCAGGGGCACTCGATTATTCATCTTGAGCTGGGGGAGCCGGATTTTCATCCCGGGCAGTCGGTGATTGATTCGGCGGCGCGGGCGCTCGCCGAGGGAAAAGACCGTTACTGTGCGGTGGCGGGGATTCCGGCGCTCCGCGAGGAAATCGCCGCTTATCTGGACCGCACCCGCAACATTAAAGTTTCAGCCGACAACGTGGTCGTGTTTCCGGGGGCCAAGATCGCACTGTTTCAGGCCATGATGGCGCTGCTTGAGGCGGGGGACGAGGTGCTTTATCCGGACCCCGGATTTCCGGGATATGCTTCGATTGCCCTCGGACTAGGAGCCGTGGCAGTGCCCTTCACGCTGTCCGCTCGCAACCAGTTTCAGCCCGATCCTGCCGAGATCGCGGCCAAGATTACGCCGCGCACACGCATGCTGCTCACCAATTCTCCGGGGAATCCCACGGGAACGGTTTATACCGATGCGGTGCAGCGGGCAATGTCGGAACTCGCGGTCAAGCATGACCTGTGGGTGCTCTCGGACGAAATCTATGCGCGGATCATTTATGGCGGCGAATATCTTTCCATGCTGCGCTATCCGGGGATGCACGAGCGCACGCTGATCATCGACGGATTTTCAAAGAGCTTCGCGATGACCGGATGGCGGCTGGGATATGCGGTGGCGCCCCCGGAAGTCGTCCCGGCGCTGAATATGATGGTCGTGAACACCTTTACTTGCGTGGCCGAGTTCACACAAATAGCGGCGATTGACGCGCTGCGCGATCGCGAGGGCAATACCGATCGCATGGTCGGAGAATTCGCGCGGCGGCGCGAGCAGTTTGCGCGCGATTTGAATCGCGTGCCCGGGTTTCGCATTATGCCGCCTGACGGAGCGTTCTACGCCTGGGTGGATATCACGGGGACCGGCATGCCGGCCGAGGAGTTGTGCCGCGTGATGCTGGAAGAAGGCGGGGTGGCGGCCATTCCGGGTGCGGCGTTCGGACCGGCGGGGAAAGACTTCATCCGCTTCTCGTTCGCGTCGTCGATGGAGACGTTGCGGGAAGCGGTCGAGCGGATTCAGAAAGTGTCGTCGGCGTGGCAGGGAACCGCTGCGGTTCGCTAATTCAGATCATGCGATGTTGGGAGTGCCAGGCAAAATCCATGCGAAATGCGATGAGAAGTGTGCTTCTGATGGCCCTGAGCGCGGTGTGCGTCGCTCAGGCCCGACCGTTTCCCGGCCCAGACGTGCAGCAAATCTACCAGCGGCTGCTGCCGCAGATCGAGAAGATTCCCGCGTTCGATCATCATGCGCATCCCGGATATGCGGACGATCCCGATGTGGACGCCATGGCCGCGCCGCCGAATGCAAGTGAGGCGCTGCGCACGCGCGACGACAATCCGGAACTGGCGGCTGCGGCGAAGGCCTTATTCGGATATCCCTACAACGATCTTTCCCCGGAGCATGCGAAGTGGCTGCTGGACAAAAAGACAGAATTAAAGAAGCAGTTGAAGGGTACGGCTTACTTCGATTCGATTCTCGACAAGATCAACATTGAGAGTTCGGTGGCCAATCGCGCCATGATGCCGGACTATCTCAACCCAAAGCGCTTCCCGTGGGTGTTCTTTGGCGATGCCTTCATGTGGCCGTTTAATAACGAGCGGGAGACGGCACGCAATGCCGACGAAGGAGTCTTCATTCCGCTGCAGGAAAAAATGCTGCACCGCTGGATGCAGCAGGAAAATGTCAGCAAGCTTCCCGCAACATTTGCCGATTACCTGAAATTCATCAGCCAGACGCTTGAAGATAATTCGAAGCGCGGCGGCATCGCCATGAAGTTCGAGGTCGCCTATTTCCGTCCAACGACGTTCAGCGATCCCAGTCGCACGCAGGCTGAGGATATTTACCAACGCTTCGTGGTGGGCGGAATTCCTACGGAGAAGGAGTACCGGACGTTTCAGGACTACATTTTCCGCTATCTGGTGCAGGAGGGTGGACGGCTGCATCTGCCGGTACACATCCACACTGCCGTCGGAATTGGCGATTACTTTAATCTGTCGCAAAGCAACATCATGAATCTGGAAAGCGTGCTGCGCGATCCGCGGTACGCTTCGACCACGTTCGTGATGATTCACGGCGGATACCCGCTGGAGCGCGAGGCGATCTGGCTGGCAGCGATGAAGAATGTTTATCTGGATTCGTCGTTCGGGGAGTTGGCTCAGTATCCCTCGGCATTTAAGGACACGTTGAAGATGTGGCTGGAAACTTTTCCCGATAAGATCACATTTGGGACGGATTGCTTCCCGTACAATCAGGTGCTGGGAGCGGAAGAGAGCTACTGGCTGGGAGCCCAGTCATCGCGGATGGCGCTGGCGGCGGCTCTTGCCGAGATGATCTCGGAGGGTGAGGTCACCGAGGCGCGGGCGCTGGAATTGGCGCACGCTTATTTGCACGACACGGCGGTGAAGCTGTACGACGGAAGAGTTCGCTGACAGGACTGCGCAATGGCAAAGGGATACTGGATCGCTTTCTACCGTTCGGTTTCGAATCCGGCGGCGCTGGCGGAATATGCAAAACTGGCGACTCCGGCGATCCTATCCAGAGGAGGCCGCTTCATTGCGCGCGGATTGCCCTTCCGGGCGTTGGAGGCGGGATTGAACGAACGAACGGTGGTGATTGAGTTCGACAGCGTGGAGAAAGCATTGGCGGCATACGAGAGTCCTGGATACCAAGCGGCGTTGAAGAAACTTGAGGGCGCTGCCGAAAGGGAAATCCGGATACTGGAGGGGGTCAGTTAGGGCTGGTAAAGACATGAGAAAAGCTAAAGCCAAAACGAAGTCGGCGGCGAAATCGAAAACTGCATCTCATTCCCGCGCCAAGGCTGCGGTTACAAAGCATGCCGCGCCTGCTGCGGCGCTGCAGTATATTCCGTGGCACACCGTGCCGCTGGAGGATCTCAACCCGCTGTTGCAGCGGCAGATGGTATGGGGCCAGGAGATCATGCTGGCGCGCGTGTTGCTGAAAAAAGGCTGCATCGTTCCGCAGCACAGCCATCACAACGAACAGTTGACCTACATCGTGGAAGGGGCGCTGAAATTCTGGATTGATGGAAAAGAGATCGTGGTCCACGCCGGGGAAGTGCTCTGCATTCCATCGCACATGCCGCACAAGGCTGAGGCGATGGAAGATACGGTGGATCTCGACGTGTTCACGCCTCCGCGCGCCGACTGGATCGAGAAGACCGACCAGTACCTGCGGAAAGAGAAGTAAATCACGCCCATGTCCTCCACTTCACCGTCCGCGCCGGGGGTGCGGCAGGCGGATTTCCAATTCCGCTGCATCGCGTGCGGAGAGCTGAGCGGCAGCGCGCGGCAGGATTTCCGCTGCCAGGGCTGCGGGGATCTGCTCGAAATTACCTATCCTGGCTGGAAACAGGCCAAGCCTGACCCGGACGAACTGAAATCAACCTGGCGTAATCGTAAGGTTTCTTCGAAGCCGATCGACCTCAGTGGTGTGTGGAGGTTTCGCGATCTGCTGCCCGCGCTCGAAGACGATCAGCAGGCCATCACCTTGCGCGAAGGCAATACTCCACTGTATGAGCTTCCGCAATGCGCCCGCATTGTGGGAGTGCCGCGGCTTTTCGCCAAACATCAGGGAATGAACCCGACCGGGTCGTTTAAGGATACCGGGATGACTGTGGCGGCGACGTTCGCGCGGCGCGCGGGGTTCCGGTGGGCGGCGTGCGCATCCACCGGAAACACCTCGGCCTCAATGGCGGCCTATGCGGCGCGGGGAGGAATGCGCAGCCTGGTGCTGGTTCCGGAAGGAAAAATTTCATGGAGCAAACTGTCGCAAGCGCTCGACTACGGTGCGGTGACGTGCCAGTTGCGCACCGATTTCGATGGATGCCTGCGGCTATTGCAGCAACTGGTGCTGCGCGCTCCGGTCTACCAGTTGAATTCGATTAACCCGTTTCGGTTGGAAGGGCAGAAGACGCTTGCGCTCGAACTGCTCGAACAACTGGGGTGGGAGCCGCCCGACCACATTATTGTTCCGGGGGGAAACCTGGGAAACAGTTCTGCTATTGGCAAGGCCTTGCTGGAGATGCGGGAACTGGGCCTGATTCCGCGGCTGCCGAAGCTCTCGGTGATCCAGGCGGAGGGCGCGAACGCGCTGGTGCGCACGTTGCGCGAGGGCGCGGGGAAGCGGCTGATCAGCGTTTCTGCCGACACTCGGGCTACCGCCATTCGCATCGGCAATCCCGCTTCATGGAAGAAGGCGGCTCACGTGCTCGAAGTCACGTCCGGCGCGTGCGAGCAGGTGACAGAAGTCGAGCTCGCGCAAGCCAAGGCGGAAATCGGCGCCGAGGGAATCGGGTGCGAGCCTGCGTCGGCGGTGACGCTAGCGGGGTTGAAGAAGCTGGTGAAGCAGGGATTTGTGAAGGCCGCTGAAACCGTGGTTCTGGTTCTGACCGGAAATCTGCTGAAGGATCCCGACTTTACCATTGATTTTCATCGCGGCGATTTGTTCAAGGGGACTCGCGATGAGGGCGCCGCTTCGTCATTGGAGGCATTGCGCCATCCGCCGATCGTGCTCGATGCCACGCTGGATGCTGTGATTCGAACGCTGGAGCAGGCCGGGGAATCCTGACCCTCATGCCATTGCGGACCAAGAACAAAAGCCTGAAGAGTTTTCGGATCGCGCTGCCCGCGACCTCGGCGAACCTCGGTCCGGCCTTTGACGCCGCTGCCCTGGCCATGGATTTCTACGTCAAGATCGAGGCCACAATAGCGGAAGAAT